>NZ_JBIAHG010000017.1:0-167574 GCF_042870385.1 Streptomyces sp. NPDC006602 | reverse complement strand
ACCTGCACCACCAGCTTCACGATCACTGATCGTAGGCACCCGTACGAGATGCCACCACGCGTTCGGCCGCGTTCATCACATCGAGTGACTCAACCGACCACGCGCTCGCATCACCCGGCCGCTCCCCGGCCGAGCCGACACAGTGATGCTGCGGCGCTCCGCGCCCCAGTCACGGGGATGCGATTCCTCCCGGGCGTGAACGCCCGGGGTTCGTCGCAAGAATCATGCTGAACCTCCCGGGGAAAAATTCTCGCCCGGACACGCATGGACCCGCGTCCGCCGGGCACCCGAGCGTCAGGCCCCGCCGCGTTCCCCCGTCGCGGCGGGGCTTTCTCGTGCCTCTTCGGCGGGCCGGTCGGTCACGTCGAGGAAGATCTGCCCGGTCCCCGGAACGGTACTGGCGATGGACCGCTTGATCCGCACCGCGACCTCCTCGACCCGCTCGCTCTCCAGTCCGGGCACCAGGTCGATGCGGGCGGCCACCAGGAGCGAGTCCAGCCCCATCTTCATCGTGAACAGTGCCTCCACACTGTCGATCTCGGGCTGCGCCTGAAGCAGCGCCCGGATCCTGCCGCTGGACTCCGCGTCGGCGGCCTCCCCGATCAACTGGTCCCGTGTCTCGCGGCCGAGCCGGTAGGCCACGTAGACGAGCAGCGCGCCGATCGCCAGGGACGCGGACGCCTCCCACACCACCTGCCCGGTGGCCATGTGCAGCGCCATGCCGACGATCGCGAGGGTGACGCCGAGCACGGCCGTGCCGTCCTCGGCGACGACTGTCCGCAGGGCGGGGTCGCGCAGACCGTCCATGCCCAGCCCCTGTCGGCGGACCTGGTACAGGGCCCTGACCAGCGAGAGTCCTTCGGCCAGGAGAGCGACGCCGAGCACGGCCAGGCCCGCCACATATCCGCTGAACTTCTCCTCGGCACCGTTTCTGAGGGCCTCGAATCCCTGGAAGAACGAGAAGCAGCCGCCCATCACGAAGATCCCGACGGCCGCGAGGAGCGACCAGAAGAACCGCTCCTTGCCGTAGCCGAAGGGGTGGCGCCGGTCGGCGGGGCGACGGCTGCGGCGCAGCGCGGCGAGCAGGAAGACCTCGTTCATGCTGTCGGCCACGGAGTGCGCGGCCTCCGACAGCAGCGCCGGCGATCCCGCCAGGAGCCCCCCTACGGCCTTGGCGACCGCGATCACGAGGTTGGCGGCGAGCGCCACCAGCACCGTGACGCGGGTCTTGCGGTCTGCGTCCTGATTCGAGGATGTCCCTGTCACCTTCGCCGACTGCCCCGGTCGATGGCGCTCACACCGTGCCGTCGGCGGAAAACGGGGAACGCGTTCACCAGGGAAGGCACACAGCAGGGAGGAAGAGGAGCATGGGTGCCGGAGACGACGGCAACAGCGAATACGGCCACAGGAGGTTCAAGCGGTCCAAGAGCCACTTCGCGGACCGGATCACCGCGGACGGCCGGGAGGGCTGGCCGGTGGAGGCCGGCCGCTACCGGCTGGTGGTCAGCCGCGCGTGTCCGTGGGCGAGCCGCGCGGTCATTTCCCGGCGGCTCCTCGGCCTGGAGGGCGCGCTGTCGATGGCGATCGCCGACCCGATCCAGGACGACCGCAGCTGGCGCTTCACCCTCGACCCCGACGGCCGCGACCCCGTCCTCGGCATCCGCTACCTCAGCGAGGCCTACGACCGGCGGGAGAGCGACTATCCGGGCGGCGTGAGCGTGCCCGCGATCGTGGACGTGCCCAGCGGCAAACTGGTCACCAACGACTACCAGCGCATCACCCTGGACCTCGCCACCGAGTGGAGCGCGCTGCACCGGGAAGGCGCGCCCGACCTGTATCCGCGGGCGCTGCGCGACGAGATCGACTCGGTGATGGCGGACGTCTACGAAGACGTCAACAACGGGGTGTACCGGGCAGGCTTCGCGACGGACCAGGAGGAGTACGAGGCCGCGTGCGAGGGCGTCTTCCGGCGCCTGGACCTGCTGACGCCCCGGCTGGCCCGGCAGCGTTATCTCGTCGGCGACGCGATCACCGAGGCGGACATCCGGCTGTTCACCACCCTGGTCCGCTTCGACGCCGTCTACCACGGGCACTTCAAGTGCAACCTCTGGAAGCTGACCGAGAACGGGGTCCTGTGGTCGTACGCCCGTGACCTCTACCAGACACCGGGCTTCGGCGACACCGTCGACTTCGACCACATCAAGCGGCACTACCACCAGGTGCACACCGGCATCAACCCGACCGGCATCGTGCCCCTCGGGCCGGACCTGTCTAGCTGGCTGACGCCCCATCACCGGGAGGAACTGGGCGGCCGGCCGTTCGGCGAGGGGACGCCGCCTGGTCCGGTACCCGCGGGCGAGCAGGTCCCGGAAGACCACCGACCCACCCGCTGACCAAGGAGATTCACGTGGCCAAGAAGAAGAAGCTGTCCTTCGCCTACAAGCCTGTCGGCTTCGTGCTGGGCTGGACGAGCGGAACGCTGGCGGGACTCGCCTTCCAGAAGATCTGGAAGGCGATCCGGCACGAGGACGACGCGCCCGATGCCCTGGATCGGGACCGCGGCTGGGGAGAGATCCTGCTGGCCGCAGCGATCCAGGGCGCCATCTTCGCCGTGGTGCGCAGCGCGGTGGACCGCACGGGGGCCAAGGCCATCGAACGCTCGACCGGTGTCTGGCCGACCGGCGAGAAGGGCGGCCGGGACTGACGGCGGGGCTCAGCCCTGCTTCGGCGCGGTCGACGGGATGAGGCGCAGGGTGAAGGAGTGGCCGGCCGGGTCGGCGTAACCGCGTTCCTCGTACGGTCCGGCCGCGTCCTTCGTATCCAGGGGCCGCCCGCCGAGCCCGACCACCTTGCGCTCCGCCTCGTCCAGGTCCTCCACCACGAAGTCGAGGTGGGACTGCAGGGCGTTCTCGGGTCGCGGCCAGCTCGGCGGCGTGGCGTTCACATCGCGACGGAAGGCCATGCAGAGCCCGCCGGCGCCCTTGATCTCGATCCGGTTGGCACTCTCGTGCGTCTGCTCGGCGCCCAGCAGTTCCTTGTAGAACACGGCGAGCTTCTCGGGCTCGGCGCAGTCGAGCACGACGACGCCTGTCTTGACCAGTGCCATGTCTCCTCCGAGGGTCGGGGCGCGGAACGGTGGTGTCCCGCCGCCCTGTACCCAGCGGATATCCCGGCCGGGCCGATTCAGTCTGCGCGACCTGCACGGGAAGCGGACTACACGGCGAACTCGACCGGCAGGCTGTCCAGCCGGGACTCCCAGGCGGAGGCGGTCGAGGTGAGGTCCTCCGGCGGAACGGCGAGGCACAGACCCGGCAGCCGGTGCAGCAGGATGTCCACGCCGACCTCGATGATGGACTGGCCGATGTTCTGCCCGGGGCACTCGTGCGGGCCCGCGCCGAACGCGAGATGCGACTGGTTGCCCTGGACGGAGACCTCCGGGTCGGGCCGGACCTCCGGGTCGAGGTTGCCCGGCGCGAGCCCGAGGACGAGTAGGTCGCCCTCGTGGATGTGGTGTCCGCCGAGTTCGAGGTCGGTGGCGGCGAAACGCCCCGGCATGACCGCCAGCGGCGGCGAGTTCCACATGACCTCCTCCACCACCGCGGAGATGTTCAGCTGACCGCTGATCAGGCCGGAGAGCTGGGCGGTGTCGGTGAGGAGGAGTTGCAGCACCCGGGCCAGCAGGTTGCTGGTCGTGTGCGCGGCGATCAGCACCAGCCGCAGATGGCTGACGACCTCCTCCGTGTCGAGCCCGGCGTGGTGCTCGAGGAGGGCGGTGGTGAAGTCGGATCCCGGCTCGGCCCGCCTGCGTTCGGTGAGTTCACCGAGGAGCCGGATGATGCGGTCGTTGTGCGCGACGGCGTCCTCACCGCCCTTGAGGACCTGGGCGCAGGCCTCGACCAGGCTGCGCCCCTCCGCCGCGGTCAGCCCGAGGATGCGGGTGAGGACGAGCATCGGCAGGTACTCGGCGAAGTCCGCCACCAGGTCGGCCTGTCCGGCGTCCGCGAACGCGTCGATCTGTTTGTGTGCGAAGTGCGTGGCATGGCGGCGGACGCCGCGACCGGACGCGGCCAGCAGCCCGTCGGTGACGGCGCCGCGCAGCCTGCGGTGCGGTTCGCCGTCCTGGGAGGCGCAGTCGGGGCGCCAGGCGAGCATCGGCAGCAGCGGGGAGGTCGCCTCCACCCGGCCGTCCTGCCAGTCCCGCCAGATCCGGGCGTCCCGGCTGAACTGGCCGGGGTTGTCCAGCACCCGCCGGTTGTCGCGGTAGCCGAGGACCAGCCAGGCCGGGATGTCGCCCTCGAGCAGCACCGGCGCGACGGAGCCGTATTCCTTGCGCAGCCGCTCGTAGCCGCCGTAGGGGTCGGCCGCCGCCTCCGGGCCGTACAGCCGGGCGACATCGACCCCGCCGTGGGCGACCGGGCAGCCGCGCGGGGCGTCGGGGCCCTCTGTGGTCTGGTCAGTCATCGGAGCTCCGGTGCGACGGCGGAGCGTTGCGTCAAGTGCCGTGTCAGAGCGCTGAGTAGTACGTCACGGCCGGCGGCCCGGTCGCGGGCGTCGCAGGCACCCGTTTGGCCGTTCGCCTCCAGGGCGCCGTCCGGTCGGCCGGGATGGTCAGAGCCTTTGAAGTCCACTGAGTACCTCCTCCAGGAGCGCGAGGTCCGGTCCGCGACGGGCGTCGTGCGCCGGGACGGGGTCACGGGCTTCGACACGCCCTGCCTCGAGAAGATCCGCCAGCAGTACCGCGACAATGTTGAAGGGCAGTGCGAGATGGGCGCCGAGTTCGGCCACCGACAGCGGATCGCGGCAGCGTCGGAGGATCTCCTCGTGCTCGTGCTGCATACCCGGTACGGGTGCGGTGCGGGAGACGATGAGGGTCGCCACGTCGAGACTCGACGCCGAACCGCCCGGTCCGCTTCGCCCTCCGGTCAGGACGTAGTAGCGCTCGAGACCTTGGGGGTCCCCCCTGCTCGAGCGAAGCCGAGAGCTTGGGGGAGCGTCCGTGGGCCGACGGGGAGCACTCATCCAGAGTGCTCCTCCAGGCGCGGAGTGGTCCCGAGGAGCTCACCCATCCGGCGGGCCAGATCCCTCATCTGGTGTCCGAGCAGCCCCTGGTCGAGGCCTTCTCCGGCAAGGACGCCGAGATACGTCTGCACCCCCGCGCGGACGACGAAGAGGTGACCGCCGTCGACCTCGATCATCGCCAGCCTGAGCTGCCCCGCGTACGTGGGGAACTGCTCGGCGACCGGCTGGGCCAGCGCCTGCAGGCCGGCCACCACTGCCGCGAAACGGTCCACGTCGTCGGGGTCCTCGGCGCCGAACGAGGTGATCGCCTTGCCGTCGCTGGAGGCCACGAGGGCGAAGCGGATCTCCGGGATGGATTCCACCAGATCGCGCAGCGCCCAGCTCACGTCGGTTCCCTGTTGCGTCATGTGGACTTGTCGCTCTCTTCATTGCGGTGCTCTGCGGACTCGCGGCCGTCGGCCGTCCCGTCTGCCTCGATGGACGCGCGCCCGGCGGTGGCGAAGGCGGCCAGGCCGGTGAAGGACTCATCGGGCGGGACGGCCGGGACGCCGGTCTCCCCGGTTCGCCCGGTGCGCTCGGCCGGCTGGGGCCGCGCCGCCTCGCCCCGCTTGCTCCTGCGCTTGGGCAGTCCGCCGGGCGTGGTGGCCAGGGGGTCGGGCTCCTCCGCCGCGGGCTCGCCGGCGGCCGGAACGCGGGCCTGGTCGGCTGCCGCGGCCTGGACCACCGGGGCCGGGGCCGCAGGGGTGGCCGCGGGCAGCCGGCTGAAGTACTTGTGCGGGACCACGACCACCACCGAGGTGCCGAGCCAGGGCGAGTCCGCGAAGGTGACGCGGATGCCGTAACGGCGGGCGAGGGCGCCGACGACCCTGAGGCCGAGGTTGGCGTCCTCGGAGACGCCACCGAGGCCCGGTCGGGCGGCGGTGCCCGCGAGGGCGTTGTCGGCGTCGCGCTTCTTCTCCTCGCTCAGGCCCTTGCCGGAGTCCTGGATCTCGATCCCGACGCCGTTGGGGACCTCCTTGCCGGAGACGACCACCGGCTCGGTGGGCGGCGAGTAGCGGGCCGCGTTGTCCAGCAGGTGGGCGAAGATCAGCGTGAGGTGGTCGACCAGAGCGCCGTCGACGCCGAGTTCGGGCAGCCGGCCTACCTCCACCCGGTGGAAGTCCTTGATGCGGCCGATGCCGCCGCGCACCACGCTCAGCAGACGCTGCGGCTCCTGCCACTGCCGGCCGGGGCGGTCCGAGCCGCCGAGCACGCCGATACTGGCGGCGAGGCAGTCGGCGGGGCCGATCTCCTGGTCGAGCTCCATCAGGCCGCGGGCGACGGCCGGCAGCCTGCCGTGCTCGCCCTGCATCTCGTGCAGGCGACCGCGGAGTTTGCTGGTCAGCACGTGGATGCGGTTGCCGATGCTGATGACGGCCTGCTCGGCGGAGGTCGAGCGGTTGAACTCCTCCTCGACGCCGATCAGGGCGGTTCTGAGGATCTTGCGGAGTTCGGCCTGAAGGTCGGCGCTGACCTTCGCGCACTGGTTGGCGGTGGGCAGCAGGTCGTCGACGGTCTCACCGTCGCGCAGGCGCCGCAGCGCGTCCGGCAACTGTTCACCGGCGAGGCGGGCGACCGCGTTCTGCTGGTGCGCCAGCTGTTCCTTCCAGACCTCGGCCTGGTCGGCGAGCTGCGCTTCGTAGGACGTGGCCCGGTCGGCGAGCCGTGCCTCGTACGCGGTGCTCTGCTCGGCGAGCCGTGCCTCGTACGCCCGGGACTGCTCGACCAGTCGGACTTCGTAGGCGCCTGCCTGGTCGGCGAACTGGGCCTCCTGGACCGCGCGTTCGGCCGAGTACTTCCGCTCCAGGCCCGCGACGTGCTGCTGCCACTGCTGGGAGTGCTCGGCCTGCGAGGTGCGGAAGGAGCCCTCCGCCCGGTGCAGGGCCCCGCGGGTGCGGAGCAGGAGGCGAACGCACACCGTGCCGGCTGCCGTCGCGGCGGCGCCCGCGACGACGGCGGTTATTCGCTCCGCGCTGACGAACGTGGCGGCAACTGTCCCGCCGCCTAAGGCCAACGGCATCAGCCACCAGCTGTACCAGGCGACAGGGGCCCGCGCCGCCGACGGCGGAGTGGCGAGTTCCATCTGCATCCTTCGAAGCAACACGACCGAACGAGGGGGGTTGTTCAGGGGGGTGATCCAGGGGGACCGCGCTCATGGGTGCGCACCGCGCGAGGACCGATCGAAATCGCGTCAACTCGCAGCGCCGAAAGGGAGCTTATCGGGTTGGAAGCCGAAAGGATCAACCTCCGCCGCCCGGCGGAGGTGAGGGTTCCGTCACTCTCCGACAGGAACCCACACATCGACAAATCCCTATGGATGCCCGAGTGACGGCGGGCACCGACACCGTGACTTCCTGGACAGCTGTCCAGCTATAGTGGGCACCCGTCCAAGAAATAGAGGAAGCTCATGGAGACCCTGGCGTCCGTGCTCGTCGGCCTGGTGGCCGCCTTGCATGTCTACATTCTGGTGATGGAGGTGTTCCTGTGGCAGAAGAAGCCCGGTAGGGCGCTGCACGGGTTCGATCGGGAGATGGCGGCGGCGACCGCGCCGATGGCCGCCAACCAGGGGCTCTACAACGGGTTTCTCGCGGCGGGGCTGGTGTGGGGGCTGGTCGCCTCGGATCCCACCGGCTTCCGCGCGCAGGTGTTCTTCCTGGTCTGTGTCGTGGTCGCCGGCGTGTTCGGGTCCGTCACCGCGAACCGCCGCATCCTGTTCGCCCAGGCCCTGCCGGGCGCGCTCGCCCTGGGCGCCGTCCTGCTGGCCCGGTGAACCGGGAAGCCCCGCAGGACCCGCGGGCCGCGCGCACCCGGGCACGGCTGCGGCAGGCCCTGCTCGACGAGTGCGCCGAGCGGCCCCTCGCGGAGGTCGGCGTGGCCGCGCTGGTGCGCCGGGCCGGGGTCGGGCGGGCCACGTTCTACGTCCATTACGACGGCCTGGAGGCCCTGGCGGTCGACGCCTGCGCCGACGTCGTACGGGAGGCCGTGGACGCGCTGCACGCCTGGCGCGGCCGGCCCGACCCGGTGCACGCGCCGCCCGCGCTGGCGGAGTTCTTCGACTCGCTCGCCCCGCGCGCCACGCTGTACCGCGTGCTGCTGACCCCGGGCGGGGGCGGCCCCCTGGGCCGGGTGCTGCACCGGGATCTGCGCGCCTACAGCCTGCGCGAGCGCGAACTCGCGGGCGCGGCGGACGCCCCGCTGGTCGCCTCGGCCGTCGCCGCCACCTTCGCCGGTGTCCTGGGCGACTGGCTGCACGGGCTCCTCGAAGCCGACGCCCGCGAGATCGCAGACCAGGTCTGGCAGTTGCTGCTCGCGCTGCACGCGAGCAGGTGAGGCGTCACATGCAGGCCACTGGCCGCTTCGTCATGGGCCAGGCCTCCACGCCGTCGGGTGTGCGGACGTAGGCGGTGGACCGGTCGTCCGTCAGCCACAACTCCCGCTCGTCCAGGCGATATCCGGTGTCCCGGGCGTCCTCGGGCATGCGGACGTCCCCGTCGTACGGGGTGGTGAGCGAGTCGGTCTCGAACACCGACTCGGGATCGCGGACATACTGCCGCTCGTCCCCGCCCCGGCCCAGAGACAGGAAGTGCGCGCTCTGCCAGTCGCAGTGTTCCGGACCGGCGTGGCTCCTGATGGTGGTGGTCGGGAGCCGCTTCCCCTGCCGGTCGGTCCAGATCTCGCGGTTCACGGAGTCGGTGAAACTCGCAGGCAGTTCGGCCGGGTCGCAGGAGGCGACGGTCTCCGGGCCCCAACCGGGCCTGTGCTTCTGGTCCTTGGCGACGACGACGGCGACCTTGGTCCTGCCCTCCACGTCATAGGAGTAGAGGACGCGGCCGTCCTCCTCGCGCTCCAGGCGGTAACCGGACCGGGGCACCTCCGGCTGCTCGATGTCGAAATACAGCTTCAGCCCCTCTTCGGGGGTGGCACCGCCGTCCCCCTTGCCCCACGTCTCACCCTGGCCGCCCGAGTAGACCTCGCCGTCACACTCCAGCGCCCGCCCCGCGGCACCCGACTCGATGAGAGCGGCCCGCTCGCCGTCCTCGTCCAGGTCCCTCGTGGGCAGGTACAGCGGTCCGCCGTAGGGCGTGGCCGGGGCTGTGCCCTCCACGACCACGTCCGTCTCCGCGTCCGCACCGCACCCCATGGCCACCGTCGCCGCCAGTACCGCCACCGCCACGAGCCCTCTGCGCATCCCCGCCCCTGTTCCCCGTCACCTGATCACTGTCCGGTCCTCCGACGCGGCAGCCGTACGGAACGTTCAGCGGGCCGCTGTCTGGAACGTCCGCCGGTACGCCTGCGGCGAGACCCCGATGGAGGCGTGCAGGTGCTGGCGCAGGGAGGCGCCGGTGGCGAAGCCGACCTGTCCGGCGATCTGGTCCACGGACAGGTCGCTGGACTCCAGAAGGTGCCGGGCGCGGGCCACGCGCTGCTGGATCAGCCAGCGGCCGGGGCTGAGGCCGACCTCCTCGTTGAAGCGGCGGGCGAAGGTGCGCAGGCTCATCCGGGCGCGGCCGGCGAGGTGGGCCAGGGTCAGGGGTTCGCCGAGCCGCTCCAGGGCCCAGGCGCGGGTCGCGGCGGTGCTCGCGGCGCCCTGCTCCGGGACCGGCTGCTCGATGTACTGGGCCTGGCCGCCGTCCCTGAACGGGTGCGTACCGGGCGGCCGTCGACGGAGCAGGTCAGCACCTCGTACCGGCCGTCGGCCGCGCCGAGGATCCGGCTGGGGATGCCCAGCTCGAAGGGGTAGGCAACTGCTCGCCGGGGAGCGGGCGTGAGGGTGATTTAGCTCGATCGTGTGATGGTCAGCTTTCGGGCTTGCGGTGTCCGGTGCAGGCCGGAGTAACGTGAGCGACGCGATCTGGGACGCCGAGCACGGTGCCAGCGTGCGGGGCCCCTGCTCCACCAGCGAGATGGTTCAGGGCCTCCCTGTCGCCTCTGGCCGTGTTCATATGGCCAGATCGTGAGGGACTCCGCCCTTCCGGGACCGGACCACGGACAGGATCCGTGTTGCCACCCGGTTGCGAAAGCGGACGACCTGGGGGTGCCCCCTCTGGGGGAGCGCCCAAGACCGTTCGGAGCGTGCCAGTGCGCGGACTCACTCCCGCTCACTGCCCAGGAACGGTACACACCGTCCAGGGCCAGCACCACGACCCGCTCGACCCGCTCCACGTCCGCCATGGCGCGATCCTATCGAATGTTGGCAATCGTGCCATTTCCCGGGCGCGCGGCTTCCGGCAGGCTGTTTCACCATGAGCACTGTGAACACGATGCGAGCCATCAGCCAGGACGTCCTCGGCGGTCCCGAGGTCCTGAAGGAAGTCGAGCTGGAGCGGCCTCGCCCGCGCCCGAACCAGGTGCTGGTCAAGGTCCGCGCCGCCGGCCTCAACCCCACCGACTGGAAGCACCGGGCGACCGGCGGCTTCCTGGGCGAGCCGCCCTTCGTGCTCGGCTGGGACGTCTCCGGTGTGGTGGAGGCGGCCGGCGTCGGTGTGGCCACGTTCCGGCCCGGCGACGAGGTGTTCGGCATGCTGCCGTACCCCTTCGGCCGCGGTTCGCACGCCGAGTACGTCATCGCCCCGGTCCGCGCCCTCACGCACAAGCCGTCCGTCATCGACCACACGCAGGCGGGTGCGCTGCCCCTGGTCTCCCTGACGGCGTGGCAGGCGCTGGTCGAGAACGCGGATCTCCAGCCGGGACAGCGGGTGCTGATCCACGCGGCGGCCGGCGGGGTCGGGCACGTGGCCGTACAGATCGCCAAGGCGCGGGGCGCGTACGTGATCGGCACGGCGAGCGCGGGCAAGCACGACTTCCTGCGCGAGATCGGCGCGGACGAGGCGATCGACTACCGGGAGACGGACTTCGCCGAGGTCGTGAAGGACGTCGACGTCGTCCTGGACACGATCGGCGGCGAGACCTCCGTGAAGTCGCTGCGCGTGCTGCAACCGGGCGGGATCGTGGTGTCGATCCTGCCGGTCGGGTCGGACGACTTCCACGAGGAGGCCGAGCGGCTCGGCGTACGGGCCCTGAGGATGCTCGTGGACGCGGACCGGGCCGGGATGCGGGCGATCGCGGACCTCGTGGAGCAGGGGAAGCTGAGGGCCACGATCGCACGCACCTTCCCGCTGGCCGATGCCGCCGAGGCGCATGCGCTGGGCGGCACCGGCCGGACCACGGGGAAGCTGGTCCTCACGGTCGACTGACCCAGGGCGTCAGCCCCCGGCGTCAGCCCCCGGCGTCAGAACGTGAGCACGGGCTTGATCGCCTTGCCCGCGCCCATGTCCCGCACCGCCTGGTCGATGTCCGCGAACGGATAGGTGCTGATCAGGCGGTGCAGCGGGAGCCGCCCCTCCTTGACCAGCCGGACCAGGGCGGGGATGAAGGTCTGCGTCTCGGCGTCGCCCAGAGTGAGGCCGACGACCCGTTTGCCGCCGAGCATCCCGTTGACGTCCAGGGCGACCTCGGTGCCGAACGCCGGGGCGCCGACGATGACCAGGGTGCCGCGGGCGGCCAGGGCGTCGACGCCCTGGCGCAGGACACCGACGTTGCCGGTGGTCTCGACGATGCCATCCGCGCCCTGGCCGCCGGTGATCTCGGCGAGCGCCTCGCCAAGCTCGGCCTCGCCCGCGTTGACGGTGTGGGTAGCGCCCAACTCCTTTGCCAGCAACAGGCGTTCGCCAACCCGGTCGACGGCGACGATGTTGGTGGCGGGGGTGAGGGCGGCGGCCATCACGGCCGAGAGGCCGACGGCCCCGGCGCCGAGGACGACGACGGTACTGCCGGTGACCGGCTTCAGCACGTTCCACACGGCGCCGACGCCGGTCTGTACGCCGCAGCCCAGCGGGGCGATCGACTCCAGCGGCACGTCCGGGTCGACCTTGACGAGGCTGCGCTCGTCGACCAACGCCCGCTCGGCGAACGAGGACTGGCCGAAGAAGTGCCCGCCGAGCGGCTCCCCGTCGCGGCTGATGGTGCTCGTGCCGTCGGCCCGGCGGCCGCCGATGAGGTTCAGCGGGAGCCAGGTGGCGCAGTACGCCGGGTGGCCGCCCCGGCAGTTGCGGCACTCGCCGCAGGAGGTGAAGGACAGCACGACGTGGTCGCCGGGTGCGACCCCGGTGACGTCCGAGCCGACGGCCTCGACGACACCGGCGCCCTCGTGGCCCAGGACGCCGGGCAGCGGGAAGGGCAGACCGCCGCTCGCCACGCCGAGGTCGGTGTGACACAGGCCGGTCGCCACCATGCGGACGACCGCCTCGTGCGGGCCGGGCTCGTCGAGCTGGACGTCGCTGAGCGTGAAGGGCGCCCCGCCGGACTCGACGACAGCTGCGCGGGTGGTGATGGTCATCGTACGAACTCCTCTTGATTTCAAGCGCATTCAGTCGAGCGAGACGACGACGGACTTGACCCTGGTGTACGAGGCGAGCGCCTCGGTCCCGTACTCGCGGCCGAAGCCGGAGTCCTTGACCCCGCCGAACGGGACGGCCGGGTCGAGCATCGCCCAGTCGTTGATCCAGACGATGCCCGCCTGGAGCCGGTCGGCGATGCGGTGGGCGCGGGCGAGGTTCGACGTCTGGACACCCGAAGCCAGGCCGTACGGCGTGGAGTTGGCGAGCTGGATCGCCTCCTCCTCGGAGTCGAAGGGCTGCACGGTGAGGACGGGTCCGAAGACCTCCTCCTGGACGACCCGGGAGTCGTTCGGCAGGTCGGCGATCACGGTGGGCTTGTAGTAGTAGCCGCCGTCGAGGTCGAGCCGTTCGCCGCCGCAGACGATGCGGCCGCCCTCCTTGCGGGCGATCTCGACGTACTCCTCGACCTTCTTGAGGTGCCGCTCCCCCGCCATCGGGCCGACGACGGTCTCGGGCTGCCGGGGGTCGCCGACCGGCACGCCGGGCACGGCCTCGGCGAGGATGCCGAGCATGGTGCTGTAGACCGGGCGGGACACCAGCAGCCGCGGGCCGCCCATGCAGAACTGTCCGGTGTTGAAGACGAAGCCCTTGATGACGGCGCCGACCGCCTTCTCCAGGTCGGCGTCCTCGAAGACGATGTGGGCCGCGTTGCCGCCGAGTTCCATGGTCACGGGCTTGAGGTTCTCGCCGGCGACGCTCGCGGCGTGCCGGCCGATGGCTGTGGAGCCGGTGAAGGCGATCTTGTCGACGCCGCCGTGCCTGAGCAGTGCCTCACCGGCCACCGGGCCGGAGCCGGTGACGACGTTGACCACGCCGTCCGGGACACCCGCGTCCCGCAGCAGCCCGGCCATGTAGAGGGCGCTGAGCGGGGTCTCGTCGGCGGGCTTGTGGACCACGGTGTTCCCGGCCGCGAGCGCCGGGGCGATCTTGGAGCCGGCCAGGATGAGCGGGAAGTTGAAGGGCGTGATCGCGGCGACCACGCCGAGCGGCTCGCGCTTGGTGTACGCGAGGGCGTTCAGTGGCGTGTCGCGGGTCGCGCCGTCCAGGGAGTGGGCGAGGGCGGCGAAGTGCTCGTAGTCGTTGGCCGCGTTCGTCACGTCGACGGCCTGGCACAGGGTGATCGGCTTGCCCACGTCCAGGCTCTCCAGCGCGGCGAGCTCCTCGGCGTTCTCCCGGATCAGCTCGGCGACCCGGTACAGGATCCGGCCCCGCTCACGGCCGCTCAGCCCCGACCAGCGGCCGTCGTCGAAGGCCCCGCGGGCGGCGCGTACGGCAGCGTCCACGTCGGCCGCGCCCGCCTCCGCGACGGTGGTGACGACCGTGCCCCGGGACGGGTCGAGCACCTCGGTGCGCGCGCCGTCGGCGGCCTCGCGCCACTGTCCCCCGATGAAGAGCCGTCCGGGTTCGATCTCGATGGTGGTCATCGCCACTCCTCAGCCTCATCGCCAAGATTTCAATCAACAGGATTCCTGTTGGTTCGCAGTCTCATTACAGACAGGTTTCCTGTCAATGCTCTAACCTGAAGTCATGGTGGACACCCAGGCAGTCAAGGCACTTCCGTCTCTCCTCTACATGGTGAAACAGCTGGAGCTCGTTGTGCGCTCACACCTGGACGACCTGGTCAAATCCTCCGGCATCACCGCACTTCAGTACACCGCGCTCACCGTGCTGGAGCGACACGACGGCCTGTCGGCGGCCCAGCTGGCCCGGGACTCGTTCGTCACCGCCCAGTCCATCGCCGATCTCGTACGGTCACTGGAGAACCGCGGCCTGGTACGCCGGGAACGCAATCCCCGCAACCGCCGCGAGCTGCTGATCCTGCTGACCGACGCCGGCCGCGAGCTGCTCGCTCAGCACGAGGGGCCCGTACGGGAGCTGGAGGAGCGGATGGTCCGGGACCTCACCGCCCACCAGAGCGAGCAGTTCCGCCAGTCGCTCTCCAAGGCCTGGCACGCCTTGTCGTAAGGCTCCGTCGCAATTCGAAGACATATGTCAATCGAACATGCTCAAATTCACTCCATCGAGGGTAACTTGCAGGGCGGGGAACGGATTTGGGCACACCCCCGCCGCTTCGGGACCGGTTGGAGGCGATGTCGTCGTGGAGCAGGTACCCGCACCGCTCACCCGGCATCTGCGCGTCCACCGGGACCGGGGACACACGGTGCTGGAGTTCCGCGGGGAGATCGACATCGCCGCGGCGATGGAGATCATCCCTTACCTGGACCGGGTGACGGGGCGGTCCGACGCCCGCGTGGTGATCGACCTCAGCCGGGTCGAGTTCTTCGACTGCTCCGGGCTGCGGCTGCTCTACCGCGCCCGCAGCCGGATGCTCGACAACGACGGCCGGCTGCTCCTGGTCTGCACGCACCCGCTCACGCTGCGCGTCCTGCGGGTCACCGGCCTCGCCCGGCTGCTGCCGCCGATGCCGACCCTGGACGCGGCCCTGGGACAGCCCGAGGCGACGTCCGGCACGGTATGACCTGCGTCGTTCGGGGATCTTGGTGACCTGCCGGGCCCCAGGTCCCCCGGCGACCTGTCTATTCGGTTCGCGGCGCGTCGAACAGGGCGCTGACGGACTCACCGTTGTGAATGCGGCGCACGGCCTCGGCGAGCGCCGGGGCGACGGTCAGGATCCGCAGCTTGTCCGTGCGCTCCGCCTCCGGAACCGGCACGGTGTTGGTGCACACGATCTCCAGTACGTCGGGCTGCTCGCCGATCCGCTTGAGCGCCCCGTCCGCGAACAGTCCGTGCGTGCAGGCGACCCGGATCGAGCGCGGCCCCAGCTCCCGTAGCCGTTCCAGGAGTTCGAGGACCGTACTGCCCTTGGCGATCTCGTCGTCCAGCACGATGACGTCCCGATCGGCGACCTCGCCGATGACCGAGTTGATGCTGACCCGGTCGTCCGCGAACCGCTGTTTGGCGCCGGCGGCCACCTGGGCGCCGATCAGCCGGGCGAAGGCGGCGGCCTCCTTGGCGTTGCCGAGGTCCGGCGAGACGACGGTGGTGCGGGACAGGTCGTAGCGCCGGAAGTGCGCGGCCAGCTCGCGCAGCGCGTGCAGGTGGTCGACCGGCACCGAGAAGAACCCGTGCACCTGCGGCGAGTGCAGCGTCATCGCCAGGACGCGGCTCGCACCGGCCGCCACCATCAGGTCCGCGACCAGTCGCCCGCCCAGCGAGATGCGGGGTGCGTCCTTCTTGTCGGAGCGGGCGTAGGAGTAGTGCGGCATGACGACGTTGATCCGCCCGGCCGAGGCCCCGCGTGCCGCGTCGCACATCATCAGCAGCTCCACGAGGTTCTCCTGGACCGGCCTGACCAGCGGCTGGATGAGGAACACATCCCGTTCCCGGCAGTTGGCCTGGAGCTGTACCTCCAGGCAGTCGTTCGCGAACCGGCTCACCCGGGTGGGGCTGAGCGGCACACCGAGATGCGCGCAGACCTCCTGGGCCAGCTCGGGATGGGCACTCCCGCTGAACACGGCGATGTCTCGCACGCTCTGCTCCTCGCGTGATCATTCCGGCTGCCGGGGCTCATGCTACGGGCCGGGCGAAAACCGGTTGCGGACCGTCCACGGGGACGCGTCATGATGGGCGCTGTCCGTGCTCCCTCACGTCAGGACCCCTCGCATGCGCCGACTCCTCGACAACCCCCAGCGCCCCCACTGGACGACGGTTCTCGAGGACACGACCACGCATGCACACCCTGAACATCGGAATCCTGGCCCACGTCGACGCCGGTAAGACCAGCCTGACCGAGCGGCTGCTGTTCGACCACGGCGTGATCGAGCGGCTCGGCAGCGTCGACGCCGGTGACACCCGCACCGACGACGGGACGATCGAGCGACGGCGCGGCATCACCATCCGCTCCGCCGTCGCCGCGTTCACCGTCGGCGACACGCAGGTCAACCTCATCGACACCCCGGGGCACTCGGACTTCATCGCCGAGGTCGAGCGCGCCCTGGAGGTCCTCGACGGCGCGGTGCTGCTGCTGTCCGCCGTGGAGGGCGTACAGGCGCAGACCCGCGTCCTGATGCGGACCCTGCGGCGGCTGCGGCTGCCCACGCTGGTCTTCGTCAACAAGATCGACCGGGCGGGCGCCCGCTCCGACGCCCTGCTCACCGACATCCGGCGCAGGCTGACCCCGCACATCGCGCCGCTGACGGACGTGACGGACCTCGGCACGGACCGGGCCCGCGCGGTGCCGCTCCCGGTCGGCCGGCGGCTGGCCGAGGCCCTCGCCGAGGTCGACCAGGACGTTCTGGCGGCGGTCGTGGACGGCCCCGAGCCGACGCCGGACGACCTGCGCGAGGCCCTGGCGGCACGCACCGCCGACGGCTCCTTCCACCCCGTCTTCTTCGGCTCCGCCCTCGGCGGCCAGGGCGTCGCCGAGCTGGTCCAGGGCATGACCCGGCTGATCCCGCCCACCCCCGCGACGCGGGACCGCCCACCACGCGGCACGGTGTTCGCCGTACGGCCCGGTCCCGGCGGCGAGCGGACGGCGTACCTGCGCCTGTACGACGGTGAGGTGACCCGGCGGCAACGCCTCACGTTCCTGCGCCGCGAGGCCGACGGCCGGACCACCGAGGTCTGTGGCCGGGTGACGCGGCTGGACGTCGTCGGCGGGGCGGAACGGCTCACCGCGGGGAACATCGCGGCCCTGACCGGTGTCGCCGGTATCCGGGTGGGCGACCGCCTCGGCGATCCACGAGGCGAGCGCGCCCCGCGGTTCGCACCGCCGACACTGGAGACCCTCGTCAGGGCCCGCCGGCCGGAACAGGCGGCGCCCCTGCGCTCCGCCCTGCTCGCCCTCGCCGACCAGGACCCGCTGATGCACGCCCGCCAGGCGGCCTCGGGCGCCACGGCGCTGCTCCTCTACGGCGAGGTCCAGATGGAGGTTCTCGCGGCGACGCTCGCCGAGGACTTCGGTGTCGAGGCCGACTTCGAACCGGGCCGGGTCCGGTTCCTGGAGCGGCCGGCCGGCGTCGGCGAGGCCTTCGACGAGCTGCCGTGGCACGACCGCACCCGCTACTGGGCGACGGTCGGGCTGCGCGTGCAGCCGGGACCGCGCGGCTCGGGCGGGGTGTTCACGTACGAGACGGAACTCGGCGCGCTCCCCCGCGCCTTCCACCAGGCCGTCGAGGAGACGGTCCACGCCACCCTGACCACCGGCCTGTACGGGGCACCCGTCACGGACTACTGGGTCACGCTGATCCGGTCCGGATTCTGCGCGCCGATCAGCACCGCCGCCGACTTCCGCGGACTCACACCGATCGTGCTGCGCCGGGCTCTGGAGCAGGCGGGGACCAGGCTGTACGAGCCGTACCTCGCCTTCGAGGCGGAGGTCCCGCTGGACGCACTGGCGCCGGTCACGGCCCGGCTTGCCGCCGCCGGAGCCGAGTTCACGGGGACCACGGGCGGGACCACGACGTGGCTGATCACCGGGGAACTGCCGGCCCGGCGGGTGCGCGAGGTCGAACTGCGGCTGCCCGGGCTGACGCACGGCGAGGGGGTGTGGTGGTCGCGGCCGTCGGGCGACCGTGAAATTGAGCCCCACTAACGCACATCCGCACCACCGACACCCGGCAGTCGGCGCCGGTTGTTCACGCCCGTGCGCCCTCCTTGCGTCCGTCAGCGGTATCAATCCGCCAACGAGACGGTCTGCCAGGGGCTTTGAGGGGAATTCGAGCAGTAGGAAGGAGGGCCGTCGCCATGACGACTCCCATCAGGCGCGTGTCCACACGCATGCCGGGCTGGGCGAAGGCGGTGAGCGCCGTAGTGCTGGTGCTCGTCGTGTTCTTCGCGGGGATCCGGCTGAGCGTGCTGCCAGGCCTCAAGGACCTGTTCGGCACGGAGACGCACGACCGCTCGGGGCCCGCCCTGCTCGAGTCCATCCAGGACATCAGCCGCTACGACGCCGCCTCCGGCAACTTCCAGGTCGTGGTGGACCTGGAGAAGGACACCAAGTACCTGCCCGACGCCATCCGCGGCTCCCGCACCCTGTACGTCGGGGCGGGTACCGTCGACGCCTATGTCGACCTCGGCAAGGTCGCCAAGAACGACGTGACGGTCAACGACGACCGTACGTCCGCCACCCTGCGGCTGCCGCACGCCCGACTCGGCAAGGCGGCCCTGGACGCCGACCGCTCCTACGCCGTCTCCAAACAGCGCGGTCTCCTCGACCGCCTGACCGACATCTTCTCGGACAACCCCAACAGCGAACAGGCCGTGCAGAAGCTCGCGGTACGGCACATCAGCGAGGCGGCCAAGGACAGCGAGCTGACCAAGCGCGCCGAGACGAACACGACCAACATGCTGGAGGGCCTGCTGGGCTCCCTCGGCTTCACGAAGGTGGAGGTCACCTACGGCACCTGATCAGCCTCCGGAGATCCCCGGCAGGGCGAGGGCGCCCAGCAGGGCGGCGCCGACCAGCACCCAGGCCACGTAGTCGCCGACATGTCCGGACTGCAGTCGCCTGAGCCGCAGCGCCCAGCCCGGTGCGCCGAGCAGCCTCGGGCGGGTGACGGCCGTGGCCGCGAGGCCCACGGCCAGCGCGGTCGAGGCCAGGCCCAGCACGATGCCGACCGGGGTCCAGTGCACGGAGGCGACGAGGGCGCCACCGGACCCGGCTTCGTTCACGGCGTGGGCGACCACGTCGGCGAAGCCGGGTGCCACGCCGACGGCGAGCGCCCCGGCGAGCAGCACCGCGGGCACGGCCGTCATGGTGTCCGGGATCCGGCGCAGCCTGTGCCGGGTCTCGGGCCGCTCACCCGAGCCGGTCGTCTCGTATCCGTCCCCGTCCCCGTCCCCGTCCCCGTTCCCGTTCCCGTCCCCGTTCCCGTCTCCGCCCCCGGGACGGGGGCCCAGGCCGAGGAAGACCCGCCCGGCGACCCGCAGCACCGCTCCGGCGGTGACCGCGCTCGCCACGACGTACAGCACGGTGAGCGGACCGCCCACCGCCTCCTCCGTGACGGACTTGCCGAGGGCCGTGCCGAAGGGCGGCAGACCGGCCAGGCCCAGGGCTCCGACGACGAACAGCACCGCGACGCCCCTCAGTTCGCGGGCCTTGCCGTGCAGCGCGTGTTCGTCGACGCTGCCGTACCGGTCGAGGAGGATCCCGGCGCAGGCGAACAGGGCCGCCTTCACCCCCGCGTGGCCCAGCAGATACAGGGCGATCCCGTCGTCGGCCTCGGGTTTCAGGACGCCGATGCCGACGAGGAACAGCCCCATGTGGGCGATCGTCGAGTACGCCAGCAGCCGCTTGATGTGCCGCTGGTACCAGCACATCACCGCGCCGACCACCGCCGTCACCGCACCGAGCACCACCACGGCCCGCTCGAAGTCCGCGTCCGGGACCCCGCCCGGCCCGGAGAAGACCGTGCCGTACACCCGCCACACCCCGTACGCGCCCAGCTCGACCATGACACCGGACAGCAGCATGCACACGGGCGTGGGTGCGACCGCGTGCGCGTCCGGAAGCCAGAAGTGGAACGGCACGGTGGCGGCCTTGACCAGCAGGCCGGTCAGGACGAGGACGAAGGCGGCGAGGACAGGCGCGTCGGGCCCGCCGTGCGCGTCGAGCCCCCGCCCGATCTGCGTCATGGCCAGCTCGCCGGTACGGGCGTACAGCATCCCGATACCCACCAACAGGCAGTAAGCCCCGAGGGAGTTGACGATCCCGAAGGTCAGCGCGCCCTGCACGGCCCGTGCCTCCTCCACCCGGTGCCCGGTGAGGGCGTACGCGACCACACTCATCAGCTCGAACCACACGAACGCGTTGAACAGGTCGCCGGCGATCGCGAACCCGCACATGCCGCCCTGGAAGAGCAGCAGCAGCGCGGGGAACGAACCGGCGTGACCTTGCGGCGGTTCGTCGAAGTAGTGCCAGGAGTACGCCAGTGCCGACAGCGTCAGCAGGGAGGCGAGCGCGGCCATGCCGAGGCCGGGGCCGTCCCCGACCAGGACGATGCCGACGCTGCGGCCGTTCACGGGCGTCCAACCGCCGACCCACTCGACCAGGGGCGGCGAGGAGTTCAGGAGCAGCACGAGGGCGAGGCCGGCCGTGCCCGCCGAGACGGCGCAGCCCACGGACTCGGCGACAAGACGGGGCACGTGACGGCCGCCGGCCACCAGCAGGGCCGCCCCGAGCAGCGGCACGGCGACGAGGAGCGGCAGCAGCTCGTTCATCAGCCGCGCAGCTCGGACAGTTCGTCGGGGTCGACGGTGCCGTGGCGTTTGGCGACCTGCACGACGAGGGCGAGGAGCAGGGCGGTGACGGTGGCGCCGACCACGACGTCGGTCAGCGCGAGTGCCTGCACGACCGGGTCGACGACCGGCCGCGATCCGGGCTTCACGTCGGAGAACACGGGTGCGGTGGCGTCGTCGCGGTAGCCGACGGCCAGCAGCAGGACGTAGGTGGCTGCCTGGCAGACCGACAGACAGCCGACGGCGTGGATCAGGTTGCGGCTGGTGGCCAGGCCGTAGCAACCGACCAGGAAGACCCATACGGCGACCAGGTAGGGCAGGACGTGCGTCACGGCGGTCACTGTGGTCTCACTTCCCACGCTCCTCGGCCGTGTCGTCCTCGATCTCGACGGCCTGGTCCAGGAAGCGGGCGAGCAGCACGACGACCGCGCAGGCGACCTCCATGCCGATGGCCGCGTTCAGCAGCGGGACGGTGCCGCCGGAGGAGAGCGTGTTGAACGTGCCGTACGGCAGCAGGGTGTTGGCGAGGAAGGCGGTGGAGCCGATCAGACAGGCGAGGCCGGTGACGAGATAGGCGAAGACGGCGACCGCGTCACCGACCTCGTAGACGCCCACGGGGCGGATGCGTTCCAGGGCCCGGTAGTCGGCGCCGAGGTAGAGCAGGTGCAGGGCGGTCGCGGCGACGACGCCGCCCTGGAAGCCGCCGCCGGGGCTGAGCTGCCCGTGCGCGATCACGTACAGGCCGGTGAGCAGGGCGAGGGGCAGCACGAGCAGGGCGTAGCGGCGTACGGGGGCGGCGACGGGCTCGGGTTCGGGGCGGGCGCGGTGTTCGTCGCGGGTCTGCCGGAGCAGCACCACGCAGCCCAGGACGGCCGCGAAGAGGATGGTCATCTCGCCGAGGGTGTCGAAGGCGCGCTGGTCGAAGTTGACGGAGGCGACGGTGTTCGCGGTGTGCCGGGCGAGGGCCGCGCGAACGGCCCGGTCGCCGTAGGGGTGCCGGTCGCCGCCGAAGTCGGGGAGATCCAGGCAGGCGGCGACGAGCAGGGCGGCCAGACCTGTGCCGCCCACGGCCACGAGCATCAGCCTGATGGGCTGGTTCACCGGCGGTGTCCCTCCCTCCTATGGGCGCGGCGTTTGACCTTGCGAACCGTCAGCAGCAGCAACAGCGGGGTGAGTGCGGAGCCGACCGCGAGTTGCGACAGGCCGACGTCGGGCGCCTGGAGGACGGTGAACAGCACCGCGAGGACGACGCCGAGGACGGCCAGCACGAGCGCCTGCCGCACGGGGTCGCGGACCAGGACCGCCGTCGTCGCGGCGACGGCGACGAGCAGCAGGGCGACGACGATCACCGCGTCAGCCACGGCGGACCTCCCGGAACCCGCCGGACAGGGCCCGGGAGGCGACGACGTTCCCGCCGATCAGCAGCGCGCCGACGACCACGAGTTTGGCCGTGGCGCGGCTCGGCCCGGTGGCCACGCACAGCGCGATGACGACCGCGGCACCGACGCCGGCCGCCGCGTAGGTCAGTCCGCGGGCGCGCGGCGGGTCCTCGCCCTCGCCTGCCGGCTCGTCGGCGAGCAGGCGGGCGAAAACCAGGGTGCCCACCGGGCCCAGCAGCGCGAGGACCAGGGCGAGATCGACGTAGGACGGGCGGTCGTAGCCCTGGGCGAGGAGCAGGAGGGCGGGACAGGCGAGGGCCGTGGACAGGTTCTGTCCCACGACGCGGCGCCGCAGCGGGCCCGTCGCGACGCCCCACAGAGCGGCTCCGAGGCCCCCGCCGAGTGTGACGGCCGCCGCGAGCGTCCAGCCGTTCACCGGCCGGTCACCGCCCGCCTCGCGGCCCGTGCCGCGAGCGCACCCAGCGCGGCGGCGCCGGCACCGACGGCGAGCTCCAGGGTGTCGACCGCACTGATGACGACCAGCCAGAGCACGGCGAGCGCGGCCCACCAGGACAGGAGTTCGGCCGCGGCTCGGAGCGTCGCACGCGGGGTCATGCGCCACCTCCTGGAAGCCTGCTCGGCGGTTTCCACGCCATCCAAACACCGGCCGGAGTGCGGGCGGTGGCGACGCGCGCGGGTCTCAGCCGGAGTGCCCCCACAGCCCGAAGAGAAACGGCGGGCGGTGCGACCCGAGGCGGCTCGGCGGCATTGTCGGCCGGTTCGCGGGTAATCGCCTTACGACGCAGGGAAGTTGAAGACTGGAGGACCGCATGGCCCGTACAGCCTCAAGCCCACGTACCGCTTTACGCCTGCGCACCACCAAGTCCGGCAAGGCCACGAAGCCCGCGAAGGCCGCCACGTCCGACAAGGCCGCCAAGTCCGCCAAGTCCGCCAAGTCTGAGCGCGGGTCACGCCCGTCCCGGCGCGAGCGGCATTCCGTGCCCCTTCCCCTGCGTCTGCTGGCGATGCTGTGCGCCTTCGCGGTGATGGTGGCGTTCGCCGTCGTACTGGCCCGGCTGACCCTGGAGCCCTCCCCCGCCTCGGAGGCACTGACCCACACCAACATGCGGCCGGGGAGCTCCCTGCAGGCCTATCTGGATCAGCCCGAGCTGCGGGACGCCGTCAGGCAGATCGGCGGGAACCTGCTGCTGGGCGTCCCGTTCGGCGTTCTGGTGCCCGTCGTCGCCCCGCGGACACGGGGGATCCTGCGGGTACTCCTGCTGACCGCGACCGTGATGCTCCTGGTGGAGTTCGCCCAGGGCGCGCTGATCAACGGCCGGGCCTTCGACATCGACGACGTCATCCTCAACACGACCGGGGCCCTCGTGGGCTACCTCCTGCTGGGGAGGCGGATGAGCCGGGCCGTGCACAGCTGAGGCAGAGGGGGGCGGCCGAGCCGGTCGGTCAGTGCCGGGTCCAGGTGAACTTGTCGCCGCCCACCCAGCGGACCACCTCCGGGTCGTCCAGGTCGTGCACGGTGATGCCGAACGCGGCGGCGGCCTCCAGGACGTCGGTGACGGCCCTCGCCTCACCGACCACCTGGCCGTCGATCTCCACGATCCGGAAGGGCGGCGTGGTCGGCTGCACTCCGAGCACCAGGATCCGCGGGTGAGCGATGTGAGGGCTCTCGCTTTCGGTCATGTATAGAGCGTAGATCGCAACCCCTTGGAGGGCGGGTCCGAGTCAGCCGTCCAGCATGTCGAGAACCGCCGCCTCGACCGCTCCTTGGATGGCCGGTTGCCCGAAGTCCCGTGTTCGCCCAGCCGGGTGAGTACGGGGGCGATCGTCCGCCCCTGCTCGAACAGTTCGAAGACCCGCGGGTCGATGTAGGAGGCACGGCACACCGCGGGGGTGTTTACGACGGTCAGGGCCTGGTCGTCCACGAGCGCCCGGACGATCTCGGTGCCGCCCTTGGCCGGGTAGCTGAAGGTGAGCTCGTCGCGGCGGCAGGTGACGTGTTCGCGCAGCATCGTGGTCAGGCCGTAGGTCTCGCTGAAGCATCGAGCGAAGCCGAGAGTGGGGGAGGGTGAAGCCGGGGCGGTCGCAGGAACTGGTGCGCAGTCTCACGGGCATGGCCTCAGGGACGCCGCCATTCGTCGCTGCCCAGGTGCGAGCCGGCCTGGGGCCCCATGCGGAGCATGCCGCCGTCCACGCTCCAGGAGGCGCCGGTGACGTACGAGGCGTCGGGGCCGGCCAGGAAGGCGATCACGGCCGCTACCTCGCGGGCGTCGCCGGGGCGGCCGAGCGGGACGCCGGGGCGGTCCTCGGTGTGCGGGTCGGTGTCCTCCTGACCGGTCATGGGGGTGGCGATCTCACCGGGTGCCACCGCGTTGACGGTGATGCCGTACTCGGCGAGCTCCAGCGCCATGACCTGGGTGAGCAGGCCGAGGCCGCCCTTGGCCGCGCAGTAGGGGGCGGCGCCGACCCGCGGCTGGTGTTCGTGGACGGAGGTCACGTTGACGATCCGGCCGCCGCCGCCCTGCTGGATCATGTGCCGGGCCGCCCGCTGACCGCACAGGAACGGGCCGATCAGGTCGACGTCGATGACCTCGCGGACCTCGTCGAGCTCCAGGTCGAGGAACGGCTTCATGGTGCCCGTACCGGCGTTGTTGACCAGGACGTCGAGGCGGCCGAGCCGGTCGCACAGCACGTCGACGGTGCCGGCCGCGGTGGGCAGCCGGGTGAGGTCCATCTGGGCCACCGCGGCCCGCTGCCCGTGGGCGCGGACCTCCTCGGCGGTCTCCTCGGCGCCCTTGAGGTCGCTGTGCCAGGTGATGCCGACGTCCATCCCCGCCCGCGCCAGGCGGACAGCGGTGGCCTTGCCGATGCCGGAGTCGGCGCCGGTGATCACGGCCACCTTGGTGCGAGGTGCGGTGGGGGCGGACATGACATGCCTCCTCGTGGACGCGGGTGAGGGCGATGAGGCATCGCAGTACCCGGCCACGGATCGGACAAACCGCCCGCGGGTCGGACGGCCGCCCCTCTCGTCGTGCGGGCCGCCTGGCCCTGGGGAACTCTGGAGGGGCCGGAGGAGGAGGTGGCGATGGATCCCGTGCGGGCGCTGGAGCGGATCGGCTTCCTGCTGGAGCGGGGCCGGGCACCGACGTACCGGGTGCGCGCCTTCCGCACCGCCGCCCGAGTGCTGGCCGCGCTGCCCGAGGACGAGGTGCGCGAACGGGCGGACGCCGGGACGCTGGAGACGCTCAGGGGCGTCGGCCCGACGACGGCACAGGTGGTGCGCGAGGCGCTGGACGGCCGGCTGCCCGGCTACCTGGAGAAGCTGGAGAGCGAGGCCGCGGCCCGACCGGCCATGGGCGGGCAGCGGCTGCGGGCGCTGCTGCGCGGCGACTGCCATCTGCACTCCGACTGGTCGGACGGCGGCAGCCCGATCGAGGAGATGGGCCGGGCGGCGGCGGAGCTGGGCCACGAGTGGGCGGTGCTGACCGACCACTCGCCCCGCCTGACCGTGGCGCGCGGACTGTCGCCCGAACGACTGCGCAGACAGCTGGAGGTGGTGGCGGAACTCAACGAGACGTGGGAGCCGTTCCGCCTCCTCACCGGCATCGAATGCGACATCCTCGACGACGGCACGCTCGACCAGGAGCCCGAGCTGCTGGACCGGGTGGACGTCGTGGTGGTGTCCGTGCACTCCAAGCTGCGGATGGACGCCCGCTCGATGACCCGCCGCATGGTGGCCGCCATACGCGATCCGCACGCGGACGTCCTCGGGCACTGCACGGGACGGCTGGTGACGGGGCGGGGGCGGCCGGAGTCGGAGTTCGACGCGGACGAGGTGTTCGCCGCGTGTGCCGAGTCCGGCACGGCCGTGGAGATCAACAGCCGGCCCGAGCGCCTCGATCCGCCGCGGCGGCTGCTGCGCCGGGCCCTGGCGGCGGGGGTGCTGTTCTCGATCGACACCGACGCGCACGCGCCCGGCCAGCTGGACTGGCAGATCCACGGATGCGCGCGGGCCGAGGAGTGCGGGGTGCCCGCCGAGCGCGTCGTCACCACCTGGTCCCTGGAGGAGCTGCTGGCCTGGACGCGGGAGGGCCTGGTGCCGGACCGAGTGGCGAGCCCCTGACGCGGTACTCGTCGTCTCGAGCGAGCTCAGGTTCGTGCGCCGGGACAGCACAGGAAGGACGGGCGAATGGAACGGGCGGCCGTGTTCGACGTCGACGGGACCCTCGTCGACACCAATCACCTCCATGTGACGACCTGGTGGGAGGCCTTCCGGCAGGCGGGCCACCGGGTTCCGATGCACGCCGTCCACCGGGCCGTGGGCCTCGGCTCCACCGACCTCGTCGCCCATCTGCTGGGCGATGACCGGGACAAGGACCAGGACGCGGAACTGAGCGCCGCCCACAAGGCCCTGTACGGCCAGTACTTCGACCGGCTGCCCGCCCTCCAGGACGCCGGGCGGCTGCTACGGCGCCTGGACCAGCGGGGCTGGCGGGTCGTGCTGGCGACGTCCGCGAGCGGCACGGAACTCGCCGCCCTGCGGCGGGCGATCGACGCGGACGACGCGATCGCCGCCACCGCGAGCGCCGAGGACGTCAAGGAGGGCAAGCCCGCGCCCGAACCCGTCGAACACGCCCTGGAACTGGCCGAAGTACCCGCCGAACGGGCCGTGTTCGTCGGTGACACGGTCTGGGACATGCGCGCGGGCGCCAGGGCCGGGGTGCGCTGTGTGGGCGTCCTGTGCGGCGGCATCCCGCGCGCGGACCTGGAGGAGGCGGGCGCCACGGCGATCTACGCCGACCCTGCCGACCTGCTGGCGTCCTTGGCCGATAGTCCCCTGGCCTGAGCTGCCCGGATGTGAGGGGCCGCGCCGCGCGGATACCCACCCGGGATGATCCGTGTGACAGAGGGGGGACGAGTGCGCTCCGCCCGCCCGGCCGACGCCCTGCGGCGGGAGGCGCACGTCGTGGGGCAGGCCGTCCTGGCTGCCTGGCGAGGCCCCGGGCGCGAACGCGACCTGGTCGTGCAGTCGCTGAAGGCCGCCGCGGCGGCGCTGCTCGCCTGGTACGTGGCGAGCGACTGGCTGCGCGACCCGATGGCCCTGATGGCGCCCTGGGTGGCCCTGGTACTGGTGCAGGCCACGGTCTACAGCTCGCTGAGGCAGGCCACGCAGCAGTTCACGGCGATCTGCGCCGGGACGCTGCTCGCGTCGGGAGCGCAGTGGCTCACCGGCGACACGCTGGGCGCGCTGGCGCTGTCCGTACCCGTGCTGATGCTGCTGTCGAACTGGCACCGCTTCGGCGACCAGGGCATCTACGGAGCCACCACCGCGGTGTTCACCCTCGCCACCGGCACGGTCACCGCGTCGGCGGTCGGTCACCGGGTGGGACAGGCGGCGCTGGGCGCGGTCATCGGGGTCGCCGTCAACGCGCTCGTGCTGCCGCCGATCCATCTGCGCGACGTACGGGAGAACCTGGCGGCGCTCGCCGGGGAGGCGGGCGACCTGCTGCACGGCGTCGCCGCCGATCTGCGGGAGACCGAGTGGGACGCGCAGTCCGCCGCCGGCTGGTCGAGTGCCTCGGCACGGCTGGAGCGGCGGCTGGACGCGCTGCGGTCGGCCCGCGGCTGGAGCCGGGAGAGCCTGCGCTTCACCTACGGTCCGCTGCGGGCCCTGCACCGGGTCCCGCCGAGCGTCCCGCCCACCGAGGAGGACGAGTGCTGGAGCCGCATCTCGGGGCACATCACGGCACTGACCCGGGCCCTCGCGGTGGCGGCGGACGGCGACCGGACACCCGCCCCGCCCGACGGCGCCGTACTGCGCTCGTACGCCCGTCTCCTGGAGCTGATCGGGGACGCGTGCCACGCGGAGAACCTCCGTCTGCTGGGTGCCGTCGAGGAGGCGCGCGCGGCCGAGGGGACCGAGGAGACGATGCGGGAACTGCACGAGCAACTGATCAGCGGGCTGCGGGAGCACGCCGAGCAGGACCACACTCGTGCGGTCGTGCTGGGCACCCTGCTGCTGCAGGCGGAGAACCTCTGGAACGAGGCTGTCCCGGGCGCCCGGAGGCCATGAGGCGGATCACCCCGCGACGGGCCGGAACTTCGGAACATCCGTGGGTGACCTGTCCGCCCGGCCGCTCAGCCAGTCACCCCGTCTGCCCGGCAGGTCCGCCGGTCGCGCTTGACTTCGAGGGCACTCCAATTCGTAGCATTCCGGGCATGAGCACTGCCAGCACCGCACAGCACAAGATCGGCTCGGGATTCGGCGCCCACAGCACCGCCGACGACGTCCTGGCCGGCATCGATCTGACCGGAAAGCTCGCGCTGGTCACCGGTGGCTACTCGGGCCTCGGCCTGGAGACCGCGCGAGCACTCACGAAGGCCGGCGCCCGGGTCGTCGTCCCCGCCCGGCGCCCCGCCATCGCCCGCGAGGCGCTGGGCGGCATCGACGGCGTCGAGGTGGACGAGCTGGACCTCGGCGACCTGGAGAGCGTGCGCGCGTTCGCCGAGCGGTTCCTCGCCTCGGGACGCACCCTCGACTTCGTCATCGACAACGCCGGCATCATGGCCTGCCCCGAGACCCGGACCGGGCCGGGCTGGGAGGCACAGTTCGCGACGAACCACCTGGGCCACTTCGCCCTGGTCAACCGCCTGTGGCCGGCCATCGAGCCGGGCGGCGCGCGGGTGGTCTCGGTGTCCTCGCGCGGCCATCACCTCTCCGGCATCCGCTGGGACGACATCGACTGGCGGCACGGCTACGACAAGTGGCAGGCGTACGGCCAGGCGAAGACGGCCAACGTCCTGTTCGCCGTCCACCTCGACCGGCTCGCCCGCGACCGCCGTGTACGCGCCTTCTCCCTGCACCCCGGCGGCATCCTCACCCCCCTCCAGCGGCACCTGCCCAGGGAGGAGATGGTCGCCAACGGCTGGATCGACGAGGACGGCAACCCCATCCCGCAGCAGGACCTGAAGACCCCGCAGCAGGGCGCCGCCACCCAGGTCTGGGCCGCCACCTCCCCCCAACTGTCCGGCCTGGGCGGCGTCTACCTGGAGGACTGCGACATCGCCGAACCGGCCCCCGCCGACGGCGAACGCACCGGCGTCAAGGACTACGCCGTCGACCCGGAACAGGCGGCACGCCTGTGGGCGCTGTCGGCGCGGCGGACGGGGGTCGACGCCTTCGCCGACCGGGACACGCCCACGCGGTGATCGTCTCGCGGCCGGAAGTGGGCCGTGGGCCGCGTGCATCGCCGGCGGCCGGGGTACTCGGGCAATCCCGTCGGACCGGTGTCGAGAGGAGCCGAAGGTGAGCAGCGCAACGGACAGCAGGATCGTGGTCACGGGTGCCACCGGCAACGTCGGCACCAGCCTGGTGCGGCTCCTCTCCGAGGACCCGAAGGTCGGGTCGGTGCGGGGGCTGGCCCGCCGGCTCCCCGACTGGGAGGCCCCGAAGACGGAGTGGTCGGCGGTCGACCTCGCGTCCGACCAGTCCGATCTGGTCAAGGAGTTCGAGGGCGCCCACGCGGTGGTCCATCTGGCATGGGCGTTCCAGCCGACGCACGACCCCGCGGCGACCTGGCGCACCAACGTGCTCGGCTCCATGAAGGTGTTCGACGCGGTGGCCACGGCCGGGGTGCCGACGCTGGTGCACGCGTCGTCGGTCGGCGCGTACTCTCCGGGGCCGAAGGATCACGCGGTGGACGAGAGCTGGCCGACGCACGGCTGGCCGGACGCCGCGTACTGCCGGGAGAAGGCCTATCTGGAGCGG
Source organism: Streptomyces sp. NPDC006602 (assembly GCF_042870385.1). Lineage (NCBI taxonomy): Bacteria > Bacillati > Actinomycetota > Actinomycetes > Kitasatosporales > Streptomycetaceae > Streptomyces > Streptomyces sp. NPDC006602. The sequence goes on along the minus strand of NZ_JBIAHG010000017.1, from coordinate 137,755 downwards.
GCCCTGGACACGTTCGAGCGCGATCACCCGGACGTCCGGGTGGTGCGGATGCGGCCCGCCTTCCTCTTCAAGCGGGAGTCGGCGAGCGAGCAGCGCCGGATCTTCGGCGGGCGCTTCCTGCCGGGCCAGCTGGCCCGCCCGGATCTGCTGCCGTTCCTCCCCGACATCCCGGGCCTGCGCGTCCAGGCCCTGCACACCGACGACGCGGCCAAGGCGTACCAGCTCGCCCTGCGCATCAATGTCAACGGCGCCTTCAACCTGGCGGGCGAACCGCCCGTCGACGCGGAGCTGCTGGGCGAGATGCTCGGCGCCCGCCCCGTACGGCTGCCGCGCCCCGCGGCCCGCTCGGCGATCGCCGCCGCGTGGGGCCTGCATCTGCTGCCCGCCTCCCCGCACCTCTTCGACGCGGTCCTCCGGCTCCCCCTGATGGACTGCACGCGCGCCCGCACGGAACTCGGCTGGCACCCGGACCACACGGCCCCGGAGGTGCTGGAGGAGTTCCTGCTGGGCCTGCAGCAGGGAGCGGGAGCCAGTACGGAACCCTTGCGCGGCCGGAAGGTCGGCTGAGGGAACGCTGAGCGCCGGATCGGGCGCCCTCAGGCCCTCAGGCGGAGGGCTCGTCCGGTACGGGCTGCTCGGGGTGGACGGCGCCCGATCGCGGGGCGCCGCGCCTGCCCGTCCCCGACTCGTCCGTGTCGGGGACGTCGGCGGCGGGCTCGCCGTCCTCCGTGGGCTCGCCCGCCCTGTCGGCGTCCGCGACCTCTGTGGTGTCGACGGTGTCGCCCTGCGCGCCCCCCTCGCCGATCTCCCAGGGGTCCTCGCCGTCATGAGCCTGCTGGTCCGGCAGGTCCCGGGGCACGGGAACCCCGTTCTCGCCGGGTCCTTCGTCGCTGTGCGCGGCCACGGTGAGCTCCCTTCGCCTCGTTCGGGCGCCACGCGAGTACCTCCACGATGACCAGCGAAACGTCAGTGCGGCGCCTGCTCCTCCGCGCCGGCCGGGGCGCGGGCCCCTCGGGCGCCGACTCGGCACGTCAGCCGCCGCGCGCAAGGAGGTCGGCGAGGGGCGGGTCGCAACATTCCCGCCCGCCGCGCGACGCCCTGCATGCTCCCCCAGGGACAGGGCCTAGCGAGGGGTGAGGTCCTCGATCTCCTCCAGTGCCGCGACGAGTTCCGGCGCGACCGCCTTCTGCACCCAGCGGTCCTGGTCCGCGTCGACCGCCCGCGGAATCGTCTCGGCGAGCATGATCAGGTAGAGGTAGGCGCGGTAGAGGGCGAGGCGCAGCCGGGCCGGGGCGTCGAACTCGGCCCGCTCGCCGGCCTCCCGGTAGCCCGCGAGGAACGCCTCGTCCTTCTTGATGTCGCCCAGCAGCGCCAGGGAGACGAGGTCGGCGAGGGGGTCGCCCCAGAACATGCGCTCCCCGTCGATGAGCCCGCCGATGCGGGGCCGCTCCCCCGCCGGGCGGTCCACGAGGATGTTCCCCTCCCACAGGTCGAAGTGGACCAGGCAGGGGGTGGTGACCTCGTCGAGAGCGGGGAGGGCGGCCCGGATGGTCCGCGCCACTTCGTCGGAGGGCCGGGGCAGTCGGGCCCGGTAGCGGCGGGCGTCGTCCAGGACCGCCTCGATCATGGCACCGAAGGCGGTCCGCCAGTCGGGGGCGAGCGGCCCGAGGGCGCCCGACGGATAGCCGAAGCCCGGCCCGGTCACCGTGTGCAGAAGAGCCACCTGGCGACCCAGCTCCATGCGCAGTCCGGCCCGTTCGGACTCAGCCAGGGAGCCGTTCCAGGGTTCGCCGGGGCAGGCCGTCATCAGCAGATGCGGTACGGCGCTGTCGCCGCCGACCGCCACGACGTGCGGCGCCGGAACGCCGGCCTCGGCGGCCGCCCGGTAGAACTCCGCCTCGGAGATCAAAAGTTGGCTCTCGTAGCGCAGGCCCGGCACGGTCGGCGCGGGGGCGACCTTCAGCACGTAACGGCTGCCGTCGGCGAGGAGGAGTTCCTCGACGGTGGTGTAGGTGCCCCCGGTCAGCGGGCGGACGCGGGTGAGGCGGTCCGCGGGCAGGCGCGCCTCTTCCAGGACGCGCCGGGCCCGTTCCCAGGTATGCATCGATTCCCCCACCCGCACCCACCCCTTCCTCCGGTCACCCGCCAGGCACGTCCTCGACCCAACACCCGGCCTTCAGCCGCCCGTTGAGCCACCACTTTATGGTGCCGCCTCGCCGGGGTCCGGCGTTGCTCCCGGTACAGGGCACGGAATTGGACCCCGCCGAAGATCCGGCTCTCCCAGCGCCACCGGTCGCCGCCGGGATGCGCGGTGAGGCCACCGTTGCTGGTTCCCGTGACGAACTGCGAGTGATATGTGCCGTCCCGGGCGAGCGCCCGCAGGACGGTCACCCCGCGCACCGTTCGGTCCGGATGGAAGTTCAGTGTGATACGCAGGTCAAGGGCAGCGGCAGGCCCCTCGGAGCCCGCCGCCACACGCACCAGCGCGGCCCGCGCCCGCGGTGCCCCGACATCCCCGAAATCCACTGGCCTCTCCCCTTCACGCCTGCCTACCCTGGCCGCCAACCTAATACCCCTAGGTTTCAGTGCACGATCACCGGGAGGCTCCCCATGAGATCACTCACCGAGGACGACATCCGCAACTCATTCGTCAACTGCTCGAAGGGCGAGGCCAAACGCCTGGCCGTCCCCCGGGACCTCGACCAACGCCCGTGGGACGACCTGGACTTCCTGGGCTGGCGCGATCCGGGAGCCCCCGATCGCAGCTATCTGGTCACCGAGCGGGAGGGCCGGCCGGTCGGCGTCACCCTGCGCTTCCCGTCGTCCAAGCGCGGCTTCCTGCACCGCAGCATGTGCTCGCTGTGCCTGACCACCCACCCGGGCGGCGGCGTCTCCCTGATGACCGCCCGCAAGGCCGGCCCGGCGGGCCGGGAGGGCAACTCGGTGGGCATCTACATGTGCACCGACCTGGCGTGCTCCCTCTACCTGCGCGGCAAGAAGGCCCTGGAATCCGGGTCACGCTTCGAGGAGAGCCTGACCCTGGAGCAGCAGATCGCGAGGGCGACGGGGAATCTGTCCGCGTTCCTGGACCGGCTGTACGTCTGACCTCGCCGGTCGCTGGTCGCAGTCGTGCCGCCTCCACATCGTGCAGGTGGACGAGGACGTCGCAAGCGCGGGCGAGTGCGATGCCGTACGGGCCGTCCTGGTAGGCCGTGTCGATCCGGCGCGTCGGCCGGGCCCGGCCGAGCCGGCAGGATCAGGAGGGATCCGGTCCGTTGGCCATGTCGTATGCCTCATGGATCGGCCCGGGTGACCGTACGGCACCGCCGCGTACCGGGCGCCGGAGCGGAATGACAGACTACGTTTCCTTGCGGACAGTCGCGGTCCTCAATGAGTACCTTCGGTACATCTGTGGAAAGGGACTGCCCGAGGATGCGAGACGTACGGGAGTGGACGACGTCCCTGGTGCGCTTGGTGAAGCGGCACCGGGACCCCGTCGTCGTACAGGCGCTGCGGTCGTCGGCCGCGGCGACGATCGCGTATGTCATCGCGCTGCGCCTCAGCCCCGAAGCTGCTCCGCTCACCGCACCGCTGACCGCGCTGCTGGTCGTCCAGGTCACCCTCTACTCCACGCTCACCACCGGTATCCGCCGGGTGAACTCGGTGGTGGCGGGGGTCTTCGTCGCCATCGCCTTCAGTCTGCTGGTGGGTCTGACCTGGTGGAGCCTCGGGCTGCTGATCATGGCCGCGCTGGCCGTCGGGCATCTGGTGCGGGTCGACGAGTTCGTGCCCGAGGTGGCGATCAGCGCGATGCTGGTGCTCGGGGTCACGACCGTCGGGGACACCGCCTGGGCGCGGGTGCTGGAGACGCTGATCGGCGCGGTCGTCGGCCTCGGCTGCAATCTGCTGTTCGCCCCTCCGGTGTGGGTGGGCGAGGCCGGGGAGTCGATCGAGGGGCTGGCCCGCCGGGTGCGGCAGTTGATGCTGAGCATGGGCGAGGAAGCGGCGGGCCGGACGCCCGTCGAGCATGCGACGGCCCGGCTGCACGAGGCGCGCCGGCTCGACCACGACATCGTCGAGGTGGACGCGGCCCTCAGGCAGGCCGAGGACAGCCTGCGGCTCAATCCGCGCGTGAAGGAGGGCCTGCTGCACCGCGTGGTGCTGCGCACCGGCCTGGACACGCTGGAGATCTGCACGGTCGTGCTGCGGGTGCTCGCGCGCACCTTCACCGACCTCGCGAAGGAGCGCGACTCCGAGCCCAGTCCACGCTCCTTCGCGGCGGAGACGGGCGCCGCCGTGGAGCGGCTGCTGTCGGAGATCGCGGATGCCGTGGTCAGCTTCTCGGTCCTGGTCACCACCCCGGTGAGCCTGAACGCCGACGCGGCGGAGTCCCGGCTGACCGCCGAGTTGCGCCAGGCCGCGGCCACCCGCGACAAGCTGGCCCAGCTGCTGCTGGAAGAGGTCCAGCGCGACGCCCGCCAGTGGCAACTGCTCGGTGCCGTCCTCACCGAGGTGAACCGGATCCTCGACGAACTCGACACCGAGCACCGCTCGCGCCGCCTCCTGGAGGAACTGGACCGCGTCTCCCGCGAGCAGCGCGAACGCATGCCGCGGCTCACCCGGCTGCGGGAGGGCCTGCGCGTGCCCGAGCAGCTGCGCCGGAACCGTACGGACGCCGAGCGGCGTTCAAGGTGAAGAAGTCACCTTGAGGCGGCGTGCCTCCGGGGCCGGGACGAAGGGGGCGGGTCGATGACCGACACCACCGTGCGGATCGACGGGAACACACTGCGGCTGCCGGGCGGTGCGGCGGTGCGGTTCGTACGCACGCTGCGGCTGCCCGAGACGGGCACGCATCCGCTGCCGCCGGGGCTCGGCGAGTTCCCCGTCCGGCGGGTTTCCGACTACCCGGACACCGTCCCGCAGCAGTGGCGGGCGCGCGGCGGGGTGATGCTGCCGGTGTACCTGCGCGAGGCGATGTGGCTGAGCTTCTCGGGCACGAGGGAGCCGGCCGCGTTGCAGGTCGGGGTGGGCAAGGTGTGCGCGGTCTCGGGCAAGCCGTGGAGCGAGAGGCTCTCCCGTGATCCGCAGAACTACGTAGTGCTGCCGCGTCAGCCGTGGCTGGACGGCATCAACTCCGGGAAGGGCACGGTCCGCCAGTTCGTGGCGGTGCCGCTGGGTCTGGGCGCGACCGTCGAGGGGCAGGTCACGGGCGAGGAGGTCTGGGGCGGCGTACAACTGCAGTCGTTCCCGCTGAAGGACGGGCCGCTGGCCCGGTGGCGGGAGGAGGAGCGGCTCCGGGCGGAGCGGGCCAGGGCGATGCCGACGCCGGGCAAGAGCTATGGGGCGGCGATGCCCGTGTCGGCTCCGGCGGCCCCCGCCGCGGCGCCCGCGGGCCGGCCGCGGGCCGCGGCCGCGATGGGACTGGGTGTGGGCGGTTCGATGCGTCAGGAGGTCTACCGGGACGACCGGTCGCTGACCGACTGGGCCGAGCGGCCCGCGGGGCGGGTGTTCGTGCACCTGGTGACGCCTCCCGAGTGGCGCCGCATCACCGGCGAGGCTCCCCCGCCGTCGCCCGTGGACCGCGCCGCGTACACCCGCGCCGGGCTGCCCTGGTTCGACTACTACGACCAGGACGCCGAGGACCTCGCGGCCACGGACACCCTCCAGGACGTCAAGCCGGTCGGCGACTGGCTCGGGGACGACCACGAGCCCTGGCAGGAGCCCTCGCCGCAGCAGGTGCAGCCGCTGAAGGACGCGCCGGGGAAGCCGGTGCAGGACGGCGACTGGTAGCCGAGGAGCCGACGGGCCGGTTGCGCTCGGCGCAACGGACGATGCCGTCGTTGCACGTGATGGGGGATCCACGCGAAGGTGGCAGTCGCGGCGGGACGAGCGACGACCTGAGGTGTGGACATGGGCAGTGAGGGCTGGAGCAGGCGCCGATTCGTCGGCGCCCTGGCGGGGACGGGTGCCGCGGCCGTACTGCCCGCGTGCGACGACGCGCCGCCGCCGACCGACCCGACGGCAGCCGAGGCGGGCACGAGTGCCCCTGAGGCGAGTACGAGCGCTCCGGGCCGCAGCCACGCGCCCTCCGGCCCCCGTCCGCTCTACGTCGGCACCTACACCTCCGTGGAGGGCGGCGGCACCGGCATCGGTCTCGCCGCCTACGACGCCACGAGCGGCCGCATCACCGGCACCGGAACCCTCACCGGCGTCGCGGACCCGTCGTACCTCGCGGTGCATCCGGACGGGCGCACGCTGTACGCGGTGAACGAGCGGGAGGCGGGTGCCGTGACCGCCGTGCGGCTGTCCGACCGCGAGGTTCTGGGGAGCCGCAGCACCGGAGGGGGAGGCCCCTGTCATCTGTCCGTGCATCCCGGCGGACGCTGGCTGCTCAGCGCCAACTACACGTCGGGCAGTGTGACGGTGCACCCGATCGACGCCTCCGGCGCGCTCGGTGACCGCGCCGATCTGGTCACCCACTCCGCTCCGGCGCCCGGGCCGGGTCAGGAGGGGCCGCACGCCCACCAGTTCGTGACGAGTCCCGACGGCGGCCATGTGCTCGCCGTCGACCTGGGCACGGACACCGTGTACACCTACCGCCTGGACGAGAAGACCGGCCGGCTCGGCGAAGTCGCGCAGGCGCACACCCGGCCGGGTGCCGGGCCGCGACACCTGACCTTCCACCCCGGGGGGCGCTACGCGTATCTGGCCAACGAGGTCGACAACACGGTCGCGGTCTGCGCCTACGATCCGGACGGCGGCCGACTGACCGTCGGTGACGCCCAGTCGACGGGGACCGGCTCGGGCACCAACTACCCGGCGCAGATTCTGGTGACGTCGAACGGCGCGTACGCCTATCTCGCCAACCGGGGCCACAACAGCCTCACGCGTTATGCCGTGGAGGCGGACGGCGCCCGGCTCCGGCTGCTGGACACGGTTGCGGTCTCCGGTGACTTCCCGCGGCAGATCGCCTTCTCGCCGGACGGGACGCTGCTGTTCGCTGCGAACCAGAAGTCCGGCACGGTCAGCGTCTTCCATGTGGACGAGGACAGCGGTGAACTGCGACCGGCGGGCGAGCCGTTCGCGTCACCCGTCGCCGTCTGTGCGCTGCCGCTGTAGGGCCCGGGGGCAGGTGGCGGCACTGGCCTGGGTGAGCAGGACGTGCATGCGCTCGGTGAGCTGGGAGACGTCGTCAGCGGGCCGGTGGAACGCCAGCCGTACGTCGCCGTGGGCCCGGGCGCGCTCGATGCGAAGCGTCAGCCCGTGCCGGTCAACGGCGAGGGGCTGAACGCGGACCGCGCCGTGCAGGCTGTCGGAGTCGACGAGGCGGGTGAGCCGTTCGACCGCGTCGGCGTGGCAGTCGGCGAGGTGGGTGAGCAGCCGGGCCTCGGCCGTGGCCAGCGGGTCGGGTGCGGCGGCGGCGAACTCGTCCAGGTCGACGACCACCGCGCCGGACGCCCGGCGCAGCACCACCCGCGTGGGCCGGAACGCCAGGTGGCCGTCCTCGGGGACGAACCATCCGGCCATCCACAGCCGGGCGCGGATCCGGTTGCGCACGGGGACGGGCGCGACGTCGGCGAACTCCAGGACGGCGGACGGCTCCCCGCGGGGCGCGCAGATCGCGGCCGCGAGCAGGGTGCTGTCCTCGGGCACGTGCAGCAGCACCCGCCCGTCCTCGGCCACGGTGTGCGCGCCGACGAACTCCTCGCGTCCGCCCTCCGCGGTCACCGCGCAGGACCATGCGGCGGCGAGCACCGAACGGGCCCACTCCGCCGTGGAAGGCGCCGCCGTCCAGGTTTGGCTGTCGGCCATCCCAATAACCTCCTAAGGTAAGGCTTGCCTAACCTATCGAAGATCGGAGCCGAAGCCAACCACGGGCGGCCCATGAATGCCCCAGGGATCGGAAGGACCGGACCGCCGGGTCTCAGATGACGCCCAACAGTGCCCGGGCGCACAGATCCCGCACCTGCTCCCGGGAGAGGTCCGAGCCGCGGAGCCACTCCAGACTCACGGCGGTGATGAACCCCAGCCAGCCCCGGACGGCCAGCTGAAGTTCGGGCCGCGACTGCGCGAGCGGACCGAACTCGGGATCGGCCGCCAGGGTCGCGAGGATCTGCCGCTCCTGCGCCGCCAGCGCCCGCCGGTAGACCCTGCGCACGGACTGATCGCCCGAGGCGTCGGCGCGATGGAAGGCGCGGTAGCCGTGCGCATGGGCCCGGACGTACTCGAGATACGCGTCGAGGCCGGCGGCGAGCTGCTCACGCACCGGCACCCCGGGCACGGCCGCCGACATCCGCAGCATGCGCTCGCTCTCGCGCTCCACGACCGCCGCGAAGAAGTCCCGCTTGGTCGGGAAGTAGTGGTAGAGCAGTCCGCGCGAGACACCGGCGATCTCGGCGACCTGCTCGATCCACACCTCGTCGTACGGGCTCTCCGAGAACAGCCGCGCCCCCACCGACAGCAGCTGCTCCCGGCGCTCCTCGGTGCTGAGCCGACGGCGTGCGCGTGCGCCCTGGTTCGCGGCCATGTCCGCACTTTACTTGACGTCGGTTCAACAGCGGGACCAGACTGGAACGCGTTGTTGAACCGACGTACAACAGGTGCAACCTGCCGCTGCATCAAGGGAGATGGGGCCATGGCGGAGACCAGGAACGAGGCCGGGCTGCCCGCCGGATTCCGCGGCGCGGAGCAGGGCTGGCCCGAGCTGCACCGCATCCCGCATCCGCCGCACCGGCTCCCCCTGCTCGGTGACGTGATCGGCGTCGACAGGCGCACCCCGCTCCAGGACACCGTCCGCCACGGCCGCCGACTGGGGCCGATCTTCCGGCGCAAGGCCCTCGGCAGGGAGTTCGTGTTCACGTGGGGTGCCGACCTCGTGGCCGACCTGGCGGACGAGTCGCGGTTCGCCAAGCATGTGGGGCTCGGGGTCGCGAATCTGCGGCCGGTCGCCGGGGACGGGCTGTTCACGGCGTACAACCACGAGCCCAACTGGCAGCTGGCGCACGACGTCCTGGCCCCGGGCTTCAGCCGGGAGGCCATGGAGGGCTACCACGCGATGATGCTGGCGGTGGCCGGGCGGCTCACCGACCACTGGGACCGTGAGCTGGTGGCGGGCCGGGCGGTGGACGTGCCCGGCGACATGACGAAGCTGACCCTGGAGACGATCGCGCGCACCGGCTTCGGCCACGACTTCGGCTCCTTCGAACGGGACCGGCCGCACCCCTTCGTGACGGCGATGATCGGCACGCTCACGTATGCACAGCGGCTGAACACGGTGCCGTTCCCGCTGCTGCTGCGCCGGGCCGCGCGTCGTAACGAGGCCGACATCGTGTACCTCAACCGCACGGTCGACGACCTGGTCCACGCCCGGCGTACGGCGAGCGGGAACGGGGGCGAGGACGGGGGCGGGGATCTGCTGGACCGGATGCTGGAGACGGCCCATCCAAAGACCGGGGAGCGGCTGTCCCCGGAGAACGTCCGGCGCCAGGTCATCACCTTCCTGGTCGCGGGCCACGAGACCACCTCGGGCGCGCTGTCCTTCGCCCTCCACTACCTCGCCCGGCATCCTGACGTCGCCGCCCGCGCCCGCGCCGAGGTCGACCAGGTCTGGGGCGACACGGCACTGCCCGGCTACGACCAGGTGGCGAAACTGCGGTACGTACGGCGGGTGCTGGACGAGACGCTGCGGCTGTGGCCTACGGCGCCCGCCTTCGCACGGGAGGCCCGGCAGGACACGGTGCTGGCGGGAGCGCATCCGATGCGGCGGGGCGCGTGGACGCTGGTGATCACGCCGATGCTGCACCGCGACCGGGCGGTGTGGGGTGCCGACGCCGAGGAATTCGACCCGGACCGTTTCGAGGCGAAAGCCGTACGGTCGCGTCCCCCGCACACCTTCAAGCCGTTCGGGACGGGCGCGCGGGCGTGCATCGGGCGGCAGTTCGCGCTGCACGAGGCCACGCTGGTCCTCGGCCTGCTGCTGCGCCGCTACGAGCTGCGGCCCGACCCGGACTACCGGCTGCGGGTGACCGAGCGGCTCACGCTGATGCCGGAGGGGCTGCGGTTGCACCTGGAGCGGCGGGCGACCGCCACCGCGGACTCGTTTGCCGCGACCGCTGTCGACGCGGCTCCCTCAGAGCCGCGCTGTCCAGTGCGCGGGGCGGGTGACTGACCCCGGCAGCCGGGTGCCCGCGCCACCCCTGGCCGCGTTCAGCTGTGGCTGGGTGAGGAAGAAGGCGTCGGTCAGGTCCGCGTCCGTGAGGTCGGCGTCACGCAGGTCGGCGCCGATCAGGTCCGCGCCGCGCAGGTCGGCACCGGTGAGGTCGGCGGCTATGAGGTAGGCGCCGCGCAGGTCGGCGCCCCTGAGGTCGGCGCCCTTGAGGCGGGCGCCCATCAGGTCCGCGCCACGGCGGTTCTTCTTCTTGCCGCGTATGCCGGCCCGGGCCAGCTCGCTGGTCTTCAGGAGAAGCACGTTGATGTCCTGCCGGTGGGCGCCGACGTCCAACGCGCCGAGTTCCTCGGGAGTTCGACGAGTCAGTGCCTCGGTCCGTTCCAGCGCCCGGCTGAGGTCGGCGTGGATCGGGCGGGCGGCCGGCAGGGTGAGTGCTTCGGTGAGGTACCAGAGCAGTTCATGGAGTTGGCGTACGACGGGAAAGACGTCGACCATGCGCCGGGCTTCGTCGCGCGGGCCCGTGCGCGGGTCCCGGCCGCCGAAGGTGAGCTGCGAGACCTTCTGACCGGCCCCGAAGCAGTCGTAGACCGTGCAGCCGGTGAAACCCTTGGTCCGCAACTCGGCGTGGATGCCGCAGCGGTGGTCGCCTTGAAGGTTCGGGCAGGGCTTTCCGGCTTGCTTGTCGATGGCGAAGTCCGCCGAGGCGGCGAAGGGCAGGGCGACGCAGCACAGGCCGAAGCACCGCTCGCAGTCGCCGCGCAGCCCGGCCGGGTCGGTCGTATGGTCTGCCATGGCCTCCAGTCTACTTTCCCGCAGGTCATGCCCCGGATCCGCGTTCGTCCGGCGTGGAGTGGACGCCTCCGCGGCCGGAAACTCACCGATGCGTCTTCGGCCTTGTGGGGGTCCCCTCATCCAACGGAAAACATCCTCGGCTACCACAGAGATACGAGCCGAACGAGGCAGGAGCCGTACCCGGATCGAGGAGAGAGCCATGTGCAGCCACCAGTCCCCGTGTCCCACCGCCGTCAGCCCGGACCACCACTGTGCCGTGATCGTGTCGGCCCACCCCGAACAGGGCTGGAGCCTGCTGTGCGACGGCACCATCGTCTTCGACGACACCGGTGAACTCCTGCCCGACGGACGGGTCGTGAGCCCGCACCGCACGCCGGGCACGCAGGCCCTCGCGGCCTGACTCAGCCGGTCGCGTCCGGCACTTCGAGGCGGGCGAGGCGTTCGGGGTCGGCCAGGATGTGCATCGCGACGATGCGGCCGTCGGCGACGGTGACGCCCATGACCGAGTGCAGCTGTCCTCCTGGGGCGTTGAGCAGGCCGATTTCGCCGTTGACGAGAGCGAGTCGGGCGAACGGGGCGAACTGCCGGAACATCATGGCCTGTTCGGCCACCGCCTTCGCACCGCGCACCAGCTTCGACGCGGCCGCGCCCGAGACCAGCGCCCCGGAATCGACCCGCAGCACGATGTCGGGGTGAAGGACGGCGACCAGCGCCTCGAAGTCCCCGGCGCGGCTGGCGGCCATGAAGGCGTCGACGACCTGGCGTTGCCTGCCGAGGTCGGGGTCGGCCGAGGGCGTGGCTCCCTGCACGCGGCGCCGGGCCCGGCTGGCCAGTTGGCGGGTGGCGGCCGGACTGCGCTCCAGGATCGACGCGATGTCGTCGAACGGCACCGCGAACATGTCGTGCAGCACGAACGCGAGCCGCTCTGCGGGTTCCAGTGTCTCCAGGACCACCAGGAGGGCGAGACCGACCGAGTCGGCCTGAAGGACCTCCTCTTCCGGGTCGGTCCGTGTCAGGGGCCGGATCACGGGGTCGGGGACGAAGGTGTCGTCGAGGGGATCCTCGCGGCGCACGGTGCGCGAGCGCAGCAGGTCGAGGCAGACTCGGCCGACGACGGTGGTCAGCCAGCCACCCAGGTTGCGGATGTCGCCCGCGTCGGTGCGGCTCAGCTTGAGCCAGGTCTCCTGGACGGCGTCCTCCGCCTCGGCCAGCGAGCCGAGCATCCGGTAGGCCACCGCCCGCAGGTGCCCACGGTGTTCTTCGAAGCGCTCCGCGAGAAGCTCTGTGTCGTTCATGCCGTCCCCCCAAGACGTCCCGGTGCCGTGTGAAGGCGTGAATGATCCAAGCACGACCGCGCGGCGCTGTGAACGTCTCCTCCTCAATACCGCTGCGCCCTCGCCGTCTTCGGCGTGAGCACGGGCTCGGCCGGCTTGCGGCTGACGGCGAGCGGCTGGGCCTTCTCGCCGGGCTCGAGGTTCTCGGCACCGACGTACCGGGTCTCGACGACCTTGCCGGAGCCGTCGAGGAAGTCGACCTGGACGGCGTACGACGCGGTCTTGCCGGTCGTGTTGGTGATGGTGACGACGACGGCGAGCAGCCCGCCGGTCGCGGAGCGCGGTGTGCCGGTCATGGAGACCTCGGACATCGCGTTGCCCTGCCCGTCGACATCCTTGAGCTCGCTCTCGGCGGCCAAGTTGGCACGCTCCGCCTCGGCCGACACCGAGGCCTCGAAGGAGGACGCGGCGGCCGAGGCGGAGGACGCCGCCGCGGAGGCCGCGGCGCGCGCCGACTCCACGGCCGAGGCGGCGTCCGACTTGAGGGCGGTGGGCGGGGTGCCGGAGAAGGAAGCCGTGTCGGGGGCGGTCGGCCGGGCGGTGGACGGCGTACTGGTGTCGTCGCTGTCCGAGCTGCACGACACCAGCGCGAGCCCGGCGGCCACCGTCAGCGCGACGGCGGCCGACCCGGACCGGACGAAGGTGAGCATGGGTTCGGGCATCCGAGCCTCCTGAGCCGTCGAGCCGACGAAACGCACCTTATGCCCGACATTCCAGCCCGGCATGTCGGCCGGCGTGACCTCAGACCTCGTCGCGGGTGAGTGCCAGCAGCCGGTCCAGGACCCGCGGGCCGCCCGCGCGCACGCCGTCGTGTTCGAACTCGTCGGTGACCCAGGTGCGCAGGCCGCGGATGGCCCGGGCCGTCTCCAGGGCGTGGGTCGCGTCGACGTACATGTCGTCGTGGTAGACGGCCGCGGCCACCGGCACCTCGTTCGTGGCAAGGCGGGCGGGGTCGTACAGAGGGGTCCAGTCGGTGCGGGCGGCAAGGAGTTCGGCGGTCTCGCGCAGGGGGCGCAGTGCCGGGTCGCAGTCGAACATCCAGGGGTGCACCGACTCGCCGGTGAACAGCAGCGGTCCCTCGCCGGCGAGGGTCTTGGCCGCGTCGAACCCGGGGAACTCGGCGCGCACGCGTTCGGCCGACCAGGCGGTGGGGCGCCGGTCCTGGCCGTAGATCGCCTCGTGGACAAGGGCGTACAGGGGGTGGCTCGCGTACGACAGGAGGGACTGGGCCTCTTCCTGGAACGCGTCGGACAGGGCCGGGCCCTGCGATGTGCGGACGAAGGCGTGTTCCAGGAGGAAGTGCAGGCGGTGGCTGCCCTCGCTGCCGCCGAGGACGGCCCCGAGGGACTGGAAGGCCTCGGCGGTGAGCTGGTAGCCGCCCGGGAGGACCGGCTCGTGACGCAGTACGTACTCGGCGATCTGCCGGGCGCGGTCGACGTCCTGCGGATAGCGCTCGTAGTGCGCGGTGACCTTGCGCTCGATGCGAGGGTAGGCGGCCCGGTAGACGTCGTCGGCGTGGCCGTGGAGCGAGGGCAGGCCGCCGGTGATGACGGCGGCGCGCAGGCCCTCTGGCGCGGTGGACAGGTAGGTCACCGCGCAGAAGCCGCCGAAGCTCTGGCCGAGGACCGTCCAGGGTGCGCCGCCGGTGACGGCCGGGCGGATCGCCTCGCAGTCCCGGACGATGGAGTCGGCCCGGAAGCGGGTGAGGTAGTCGGCCTGCTCGGCGGGGCCGCCGCGCAGCGGGAGCGTCTGGCGGTTGGCGGGGGTGGAGTGGCCGGTGCCGCGCTGGTCCAGGAGCAGGACGCGGTACTCCTTCAGGGCGCGGCCGAGCCAGGCCTGCTTGCCGACGAAGCGATTCGCCCCGAAGCCGGGGCCGCCCTGCAGGTAGACCAGCCACGGCAGGTCCTGGCCCGCTTTGTCACTCGCGACGACCTCACGGGCGTAGAGCTCGATGCTCTCCCCCGCCGGGTCGTCGTGGTCGAGGGGGACGGTGAAGTGGCGGTCGGTGAGGACGACGCCGGGCTGACGGTAGGTGAGGGACAACAGGGCTCCCGGGACGGACGGATTGCGGACCGCGTCCCAGTTCAGCACAAGTTCCTCCGGCCACCGACCCCCGGGATCATGAAATCGTGCTGGCCCCTGAGTCAGTGGAGAGTCAGCGGGCCGAGAGGCTGGAGCGGCGCACCACCAGTTCCGGCTGGAGCACGACCCTGCGGTGCTCGTGGCCGCGCGGTGAGGTCTCCTCCTCCGTCTCCTCCAGGAGGAGTTCGGCGGCCAGGGCCCCCATGGTGACGGCGGGCTGGCGGACCGAGGTGAGCGGGACGGCCGCGGCGGCGGCGAACTCGATGTCGTCGTAGCCGACGATCGCCAGGTCGTCGGGGACGCCGACACCGGCCGCGTACATCGCCTGCAGGACACCCAGGGCGAGCAGGTCGTTGGCGCAGAACACGGCGGTCGGGCGGTCGCCGAGGCCGAGCAGGCGGGCGCCGGCGTCCCGGCCGGCGGCCACGTCGAGCCGCTCGGTGGGCAGTTCACGCATGGCCTCGGGGCCGAGTCCGGCTTCGGCCAGGGCGTTCAGGGCGCCGGTACGGCGGTCGCGGACCTGGTTGAGGCCGGGCGGGCCGCTGACGTACGCGAGGGAGCGGTGCCCGGCGTCGACGAGGTGGCGCACGGCCAGCGCGCCGCCCGCCACGTCGTCGACGGAGACCGAGCATTCGGTGGTGCCCTCGGCGACCCGGTCGACCAGGACGAAGGGGATGCCGTGGCGCCGGAAGGACTCGATGTTGCGGCCGGTCGCGTCGGCCGGGGTCAGCAGGACTCCCCGCACCCGCTGCTCGGCGAAGAGCGAGAGGTAGTCGGCCTCCTCGCCCGGGTTCTGGGCGCTGTTGCAGACCATCACGCCCAGGCCGGCCTCGCGCGCGGCCCGTTCGGCACCGCGCGCCACGTCGACGAAGAAGGGGTTGCCCATGTCGAGGACGAGCAGGCCCATGATCCGGCTGCGGCCCGCGCGGAGCTGGCGTGCGGACTCGCTGCGGACGTAGCCGAGCCGCTCTATGGCGGACAGCACGCGCGCCCGGGTCTCGGTGGCGACCGTGTCCGGACGGTTGATGACGTTCGAGACGGTGCCGACGGAGACTCCGGCGGCACGGGCGACGTCCTTGATACCCACCGACTGGGCCATGAGGCGGGGACCTCCAGGGGGATGGGGAGCGGCGGGTGCGCGTTCACACTACCTTCGTGGTTCGCACGCACCCGCCACTGCCGCGTCGGTCACGGTCTCCCGGTTCCGAACGGTAGGGATCATCAGGCGGGCAGGCTGAAGTTGAGCGAGCGGAGCGCCGAGGGCGTCGTACCGCTGGACTTCTCCTGGTACATGATCGACAGGAAGTTGTCCTGCCCGATCCGCGTCTCGTCGATCACGACCTCGCCGAAGGCGTTCAGCCCGGCGCCGACGCCGTCGTACAGCACTGTCCAGTCGGTGTACCCGGAGGCCTTGGAGGCTCCGGCGATCCGGCAGAAGGGGAAGATCGCGTACGCGTTGCCGTACTTGTCCAGGATCAGCTTGGTGCGCTGGCTGGAGTTCAGCGGGACCGGGATCTCGGTCTTCTGCCAGGTGCCCGAGGAGTTCTTGCGGACGTGGAAGGCGCGGCCGTTGGTCGTGCGGTCGGTGACGTAGTTCGTGGTGCACTGACCGAAGCGGCCGGGTACGTAGCTGATGATCGCGTGCGGGAGGCCGGCGGAGTCGGTGAACTGGCTCTCCTGGTTCATCAGGGAGTGGTCAGGGTTGAGCGCGTCCACCACCAGACCGGAGTCGGTGACCGAGACCCTGTCGGAGCCGCCCGTGGTGCCGACGACAGTGCCCGCGTTGTTGCGCCAGGTCCGGCCGCGGTCGTCGGAGTAGACGTAGCCGGTGTCGTGGTTGGTGATGCCGCCGCTGTTGCACATCACGGCGCCGTTCTGCTCGCGCCAGGTGAAGAAGGAGTGCAGGCGACCGTTGACGTCGTAGTCGATGCCGTGCAGGTACATGTTGCGGGCCGTGCTGGAGCCGTGCTCGCTGGTGTAGGTGCCGGTCGAGGACGTCCACTCGCCGAGCGCGGTCCAGGACGAACCGTCGTATTCCGCGAGGGCGTTGCGGCCGTTGCCGGAGATCCCGGCACGGTAGCTGAGCTGGAGCTTGCCGTCGGGTGTCGAGATGAACTGCGGGTAGGTGAACTGCGAGGTGAGCGCGAGCCCGTCGAGGGTGGACTGGGGTGCGCCGAAGCGGCTCGTGTCCCAGCTCAGGCCGGCGGGGTTGTCCATCAGCCCGGCGACCGACTTGACGTAGGTGAACCCGTCGCTGTGCGAGTCCATGTTGAGGTGGAGCCGGCCGTCGACCTTGGAGATGCCCATGGAGATGACGTTGTGGGAGTCGTTGGTCTTGAGCGTGTGGCCGACCTTGACGGTGGACCAGGTGTTGGAGCCGAACACGCGGCGGGCGACGACGGCGTTGCGGTCGGCGGTGTACCAGACGGCGTACTGGTAGCCCTTGTATGTCATCAACCCGTTCTTCTGGAACGAGTTGTTGTTGACCAGGCCGTCGTAGGAGACGAAGAAGAGGGCCTGGGAGTCGAGCAGGGTGCTGCCGGTCAGGGTGACCGACGGGCCGGGGTCGGCGGCCCGTGCGGTGCCGGCGGCGAAGGCGGGGCTCACCACGGCGGTGGCGAGGGCGGCGCCCAGCAACGTACGTCTTTTCATCTCGGGGGACTCCATTGTCGGCGAGGTGACAGGGGGTGTCAGGCGAGGTGGAACACTTCGGTGAGCGGCTTCATCGCCTCGTCGGGCCGGGTGCCGTCGAGGGACTCGAAGAAGGGGGCCATCTCTGCCTGCCAGCGGGCGTTGACCTCGGTGGCTGCCATGCCGGCCAGGGCGGCATCGAAGTCCTCGGTCTCCAGGTAACCGACGAGCAGGCCGTCGTCGCGCAGGAAGAGGGAGTAGTTGTGCCAGCCGGTGGCCGAGAGTGCGGCGAGCATCTCCGGCCACACGGCTGCGTGGCGTTCGCGGTACTCGGCGAGCTTGTCCTCACGGACCTTGAGCAGGAAACAGACGCGCTGCATGAAGTACCGCTCCTCCACGGGGAGTCGAGGGGAGTTGGGGCCCCTGACTAGAAGTTGAACTGGTCGATGTTCTTCGCGTCGAACACGGTCGGCTTGCCGAGGCTGATCACGCCGTCCTTGCCGATGGTGTACTCGCCCATGTCGCCGGCCTTGAAGGTCTCGCCCTCCTTACCGGTGATCTGACCGGAGACCAGCGCGACGGCCGTGCGGGCGGCCAGCTCGCCGAGCTTCGACGGGTCCCACAGCTCGAAGCCCTCGACGGTGCCGTTCTTGACGTACTTGCGCATGTCGTTCGGGGTGCCGAGGCCGGTCAGCTTGACCTTGCCCTTGTACTTGGAGCCCGACAGGTACTGCGCGGCGGCCTTGATGCCGACGGTGGTCGGGGAGATGATCCCCTTCAGGTTCGGGTACTGCTGGAGCAGGCCCTGGGTCTGCTGGAAGGACTGCTGGGCGTCGTCGTTGCCGTACGCGGTCTTGACGAGCTTGATGTCCTTGTACTTCGGGTCCTTGAGTTCGTCCTTCATGAACTCGATCCAGGTGTTCTGGTTGGTCGCGGTCTGCGCGGCGGACAGGATCGCGATCTCGCCCTTGTAGCCGATCTGTTCGGCGAGCAGCTGCACCTCGGTGCGGCCGAGGTCCTCGGCGCTGGCCTGCGAGACGAAGGCGTTGCGGCACTCGGGGTTGGTGTCCGAGTCGTAGGTGACGACCTTGATCTTGTTGCTCATGGCCTGCTTGAGCGCGGTGCACAGAGCGCCCGGGTCCTGCGCGGACACGGCCATCGCGTCGACCTGCTGCTGGGTGAGCGTGTTGACGTAGGAGACCTGGCCGGAGGTGTCGGTGGCGCTGGAGGGGCCGACCTCCTTATAGCTGGAGCCGAGCTCCTTGAGGGCCGCCTCGCCGCCCTTGTCGGCGGAGGTGAAGTACGGGTTGTTGACCTGCTTGGGCAGGAAGCCGACGGTGAGGCCCTTCTTGAGGGCGGCGTTCGGGTCGGCCTTGCCCGCGGAGGCGGCGGAGCCGGTGCTCTCGCTCTTCACGTCCTCCTTGGTGGTGCCGCCGCAGGCGGTGGCGGCCAGGGCGAGGGAGGTGACGGCGGCGAAGGCCACACAGGTGCGGCGGAGGGTCGACTTGCGCATGGCGAAGGTTCCTTTACGAGGGTGAGCTGAGGGACGAGGTCGGGGTCGAGGCGGCCCTGCGGCCCGCCCTCGCGATGGAGATCTGCCGTGCGACCCGGGGGCCGAGGACGGACAGGACGAGCAGAACGCCGGTGACGACGATCTGCGACTGGGCGGAGACGTCCTGGAGGCTCATCACGTTCTGCAGCGCGCCGAGCAGGAAGACTCCCGCGATCGCGCCGCCGAGCGTGCCCTTGCCGCCGTCGAAGTCGATTCCGCCGAGCAACACGGCCGCCACGACGGACAGTTCGAGTCCGGTGGCGTTGTCATAGCGGGCGCTGGCGTAGTGCAGCGCCCAGAAGATGCCGGTGAGGGAGGCCATCAGGCCGGTCACCGTGAACAGGATGAGCTTCTGCCGCTTGACGCGGATGCCGGCGAAGCGCGCGGCCTCCTCGTTGGCGCCGATCGCGAACAGCGACCGCCCGAACGGGGTGGCGTGCAGGGCGACCACGGCGATCGCGAGCAGCACCAGGAAGGGCAGGAAGGCCTGCGGGACGAAGGTGTCCCCGACGCGTCCGGCGGCGAAGTCCAGGTACTGGGTGGGGAAGTCGGTCACGGCGTCGGAGCCGAGGACGATCTGCGCGATGCCCCGGTAGGCGGCGAGGGTGCCGATGGTGACGGCGAGGGACGGCAGTCCGAGCCGGGTGACGAGCAGGCCGTTGATCAGCCCGCAGACGACACCGAGCAGCAGACAGATAGGGATGATCACCTCGATCGTCAGGCCCTCGTTCCACAGGGCGCCCATCACCGCGCCGGACAGACCGGCCGTGGAGGCCACCGACAGGTCGATCTCGCCGGAGACCACGAGGAGCGTCATCGGCAGGGCGATCAGCGCGATGGGCAGGGTGTTGCCGATGAGGAACGACAGGTTGAGGGCGTTGCCGAAGCCGTCGACGGTGGAGAAGGACAGCAGCAACAGGACGATCAGGAGGGCGCCGACCGCCCCGTCCCACCTCAACGAGGCGGACCAGCGGATGGCGCGGGTGAGCGACTCAGGCATGGCCGGCGTCTCCCTTCTTCACGGGGGCAGCGGTGGTCCTGGCCGCGGCCGACTTCTTCTTCAGGGCCGTGGCCACGCGCAGGGCGACGATCCGGTCGACCGCGATGGCGAGGATGAGCAGGATGCCGTTGATGGCGAGCACCCACACGGAGCTGACGCCGAGGGCGGGCAGCACGCTGTTGATGGAGGTGAGGAGCAGGGCGCCGAGAGCGGCCCCGTAGACGCTGCCGGAGCCGCCGGTGAAGACGACACCGCCGACCACGACCGCGCTGACGACGGTGAGTTCGTAGCCGTTGCCGGTACCGGAGTCGACGTTGCCGAACCGGGCCAGGTACATGGCGCCCGCGAGGCCCGCGAGGGCTCCGCAGAAGGTGTACGCGGCCAGGATCCGCTTGCGGACGGGGATCCCGGCGAGTCGGGCGGCCTCGGGGTTGGAGCCGAGGGCGTACATCTCGCGGCCGCTGCCGTAGTGCTTGAGGTAGTACGCGGTGGCCACCAGGACGACGAGGGCGATCATCGCCAGCCACGGCACAGCCGACAGGCCGCCGGAGCCGAAGTCCACGAATGAGCCGGGCAGGTCGGCCGCGGTGATCTGGCGGGAGCCGACCCAGATGGAGTCGATACCGCGGATGATGTAGAGGGTGCCGAGGGTGACGACGAGGGCGGGCACCTGGCCGAGGCTGACGAGGAGTCCGTTCAGCAGGCCGAAGCCGATGCCGAGCAGGACCGCCAGGACGACGGCGACGACCGGGTTGCCGCCCCCCTGGAGATAGAGGCCGGTGGCGAAGGCGCTGATGCCGAGGGTCGAGCCGACGGACAGGTCGACGTTGCGGGTGATGACGACCATGGACTGGCCGGTGGCGACCAGCACCAGGATGGTCGCGTTCAGCAGGAGGTCCTTGATGCCCTGCTCGGACAGGAACTCGCTGTTGCCCGCCTGGGTGATGGCGATCATCACCAGGAAGACGGCCAGGATGGCGAGTTCGCGCATCTTGAAGACGCGGTCGACCAGTCGGGTGCCGCTGGACTTGGGCACCTCTGTGGCGGGGGCGGAGTTGGGGGCGGTCACCGTCATGCGGCGGCCCTCCCGGTGGCTGCGGCCATCACGGTTTCCTCGGTGGCTTCGGCGCGGGAGATCTCGGCGGTGAGCCGGCCCTCGTGCATCACCAGCACGCGGTCGGCCATGCCGAGGATCTCGGGCAGGTCGGAGGAGATCATCAGGACGGCGACGCCGTCGGCGGCCAGCTCGCTGAGCAGCCGGTGCACCTCGGCCTTGGTGCCGACGTCGATGCCACGGGTCGGCTCGTCGACGATCAGCACCCTGGGTCCGGTGGCGAGCCACTTGGCCAGGACGACCTTCTGCTGGTTGCCTCCGGACAGCGTGGAGACGGTGTCGGCGATCCGGGCGTACTTCACCTGGAGCTTGACGGCCCAGTCGAGGGAACGGCTGCGTTCGGCGCCGCGGTCGACGAGGCCCGCCTTGACGGTCGTACGGAGTCCGGTGAGCCCGATGTTGCGCTCGATGGACATGTCCATCACCAGGCCCTGGGCGCGCCGGTCCTCCGGGACCAGCGCGAGGCCCGCGGCCATTGCGGTGGAAGGGGCGCCGTTGGTCAGCGCGCGGCCGTCCACGGAGACCTCGCCCGCGTCCCAGCGGTCGATACCGAAGACGGCCCGGGCCACCTCCGTACGGCCGGCGCCGACGAGGCCGGCGAGGCCGACGATCTCGCCGTGCCGTACGTCGAAGGTCACGTCGGTGAAGACGCCTTCGCGGGTCAACCGCCGTACGCTCAGGGCGACTTCGCCCGCCTGGACGTCCTGCTTCGGGTAGAGCTCGTCGAGGTCGCGCCCGACCATGCGGCGTACGAGATCGTCCTCGGTCATGCCCTCGATCGGCTCGCTGGCGATCCAGGCGCCGTCGCGCAGGGTGGTCACCCGTTGGCAGATCCGGAAGATCTCCTCGAGGCGGTGCGAGATGAACAGAACGGCGGCGCCCTGCTCGCGCAGGGTGCGGACGACTCCGAAGAGGCGGGCCACCTCGCTGCCGGTGAGGGCCGCGGTCGGCTCGTCCATGATCAGGACGCGGGCGTCGAAGGAGAGGGCCTTGGCGATCTCCACGATCTGCTGATCGGCGATCGAAAGGCCGCGGGCGGGGCGGTCGGGGTCGAGTTCGACACCGAGGCGCCGCATCAGGGCCAGGGTCGCGTCGTGCGTGGCCTTGTGGTCGATACGGCCGAGAGTGCGCCGCGGCCGGCGGCTCATGAAGATGTTCTCGGCGATCGACAGGTCGGGGAAGAGCGTGGGCTCCTGGTAGATCACGGCGATGCCGGCGTCGCGGGCGTCGCCTGGGCCGTGGAAGAGGACGGGCTCGCCGTCCAGGAGCACCTGGCCGGCGTCCGGTCGGTGCACCCCTGCGAGGGTCTTGATGAGGGTCGACTTGCCCGCACCGTTCTCACCGGCGAGCGCGTGCACCTCACCGGGGAACAGTTCCAGGGACACGTCCCGCAGGGCGCGCACCGCTCCGAAGGACTTGGAGACGTCCTTGAGCGACAGCACCGGGGCCGGACCCGCTTCGGACGGGTGGGTCATGAGGGGCTCCTCGACAACGCCGGCGGAAGCCGTCACAGCGTCATGAAAGGTTTCAACTTGGTTGCCGGGACGTTAGGCGCGCCAGCCACGCCACGTCAATGGGTCCGGTTCGAAAAACTTTCGATAGCCAAAGGTCACGGTCGGAGCACGGCCAGCGGGGTTTGCCGGAACTCTTGACACCCCTACGGGGGAGCCATAGTTTCGCGCTTTGAATCGATTCATACGGAACGGCTTACAGAGGAGCCCCAAGTGACCGACCTCGCCGCGGTGAAGGCCGCTCTCAAGACCCAGGCAGTCGAGACGCCGTCGTGGGCGTACGGGAACTCGGGGACGCGTTTCAAGGTGTTCGCGCAGCCCGGTGTTCCCCGCGATCCATGGGAGAAGCTGGCCGACGCCGGGAAGGTGCACGAGTTCACGGGCGTGGCACCGACGGTCGCCCTGCACATCCCGTGGGACAAGGTCGACGATTATGCGGCGCTGGCGAAGTTCGCCGAGGAGCGCGGCGTGAAGCTGGGCGCGATCAACTCGAACACGTTCCAGGACGACGCCTACAAGCTGGGCAGCATCTGTCACGCGGATCCGGCGGTGCGGCGCAAGGCGCTCGATCACCTGCTGGAGTGCGTCGACATCATGGATGCCACCGGTTCGCGGGATCTGAAGCTGTGGTTCGCGGACGGGACGAACTACCCCGGTCAGGACGACATCCGGGAGCGGCAGGACCGGCTCGCGGAAGGGCTGGCCGAGGTGTACCGGCGGCTGGGCGACGACCAGCGCATGCTGCTCGAGTACAAGTTCTTCGAGCCCGCCTTCTACCACACCGATGTGCCGGACTGGGGGACGGCGTACGCCCACTGCCTCAAGCTCGGCGGCAAGGCGCAGGTGGTGGTCGACACCGGTCACCACGCCCCGGGCACCAACATCGAGTTCATCGTCGCCACGCTGCTGCGGGAGGGGAAGCTCGGCGGGTTCGACTTCAACTCGCGGTTCTACGCGGACGACGACCTGATGGTGGGGGCCGCGGATCCGTTCCAGCTGTTCCGGATCATGTACGAGGTGATCCGCGGGGGCGGGTTCGCGCCTTCGGTCGCCTTCATGCTCGACCAGTGCCACAACATCGAGGCGAAGATCCCCGCGATCATCCGGTCCGTGATGAACGTGCAGGAGGCCACGGCGAAGGCACTGCTCGTGGACCGGGAGGCGCTGGATGTGGCACAGCGGTCGGGGGACGTGCTGGAGGCGAACGCCGTGATCATGGATGCGTACAACACGGACGTGCGTCCGTTGCTTCGTTCGCTTCGCGAGGACATGGGGCTCGACCCCGACCCGATCGCCGCGTATCGCCGGTCCGGGTGGGCCGAGAAGATCGTGGCAGAGCGGGTCGGTGGTCAGCAGGCGGGTTGGGGGGCGTGAACGGCCGCATTGCGTCCGCCGGGTAATACCGGTTGCAGGCTGCGGGCCGCATGTGGCTGGTCGCGCTCACGCGGCGGAGCAGCATGTCGATACAGCCCCGCGCCCCTGGGCAAACGTACTCACCCTCTTTCACGTAAGGACTGGAAGTTCATGGCACCGCACCCCGAAGCCGCCGCTCTCCTCGCCCGGTCTCACCGACTCGGCGCCGATCCCCGTAACACCAACTACGCCGGCGGCAACACGTCCGCCAAGGGCACCGACACCGATCCCGTTACCGGCGGCGACGTCGAGCTGATGTGGGTCAAGGGGTCCGGTGGTGACCTCGGGACGCTCACCGAGGGCGGGCTGGCCGTGTTGCGGCTGGATCGGCTGCGCGCGCTCACCGGTGTGTATCCGGGCGTCGAGCGCGAGGACGAGATGGTCGCCGCGTTCGACTACTGCCTGCATGGGAAGGGCGGTGCGGCTCCGTCCATCGACACCGCCATGCACGGGCTCGTCGAGGCCGCACACGTGGACCATCTGCACCCGGACTCCGGGATCGCGCTGGCCTGTGCGGCCGACGGGGAGAAGCTGACGGCCGAGTGTTTCGGCGACACCGTGGTGTGGGTGCCGTGGCGGCGGCCCGGTTTCCAGCTCGGGCTGGACATCGCGGCGGTGAAGGAGGCCAACCCGCAGGCGATCGGCTGCGTCCTCGGCGGACACGGGATCACGGCGTGGGGTGACACGTCCGAGGAGTGCGAGCGCAACTCGCTGCACATCATCCGCACCGCGGAGGCGTTCCTCGCCGAGCGGGGGAAGCCGGAGCCGTTCGGTCCGGTGATCGAGGGGTACGAGGCGCTGCCCGAGGGTGAGCGACGGGAGCGGGCCGCGGCCCTGGCGCCGTACGTCCGTGCCGTCGCCTCGCAGGACAGGCCGCAGGTCGGACACTTCACCGACGCCGAGGTCGTCCTCGACTTCCTCGCCGCGGCCGAGCATCCGCGGCTCGCCGCGCTCGGCACCTCCTGCCCCGACCACTTCCTGCGGACCAAGGTCCGACCACTGGTCCTCGACCTGCCGCCGACTGCTCCCCTCGACGAGGCGATCGCCCGGCTGAAGGAGCTGCACGCCGAGTACCGCGAGGAGTACGCCGCCTACTACCAGCGGCACGCCGAGCCCGACTCCCCCGCGATGCGCGGCGCCGACCCGGCGATCGTGCTGGTTCCCGGTGTGGGCATGTTCTCCTTCGGCAAGGACAAGCAGACTGCCCGCGTGGCCGGCGAGTTCTACGTGAACGCGATCAACGTGATGCGCGGGGCCGAGGCGGTCTCGACGTACGCGCCGATCGAGGAGTCGGAGAAGTTCCGGATCGAGTACTGGGCGCTGGAGGAGGCCAAGCTTCAGCGGATGCCGAAGCCCAAGCCGCTGGCGACCCGCGTGGCGCTGGTGACCGGCGCCGGCAGCGGGATCGGGAAGGCGATCGCCGAGCGGCTGGTCGCCGAGGGCGCGTGTGTGGTGATCGCGGACCTCAACGCGGAGAACGCCGCTCAGGTCGCCGAGGAGCTGGGCGGTGCCGACAAGGCCGTCGCCGTGACCGTCGACGTCACGTCCGAGGAGCAGATCGCCGAGGCGTTCAAGGCGGCGGCGCTGGCCTTCGGCGGGGTCGACCTGGTGGTCAACAACGCCGGGATCTCCATCTCCAAGCCGCTGCTTGAGACGTCGGCGAAGGACTGGGACCTCCAGCACGACATCATGGCCCGCGGTTCCTTCCTCGTCTCGCGCGAGGCGGCCCGGGTGATGATCGCGCAGGAACTGGGCGGCGACATCGTCTACATCGCCTCGAAGAACGCCGTGTTCGCCGGCCCCAACAACATCGCCTACTCCGCGACCAAGGCCGACCAGGCCCACCAGGTGCGGCTGCTGGCCGCCGAGCTGGGCGAGCACGGCATCCGCGTCAACGGCGTCAACCCGGACGGGGTCGTACGCGGCTCCGGGATCTTCGCGGGCGGCTGGGGCGCGAAGCGGGCAGCCGTGTACGGCGTGCCGGAGGAGAAGCTGGGCGAGTACTACGCCCAGCGGACCATCCTCAAGCGCGAGGTGCTGCCCGACCACGTCGCGAACGCGGTCTTCGCACTGACCGGCGGGGAGCTGACGCACACCACGGGGCTGCACATCCCGGTCGACGCCGGCGTCGCGGCCGCCTTCCTGCGATGAGCGCGCACGTGAAGTCGTACGCCGCGGTCGATCTGGGTGCGTCCAGCGGGCGCGTGATGGTCGGCCGCGTCGGGACCGACAGCCTGGAGCTGACCGAGGCGCACCGCTTCCCCAACCGGCCCGTGCGGGTTCCGGAGGGGTTGCGCTGGGACATTCTCGGGCTCTACGGGGGTGTCCTGGAGGGGCTGCGGGCGGCCGACCAGGTCGACTCCGTCGGCATCGACAGCTGGGCCGTGGACTACGGCCTGCTCGACGCCGACGGGGCGCTGCTCGGCAACCCCGTGCACTACCGGGACGCGCGGACCGAGGGCGTCGCGGAGAAGGTGTGGGCGACCGTGCCCGCCGAGGAGCTGTACGCGGCGACCGGCTTGCAGTTCGCCCCTTTCAACACCCTCTATCAGTTGGCCGCGGCCCGCTCCTCCGCCCACCTGGCGTACGCGAAGCGCCTGTTGCTCATCCCCGACCTGCTCACCTACTGGCTCACCGGCGAGCAGGGCACCGAGCTGACCAACGCGTCGACCACCCAGCTGATCGACCCCAGGACGCGCGAGTGGTCGTACGACCTCGCCTCCCGGCTCGGCATCGACCTCGGGCTGTTCGCGCCGCTGCGACAGCCCGGCGACGCGGCGGGCGTACTGCGGCCCCAGGTGCTGGAGGAGACCGGGCTGAACGGGCCGGTGCCGGTGACGGCGGTCGGCTCGCACGACACCGCGTCCGCGGTGGCGGCCGTCCCGGCGGGCGGTGAGCGGTTCGCGTACATCTGTACCGGCACCTGGTCCCTGGCGGGCTTGGAGCTGGACGCGCCGGTTCTGACGGAGGAGAGCCGCGCCGCCAACTTCACCAACGAGCTGGGGCTGGACGGCACGGTCCGCTATCTGCGCAACATCATGGGACTGTGGCTGCTCCAGGAGTGCGTACGGGCCTGGGGCGACCCCGATCTCGGGGCGCTGCTCCTCGACGCGGCCAAGGCGCCTGCGCTGCGGTCGGTCGTGGACGCGGGTGACGCCGCGTTCCTGGCGCCGGGCCGGATGCCGGAGCGGATCGCCGAGGCGTGCCGGGTCTCGGGGCAGCCGGTGCCCGAGTCGCCCGCCGAGATCACCCGCTGCATCCTCGACTCCCTCGCCCTGGCCCATCGCCGGGCCGTCGAGGACGCGCAGCGGCTGGCCGACCACCCGGTCGACGTCGTGTACGTCGTCGGCGGCGGCACCCGCAACGCGCTGCTGTGCCAGCTGACCGCCGACGCCTGCGGGCTGCCGGTGGTGGCGGGCCCGACGGAGGCGGCGGCCCTGGGGAATGTCCTGGTACAGGCCCGGGCCCACGGGCTCGTCGGCGACCTGGCGGGGATGCGCGGGCTGCTCGTGCGTACCCAGCCGCTGACCCGGTACGAGCCGCAGGGCGACACCGCACGGTGGCGCGAGGCGCAGGCCCGGCTCGCCGTGGGGTGACGGGGACTCCCCGGGCCCATCCACCCCGGACTACCCTTCACTCATCCGATGATCGACCACCTCTAGGAGCCGCGATGCGTGTCGCCCTGTTCCTGACCTGTGTCAACGACACGCTCTATCCGGACACCGGGCGCGCCGTGGTGAAACTGCTGACCAGGCTGGGCGTCGAGGTTGACTTCCCGATGGCGCAGACCTGCTGCGGGCAGGCCCACTACAACACCGGATACCGGCATGAGGCGGAACCGCTGGCCCGGCATTTCTCCGATGTCTTCCGGGACTACGAGGCGATCGTGACGCCCTCCGGGTCATGCGGGGCGATGGTGCGGGAGCTGTATCCGCGGATGGGTGAGCGGGCCCGGGCCGAGGGGCGCGGGGACTCGCTCGCTGCGACCTTGGCGCCGGTGGTGCCGAAGACGTACGAGCTCACGGAGTTCCTGGTGGACGTGCTGGGGGTGACGGACGTGGGGGCGTACTACCCGCACACCGTCACCTATCACCCGACCTGCCACGGGCTGCGCGGCCTCGGGCTGGGCGAGCGGCCCCGGCGGCTGCTCCAGTCCGTGAAGGGGCTGGAGCTGCTCGAACTGCCGGGCGCCGACGAGTGCTGCGGCTTCGGCGGCACCTTCGCCCTGAAGAACGCCGACGTCTCGGCGGCGATGGGCACGGACAAGGTGCGCAACGCCGAGTCGACCGGCGCCGAGGTGCTGTGCGCGGCCGACAACTCCTGTCTGATGCACATCGGCGGGACGATGACCCGGCTGAAGACCGGCATGCGGCCGGTGCACATCGCGGAGATCCTGGCGAGCACGGAGGAGGAACCGGCGGCATGAGCGGCACGTTCGTAGGAATGCCGGCCTTCCCGAAGGCCGCGCACGATGCGGTCAACAACCCGACGCTGCGGGGCAATCTGCGCCACGCCACACACACCATCCGCGCCAAGCGGGCCAAGGCCGTGGCGGAGGTGTCCGACTGGGCCGAGCTACGGGAGGCCGGCAAGCAGATCAAGGATCATACACTCCGTCACCTGGAGCGATATCTCGTCCAGGTGGAGGAGTCGGTCACGGCCGCGGGCGGCGTCGTCCACTGGGCCACGGACGCCGACGAGGCCAACCGGATCGTGACCCGACTCGTCAAGGAGACGGGCGAGTCGGAGGTCGTCAAGGTCAAGTCGATGGCCACGCAGGAGATCGGGCTGAACGAGGCACTCGAAGCGGAGGGGATCCACGCCTACGAGACCGATCTCGCCGAGTTGATCGTGCAGTTGGGCAAGGACCGGCCCTCGCACATCCTCGTCCCGGCGATCCACCGCAACCGGGGAGAGATCCGGGACATCTTCGAGCGTGAGATGAGCGAGTGGGGCCGCCCGGCCCCCGAGGGCCTCACGGACACGCCCGCCGAACTCGCCGAGGCGGCCCGGCTGCACCTGCGGGAGAAGTTCCTGCGCGCCAAGGTCGGCATCTCCGGCGCCAACTTCATGGTCGCCGAGACGGGCACGCTGGTGGTCGTGGAGTCGGAGGGCAACGGGCGGATGTGCCTGACCCTGCCCGAGACGCTGATCTCGGTGGTCGGCATCGAGAAGATCGTGCCGACCTGGCAGGACCTGGAGGTGTTCCTGCAGACCCTCCCCCGCTCCTCGACGGCCGAGCGCATGAACCCGTACACGTCGATGTGGACCGGCACCACGGATGAGGACGGGCCGCGGACCTTCCATCTGGTCCTGCTCGACAACGGCCGCACCGACACCCTCGCCGACGAGGTCGGCCGCCAGGCCCTGCGCTGCATCCGCTGCTCGGCGTGCCTGAACGTCTGTCCGGTGTACGAGCGGGCGGGCGGCCACGCCTACGGCTCGGTCTACCCAGGTCCGATCGGTGCCATCCTCAGCCCTCAACTCCGGGGCACGGGAAGTGAGATCGACGCCTCCCTGCCGTACGCCTCCTCGCTGTGCGGGGCCTGCTACGAGGTGTGCCCGGTCGCGATCGACATCCCCGAGGTGCTGGTGCATCTGCGGGAGCGGGTCGTCGAGGGCGGCCCGGTGACGCGGGAGGGAAACAAGGTGGTGCTGAAGCCCGCCAAAGGGCATGCCGCCGAACGGGCGGCGATGCGCGCGGCGCGCTGGGCGTTCGCACGCCCGGGAGCACTGCGCACCGGCCAGCGGCTGGCCTCGCGCACCCGGCGCTTCCATCCGCGCACGCTGCCCGGTCCCGGCAGCGCGTGGAGCGGGACGCGGGATCTGCCGCCGGTGCCGGCGGAGCCGTTCCGCGACTGGTGGCAGCGGACGCAAGGCGGAAAGGACGGTGTGAAGTGAGCAGCAGGGAGCGGATCCTGGGCCGGGTGCGGCGCGCGCTGGCGGACGTGGAACAGGACGACACGCCGTACGAGCAGGCACTGTCGCGGGACTATCTGCGCGTGCACGGTGACCTGGGTGTCGAGCGGACGGTGGAGCTGCTGGCCGAGAATCTGGCGGACTACCGGGCGATCGTGCACCGCTGCACCACCGCGGACCTGGCGGCGACCCTCGCCGGGATGCTGGCCGCGCGGGGCTCGAAGACCGTCCTCGCACCGCCGGGTCTGGACCCGCAGTGGCTGTCGGCGGTGGAGGCCGAGCGGGTCACCGACCGGGCGGAGAGCACTGCGTACGAACTGGACCGGGTGGACAGCGTGGTGACCGCGTGCGCGGTGGCCGTCGCCGAGACCGGCACGATCGTCCTGGACGGCAGCCCGGACCAGGGCCGCCGCCGCATCACCCTCGTCCCCGACCACCACATCTGTGTCGTACGGGTCCCCGAGCAGGTCGTGTCGTCCGTCCCGCAGTCCCTCGAACGGCTCGATCCGACCCGCCCGTTGACCTGGATCTCCGGGCCGTCGGCCACCAGTGACATCGAACTCGACCGGGTGGAGGGCGTGCACGGACCGCGCACTCTGGAGGTCGTTCTGGTGACCGCCTGAGCCGCCCTGGTCAGGACGGACGCCTGATGGGCATCAGTGCCCATAGGCGGGCTCGACGCAGCCGCCCTCCAGGTAGGGTCCGTGGGCCTCGATGGTGTTCCGGTGGCTGGGCGACAGGGTGCCGGTGACGCACACTCCATCGAGGGCGAGAACGAAGTGCACGCCCCCACCGGTGCTTTGAACCCGCTCTGCCTGACCATAGCCGAGGCGGGACAGCGCGGCGTCGACCTCCGCCTTGTCCACGGGGACGCTCTTCAGGTTCTCGGTGAGCCGCCCGACGTGCACCTCGCCCCGGCACTCGGCCAGGCCTTTGAGGGGCAGGGCGCGTCGATAGGCGTTGTGTCGGCGTAGTTCGGGGGCCGGTCCTCGACGGTCTCCGCCGAGGGCGAGGCGGAGGTCTCCCCGGCCGACGGCGCCGGTGTCGTGGTGCCGCATGCCGCGTCCTCCACTCTTGGCAGCTCGGCGCTGATGTGGCGCGGCTGGGGCGAGGACGACGACATCGTCACCGAGGGGCTCAGGGTGGCCGTGGACTCCGCACCGGCGCGGGTATTGCCTCAGCCCGCCAGGACGAGGACGGCCACACATGCCATGGAGGCGCTGCCCACCGTGGTTCTTCGCATCCGCCGAGTCGATCAGGACAGGCCGAGCGGTGCCATGGTGGAAGCCACACCTCCGGTCACAGCCGGGTCACGGCTTCCACAGCAGCATCGTGGGGAGCGTCTCCTCCAGGATGCGCTGCCGGGGCAGCGTGAGACCGAAATGCCGCTCGAGGACCTCCAGCGAGGTCCGGTGGACGACCCGCCGTTCCAGCTCCCGGTCGGGCAGTCCGGCGGCGGTCAGGCGTTCCTGTACGGCGGACGCCACCTCCGGGTCCCCCTGGACTCCGTCGTATCCCCACGAGCCGTCGAGGTGCAGGTTGAACGCGCACATCAGGCGCTCGTCGTGGAGGTAGGCGAACTGCGGCGGCACCGGCTTGCCGTTCTCCTCCTCGTACTCCAGCAGGAAGACGTGCGCCTCGCCGCGGGAGACCGGTGGCGTGGCACCGAACTCGGCCTGCCAGCCCCCGTACTTGACCACGTACGCCCATTCGTCGATCTCTCCGTGGCGCAGGGCGATGCCGTTGTGGACCGCGCCGCACAGGCCTTCCAGTACGTCCTGCACCTGTCGACCGGTGAGCTCTCCGATGGACCTTTTGTCACGGCGCCGGCCGAACACGGTGTCGGCGACACGCGAGGCGAGTGTCTCCGAGGCGAGGTCGCGGGCGATCACGATGCTGTAGCCGCCCCAGGCGACGGACTGGGGCTCGGCGAGCCAGGATATTCCGTCAGTCATGGTGATCACCTTGGCGCATCGGGCCGTTGGGTGTCACTGGTACGGAGCTGACCGGGGGCGGCGAGGCCGAGTTGACGAGGTTCCGGCGCGGCCGGATCGGGTTCGTGTTCCAGCAGTACCTCCTGGACACGCTGACCGTCGCCCAGAACACGGTGCTGCCGCTCAAGCTCGCCGGGCGGCGCGTGGACCGGGAGCGGGGCCGCGAGGTACTGACGTCCGTCGGACTGGGCGACCGCCTCGGCCATGGCCCCGACCAGCTGTCCGGCGGGCAGCGGCAGCGCGTGGCGATCGCCCGCGCGCTGGTCACCGAACCCCGGGTGATCTTCGCGGACGAACCCACGGGCGCCCTGGACACGCGCAGCGCTCGGGACGTGCTGCGGCTGCTCCAGCGGGTGCACGGACGGACGGTGGCGTTGGTGACGCACGACCCGGTCGCCGCCTCCTACGCCGACTCCGTGCTGTTCCTCGCCGACGGCCGGCTGGCCGAGACGGCGCGGCGGGTGCTGCGCGCTCCGGCCGTGGGGGCGGTCGCGGTGGCCGCGTGAGCACGTTCGGCGGCGGGCGGCCGTTTCGACGGCCGCCCGATGTTTTCGGATCACCGGATTACTGGTGACACAAGCGCTGAACAAGCGCTTAGATAGGGGACCGTCCAGGTAACGCCGCCGAGCTGGAGGCCCCCGTTGTTCACTTCCGTCGACGACGTCTCCGCACGTCTCGCCGAGACCGGCTATCTCGCGTCTCCCGCCGTCGCCACGACCGTCTTCCTCGCCGACCGCCTCGGCAAGCCGCTGCTCGTGGAGGGCCCCGCCGGGGTCGGCAAGACGGAACTCGCGAAGGCCGTGGCCCAGGTCGCGGGGGCGCGGCTGGTGCGCTTGCAATGCTACGAGGGCGTCGACGAGTCCCGGGCGCTGTACGAGTGGAACCACGCCAAGCAGCTGCTGCGCATCAGCGCGGGCCGGGACGAGACGTGGGACGAGGCGCGCACGGACATCTTCAGCGAGGAGTTCCTGCTCCCCCGTCCGCTGCTGACCGCGATCCGCGGCGACGAGCCCAAGGTGCTGCTGATCGACGAGACCGACAAGGCGGACGTCGAGGTCGAGGGCCTGCTCCTGGAGGTGCTCAGCGACTTCCAGGTCACCGTGCCCGAACTGGGCACGATCACCGCGACCCGCCGCCCCTTCGTCGTCCTCACCTCGAACGCGAGCCGCGAGCTGTCCGAGGCGCTGCGCCGCCGCTGCCTGTTCCTGCACATCGGGTTCCCGGAGGAGGAGTTGGAGCGGCGGATCGTACGGCTGAAGGTGGCCGGTCTGGACCAGGCGCTGGCGGAGTCGGTGGTCCGGGTGGTCGGCGCGCTCAGGGCCATGGACCTGCGGAAGGTGCCGTCGGTCGCCGAGACCATCGACTGGGCGCGCACGCTCCTCGCGCTGGGCGCGGACACGCTCGACGAGTCGCTCGTACGCGACACCCTGGGCGTGCTGCTGAAGCACCAGGACGACGTGCTGAAGGCCGGTGCCAAGCTGGACCTGGGAGCTCTGTGAGCACGCCGGCCGGCGTGGCGGACCGGCTGACGTCCCTGGTC
Source organism: Streptomyces sp. NPDC006602 (assembly GCF_042870385.1). Classification (NCBI taxonomy): domain Bacteria; kingdom Bacillati; phylum Actinomycetota; class Actinomycetes; order Kitasatosporales; family Streptomycetaceae; genus Streptomyces; species Streptomyces sp. NPDC006602. The sequence continues at coordinate 104,705 of NZ_JBIAHG010000017.1, read as the reverse complement.
GGGGCGCTGCGCGCGCACGGCATCCGCGTCGGCACCGGGGAGACCGTGGACGCGGCGCGGGCGGTGGCGGCCCTCGGGCTCACGGACCGTGAGCTGCTGCGGGAGGGGCTGGCCGCGACGCTGCTGCACGGCACGGCCCAACGGCCGGTGTTCGACCCGGTCTTCGACCTGTACTTTCCGCGGGGCGTGGGGGCGCCGGAGACGGAGGCCGCGGGCCGGGACCACCTGCGCGAGCGGCTCGCGGCGGCCCTGGCCGCGAACGACCGGGCGCTGATGGGCCGGTTGGCGGCCGAGGCGGTCGACGGCTTCGGCGGGTACGGTTCCTCGCCGGCGTCGGACGGCTGGTCGTCGCACCAGACACTCGAGTGGCTCCGCCCGCAGACGCTGCTGGCCCGCGTGCGCGACGACCTGCGGGCACGGGGTGGCGCTCCGGGGTTCACGGACCGGCTGCTGGAGGACGAGATCCGACGGCGCATCGAGGCGTTCCGCGCCCTGGTGGGCGCGGAGGCCCGGCGGCGGGTCGCCGAGCGGCGGGGCCGGGACGAGATCGCGCGGCGGGCGGTGGCCCCGACCGCCGACCGGGTCGACTTCCTGTTCGCCGGGAAGGACCGGCTGGCCGAGCTGCGCAGGACGGTGCAGCCCCTCGCCCGCAAGCTCGCCACCCGGCTCGCCGCGCGTCGGCGGCGTGCCGCGCGCGGCAGCATCGATCTGCGGCGGACGTTGCGCGGGTCGCTGTCGACGGGCGGGGTGCCGATGCGGCCCGTGCTGCGCCGGCGCCGTCCCGCCCGGCCCGAACTGGTGCTGCTGTGCGACGTGTCGGGCTCGGTGTCCGGGTTCTCGGACTTCACGATGCTGCTGGTGCAGGCGCTGCACGACCAGTTCAGCAAGGTGCGGGTGTTCGCCTTCGTCAACCGGATCGACGAGGTGACCGGGCTGCTCGTGCATGGCGCGGCCGATCCGGAGGGGCTCGGCGCCCGGATCCGCGCGGAGGCGACCCTCACGGGCTGGCACGGCAGCAGCGACTACGGCGTCGCGCTGGGCGAGTTCGCGGAGCGCTACGGCGACGCGGTCGGCCCGCGCTCCACGGTGTTCGTCCTGGGCGACGCCCGTACGAACATGAGCGACCCCAACCTGCCTGCCGTACGGCAGATCGCCGGACGGGCCCGCCGTGTCTACTGGTTGAACCCGGAGGCACTCCCCCAGTGGGGCACGGGCGACTCCGCCGCCCCCGCCTACGCCGAGGTCGTCGAGATGCACGAGTGCCGCAACGCCCGTCAGCTCAGCGCCCTGGTGGGGCGACTGCTGCCGGTCTGACTCATCGGGCCGGCCGCGGTCGACCCTGGTGAACAGGACGGGTCATCCCAGAGATGTAGGGCTTGTCCCCGATGTCCGTCCCGCCTTCCCGCCCTTACGCTCCGCAGCAACGGAGGGGGAACCCATGAAGGCAGTGGTCCAGGACAGGTACGGCTCGGCGGACACCCTGGAAGTCAGGGAGGTCGACCCGCCCGTGCCCGCCGCCGGCGAGGTGCTGGTGCGGGTGCACGCGGCGGCGCTCAACGCCTACGACTGGCATCTCATGCGCGGCGATCCGAAGATCGCCCGTCTGGTGTTGGGGCTGCGCGCACCGAGGAAGAGGATCCGGGGCCGGGACTTCGCCGGGCGGGTCGAGGCCGTGGGCGCCGGCGTCGAGGGACTGCGCCCCGGCGACGAGGTGTACGGCGAGGCCGACGGGGCCTTCGCGGAGTTCGTGTGCGCCGCCGACCATGCGGTGGACCTGAAACCGGCCGGCCTCAGCTTCGAGCAGGCGGCCGCCATCCCCCTGGCCGCGAACACCGCGCTCATCGGCCTGCGCGACCTGGCCGAAGTCCGGGCGGACCGGACGGTGCTGGTGAACGGGGCGTCCGGCGGGGTCGGCACGTTCGCGGTACAGCTCGCCAAGGCGTACGGCGCGGAGGTGACCGGCGTGTGCAGCACCCGCAACGTCGACCTCGTCCGGTCGCTCGGTGCGGACCACGTCATCGACTACACGCGGGAGGACTTCACCCGCGGCGCGCGTCAGTACGAGGTCGTGCTGGACCTGGTGGGCAACCACTCCCTCGGCGCGTTCCGGCGCACGGTGACCCCCACCGGGACGCTCGTCCTGTCCGGCGGGGGTGTGTTCGAGGGCGGCAGCCTGGTCGGCCCGATGGGGCTCTTGTTCAAGCGGGCCCTGATGTCGCCCTTCGTCCGCCAACGCCTGCTCGAACTCCCGGCCAAACCCAGCAAGTCGAACCTCGCGGCGCTGCGGGAGCTCGTCGAGGCCGGGAAGATCGCCCCGGTCGTCGACCGCACATATCCGCTGAGCGAGGTGCCCGAGGCGATGCGGTATCTGGAGGTCGAGCACGCGCGCGCCAAGGTGGTCGTCACCGTGTGAGGCGCGCGCCCTCGACGGTGTCAGTCGGCCTTCGCGTACGTCTGCGCCATAGGTCCGGCGAAGTCGTACACCACGACCTGTTCGTCGCCCACGACCCAGGCGTCGTGTCCGGGCGGGCACACGAAGGTGTCGTGGGGACCCACTTCGGCCTCCGCGCCGTCGTCCATGCGGATGCGCATACGTCCTTGGACGACGTAGCCGTTGTGGTGGATCTGGCAGCTGTCCGTGCCCGCGATCGGGGCCACGGACTCGGACCAGCGCCAGCCCGGTTCGAAGGTGGCCACGGCGAAGTCGAGTCCACTGAGGTGGACGGCTTCGAGATGGCCCTGGGGGAAATCGCGGCGCTCATCCGGCTTGTCGAGCGTCTTCACCTCGATCATGACTGCTCTCCCTTCCGGCCGGGCTCTGCACGGCCGGGGCCGGTCTCCGTCTCCCACCCACCGCGAGCGGCATCGGCGGAGGCCGTGCCCCACCACTCCATCGTCCGCCCCTCCACTCGGAGCCGCCATTCGGGTGACGTCGCCTCGATGTCAGTCCGCGCCCCCACACAGCCGGGCGAAACGCTCCGCGTCGACGTTCCCGCCGGAGATGATCACCCCGACCCGGCGTGGCAGGCGGCCCACCCGGCCCGCGAGCAGGGCGGCCAGCGGCGTGGCACCGCTCGGCTCGACGACGATCTTCAGGCGTTCGAACGCGAACCGCATCGCCTCCCGGATCTCGTCGTCGGACACCAGGGCGATCTCGTCGACGAGCAGCCGGTTGATGGAAAAGGTGAGTTCGCCGGGTGTGTGCAGCGCCTGACCGTCGGCGATGGTGTGCGGAACGGGGATCTCGATGCGCCGGCCCGCCTCCAGGGACCGCTTGGTGTCGTCCCCGGCCTCCGGCTCGACGCCGATCATCCGCACGTCCGCGTACTGACCCTTGGCCGCGGTGGCACTCCCGGCGATCAGTCCGCCACCGCCGACCGGAGTCATCAACGCGCCCAACTCCCCTACTTCTTCGAGGAGTTCGAGCGCCGCCGTGCCCTGCCCGGCGATGACATGAGGGTGTTCGTAGGGCGGGATGACCGCGAGGCCCCGCTCGGCCGCCAGCGCCTCGGCGATGGCGACGCGGTCGCCGGTGTAGCGGTCGTACGTCACGATCTCGGCGCCGTACCCGGCGGTGGCCACCCGCTTCGAAGCCGGGGCGTCGTGCGGCATGACGATCACCGCGGTGGTGCCGAGCTCGCGGGCGGCGAGGGCGACGGCCTGGGCGTGGTTACCGGAGGAGTACGTGGCGATGCCCCGGGCGAGCTGCTCGGGGGCCAGCCGCGAGGCCGCGTTGTAGGCGCCGCGGAACTTGAAGGCCCCGACGCGCTGGAAGTTCTCGCACTTGAGGAAGACCTCGGCGCCGACGAGCGCGTCGAGAGTGCGCGAACGCAGCACGGGCGTGCGGTGCGCGACGCCCCTGAGCCGGACCGCCGCGTCACGGACGTCGTCGAGGGTGACCGGCGGGGTGGTGGTCGTCACGCGTGTCCTCCAGTGGAGTCGGGGGAAGCGGTGGAGTCGGGCGTCGCGTCCGGCGCGGCCCGGGCCTGGGCGAGGTAGCTGTACGCGGAGGCGCGGGAGATGCCGAGCCGGGCAGCCACCTGCTCGACCGAGCGGCGCACCGCGAACACCCCGCGCTCGTCGAGGCCGCGGAACAACTCCAGACGTGCCGCGCGGTCCAGGCCCGCCCAGGCCCGGTCCTGTCTCAGGTGGTGGTCGTCGAGGATGATGTCGACGACGGAGTCGATGTCGTTGCCGAAGGTGGTCACCGGCAGTTCGGCGGGCGGCCTGCCGACGCCGGCGAGCGCGCCGAGCACGGTGTGGGCGTCGGTCAGCGCGGTGACGTCCAGGTTCACGCATACCGCGCCGAACACCGCGCCCGTGGTGTCCCGCAGCACCATCGTGGACGACTTGACGGTCTGTCCGGTCCGGGTCCGGGTGACGTAGTTCAGCTCGTCGACCGCCTCCTCGCCCCGGGCGACGATCCGCATGCCGATCTCACTCATCGCGCCGCCCACCACGCGTCCCGTCACCGAGCCGGCGATGGCGACCACCGACTTCTCCGGGCGCCGGTAGTCATGGAGCACCACCTCGCACACCGGCCCGAACGTCGCCGCGATCCCGTCGATCACCGGGACCAGGGCGGCGATGACCGCGTCCCGCTCCGCCTCCGGACTCGATTCACCCACCGACGCACCCTCCCTGCCACAGCCAGTTCTTCTAGACTATACGTCCAACACATGGACCAAAAGTCCAACCCTCCCTTCGTGCCCATCTCTGTCCAGGATCTTGACGGCGGTGATGTTACCGGTAACATCGCAACGGTCGAGCGAACGAGAGGTGTGCTGTGCCCGGGGGAAGACGAGTTGTCGACAGCAGCAGCCCGAAGTCCGAGGCGCCATCCACCCACGTACCCCCGGACACCCCGGTCTTCAGTCCCGCCGCCGTGGCCGCCTCCTGCGTGGGCTTCGTCCTCATCGGCGCGCTCCAGGCGCTCTACGGGCCTGCCATCCCCGCGTTCCGCGAGGAGTTCGGGCTGTCCCCCTCGGCCGCGGGGCTCGGGCTGAGTGCCCACTTCGTCGGCGGCGTCGCCGGCGTGCTGCTGATCGACCGGCTCTACGGCCGCCTCGGCAACCGGCAGATCCTCGGCGCCTCCTACCTGCTCATGGCTCTCGGCGCGGCAGGCTTCGCGCTCGCGCCGAACTGGCCGACGGCACTTGCCATGGCGTTGCTGGCGGGGCTCGGTTTCGGCGGCATCGACTACGGCCTCAACCAGCTGTTCGCGGTCGGCTTCGGCCACCGTTCGACCGCGATGCTGAACATCCTCAACGCGCACTTCGGGATCGGCGCGATCCTCGGCCCGGCACTGATCGGCGTGCTCGGCTCCGCGCACTACCCGGCGGTCTTCCTCGGTTTCGCGCTCGCCAACCTGCCGTTGCTGCTGTGCCTGAAGGGCGTACGCGACCACGCGCCCGGGCCGACCGACGGCCACGAGGCCGATGACCGGCGGCCTCGGGTGCCGGCCGGAGGTCCGTCCCCCCTCGGCCGCAGTCTGGGCTCGGTGCTCGCCGTGTTCGTCGCGCTCTACGTGCTGCACGTGGGCATCGAGGCGGGCGTCGGCGGCTGGGAGCCGACCCACCTGGAGACCGTGGGATACGGCGCCGGGGTCGCCGCCACCGCGACCTCCGTGTACTGGCTGATGATGACCGTCGGCCGGTTCCTGGTCGCCCCGATCGCCCTGCGCTTCTCCGCCCAGGCCATCATCACGGTGTCCTGCGCGGGCATGACCGTCTGTCTGCTGCTGGCGTCGATCCCGGCGCTGGCCCCCTACGCCTACGCCGGTGTCGGCCTGTTCATCGCCCCGATCTTCCCCACCGGCCTGCCCTGGCTGCACCGGGCCGCCCCGAGCGCCCGGCGCGCCGGAGCCATGGTCATCGCCGCGTCCATGGTCGGCGGCGTCGCGGCGGGACCGGCGCTCGGCAAGGCGATCGAGGCATCCGGCATCCGGGCGGTGCCTCTCCTGCTCGGCGGTGTCTCGGCGCTGTGCCTGGCCGCCACGCTCTGGCTGATCCGCAGCACGCGCACCCATTGAAAACGGCTCCGGCACCGCCACCGGCTCCGGTGCTGTGGCTGTCGCACCCGAACCGAAGCGAACCGAAGGGAACACCCGCATGCCCGCTCTGACGACCTCGTCCGACGGTTTCCTCCTGCACGGCGAACCGTTCCGGATCATCTCCGGCGCCCTGCACTACTTCCGCGTCCATCCCGACCAGTGGACCGACCGGCTGCGCAAGGCACGCCTGATGGGCCTCAACACGGTCGAGACCTACCTGCCGTGGAACCTCCACGAGCCCGCGCCCGGCACCCTCGTCCTCGACGGCCTGCTCGACCTGCCCCGCTTCCTGCGGCTGGCGCAGGCCGAGGGGCTGCACGTGCTGCTGCGCCCGGGACCGTACATCTGCGCCGAATGGGACGACGGCGGGCTGCCCGCCTGGCTGGTCTCGGACCCCGACATCCGGCTGCGCACCAGCGACCCCCGCTTCACCGACGCCTTCGACCGCTACCTCGACCAGCTCCTGCCGCCGCTGCAGCCGTACCTCGCCGCGAACGGCGGCCCGGTGATCGCCGTACAGGTGGAGAACGAGTACGGGGCGTACGGCGACGACACCGCGTACCTCCAGCACGTCGAACAGGCCCTGCGTTCCCGGGGCGTCGACGAGCTGTTGTTCACCTGCGACCAGGCCAACGCCAAGCACCTGACCGCGGGCAGCCTGCCGGGCACGCTCGGCACCGCCACCTTCGGCGGCCGGATCGAGGAGCACCTTGCCGCCCTGCGCGCGCACCGGCCCGAAGGCCCGCTGATGTGCGCGGAGTTCTGGATCGGCTGGTTCGACCACTGGGGCGGCCCGCACCACGTGCGCTCGGCCGAGGACGCCGCGGCCGACCTGGACCGGCTGCTGTCGGCGGGCGCCTCGGTCAACATCTACATGTTCCACGGCGGCACCAACTTCGGCTTCACCAACGGCGCCAATCACCACCACACGTACGCGCCCACGGTCACCTCGTACGACTACGACGCCCCGCTCACCGAGAGCGGTGACCCGGGCCCCAAGTACCACGCCTTCCGCGAGGTCATCGCCCGGCACGTGGCGGTCCCCGACGAGCCGGCCCCGGCGCCCGGACCCAAACTCCCGCCCACCACCGTGGAGTTGGACCGCCGGGCGCCGCTGCTGCCGTACCTGCGGACGCTCGACGGTGCCGTGCGCACCGAGGACCCGGTGACGATGGACGAACTCGGCGTGCACGGCGGCTACGTGCTCTACCGCACGACCGTTGCCGCCTCCGGCGACGGGCTGTTGCACTTCGCGGGCGGTGTCGGCGACCGGGCGCAGGTCTTCGTGGACGGTGCCTCCGTCGGCGTACTGGAACGCGAGCGCCACGACGAGACCCTGCCGGTGAGGGTGCCGGAGCCCGGTGCCGTCCTCGAGGTGCTCGTGGAGAACCAGGGCGGCGTCAACTACGGGCCGCGCATCGGCGCGCCCAAGGGGCTGCTGGGACCGGTGACCTTCCAGGGCGTGGCCCTGCACGGCTGGGAGTGCCGAGCCGTCCCGCTGGGCGAGCTGGGCGCGGTGCCGTTCGTGCCGTCCGACACCGCCACGGACGCCGTGCCCGCCTTCCACCGGGGGACGTTCGAGGTGGACACCCCGGCGGACACGTTCCTCGCCCTGCCCGGCTGGACCAAGGGCCAGGCCTGGGTCAACGGCTTCCATCTCGGCCGCTACTGGAACCGCGGCCCGCAGCGCACCCTGTACGTCCCCGGTCCGGTCCTGCGCCCGGGTGCCAACGAGCTCGTCCTGCTGGAGCTGCACGCCACCACCGGCACCCGCGCGCGGCTCACCGACACTCCCGACCTCGGACCGGAGAACAACTGATGACCCCGCACCCGCACCGCCTGCGTGTCCCCGCCCCCGCCGGCCCGCCGCTGACCGGACACCTGCCCTTCGCGGACGCCCCCGGCGTGCCCGACCCCATCGAGGTCACCAGTCGTTGGCTCACCCGCGGCGGCCGCCCCTGGTTCCCGGTCTCCGGCGAGTTCCACTACTCCCGCTACCCGGCCGGGGAGTGGGAGGAGGAGCTGCTGAAGATGAAGGCGGGCGGCGTGACCGCCGTGGCCGCCTACATCATCTGGATCCACCACGAGGAGACCGAAGGCCGCGTCCGCTTCGACGGCGACCGCGACCTGCGCCGCTTCGCCGAGCTGTGCGCCCGCCACGGCCTGGACTTCGTCCCCCGCATCGGCCCTTGGTCGCACGCGGAGGTCCGCAACGGAGGCCTGCCCGACTGGCTGCTGGCCCGCGACTGCACCCCGCGCACCGACGACCCCGCCTACCTGGAACCCGTACGCGCCTGGTTCGCGGCGATCGCCGAGCAGCTGCGCGGCCTCGACCGCGCGCACGGCGGCCCGATCGTGGCGATCCAGGTCGAGAACGAGCTCTACGACCGGCCCGGCCACCTCCTCACCCTGAAGCACATGGCCCAAGAGGCCGGAATGAGCGCCCCACTGTGGACGTCGACGGCCTGGGGCGGGGTCCAGCTCCCGCCCGACGAGCTGCTTCCGCTGTACGGCGGCTACACCGAGACCTTCTGGACCGAGGCGGACAGCGGCTGGCCCGAGACCTGCCGCAAGCACTTCTTCTTCACCCACCAGCGCGACGACGAGGGCATCGGCGCCGACCTCAGGCCCACCACCGTGCGCGGCGGCGAGCCGGACGTCTTCGCCGACCGATTTCCCTGGGCCACCTGCGAGTTGGGCGGCGGCATGGCGGTGTCGTACCACCGCCGGCCACGCGTCGACCCCGACGACATCGGCGCGCTCGGCCTCACCAAGATCGGCTGCGGTTCGGTCTGGCAGGGCTTCTACATGTTCCACGGCGGCACCAACCCGGCGGGCGAGCTGACCACCCTGCAGGAGTCCCACGCCACCGGTTACCCCAACGACCTGCCCGTCCTGACGTACGACTTCCAGGCGCCGCTCGGCGAGTACGGGCAGTACCGGCGGACGTATCACGAACTGCGGTTGCAGCACCTGATGCTGGCGGACTTCGGTCATGCCGTCGCGCCGATGCAGTCCGTCCTGCCCGAGCGGCAGCCGGCGGCTCAGGACGACCGGGAGACCCTGCGCTGGGCCGTGCGCAGTGACGGCACCTCGGGCTTCCTGTTCGTCAACAACCACCAGCCGCACGAGCCGCTGCCGGACCACCCGGACACGTCGTTCACGGTCCAGTTCCCGGACAGCGGCGGGGAGTTGACCCTGCCGAGCACACCTATCACCGTGCCGCGCGGTGCCTACTTCTGCTGGCCCCTGCGGCTGGAGGTGGCGGGACTGCGGCTGGAGTGGGCCACCGCGCAACCGGTGTGCACGCTCGACGTGGACGGCCGTACCGTCCTGGTGCTGGCCGCCACCGACGGGATCGCACCCGAACTCGCCCTGGACGCGGCGACGGTGGCGTCGGTCGGTGTGCCGTCCGGGTCCGGGAACATCACCCCCGTCGGCGGCCGGCTGCTGCTGACCGGGCTGCGCCCCGGCACCGACGCCCTGGTCGAGGTGGAGACGGCGGACGGGGGTCGGGCAGGCCTGCTGGTCCTTGACGCGGCGACGGCTCGTACCGCCTACCGGGGCGAGGCGTGGGGTGCCGAGCGGCTGGTGCTGTGCGAGGACGGGGTCGTCTTCGACCGCGAGGAGGTACGACTGCACGGATCCCGGGCGGCTGTCTCATTCGCGGTGCTGCCCGCGCCGGAGCGGGCACCGGCGGTGGACGGCGTGACGGCGAGCGCGGATGCGGACGGGGTGTTCACCCGCTACACCGTCCAGTCCGGTCAACGCGAGGGGGGCACTCCCGAGGTCACCCTGGTCCGACCCGCCGGTCCGGCGCCCGAGACCGTGACCGGCGTGCAGGGCCGGGCGAGCGCGCCCTCGGACAAGTACGTCGACGCCGTCGCCGCCGAGTACCGCGTCGACGTGCCGGACGACCTGCCGCCCGGCACCCTCCTGCGCCTGCACTGGACCGGTGACGTGGGGCGGGCGTACGTGGGGGACACGCTCGTCGCCGACCAGTTCTTCTCGGGGCGCGTCTGGGACATCGGCCTGGACCGGCTGCCAGCCGACGCCCTGCGCGCGGACGGCCTGCGGTTGAGGCTGCTGCCCCTGCACGCGGACGCCCCGGTGTACGTCCCGGAGCAGGTGGCCGGCGCCGGGGAGACGGCGGCCGTGGTGAGCGCCGAGTGGGTCACCTCCCGCACCTGGACCGTCCGGGCCGGCTGACCGCCCTCCCGGCCGTACAGCCGAGGTCCGGCGCCCCGAGCCCTCGGACTCCCCCGCCTATGCTGTGGTCCTGCCGGGCGGGACCACCGCCGTAACGACGTCGAGGAAACCGCCACCATGACCCGAAGCGCCGCCGACGGGGCCGTCCCGAAGGGGCGCAGCAGACGGAACTTCGCGGGCTCGCGTCCCGTGATGGACGACGTGGCCCGGCTGGCCGGTGTCTCCAAGCAGACCGTCTCCCGCGTGCTGAACGACCACCCCTCCGTCCGCCCGGAGACGCGCGAGGGGGTCCTGGCGGCCATGCGCACACTCGGCTACCGGCCCAGCCGCAGCGCCAGGTCGCTGGCCAGCGGCCGGACCCGGATGCTCGGGGTCATCTCCTTCGACGCCGCCCGCTACGGGCCCGCCGCCATCCTCACCGCGATCAACACCGCTGCCCAGGAGGCCGGTTACCTGGTCAGCTCCATCGCCCTCGACACGGCCGACCACGACACGGTCGTCGAGGCCGTGAACCGGCTGTCGGCCGAGGGCGCGGACGGCGTGATCGCCATCGCCCCGCAGCTGTGGGTGGGCCGCGCCCTGGCCGACACCCACCTCGACACACCGCTGGTGGTGCTGGAGAACGGCCTCGACGACGCCACCGAGCTGGTCACCGGGGACTCGCGGACCGGGGCCCGCAAGGCCATCGAGCACCTCCTCGGTCTCGGTCACGCGACGGTGTGGCACATCGCCGGGCCGACCGGCTGGACCTCCGCCGACCACCGGCTGGACAGCTGGCGGTCGACCCTCGCCACGGCCGGCGCCGAGATCCCCGAGCCACTCGTCGGTGACTGGAGCGCCGACTCCGGCTACGAGCTGGGCCGACGGCTCGCCGCGCGCCCGGACGTCACGGCGGTGTTCGCCTCCAACGACCAGATGGCGCTGGGCGTCCTGCACGCCCTCCACGAGGCCGGCCGCTCGGTGCCCGGCGACGTCAGCGTCGTCGGCTACGACGACATCCCGGAGGCCGCGCATCTGCTGCCGCCGCTGACCACCGTGCGCACCGACTTCGCGGAGATCGGCACGCGCTCCCTGCGGCTCCTGCTCAACCGCATCGACGGCTCCGCCGAACCCGCGCGGCCCGAGTCGCTGGTCCCGGTGGACCTCGTCGTCCGCCGCAGCAGCGGGCCGGCGCCGCACTGAGCATCGGGTGAAGCGCCGGCCGGCGCCGGAAGCCGACGAGGGCGCAAGGCACGACGACCCGATCCGATACCCGCCCGAACCGCCGACCGTCAGCCGCGTGAACTCGCCTTCCCGGCTCGGACAGCCGCCCTCGACGCGCAGCCACGGCGAGTACGCGAGCGTACGGTCACCGACCCCGGCCTCGGTATGCGCACGTCGAGTTCGGCATCCGTCGTACGGCCACGCTCGGATCGACCGGCGTACTCCTCGCCCTGGCCTCGGCGGTTTTGGCGGCCGGAGTGGCGATCACCCAGGCGGTCAGTGTCAGGAAGGGCTGACCCCCGCCCGGGTCTTGGCCGCCGTCAGGCCGCGACGCCGGGCCCGTCCTCGTCGACGCCAGGGATGTCCCGTACGAGGCGCAGGTCCGAGCAGAACAGCACAGCCGCCGCCACCGCGGTCAGCCCGGTCAGCACGAGCCCCGTGCCGGTACCGGCGCCCGGCCCCATCGCCCCGCCCAGGACGTCGGCGAGCGCCCCGCCCAGCAGGGCACCGAGCGGGATCGCGGCGACGCTCGTCGGCTCCGACCGAACCGCCGCCTGATCCCCTCTTGCATGTCCTATGCAATACCCCATAAGTTACCGACGGGTAGCTCGCTCGGCGGGCCACATCGTCGTCGGAAGGGTGGAGGCGGGTGAGTCCGCGCAAGAGTGACAGCCGTGACCGGATGATCCTCAGTGCCGCTGCTCTGCTGCGTGAGTACGGGGCCGGCGCGACCAGCATCGACCGGGTGCTCGCCCACAGCGGAACCCCTCGGGGCTCGGCGTACCACCACTTCCCCGGCGGGCGGACGCAGCTCATCGACGAGGCGGTGGCACTGGCGGGGGACTTCCTCGCAGGACTGATCGACGCCGCCATGCAGGCGGATGACCCGGTGGCAGCCGTCGACGCGTTCTTCCTGCTGTGGCGCGACCGGCTCGTGGAGAGCGGCTTCAGGGCCGGCTGCCCGATCGTGGCGGTCGCCGTGGAGACCAACGACGAAGCACCCCGGCTCGCCCGCTCGGCCGCCGCCGTCTTCGCCCGCTGGCAGGAGGCGCTTGCGGCCCTCTTCCTGCGGCACGGCCTGACCGAGGAACGCAGCCGCAGGCTGGGCGCCTTCATCATCGCCGCGGTCGAAGGCGCGGTGATCATGCGCCGGGCCGAGCAGAGCACCGCCCCGATCGAGGCAGCCGCCGCCGAGATCCACGACTTGCTCCTCTACACCTTGGGTGACCGCCCCGGTGCCGGATCCGGGCCCCGGTCGTGGTCCGCAGCCACTTGATCCAGTCAGCTCAGCTCGAAGGAGCCACCATGCCCTCGCTCGACCGCCACGACAACGTCTTCGTCCTCGACCTCGGAGACGGAGAGAACCGCTTCCACCCCGACTGGCTCACCGCCGTCAGCGCCGCGCTCGACGAGGTGGAAAAGGCGGACGGCCCCCGCGCCCTGGTCACCGCCGCCACCGGCAAGTTCTACTCCAACGGGCTCGACCTGGACTGGCTGTTCGCCCACGCCGACCAGCACCAGGACTACGTCGTCTCGGTCCATGAGCTGTTCGCGCGGATGCTGTCGCTGCCGGTCATCACGGTGGCCGCGCTGCAGGGGCACACCTTCGCCGCCGGCGCGATGTTCTCCCTCGCCCACGACTTCCGCGTCATGCGCACGGACCGCGGCTACTGGTGCCTGCCCGAAGCGGACATCAAAATCCCCTTCACCCCCGGCATGGCCGCCCTCATCCAGTCCCGGCTGGCGCCGCAGACCGCGCATGAGGCCATGCTCACCGCCCGCCGCTACGGCGGCACCGACGCCGCGGCCGCCGGCATCGTCGACCAGGCGGTCAGCGAGGACGCCGTGCGCTCCACCGCCACCGAGCTCGCCCAGGCGCAGGTGAACAAGGCCGGTGACACCCTCGGCACCATCAAGGCCCGCATGTGTGCCCCGGCCCTGGCCACCCTGCGCGACACCACCAACCCGCTCGGCTGACCAGCACCGCCGGCCGGCTACTCGGACGTCTTCCGGCAGGCAGGTGGAAGGCGACAAGAAATCTCTGATCGTCTTCCGCCCAGCGGCCACCGACACTGACGCGATCCCGCAGGTCAGCGCACTCTTCCCCGCGGTTTCAACGGCACTGGCGGCAGTTCCGGTGCGGGCAGTGGAGCCCCGTCGTAGCCCTTCACCTCCCCGAATCGTGTCCCCTCCATCCAGTCCCGACGCGCCTGTACGATCTCTTCCTGGGAGCGCCCGATCCAGTTCCAGAACATGATCAGCTCCTCCTCGAACGGCTCGCCGCCCAGGAGCATCAGGTCCGCGTCGGACTCGGCGCGCAGCGGGAGTTCGGTGCGGCCGCAGCCGAGGTAGAGCATCGAGCCGGGCAGCATCGGCACACCGTCCACGTGCGCCTCGCCGGACATGGACAGCACGGCGTACTCGAAGTCCGGTTCCAGCGGCAGGCGTACGTCCGTGCCGCGAGCGAGGGTGAGGTCGGCGCCGACGATCGGGGTGTAGGCCGTGCCGGGCGAGGTGGCGCCGTCGAGGGTGCCGAGGATGAGCGTGGCCGTCAGGCCGGGTGCCGTGACGAGGGGCAGCTCGGCGTGGTGTTCGAAGTGCGGCTCGGTGTGCCGGTGGCCGTCCGGCAGAGCGACCCACAGCTGGGCACCGTGCAGGAACCGGGCGTGGGGCCTTGGGCTCTCCTCGGAGTGGCTGATCGCCCGGCCGGAGGTCATGAGGCCCAGTTCGCGCGGGCGGATCGTCTGGAGGCTGCCGGTGGAGTCGCGGTGCAGCACCTCACCCTGGTGGAGCCAGCTCACGGTCTGCAGGCCCATGTGGGGATGCGGCGGCACCTGCATGCCGGCTTCGTCGGCGATGTCGTCGGGGCCGTAGTGATCGACGAAGCACCAGGCGCCGACCATGCGGCGGCCCAGGTTGGGCAGCAGGCGGCGGACCTCGGTGGACTCGCCGAGCTTGACGCGGCGAGGGCTGAGGAGTTCGCGGACGGGCTCGGCCACCACGAAGCCGCGGCCGCCGCACAGGGCGGGTACCGCCTCGCGGTCAAGATTGCTCATGCCGCTCAACCTAGCTCCGCGCGGCCTTCCGCGTCAGGCCAACGAATCCTCGTTTATTAGTAGCCATGTACATAGTATCCATGTACTTTATCGACAGGAGCCGAGGAGCCGTGAACCGCGAAACAGAGGAGCAGTCATGACCACCACCGCACCCACCGTCAACGGCCGCGTCATCGGCGTGGCCCACTACGCCGGCCGCGCGGTCCTGGAGAACGTGCTGGCCCGCCACGACATGACCTTTCAGCAACAGATCACCCTGCGGCCCGTCGCGGAGGCCGAGGCCCCCGTCGAGCGAGACGGACTCGTCGCGCAGATCGCCGACGCGCTCAAGACCGACACGGCGGACGTGCACGGCATCGTCGAGGAGCTGGCCGCCAAGCAGCTGGTGGCGACCGAGGGTTCGAAGGTGCTGGTCACGAACGCCGGACGGGACCTGTACGCCGAGGTGACCGGCCAGACCGGGAAGATCTCCGCCCGGATCTACGCCGGCATCTCCGCGGAGGACCTGGCGGCCGCGGGGCGGGTGCTCGCCCTGGTCACCGAGCGGGCGAACGCGGAACTGGCGGTACTCGTGGAGCAGCCCCGCAAGTAGTGGAATGTTTAACCATCTCGCGCGGTTGAAGACGCCGAAGGAGGCCAGCAGTGAAAACGACGTACTACGACCACGGAACGCCGGCGGAGCGCTGGGAGCGCGCGCGGATGTTCTTCGACGCCAAGGACTACGCCGCCGCGGCGCGTGTCCTGGGCGGGCTGGTCGAGGAGGTGCCGGAGCAGACCGGACCGCGGCTGCTGCTGGCCCGCTCCTACTATCACTCGGCCCAACTGCGGCGCGCGGAGAGTGAGTTGCTGGTGATCGTCGAGCGGGACCCGGTGGAGCACTACGCCCGGCTGATGCTGGGCCGCACGTTGCAGCGGCAGGGCCGGCACGAGGAGGCGGAGCCGCACATGCGACTCGCCTCGGCGCTCGCGGGCGACTTCGAGCAGATCTGAACGGACTGTGGCTCGGGCCCGGTTCCCTTTCGGGGAGCCGGGTCCGAGCCATGTGTCACGCCCTGGGGTTGTCGCGGGTCCGCTGCTTCGCGTCGGCGCCGGTTACCTCGCGTCGGCGCCGCCGAGTCCGTCACCTGCCTGCCCGGACGCCGCGCTCGCCCGGGTGCGCCGCCCCCGCCGGTGGGCGATCTCGCCGAGCAGGACGTCCACGACGACGAACGCGGCCAGCGGGATGCCGAGCAGCGGGACGAAGTAGCCGAGCACGGCGATCACCGCCACGGACGGGACCAGGATGTGGGGCGGCACCTGCTGCCAGGCGCCGCGCGGGATCGGCCGCCCGAAGGACGAGCCGCGGCCGCGCTGCCACCACATGCGGTACCCGAGGACGATGAGCAGGATCAGCGAGAGCGCGAGAAGCATCAGCGCGATCTGGTTGACCAGGCCGAAGAGGACTCCGGTGTGCAGGTCGATGCCCCAGCGGGTCAGCTTGGCGAGCACGGGGTGGTCGGCGAACCGCAGGACGTCGGTGACCTCGCCGGTGGTCGGGTCGATCGCGACGGCGTCCTGCTTCTCGGGCCAGCTGCGCTGCACCTGCCTCACGACGTACGCCGACGAGGCGTCCGCGGGCGGGACGATCTCCACGGGGTCGCCGAGCCTCTCCGTGCGGGCGGCGGCCAGGATCCTGTCGAGGCCGACGCCGTGCTCGGCGTCCCCGGCCGAGGCGGACGCGCCGTGGCCGGAGTGATCGCCGCCCGCGGTCGCCGTGACCGACGGGGTGGACTGGCCGAGGGAGGTACGCAGTTCGTCGATGTTCGCGCCGGCGTAGGTCGACCAGGTCAGGCCGGTCACCGACAGGAAGAGGAAGCCCACCGCGGCCCAGACGCCGACGGTGCCGTGCAGGCCGAGCGTGCGGCGCCGCCCGCCGGTACCGCGGACCCTGCGCAGGGCACGGCGGCGCGAGAACCACAGGACCAGACCACCGGGCGCGATCACCCACAGCCAGCTCGCGGCGAACTCGCTGTAGAGGCGACCGTTCTCGCCCAGGTGCAGGTCGCGGTGGAACTCGTCGATCCAGGTGCGCAGCGGCAGCGCGCCGGTCGAGCCGTACTGCTCCAGCGCGCCCCGCACCTTGGCGGTGTACGGGTCGACGAAGACGGCGAGCGAGTGGTTCGGGTCGACGCCCTTGACGCCGGAGAGCAGCACCCTGGTGGTCGCGTCGTCCTCGGGCGAGGGCCGTATCGCCGAGACCGTGCCCTCGGGGTGGGCCTCGCGGGCGGCGGCCACCTGCTCGGAGATCGGCAGCTTGGCGTCGCCGACGGAGGAGACGGTCATCTCGTCGGCGTAGACGATCTTCTCGGCCTGGAACGCGCCGGCGTACAGGAAGCCGGTGACGGAGGCGACGAACAGGAACGGAGCGACGAACACGCCGGCGTAGAAGTGCAGTCGGAGGATCAGCGGGCGCAGGGGCGACCAGCTGCTGGGGGACGACGGCGCCGGGGCGGCGGCCGGTTGTGGGGCCTCGTCCGTGGTGGTCGAGGGAGCGGTGGACATCGGCGGGCTTCTCCCGGGGCAGGGGATGTTTCTCGGCTGTGGCGGTCCAGAAGTCGGGGGAAGGGAGCGCCGAGTTCCCGGGGGTGCGTGTGGTGTGCGTCACGCCGATGGGTGGGAGGGGCGCCGAGGCGTCGTGGCATCCTGGCGCGATGGTTTCTTCCCGCGATCGTGTGCCCCTGGCCGAGCTGGTCGAGGAACTTCTGGCCACGGACGGTCCGTTGCCCATCGTCGCCGCCGGCGATCCGGTGCTGCGGCGCGGCACCGAGCGGTTCGAGGGGCAGTTGGAGCCCGCGCTGCTGGCCCGTTTCGTCGAGGCCCTGCGGTTCACCATGCACGCGGCGCCGGGCGTGGGCCTTGCCGCGCCGCAGGTGGGGGTGCCCCTGCGGATCGCGGTCATCGAGGATCCGGCGCCCGTGCCGGAGGAGGTACGGCTGGTACGCGGGCGGGTGCCGCAGCCGTTCCGGGTCCTGGTCAATCCGTCGTACGAGCCCGTCGGCGCCGTCCGTGCCGCGTTCTTCGAGGGCTGTCTGAGCGTGCCGGGCTGGCAGGCGGTGGTGGCCCGGCCCGCCGAGGTGCGGCTGACCGGTGAGGACGAGGCGGGCCGCCCGGTGGACGAGGTGTTCGCCGGCTGGCCCGCGCGGATCGTCCAGCACGAGACCGATCACCTCGACGGGATGCTGTACCTCGACCGTGCCGAACTGCGTTCGCTCGCCTCGAACCAGGCGATGGTCCAGTGGTGGGCGCAGCCGACGCCTCGGGAGGCGGCGGCCTCCCTCGGCTTCGAACTGCCCGGTGACGGGGTGGGTCAGTTGTCCCGGTAGGCCTCCAGCAGCCGCAGCCACACCTCGCTGATCGTCGGGAACGACGGCACCGCGTGCCAGAGCCTGCTGATGGTCACCTGACCGGCGACCGCGATGGTCGCGGAGTGGATCAGTTCGCCGACGCCGGGGCCGACGAAGGTGACGCCGAGGAGGATCTCGCGTTCCAGGTCGACGACCATGCGGGCGCGTCCCTTGTAGCCGTCGGCGTACAGGCCCGCTCCGGAGACGGAGGCGAGGTCGTAGTCGACCGCGCGGACGCGGTGTCCGGCCTGTTCCGCCTCTGCCAGTGACAGCCCTACGGCGGCTGCCTCGGGGTCGGTGAAGACGACCTGGGGGACGGCCTCGTGGTCGGCGGTCGCCGCGTGGGCGCCCCATGGGTCGGACTCCAGGATGGGCACACCGGAGGCGCGGGCGGCGATGGCGGCTCCGGCTATGCGGGCCTGGTACTTGCCCTGGTGGGTGAGGAGGGCGCGGTGGTTGACGTCGCCGACGGCGTACAGCCACTTGCTGCCGGTGACGCGCAGGCTGTCGTCGACCTCCAGCCAGGAGCCGGGCTGCAGGCCGACGGTGTCCAGGCCGATGTCGTCGGTGCGCGGAGCGCGTCCGGTGGCGAAGAGGATCTCGTCGGCCTCGATGCGGTCGCCGGTGTTGGTGACGACCACGACCGTGCCGTTCTGGCGGGTGACCGATTCGACGGAGGTGCCGGTGCGCACGTCGGCGCCGGCCTCGGCGAGGGCTTCGGCGACCAGCTCGCCGGCGAAGGGCTCCATGCGGTTCAGCAGGCCCTTGCCGCGGACGAGAAGGGTGACCTGTGAGCCGAGGGCCTGCCAGGCGGTGGCCATCTCGGTGGCGACAACTCCCCCGCCGACGACGACCAGTCGGCCGGGGGCCGCCTTGGCGCTGGTGGCCTCACGGCTCGTCCACGGCTCGACCTGCGCGAGGCCGGGCAGGTCGGGCAGGACGGCGCGGGTGCCGGTGGCGACGGCCACGGCGTGCCGGGCGGTCAGCACGTGCCGCTCGCCGTCGGGGCCGGTGACCGTCACCGTGCGCGGGCCGGTGAGGCGGCCGTGTCCCCGGTAGAGGTCGGCGCCGATGCTGTCGAGCCACTGGATCTGGCCGTCGTCCTTCCAGTGGGAGGTGTAGTAGTCGCGGTGGGCGAGGACCGCGTCCGTGTCGAGGGGGCCCTGCACCGCCTGGCTCAGGCCGGGTGCGCGGCGGGCGTCGGCGCGGGCGATGACCGGGCGCAGCAGGGCCTTGCTGGGAATGCAGGCCCAGTACGAGCATTCGCCGCCGACCAGCTCGCTTTCCACGACCGCGGTGGAGAGGCCGGCCGCGCGGGTGCGGTCGGCGACGTTCTCCCCCACGGGCCCGGCACCGAGCACCACGACGTCGTACGCGATGGATTCCGTTTCCGTCATGGGGTCAGTCTGGTGCGTGGTGTGCGCGGAGGCCACATGGGTAAGCGCGCGGAATATGTACCAGGGCCGCCGTGTTGTGCAGGCGGCTTCGCCCCCACACCAGGAAGAGGGATCACGCCATGAGCAGCACCGTGGAACTCACCAAGGAGAACTTCGACCAGACGGTCACGGACAACGAGTTCGTCCTGATCGACTTCTGGGCGGAGTGGTGTGGTCCGTGCCGTCAGTTCGCGCCGGTCTACGAGAAGGCGGCCGAGGAGAACCCGGACCTGGTGTTCGGCAAGGTGGACACCGAGGCGCAGCCGGAGCTGGCCGCGGCCTTCGGCATCCAGTCGATCCCGACGCTGATGATCGTGCGTGACCAGGTCGCCGTGTTCGCCCAGCCGGGCGCCCTGCCCGAGCCCGCCCTGACGGACGTCATCGGGCAGGCCCGCAAGCTGGACATGGACGAGGTCCGCAAGGCCGTCGCCGATCAGCAGGCGCAGGCCGAGCAGAACGGCGCGTAAGTCCCTCGGCCTAGAACGGGTACGGCGCCACGTCCGCGCGTACCGTCGTCCAGCGGACGTCGGTGAAGGCCTCCAGGTTGGACTCGCCGCCGAAGCGGGCGCCGGTGCCGGACGCGGCGATTCCGCCGAAGGGGGCGACGGCCTCGTCGTTCACCGTCTGGTCGTTGATGTGGACGATGCCGGTCGGGATCCGCTCGGCCAGGTCGAGTCCGCGGGCGGCGTCCCGGGTGATGATGCCGAGCGAGAGGCCGTAGGGGCCGGTCGCGGCCAGGGCGGCCGCCTCCTCGGGCGTGCCGAAGGAGCGTACGGGCGCGACCGGGCCGAACACCTCCTCCGCGTAGGCGGGCGTGTGGTCGTCGACACCGGCGAGGACCGTCGGCCGGTAGAAGAGTTCCTCGTGGGTGCCGCCGGCGGCCAGTTTGGCGCCCTGGGCCGTGCTCGCCTCCACCAGGCCGTGGATCTTGGCGAGCTGGCCGGAGTCGATGATCGGGCCGAGATGGACCTGATCGCGGTGCGGGTCGCCGACGGCGAGCGAGTCGGCCTTCGCGGCCAGCCGCTCGACGTACTCGCCGTACAGCGACTCGTGCACCAGGTGGCGGCCGGTGGTCATGCAGATCTGGCCCTGGTGGAAGAAGGAGCCCCAGGCGGCCGTGGAGATCACGGCGTCGAGGTCGGCGTCCTCCAGGACGATCAGGGCGGAGTTGCCGCCGAGTTCCAGGTGCGCGCGCTTGAGGTGGCGTCCGGCGGCCTCGCCGACGGCCCGGCCGGCCGCGGTCGACCCGGTGAACGAGATGACCGGCACCCGCTGGTCGGCGACCAGGGCCTGACCGGCGTCCGGTCCGCCCGGCAGGACGTGGAACAGCCCCTCCGGCAGGCCCGCCTCGGCGAAGACCGCGGCCAGTGACAGCCCACCGCAGACCGCCGTACGCGGGTCCGGCTTCAGGACGACCGCGTTGCCGAGGGCGAGCGCCGGGGCGACGGAGCGGATGGAGAGGATCAGCGGGGCGTTGAAGGGCGAGATCACGCCCACGACCCCGACCGGGACGCGCCGCGTGTAGGAGAGGCGGGGCGCCTCGCTGGGCAGGACCTGTCCGGCCGGGCGGGAGGCGAGAGCGGCGGCCTCGTAGCACTCCTGGGCGGCGACGTGCAGCTCGAAGTCGGCCTTGCCGGGGATGGACCCGGACTCGCGGACCAGCCATTCGCGCAGTTCTTCGGTGTGCGCGGCGAACAGGTCGCCGGCCTTGCGCAGTACGCCCGCGCGGACGAAGTGGGGCAGGCGGGCCCACTCCGCCTGGGCGGTGCGGGCGGTCTCGGCGGCGGCCTGGACGTCCTCGGCGGTGGCCAGGGTGACGGTGCCGAGTGTTTCGCCGGTGGCGGGTTCGGTGACGGCGTGTTCAGGTCCCGACAGGGTGCGGGACTGCCAGGTCTTGGGGTCGAGCAACGGCATGACGGCTCTCCGTTCGGTCACCGACGGGACTCACAGGGGCAGCGGGAGTCCCGAGTAGTTCGCGGCCGGTTCGGCCGCGTGGCGGGACGCGGTGATCCGGCGCAGCCGCGCGAACTGCATCCGGTCGTCGAACGCATCCCCATTTTGTTGAGCATGCAACATCCTAGTCATGTCCTACGAGAACCGCGTCGCCTGCCACACCTGCGCGAGGACGCGGAGTCGGACACCGTGGCCCTTGGCACCGGTCGGCGGGACGATGTGGGCGGCACCTTGGGCTAGCAACAGCCGTGCGTGGCACATCGGCTCGTGAACCACGATGTCGGCCGGGTGCAGCGGACGGGGCAGGAGCAGTCCGGCGGGGCCGCCGATGATGCCGACCGTCGTGTACATGGCCCGCCTCCCTGGGCTCAACTGGAGTCGCGGTGTACCACCGAGGCTCCCAGCACCGTGTGCGTCTCGGGTGCGGCGCCGGGGTTGCGCACCGCGCGGTCGACCAGTCCGGCCAGGTCGCGGCCGGACGGCAGCTCGATGTGCACGGTACTCAGTCTGGGCCGCAGCAGCCGTCCGAGCATCAGGTCGTCGGCGCCGATCACCGCCGTCTCCTGCGGGATGGCGACGCCCTCGTCCTGCAGGGCGCGCATGAGCAGCATCGCGTACTCGTCGTTGTACGCGAACACGGCGTCCAGGCCGAGTTCGCGCCAGCGGGCCGCGAGCCGTGCGGCGGCGGCCTCCTCGTAGGCGAGGGGCAGTTCGGTGACGGTGGCGTCCATGCCGTACACAGCACGGCGTACGCCTTCCAGACGGGGCGCGGAGAAGGCGTCCAGGCCGGGTTCCTCGGGGACGACGACGCCGATGCGGCGCCGGCCGCGGGTGTACAGGTGGGTGCCCGCGCAGTGGCCGACGGCCTCGTGGTCCATGAGCAGGGCATGGGCGCCCTCGACGGCCTCGGGGCCGAGGGTGACCACGGCCCGGGCGCCGGAGCGTTTGAGCACGGTGACGTCCTTGGGGCCGAGGCCGGAACCGGGCACCAGGACGGCGACGGGGCGCAGTTCGGCCCAGGCGCGGGCGGCTTCGTCGCCGTGCAGTCCGACGGTGCCGAACTGCACGACCGTGTACTCGAGACGCCCGAGGGCCCACTGGAGTTCGCTGATGAACTGGCTGTAGAGCGGGCCCACGGGGAAGGTCGGGGCGGGCATCAGGACCATGCGGCTGTGCCCGGCGCGCAGGCTGCGGGCCGCCGCGTGCGGCACGTACCCGAGCTCCTTCGCGGCCTCGCGGACGCGTCGGCGGGTGGGTTCACTGATCCGGACGGCGCTGGTGTTGTTGAGGACGTAGGAGACGGTCGCGCGCGACACGCCGGCCAGGCGGGCCACATCGGCGCTCGTGGGCACGGAACGCGGTACGGGCGACGCGGGCGCGGGCGTTTTCGGTATCTGCACCATGACGTACCGCATCTTTGCAGAACCTGTGCGCGTGGCTTTCGGTTGGGGGAACTTCGCGTCGAAATCGATGGTCAGTGCGGCTGTGCGCCGGCGGGGGCCGTCATCCGGTCGACCATGTCGCACCAGGCGGCCTCCAGGCGCTCCATCGGCATCCCGCACTGCACGGTCAGGTGATGGACCAGGACGGGACTCAGAAAGCCCATGAGGGTGTGCGCGAGGAGTTCGGTGTCCGCGTCCGGAACCGCCTGCCGCAGCAGCATGGCGACATGGCTGCGCTGCACGCGGCGGGGCGGGACGGAGAACCGGCGTTCCGGGCTCGGTTCGGCCGCCAGTTGCAGGTCCAGTTCCTCGGCCGAGCGGCGCAGCAGGGCGCAGCCGAACGCCCGCAGCCGCTCGACGGGGGGTGCCCCTGGGCCCAGTGGCGGGGGGCCGCCGAGGAAGGCGGCCTGGAACTTCTTCTCCGAGTGGTCGAGCAGTGCGGTGAGCAGGCCGGTGCGGTCGCCGAAGCGCCGGAACACCGTCCCCTTGCCGACGTCGGCCGCGACGGCCACCGCCTCCATCGTCACGCCGGCCGCGCCGTGCTGCGCCACCAGCCGGGCGGCGGCCTCCAGCAGCCGGGCCCGGTTGCGCGCGGCGTCGGCACGCAGGCAGGGCTCTTCCCCGATGGATCCGACCTGCAGCAACTCGGGCTGCGGGGCGGGCTCCTGGGGCTGCGGGAAGGGGGGCAGGACGGCGGACATGAAAACAGCGTAAAGCATCCGGAACAAAACTGGACCGCGGTCCGGTTAGGATGCTAGAAAGTTAAACGGACCTCGGTCCGGATCGTAACGCCACTGTTTCAGCCCCCGGGAGTTTCGTATGTCTGTTCGCATTCTCGCGCTCGTCGGCAGTCTTCGCGCCGGTTCGACCAACCGCCAGCTCGCCGAGGCGGCCGTCAAGCACGCTCCCGAGGGCGCCGACGTGGTGCTGTTCGAGGGCCTGGCGGACATCCCGTTCTACAACGAGGACCTCGACGTCGAGGGCAGCGTCCCGGCCGCCGCCGCCAAGCTGCGCGAGGCCGCCACCTCCGCCGACGCCTTCCTGTTCTTCTCGCCCGAGTACAACGGCACCATCCCGGCCGTCCTGAAGAACGCGATCGACTGGCTGTCCCGCCCGTACGGCGCCGGCGCCTTCGGCGGCAAGCCCGTCGCCGTGGTCGGCACCGCCTTCGGCCAGTACGGCGGCGTCTGGGCGCAGGACGAGGCCCGCAAGGCCGTGGGCATCGCCGGCGGCAGGGTGATCGAGGACCTCAAGCTCTCCATCCCCGGCTCCCTGACCCGCTTCGCCGAGACCCACCCGTCCGACGACGCCGAGGTCGCCGCGCAGCTCACCGAGGTGGTCGCCCGTCTGCACGGCCACGCCGGCGAAGCGGTCGCCGCCTGACGGGTCCGGACCCCGGACGGGGGCTGGAACCGCCCAATCGCAGCAGGTCCCGGAGGGGGCCGGAGCCCGTACGGAGCTCCGGCCCCCTCCGCGTGTCGTGGGCGGGGGCTTGCTCGTACGTCACGCCACCGCCGTGGGCGCCAGCTCCCGCAGCTCCGCCAGGGCGGCCACCACCGCGGGGCGGGTCCGGCCGCCCCGGCGGGTGCAGGTGAGCAGCTTGCGGTGCGGGTTGCCGGTGCAGTGCACGCGCGCGATCGGCAGGTGCGGGGTGAGGTGGGCCAGCCGGGGGATCAGCGCGACGCCCAGCCGGTGGGCGACCAGGTGGGCGGTGACGTTCCAGTCCAGGGTGTGATGGACCACGTCCGGCGTGAACCCGGCCTCACCGCACGCGGACAGCACATGCGGACTGCAGGGGCTCTCCGGCACCGGGGCGATCCAGTCCTCGTGCGCCGCCTCCGCCAGGTCGACGCCGGTGCGTCCTGCCAGCGGATGGTCCTCGGGCACGACCAGGTCGAAGGGGTCGTCCAGCAGTGGCTGCTGGTCGAAGCGCGCGTCGCCGAGCGGCGGGTTGTGCGGGGTCGCCTCGACGACCGCCAGATCGGTCTCCCCCTCGAAGAGCAGGTCGAAGCTCTCCGGAACCGCCCCCTCCTGGATGCGGACGGCCAGCCGCGGGTGGCGCTCGCGCAGCCGGACCGCCATCGGGGCCAGCAGCACCGAGATGGCCACGGGGAAACCGCTCACGCGCAGCGGCCCCGCGGGTTCCCCGTGGTCGGCGCGGAGGTCGAGTTCGGCCTGTTCCCAGTGGGCCTGGATGGCGTCGGCGTGCGCGAGCAGGGTCTCGGCGGCCGGGGTGAGCCGCACTCCGCGCCCCTGTGGCGCGAGGAGGTCGACGCCCAACTCGCGGGCGAGTTGGCGGATCTGCTGGGAGGCCGCGGAGGGCGTGAAGTGCAGGGCGTTGGCCGCGGCGGTGACCGTGCCGTAGTGCGCCACCGCGCGCAGGACATGGAGCCGGCGCAGATCAATCATGAAGCCCACGCTTCAAGGTCGGCTCCAGAAAGTCAACCTGGACGTGTACGAAGACTCCGGCGCACCCTGACTGTGTCGCGACGGCCCACCAGCCTTACCACCGAAGGAGTTCCCATGACCAGCACGACCGGCGCCGTCTGCCCGCACTGCGGTTGGCCCGACGGCGCCGAGCCCTTCCAGGTGGTGTCCCGGCACAGCACGGCGGCGGGCACCACGGTGTGGACCCGCTGCGGCTGCGGTTCGCTGCAGGTCCGGGTCGTCGACGGCCGGGGCACGCGGATCGTCTCCCGCAGTCGCCCGGCCGCGGCTCAGTCGAGCTCGGCCAGCCGCTGAACGGCAGGGGCCACGAAGCGCTCGATCCACTCGGCCGGCTCTCCGATGCGCGGCGCCAGGATCACCGTGTCGATGCCGAGCTTTGTGTAGCCCGCGATGTCCCGGGTGAAGGCGTCCAGGTCGCCCTCGTCGGCCGGTTCGCCCGTGTAGGCGACCGTCTTGCGGATCTCCTCGGGATCGCGGCTCTCGGCCTCGCAGTGACGGCGCAGGACGTCGAGCTTGTGCCGGACCTCTTCGGGCGAGGTGGCGAACAGGTTGCAGGCGTCGCCGTACCGAGCGACCAGGCGGAGCGTCTTGCGTTCGCCCCCGCCGCCGATCATGATCTCGGGGTGCGGGCTGCTCACCGGCGCCGGGACGCACAGGGTCTCGGCGAGCCGGTGGTGCTCGCCCTCGAAGGGACCGTTCGACTGCGGGTCCCACATCTGCCGACAGATCCGCAGGACCTCCTCCAGGCGCTCGAAGCGCTCCGCGAGCGGTGGGAACGGCACGCCGAGCCCCTCGTGCTCACGGTCGTACCAAGCCGCCCCGATGCCGAGGGTGGCCCGGCCGCCGGACAGTACGTCGAGCGAGGTGACGATCTTGGCGAGTAACCCGGGGTGGCGGTAGGTCACTCCGGTGACGAGGGCGCCGAGCTGGATCGTCGATGTGCGGGCCGCGAGGTAGCCCAGCGTGGTGTACGCCTCCAGCATCGGGGCCTCGGCGCCGCCGTTGAACTCCATCTGGAAGTAGTGGTCCATGACCGACAGCCAGCTCACGCCCGCGTCCTCGGCCGCGGCGCCGGCCGCGGCGAGTTCGGCGCCGAGTGCGGGGCCGCCCCCACTGTGGTCGAACCGGTTGATGTGCACGCCCACCCGCATGTCCGCCTCCGCTCCCCCGGGATCACCCGGACCTTCATTGACTCCCGCGACGCTAGGTCCTGGAGCGCTCTCGAAGTCAAGGGTGGCCGCGGCGCCGTCAGGTCACGCGCTCGGCTCGGCGGTTTCCTGCTGCTTCGCGGGCCCGCAGGCTCGTCGGCGTGATGACCGCTGCCGCGATGAAACTCCCGCGCGCAGCACCAGTGTCATGATCACGATCACGCCGACCATGAGCACGCGGCAGGTCACACTGGGACATGGCCGGAAAGCGCGGGAGCCCACCCGCCGTACGGCGGGCAGGTTCCGCCGTACGGCGGCGTCCCGGACGTCGGCCGATGCGCGAATCATGGGGCACCGAGCCGCCGCGCCCCCGCGTGAGGAGATCACATGAGCCACGTCCCGCCCCCGTTCGACCCGGAACTCGCCGCCGCCCTGGACCTGATCAAGGACGTCCTGTCGCCCGGTTTCACCCCGGACGAGATCGACGTCATACGCCAGGGCCCGGCCATCCAGATGCTCGCCGAGCTGGACCTGACCATGGACGGCTGCTTCAAGGTCGAGGACCGTACGGTGCCGGGGCCCGAGGGCGCTCCCGAGATCTCGCTGCTGATCTGCCGGCCCACCGCTCCTGAGCTCGCGGGCGTGCCGCAGCCCGTCGTGTACCACGTGCACGGCGGCGGCATGGTCCTCGGCAACAGCCGAGTCGGCGTGGACGGGCCGCTGGCCTGGGCGAAGGAGCTGGGCGCGGTCGTGGTGTCGGTCGAGTACCGCCTGGCGCCCGAGCATCCGCATCCGGCGCCGATCGAGGACGTGTACGCCGGTCTCGTCTGGACGGCCGAGCACGCGGCGGAGATCGGCGGTGACCCCGAGCGCATCGTCATAGCGGGCGCGAGCGCGGGCGGCGGCCTGTCCGCGGCGCTGGCCCTGCTCACCCGGGACCGCAAGGGCCCGCGGCCGATCGGCCAGCTGCTGATGTGCCCGATGCTGGACGACCGCAACGACACCGTCTCCAGCCACCAGATGGCGGGCCTCGGTGTGTGGGACCGTACGGCGAACGAGACCGGCTGGGGTGCGCTGCTGGGCGAGGCGCGCGGCGGTCCGGAGGTGCCCGCGTACGCGGCACCGGCCCGCGCCGAGGACCTGTCCGGCCTGCCGCCGGCCTTCCTCGACGTGGGTTCCGCGGAGACCTTCCGGGACGAGGTCGTCGCCTACGCCTCCCGGCTCTGGCAGGCGGGCGGGGTGGCCGAGCTGCACGTGTGGCCAGGCGGCTTCCACGGCTTCGACGGCTTCGCCCCGCAGGCGGCACTGTCGCAGGCGGCCCGGGCGGCGCAGTTGGCGTGGCTGCGGCGGTTGCTGGGCGGGTGACCCGGGGCGGCGCGAGTGCCGTTGATCGCCGCGCGACGGGAGACGCGAGCGCCGTTGATCGCCGCGAGAGCGGCGGCGGCCGGCGCGCGACCGGGGCTGATCGCCGCGAACAGGCGGCGGCCGGCTGGCAGCTGATCGGCGCGTCACGGGGCGGCACACTGACGGCTGATCCCCGTCGCGGGGCGGCAGACTGCCCACTGGTCGCCGCGTCACGGGCCGGCACGCTCACGGCTGATCGGCGACCGCGGAGGCTTCCGCGGGGCTGTTCCCGTGATCGACCCCGCTTGCTGGCCCTGCGGCTGCGGGGGCCTCCAGCCGACCGGTTCGCTGTGCCAGGAGCGCGTGGGCGGCCATCCGTTGCCCGGAAGGCCCAGCCATACGGCTGCCGCGACCGCGCGGGGGCCTCCGGCCGACCGGTTCGCCGCTGACGGGAGCGCTTGAGCGGCCATTCGCTGCCCGGCAGGCCCAGCCATACGGCCGCCACAACCGCGCGAAGGGGCCTCCAGCCGACCGGTTCACGGCTGACGGTGTGCGTGCGTGGCCCCCGTGGCCAGAAGGCCCAGGCTGTACGGATTTCTGGGGCACCGACCGGCCTGCGGTGGCACGGACTCCGGGGTTCCGGCGCCTGCCGGGTGGAACCGTCTCCGCGGTTCCGGCGCGTCCCCTCGGCCGTAAGCCGAAAGCACCCCTCCCCACAGGCTCCACGGAACGTGACCGCATAGCGCACCATGGACGCATGAAAGAGCTGGCCGGGCGCCTGACCGCGCTGGACCCGGACGCCGGTGCCGCCGTCCAGGTCATCGCCTACTTCGACCGACTGTCCGAGTCCCGGGCCGGTCTGGAGGCGCTGGTGCGTGGTGCCGCGGTGCTGGCCGGGGTGCCCGCGCGGCTGGTCGACGCCGAACGGCGCGTGTACGTCCGCGTCGAGACCGACGGAACCCGCCGGGACACGGACCTGCCGCCGGACCCCGCGTGGCCGTCGGCGGCGCTGACGCCGGGCGGGGCCGCGGCCCTGTGGCTGGAGCGGACGGAGGCGGCGCCCAGTGTGGTCGACGCGGTGATCCTGGAGCGGGCGGCCGGTGCCATACGCCTCGTCCTCGACCGCACCCGGGGCCGGGCACCCGCCGACGATCCCGCCCTGGTCGAGACGGTGCTGGACGCCACGGCGCCGGAACCGGCCCGAGTGCACGCGGCCCGCGGGCTGGGCCTGGACCCGACGGCGCCCGCGCGAGCCCTGGCCCCGTACGACGGGCGTCCCCGTATCGTCGCCGGGGAGGCCGAGTTGCCCGTCGGCCGGCTCGGCGTCGGTCCCGCCGTCCCCGTGCTGGACCTGCCGGCTTCCTGGGCCGCCGCCCGTACCGCCCTGCGCTTCACCGCGGACGGCACCGCACACGACCCGGGACCGCGCGTGGTGCACGCCGACGAGCTCGGCGGGGTGGCCCTGCTGGCCGGCCTCGTCGTCCCGGGCGCCGAACCGCCGCCCGACGTACGGACGTTGGAAGCGGCGGCCGCGAGCACGCCCTGGCTGTTGGCCACCCTGCACGCGGTGGCCGCGACGGCGAGCCTGCGCGCTGCGGCCGCCGAGGTCAACGTGCACCACTCCACGCTCCAGGACCGGCTGACCCACGCCGAGCACGTGCTCGGCTGGCCGCTGCGCACGCCGCAGGGCCGGCTCAGACTCCATCTGGCCCTGACGATGCGGCACTTGGCACGGTCGTAGCGGTCGCGTCGGCGCTGTCCCGACCGTCAGCGGAATGCGTGCACGAGCTGGATCCTGTCGACGATGTGGGCGTTGAACTCGTCCAGCTCCTCGGCGGGCACCCACAGTTCGAGGATCGTCCGGCCGCCCGCCTGCTGGACGGGGTAGCGGCTCAGGAACTCCGTGTCGACCTCGAAGCGGGTGACGTAGCCGGCGCCGTCGTGCTTGACGTTCCAGTCCCGGGCGATCCGTATCGCGTAGTCCTCGTTGAGGACCGGGTAGAAGATCGGCTGCTCGGGCAGCCGCGGCGGCCAGGCGCGCCAGTCCAGCTCGCGGGCCAGGGCCAGCTCCTTGGGTCCGGTGGGACGCCAGAGGGTGGTCGTGGCTCGGCCGCCGGTCATGGGTATCGCTCTCCGTGCTCAGTGCGGCGGGTTGGAGTCCGGAGCCTATCGGGGTACGGGTATGACGGGCCACGGAGTTACGGGCTTGCTTGCGGGCGCGCAATAACCGCATCCGCTGGAAATTTCAAGGATGCCCTATCCTGGATGGAGTCACCTCGGGACGGAGGAGCAGGCCCCATGACCGCCACAGATCCCGCACTCACCACCCTCGCGCAGGGCTGGTGCGCCCTGTCCCTGCTGCACGGCAGGATCGAGGCCCACATCGAGCGGGCCCTGCAGGCGGCACACGACCTGAGCGTGCGCGAGTACTCCCTGCTGGATGTCCTCAGCCGCCAGCACGACGGCGAAGGCGGCCACCTCCAGATGAAACAGGTCGCCGACGCCGTCGTCCTCAGCCAGAGCGCCACCACCCGCCTGGTGACCCGCCTCGAAGACCGCGGCCTGCTCTCCCGCTACCTGTGCCCCACCGACCGCCGCGGCATCTACACCGACGTCACCGAGGCGGGCCTGAAGCTGCTGGCGGAGGCTCGCCCCACCAACGAGGCCGCCCTGCGCGAAGCCCTCGACGCCGCCGCCCGGAACCCCGAACTCGCCCCGCTCGTACGGGTCGTCGAGACCCTCCGCACGCCTGTCTGAAGTCGCCTCGCGCGCTGCCCCGGCCCCGTGCGGCGGGTGCTGCGCCACCCGCACCGGCGGTTCTGAACACCCTTCGGTGGCCGAGTGCCGCATTGGGGCGTACAAAGTGCCGGCTCGACGCCGAGGGCCTCCCCCAAGCATCAGGTGAGTGTCGAAGAGCACAGGTGGCGGGTGGGAGGTCGCCGTTGACAGGCTCTCGAATTTGGCCGTACAAATGGGCCGCATGAGCGTCCCGCAGCGGCCCCTGGCCGGGATCACCGTGGTCAGCCTGGAACAGGCCGTGGCCGCTCCTTACGCCACCCGGCAGCTCGCCGACCTCGGCGCCCGCGTGATCAAGGTGGAGCGGCCGGGCGACGGCGACTTCGCCCGCCGGTACGACACGACCGTCCACGGCCACTCCAGCTACTTCGTCTGGCTCAACCGCTCCAAGGAGTCCCTCACCCTGGACCTCAAGGACCCGCGAGGCCTGGAGATCCTGCACCAACTGCTCGACGGCGCCGACGTGTTCGTCCAGAACCTCGCACCGGGCGCCGCCGACCGCCTCGGCCTCGGCGCGGCCGCCCTCGCCGAGGGCTTCCCCCGGCTGATCCCCTGCACGATCTCCGGCTACGGCACCTCCGGACCGTGGGCCGACCGCAAGTCGTACGACCTGCTGGTGCAGTGCCAGACCGGTCTGGTCTCCCTGACCGGAACCGCCGACGAGACCGCCCGCGTCGGGATCTCCGTCGCCGACATCGCCGCCGGGATGTACGCCTACAGCGGCATCCTCACCGCCCTGTACACCCGCGCCACCACCGGCACCGCACACCCGGTGGAGGTCTCCCTGTTCGAGGCGCTGGCGGAGTGGATGGGCCAGCCGGCCTACTACACCCGGTACGGCGGCACCCAGCCCGCGCGCCTGGGCACCCAGCACGCCACCATCGCCCCCTACGGCGCCTTCACGGCCGCCGACGGCAAGGACGTGCTGTTCTCCATCCAGAACGAACGCGAGTGGGTCGCCCTGTGCGCCCGCTTCCTCGGCCGACCCGAACTCGCCGACGACCCACGCTTCGCCACCGGCTCCGACCGGGTCACCCACCGCGAGGAGCTCAACGCCGTGGTGGCCGAACGCTGCGCCCGGTCCGACGCCGCCAAGATCCTCGAGGACCTGGAGGGCATCGGCATCGCCTGCGCCGGGGTCAACGACGTCGCCGCGTTCCTCGACCACCCGGTCCTGGCCGCCCGCGACCGCTGGCGCGAGGTGGGCGTGCCGGGCGGCGCCACGGTTCAGGCGCTGCTCCCGCCGGCCGACCTCGCGGGCATGTCCGCTCGGATGGACCCCGTTCCGGCGGCGGGCGAACACACCGGGGCGATCCTCGCCGAACTCGGCCTCGGCCGCGACGACTTCGAGGCGCTGCGCGCCGACGCGGTGGTCTGATGCCTGCCGTGGAGGGGACACGAGTGGCTGCCGCGGAGAAGAGACGAGTGGCTGCCGTGGAGAAGCCACGAGCGATGAGCGTGACGTTCGCGGCCCGGTCGGTGGCGCGAGGTGGGTCGCATGGCTGAGTCGGCACAGCGTGAAAGCACCTATCTGCGGCTCGCCCGTGAGCTGCGGGCGGCGATCCTGCGGCACGACTATCCCGAGGGCGTACGGCTGCCCACGGAGGCCGAGCTGGCGGAGCGGCACCGGGTCAGCAGGCAGACCGTGCGGCGGGCGTTCCAGGACCTGGTCGCCGAGGGGCTGGTCCACCGGGTGCCGGGCCGCGGCACCTTCGCCGCGCCCCGCGAGGAGCAGTACCTGCGCCAGTTCGGATCGGTGGACGACCTGATGGGGCTGTCCATAGACACCCGCATGGACGTCGTCACGCCCCTGCACCGGCGGGTCGACGTGGACGCGGCGGGCCGACTCGGTCTGCACACCGACCAGGTGTACAAGCTCGCCTTCCTCCGTCTGCACGAGGACACCGTGTTCTGTCACACCTCCGTCTTCCTGCCGCCCGACGTCGGCCGGCTGCTGGAGCCGGTTCCGGAGCTGGCGGAGCCGGTCACACCCAGCCACTTCACCGTCATCGGACTGCTCGACGGGCGGCTGCCCGAGTCGATCGCCGAGGCCGAGCAGAGCATCACCGTCGCCGAGGCCACGCCCGAACTCGCGGACCATCTGGGCTGCGAACCGGGCCGGGCGCTGTTGCGCATCGACCGCGTCTACCAGTCGGTCGCCGGACAGCTCGTGGAGCTGGCGATCAGTCACTTTCTGCCCGAGCACTACTCGTACCGCGTGCGGCTGCGACGCAGCGGTCACTGACATGGAAACAGGAGAGGGTTGTGAGCTTGAGGATCATTGTCACTGTGAAGTACGTGCCCGACGCCACCGGCGACCGGCACTTCGCCGATGACCTGACCGTCGACCGGGACGACGTGGACGGTCTGCTCTCCGAGCTGGACGAGTACGCGGTCGAGCAGGCGCTGCAGATCTCCGAGAACTCCGATGACGACGTCGAGGTCACCGTCCTGACCGTCGGTCCGGAGGATGCCAAGGACGCG
Organism: Streptomyces sp. NPDC006602; assembly: GCF_042870385.1. Classification (NCBI taxonomy): domain Bacteria; kingdom Bacillati; phylum Actinomycetota; class Actinomycetes; order Kitasatosporales; family Streptomycetaceae; genus Streptomyces; species Streptomyces sp. NPDC006602. Next base: position 71,751 of record NZ_JBIAHG010000017.1, on the reverse strand, counting down.
CTGCGCAAGGCGCTGTCGATGGGCGCCGACAAGGCGATCCACGTCGAGGACGACGACCTGCACGGCACGGATGCCATCGGCACCTCGCTGGTGCTGGCGAAGGCGGTCGAGAAGGCCGGCTACGACCTGGTGATCTCCGGCATGGCCTCCACCGACGGCACCATGGGTGTCGTGCCGGCGCTGCTGGCCGAGCGCCTGGGTGTGCCGCAGGTGACGCTGCTGTCCGAGGTCACGGTGGAGGACGGGGTGGTGAAGGGCCGCCGGGACGGCGACTCCGCCACCGAGCAGCTGGAGGCGTCCCTGCCGGCGGTGGTGTCGGTGACCGACCAGTCGGGTGAGGCGCGCTACCCGTCCTTCAAGGGCATCATGGCGGCGAAGAAGAAGCCGGTGCAGGCCTGGGACCTGTCGGACCTCGACATCGAGGCCGAGGAGGTCGGTCTGGAGGGCGCCTACACGGTCGTCGAGTCCGCGACCGAGCGCCCGGCGCGCACCGCCGGGACGATCGTCAAGGACGAGGGCGAGGGCGGCAAGCAGCTCGCCGAGTTCCTCGCGAGCCAGAAGTTCATCTGAGAGAGGTCACGGATCCATGGCTGAAGTTCTCGTCTATGTCGACCACGTGGACGGCGCCGTCCGCAAGCCCACCCTGGAGCTGCTGACCCTGGCCCGCCGCATCGGCGAGCCGGTCGCCGTCGCCCTGGGCAACGGCGCCGCCGACACCGCCGCCGTCCTCGGCGAGCACGGCGCGAGCCGCGTTCTCACGCATGAGGCCGCCGAGTACGCCGACTACCTGGTCGTCCCGAAGGTGGACGCGCTGCAGGCCGCGGTGGCCGCCGTGTCCCCGGCCGCCGTGCTGGTGCCGTCCTCGGCGGAGGGCAAGGAGATCGCCGCCCGGCTCGCTTTGCGCATCGGCTCCGGCATCATCACCGACGCCGTCGACCTGGAGGCCGGCGACGCGGGCCCGGTGGCCACCCAGTCGGTGTTCGCGGCCTCGTTCACCACCAAGTCCCGCATCGCCAAGGGCACCCCGGTCATCACCGTCAAGCCCAACAGCGCGGCCGTGGAGCCGGCGCCGGCCGCCGGCGCGGTCGAGGCCCTTGAGGTGTCCTTCTCCGCGCAGGCCACCGGCACCAAGGTCACCGCCCGCACCCCCCGCGAGTCGACCGGCCGTCCGGAGCTGACCGAGGCCGCGATCGTGGTCTCCGGCGGCCGCGGCGTCAACGGCGCCGAGAACTTCGCCATCATCGAGGCCCTCGCCGACTCCCTCGGCGCGGCCGTCGGCGCCTCCCGCGCCGCCGTCGACGCGGGCTGGTACCCGCACACCAACCAGGTCGGCCAGACCGGCAAGTCCGTCTCCCCGCAGCTGTACATCGCCTCCGGCATCTCCGGCGCCATCCAGCACCGGGCCGGCATGCAGACCTCCAAGACGATCGTGGCGGTCAACAAGGACGCCGAGGCCCCGATCTTCGACCTCGTCGACTACGGCGTGGTCGGCGACCTCTTCGACGTCGTCCCCCAGCTCACCGAGGAGATCAACACCCGCAAGGGCTGACCGATCGAGTCTGGGGCTGTCCGGGTCAGTACGACCTGGGCAGCCCCAGCGCGTGCTGGGACACGTAGTTGAGCACCGTCTCCTGGCTGATCGGAGTCGGCCCCAGCAGCCGGGACTCACGGAAAGGTCGTCGGAGGCATCGGATTCACCGCCGAGCACCCGCCGCACCGACACGTGCGGCGGGCCCTGGTGCTGGACGGACTGCTGGGCAGTTCACGGGAGTTGACGCGGGAGGCCGGGACATTGCAGCGGGCGGAGAGCTCGGCGCCTCGGCTCGTGCAGCCGTGATCTCACCAGGGGAGGGTCCCCTTGGCGTCGAAGTAGCCGCCGGTCGGGCCGTCGGGGCCGACCTGCGCCATGCGGACGATGATCTCGGCGCCCTCCTCGACGGTCTGCGTGCCGGTTTTCCCGTTGAGGTCCGTCGCGGTGAAGCCGGGCTCCACGGCGTTGATCCGCATGGCCGGGAACGCCTTCGCGTACTGCACGGTGATCATGTTGACCGCGGCCTTGGACGCCGGGTAGGCGACGCCCGGGTAGTGACAGGCCGGTGAACTCGGATCGGAGACGTTGGTGACCGAGCCGAGACCGCTGCTGACGTTGACCACGACCGGCGCGGCCGACCGCTGCAGCAGGGGCAGAGAAGCATGGGTGACGCGGACCACGCCGAAGACGTTCGTCTCGAACGCCGTCCGCATGTCGTCGGCGGTGACGTCCGCGGCGCCGGGCCACGCTAACGCACGTCTCACAGAATCCCGGCAACCTTTGCGGGAGCGGTGGCGACTGGTAGCCGACGCGCTCCACGAACTGCCGAACGAAGGTCATCACGTGAGTCGAAGAGCAGCCCTGCACCGCCGGACCCGGCGCGGGAGACCGAACCGCCGTACTGTTCTGATCAGCGTGGTGGCCACCGCCCTGGTCGGGGGCGCGATCACCGGCGGCGTCCTGATGAGGTCATCGGCCTCCGGGCCGGACTCGGGCAAGGCGGTCAAGAGCTTGTCCTCGCCGACGGCTTCGGCGTCGCCTTCGGGTTCGGCCTCGCCTTCCTCCCCGTCTCCTTCGGCGTCGGCTTCGGCCTCGAAGTCGGCCTCGGCTTCGGCTTCGGCTTCGGCGAGCAAGTCCGCGACCGCTTCCGCCGCATCCCCGTCCCCCGTCTCCGCCCTCGGCTCCTGGCCCACCGCCACCGGGGGCAGGCCGGTGACCTCCACCATCAAGGTCTCCGGCAGCTACGACGGCGGCCTGCAACGCTTCTACGGATCCGGCGCGTTGGGCGGCGACAGCCAGGACGAGGACCAGGACCCCGTCTTCGAACTCGCCGACGGAGCCGTCCTGAAGAACGTCGTCCTCGGCGCACCGGCCGCCGACGGCGTGCACTGTCTGGGCAGTTGCACCCTGCAGAACGTGTGGTGGCAGGACGTCGGCGAGGACGCGGCCACCTTCAAGGGCACGTCCCCCTCCGCCACGTACCTCGTCATCGGCGGTGGCGCTCGGAAGGCGGACGACAAGGTCTTCCAGCACAACGGTGCAGGAACGCTGACGATCAGGAACTTCCAGGTCGCCGAGTTCGGCAAGCTGTACCGCTCGTGCGGCAACTGCGACACGCAGTACAAGCGGCATGTCGTGATCGACAACGTCAGGGCGACCAGCCCCGGGAAGGTGCTCGTCGGCATCAACGCCAACTACGGGGACACCGCCACCCTCTCCGGTGTGACGATCGTCGGCGACAGCGGCAGGGACATCACCGTCTGCGAGCGCTTCCAGGGCAACACCAGCGGGGCGGAGCCGAGCAAGGTCGGCAGCGGCCCGGACGGCACGTACTGCCGTTACAGCGCGTCGGCCATCGCCTACAAGTGATCCGACGCCACGTTCCTGTGAGGCTCGGTGTTATGGCCATGCAATCGAAAGGCTGTGGCTAGACTCGCGCCCCATGCGTAACTCCAGTCCCGTGCAGCAGTGGAAGAAGACGTCCCCCCGCGCCTCGCGCCCCGACACGTACGACTGGAGAAGAACGGCCGGGAACGCGGCCTGTCGGAGTGCCAAGGCGTACCCCAAGTCCCTTGAGGTACCGACCACTTGTGCCCCGCGCGGCACATCGGCCGAAAGGGGGGACGACGTTCCGTGAAGGCTCGGCACAAGCAGTCCCGCGACCCGCGCGGACACTGGCTGTTACTGATCCTCGTCCTCCCCGCGATGTTCGCGGCCCTGCTCTTCGAGGGCTGGACCAACCACGAGGTCGACGGGGCGACGACGCGGTCCGCCTGCACCTCGCCCGCACCCGATGCCGTGGTCGGCGGCGGCCCCGTGGTGGGGATCAATCGCAACGGGATACAAACGGGTTCGATGCCGGCCCGCACCGTCGCGCTCACCTTCGACGGCGGCCCCGACCCCGTGTGGACCCCGCGCCTGCTCGACCTGCTGCGCCGGCACCGGGCGCAGGCCACCTTCTTCCTCTTCGGCTCACAGGCGGCCCGCCATCCGGACCTGGTACGGCGGATCCGCGACGAGGGGCACGAGATCGGCTCCAACACCTACACCGGTGGCGCCCTGGGCGAGGCCTCGTCCGTCCGCTTCTCCGCCGAACTGGACCTCACGCAGAGCGCGTTGGCGGGAGCCGCGGGCCTGCGCACCAATCTGCTGCGGATGCCGCGCACCACCTCGCCGGACACCCTGTGCGGCCGCGAGTGGCAGGCGGCGCGCCGCGCCACCGCCCAGGGCTACGTCCTGGTCGCCGCCGACAAGGCGTCCCGGAAACCGGCACAGGGCATGGTCCGGCAGCTCAGCCAGACGGAGACCGCCTACCGGCAGACGCAGAGGCTGCTCGAGAACCGGAGCGTCGACCGCTTCACCACCGTCTCGGCAGGGCTCCGGCTCACCCCGTACGCTCCGGTGTCGGCCCTCGAGAGGTGGCGTGGCACCGCCCTGGTCTGGGCCACCGCCATCGGGCGGGCCTTCTCCGACGCCATGACCTGGACGCTCGGCATCGCGGGCGCTCTCGGGGTGCTGCGCCTGGTGCTGCTCGCCGTCTTCGCCCGTGCGCACGTCCGGCGGCTGGAGCGCTCCCGGCCCGGCGCGCCCTGGCTGCGGGAGGTGACGGAGCCGGTGACGGTGCTCGTGCCCGCCTACAACGAGGAGGCCGGGATCGAGTCCACCGTCCGTTCCCTGCTCGCCTCGGACTACCCCCGGTTGCAGATCATCGTGGTCGACGACGGCTCGACGGACCGTACGGCGGATCTCGCCGAGGGCATCGGCGATCCGCGCGTGCTGGTGATCCGCAAGCCCAACGGCGGCAAGGCCGCCGCCCTCAACACCGGCCTTCAGTACGCCAGTTACGACATCGTGGTCATGGTCGACGCCGACACCGTCTTCGAACCGGACGCCATCCACCATCTCGTGCAGCCGCTGGCGCACCCGGCCGTCGGCGCCGTCAGCGGCAACACCAAGGTCGGCAACCGGCGGGGCCTGCTCGCCAAATGGCAGCATCTCGAGTACTGCTTCGGCTTCAATCTCGACCGCCGGATGTTCGAGGTGCTGGAGTGCATGACGACCGTCCCCGGTGCCATCGGGGCCTTCCGCCGGGACGCGTTGATGAACGTCGGCGGGGTCAGCGACGACACCCTCGCCGAGGACACCGACCTCACGATGGCGCTGTGGCGGGCGGGCTGGCGGGTGCTCTACGAGGAGTCCGCCGTCGCCTGGACCGAAGTGCCCACTTCCCTGCGCCAGTTGTGGCGCCAGCGCTACCGCTGGTGCTACGGCACCATCAAGGCCATGTGGAAGCACCGCGGTGCCGTCCTGGAGGTGGGCGTGGCCGGGCGCTTCGGCCGGCGCGGACTCACCTACCTCGCGCTCTTCCAGGTCGTCCTGCCGCTGCTCGCGCCGGTCATCGACGTGTTCGCCCTGTACGGCGTGCTGTTCCTCGATCCCCTGAGCGCGGCCGCGGTGTGGTTCGCCTTCCTGGGTGTCCAACTGGCCTGCGCCGGTTACGCGTTGAAGCTCGACGGGGAGCGAAAGCGGGCCCTGTGGTCGATGCCGTTCCAGCTGTTCGTCTACCGCCAGCTGATGTATCTGGTCGTCATCCAGTCCGTGGTCGCCGCCCTGCTGGGCAGCCGGCTGACCTGGCAGCGCATGAAGCGTTCCGGAACCGCCGCTGAACAGATCGGCGGCCCGGCCTCGTATAAGAGTCTGCCGACGAGATGATCCCGATGTGGTGAGGGACTGAGCAGGCTGATGAGTGACGGGACCGACCGCCCGGCGGGCCACTACGACCGAAGCGGTGGGGTGGCGGGGCCACCGCACTTCGTCACGGGCCGGGCCGCGCCAGGGTCCGGGGCCCTGCCCACGACGCGTACGGCGCCACTGCCGGGCATGCCCTCCCCCGCCACGCCGGGCCGTACGGGGCACGGGCGCCGGCCGCTCGGGGACATGGGCGGCGGCAGGTCCCGCAAGCCCCGTCCCTCCCGCCGCCGCAAGATCGTACGGCTGACGGTCCTCCTGGTCTGCGCGCTGTTCGCTTCCTCCGTCGGGACGTATGTGTGGGCCGACACCGAGCTCGACCAGGAGGTCGACCTCAACGCGCTCCCGGACCGCCCGGCCGGCGGGAAGGGAACCAACTATCTGATCGTGGGCTCCGACAGCCGCGACGGGCTGTCCGAGCAGGCGAGGAAGGACCTGCGCACCGGCTCGGCCGAGGGCCGCCGCACCGACTCGATGATCGTGCTCCACACCGGCGCGAACGGCACCACGATGCTGAGCCTGCCGCGCGACTCGTGGGTGACCGTCCCGCCCTACGTCCGTCCCGAGACCGGCAAGAGCTTCTCCGCCGAGCCGGACAAACTGAACGCCGCGTTCTCCCTCGGCGGCCCCGACCTGCTCGTCCGGGCCGTGGAACGCAACACCGGACTGCGCATCGACCACTACGCGGAGATCGGCTTCGCGGGCTTCGTCGGCGTGGTGGACGCGGTCGGCGGCGTGGACATCTGCCTGGACCGGGCCATCAAGGACAAGAACTCGGGCGCGGACCTGCAAAAGGGCTGCCAGACCCTCGACGGCACCGAGGCGCTGGCGTTCGTCCGGCAGCGCAAGCAGGAAGCCCAGGGCGACCTGGGCCGTACCCGCAACCAGCAGAAGTTCCTGACCGCGCTCGCCAGGAAGGCCGCCACCGCCGGGACGCTCCTCAACCCGGCCAAGTCCTTCCCGACCCTCAGCGCGGGCCTCGACACACTCGTGGTCGACAAGGACACGGACCTACGGGATCTCATGTCGCTGTTCCAGGCGATGCGGGGCGTCACCGCGGGCGACGGGAGGCAGCTCAACGTGCCCGTCTCCAACCCCGCCCTTGCCACGTCCAAGGGCAGTGCCGTGCAGTGGGACGACCGCCGGGCACGGAAACTCTTCGCGCAGTTGCGAAATGACCGGCCGGTGACTGCTGCGCAAGGGGCGTGACCGTGACGGGCGTGGGCTTGGTCAGGCCGGCTGCGCGGAGCGCTGCCGCGCCGGGGCGGGGGCCTCAGGGCCGTGGGGGTAGGCGGCCGTCCGGTGCTGGAAGGACAGGATCTTCGGGTTCAGTACGACACCGTCGCGGATCTCGATGGCCTTGCGGAGGGTGACGTCGGCCTCCCAGGCTTCGGGGCCGCTCATGACCTTGCGCAGGTAGGGAAGGAGCGCCTCGCTGATCTCCCAGGTCGCCGAGTTCCACATGTGGGACGGGCTGTGATCCACCCCGTAGTAGTGGCAGTCCGGACCGACCGTGTGCATCGGGGCGCCGAAGGAGGTCGGGCGGGCCCATTCGAAGCCCATGCCCTCGTCGCAGGCGACGTCGATGAAGAAGGTTCCCGGCCGGAACAGGGAGAGTTCCTTCTCGGTGACGAACATCAGCGGCGCGTCGGTGTCCTGCAGGACACAGTTGACGATGATGTCGAAGCCGGCCAGGTACTCCGCCAGCGGCACGGAACCGGCCGCGGTGAAGGCCCGCAGCTTCGACGGATCGTCCTCCTGCTCCTCGAAGTGGCCCATCACGACCGACGGCATCGGCGAGGCCACCGCCGCCGCGGCCCGCTGGGTGAGCACCGTGACGTCGGACACGCCCATGGCGCCCAGACCCGTGACCGCTCCGCGCGCCGTGGCGCCGAAGCTGAGGACCACCGCGCGCAGGCGGCGCCCGTAGCTGCCGGTCAGCCCGCCGAGCTGCAGGGCGTGCAGCACCGAGCAGTAGCCGGCGAGCTCGTTGTTCTTGTGGAACACATGGACGCTGAAGGCGCCCGTGGAGGTCCAGTGGTTCATGGCCTCCCAGGCGATGAGGGTCAGCCGTCGGTCGATGCCGAGCTGGGTCATCTTCTCGTCCTGCACACAGTGCGGCCATCCCCACAGCACCTGGCCCTCGCGCAGCGCGGCGGCGTCCTCGTGCATGGGTTTGGGCAGCAGCAACACGTCGCACTCGGCGAGGAGTTGCTCACGGGAGCGCAGGCCGGCCACCAGCGGTCGCAGGGCGTCGTCGGCGACGCCGAACCGGTTGCCGTAGCCCTGCTCGAGGAAGATCCTCTCGCGTACGTCCGGGGCGATACGGTCGAGGTGGGCGGGGTGCAGCGGCAGTCGGAACTCGTTTTCCTTGCGGGAGGAGGCGAGTACTCCGAGGCTCAAAAGGCTCATGCGCTTCCTCATCATCGCGAGGGCGATGCCGTAACGGATGACGGCATGCGAAGTGCGCTCGATGCCGCCAACCGTACTCCCCTCCGGTCCCCGGAGCCGACCGTCGGAGCGTCGCCGGACCCCTCCCGCCGGCGCCGGACCCCTCCCCGCCGGGGCCGGGAACCATCCCCGCGCGCCGGACGTTGGAGCGAGTGGTTGTAGTGGAAGTTTGCGAACGTGGAAGCGCCCGCGGAGTTCTGACAGCGGGCGCTTCGTCGTTTCGGGGGTTTTCTTCGACGGCTGGCGACCAGCAGCCCGGGATCGCGCAGGCGCGCGTCCTCCGTCCCACTCGCCGTCTCGAAGGAGACAACGTATGGCTCAAGGAAGCCAGGGCCCCGAGGGCCCGCACGCGGACCCGGTCCGCGTGCTCTGAGGCCACTTTACGAGGCAGGTCCGCACCGCGGGCCTGCCTCGCGCTGCCTCCCCGCGGGCTACCCGCACGCGGCGCCCTGCCCCCGCGCCGCCGGCACCGGCCCGCATCCACTCCGAAAGGAAAACTGTGACCACTGACATCATGAACCGGGGCATCGAACCGGCCGATCACGCCGGACCGCCGAAACCTCCGCCCGGCAGCCGGGGCAGCGACTACGCCGCGCTGTCCCGCGAGGTGAGGCAGAGCGGGCTGCTGAAACGGCGCCCGGGCTACTACTCCCTCAAGGTCGGGGGGAACCTGCTTCTGCTGGCCGCCGGCTGGACCGCGTTCGCCCTCATCGGGGAGTCGTGGTGGCAGCTGCTGACCGCGGCCTTCCTGGCGGTGATGTTCACCCAGACCGGCTTCATCGGGCACGACGCCGGGCACCAGCAGATCGCCGCCTCCAAACGCGTCAACAACCTGCTCGGCCGGATGCACGCCGACCTGCTGATCGGCCTCAGCTACGGCTGGTGGATCGCCAAGCACAACCGGCACCACTCCCACCCCAACTACATCGACCGCGACCCCGACATCGCCGACGGTGCGATCGCCTTCACCGAGGATCAGGCCCGCGTCCGCAGCGGAGCGTATGCCTGGCTGGCCCGTCACCAGGCCTGGCTGTTCTTCCCGATGCTGCTCCTGGAAGGACTCGCCCTGCACGTCGCCGGGGTCAAGGCGCTGTTCGACGGCACCGGTATGCGCGCCTCGCGGATGGCCAAGGCGGGCCAGGCGAGCCTGCTGACGGCGCATCTCGTCGGCTATCTCGTCGCCGTGTTCTGGGTGCTGCCTCCCGTCCAGGCCGTGTGCTTCCTGCTCGTGCACCAGGGGCTGTTCGGGCTGTACATGGGGTGCTCGTTCGCCCCCAACCACAAGGGCATGCCCATGTTCGCCAAGGACGCCAAGATCGACTTCCTGCGCCGGCAGGTACTGACCTCGCGCAACATCCGTGGCAGCCGGTTCACCGACTTCACGCTCGGCGGGCTGAACTACCAGATCGAACACCACTTGTTCCCCTCCATGCCGCGGTCCAGCCTGCGCCATGCCCAGGAACTCGTGCGCGCGTTCTGCGCCCGGCACGGCATCGCCTACCACGAGACCGGCCTGTTCAACTCCTACGCCCAGGTACTGCGGCACCTGCACGCGGTCGGCGGCCCGCTCCGCCCCGAGCTGGAGTACTGACCGGCCCGTTCCGGGGCTCGGCGGCGGTCCCGCTCAGCCCGGGCGCCAGCGGTGATGTGCCGACCGCCGCCCGGGTTCCCTGGCCCTACGGAGTGACGAGGACCTTCAGCGACCGGCGCTCGTCCATGGCTCGGCACCTCTCAGGTGCCTCCCACAGGGAAACGGTGCGGTCGAAGACGCGTCCCGGTTCGGCGGTGCCGTCCAGGACTACGTCTCCGGCCTCTGTCAGGAGTCGAGGTCGTCGGCGAAGTGCCGGAACCCGTGCCTGTCCCGGTGGAGTCCCCACAAGGTGTCCGCCAGTACGGCGGGGTCCTTGCGGTGGTGGCCGGGGACGATCGCGCCGGGAATGATCAACTGCGCGACATGGATGCCCTCGGGAACGAGCGCGTCGTGCAGCATATGGCCGTAGGCGCTCTCGGCGGCGAAGGCGATCGAGGTGCCCGCACGATCGGGGTGCGGGACGACAGCGGTGCCGCCGTTGACGAACAGGATCGTGCCGCGGCCGAGCGTCCGCATGTCCGGCAGCACCTGCTGTACGGCGGCGACCGGACCGTGGACGGAGAACTCGAGGGGGCCGGTGAGGTCCGCAGGGGTGGTCTCCAGAACGGGTCGCATGAAGTCCCGGTGCGGGACCGGGCTGTACTGGAGGATCTCGATCGGGCCCAGGGTGGCGTGCGCCGCGTCCAGGGCGGCCTGCAGGGCTTTCGGGTCGCGTACGTCGGCGATGAAACCGCGCGCTGTGACGCCGTCGCCCGAGAGCTCGGCGGCCAGGGTGTCCAGCCGCCCCCGGTCACGGGCGATCACCGCGACCTCGTGGCCCTCGCGGCCGAACCGACGCGCGACCGCGGCACCGAGGCCCGGCCCCGCACCGATGATCACCAGGGTGGTCATGACACGGACTCGATGGTCGAGGCGTCGATGACGAAGACAGTGGACATGGCACTTCTCCCTTGGCGGTCAGCGCGGCAGGAGCCGCATGGTCGTCGAGCCCGCGGTGGTGCTCGTGATGCGCTGGATGGTAGCGCCGGAGTAGCGGCCGTACCGGCTGCGGTAGGCGGCGTTGACCGCGTCGTTGATCTCGCCGTCGACGTCCTCGAACGCCACGTCCTTCTCGACGCCGCCGGCCTCGATACCCGCGAAGAGAAGCACCCGCATCGGACGGCCCGTCGGCAGCCGTGGCGGACGATGCCACCGCTCCCCCGTCCCGACCTGGCAGTACCCGCCGGGTTCAGGGCAGGCGCACGCCGGTGATTCGGCTCAGTTCGTCGAGCAGGGCCTTGTGGAACGCGGGATCGGAGACGGCCCCGCGGAGCGTCACTTCCCGCTGTGGACCTCACCGCTGTGTTCCGCGTCGTGCTGGGCAAGGAGAAAGAGGAGGCCCGCGACCGTCAGCCCCGAGTCGGCGGGATGGCGCAGAATCGTCCCCTCTTCGATGCGATAGGTGTTGGACCGCCCTTGACGTGTGCGGCTGAGATAGCCGTCCGCCTCCAGATCTGAAACGATCTTCTGGACGGCCCGCTCGGTGAGCCGGCACCGCGCTGCGATGTCGCGGATGCGTGTGGTCGGATCGTCGGCGATCGCGGCCAGCACGCGGGCGTGGTTGGTGAGGAATGTCCAACCGATGTGCCGTTCAGGTACGTCACCCATACCTACATGGTAGAAGTGCCCGTTCGTGCGTTCAAAAGCCTGAATACGGTTTCCTGAATCCCTTGACGTACGAGTTCCGCCGGGATGACGCTGGTGCGGAGGATGCACGTCGCCTCGGGGAGTGGCCACGATGTCAGAACGTACGCTTCCTGTGCAGCTCACAGGCGGAGACCAGACCGCCTCCGCGGAAACCCGCCCGGCGAGCGGTCACCAGCAGCCCTCGCTGTGGATCGAAACACATCCTGCCCGCGACCGAACGGCCGTGGTGGTGACCGGCGAGATCGACATCGCCGGGGTCCGTGCGCTCAGCGAGGCCCTGCTCCGGGCCCTCGGCAGATCGGTCCACGGAATCGATCTCGACCTGAGCGGCGTCGATTTCTGTGATTGTTCCGGCCTCGGTGTCCTGATACGCGTGCGTCGGCACGCTCGGGAGGCCGGCAAGGATCTGGCCGTTCAGGCCGCCAGCCCCGCGGTGCGCAGAGTCCTCGCGGGCACCGGGACGCTGTCCCTCTTCGTTGTCACGGAGGGGGCGAGCGAGCCCGAGCTGCGGGCGGAGATCATGCACCTGAAGCGGGCCATGGAGACCCGGCCGGTCATCGACCTGGCCCGCGGGGTGCTGATGGCCTCCTTCGGTCTGAGCGCCGAGGGTGCCTGGACGGTGCTGGTCGACGTCTCCCAGAACACCAACACCAAACTGCGTGACGTGGCCTACGGGCTGGTCAATGCCGTCAACGGAGACGGGCTGCCGGAACCGCTCCGGCATCAGGTGGCCGCGACGGTCGGCAAGCTCCGCAGGTCCTGTGCGGTACCCGGCGACCAGGAAAGATGACCGGGTGCTGATCGGCGCGCCGGGACGCCGTACGAGTCGTTCGGCGAGCCGTCAGGCGGCAGCGCCGAGCGCTTCCTGTTCCATCACGTCGCCCGGCTTGGTCGGCAGGGCCACCGGCTCCGGGACGCGGCGTGCCCGCACGACGAAGCCCGCACCGATCGCGCCTGCGATGAGCAGGCCGCCGGTCACGAGGGCCCCGCGTGCTCCGGCCGTTTCCATGAGCAGACCCAGCGCCGGCGGCCCACCGAGGCCCCACACGGTGCCGATGCTGCTCCACACCCCGAGCACCCGACCCCGCAGGTGAGCGGGCGGGTCGGTCTGCAGGACGGCCGTTCCGGCGGTGTCGGAGACGGACTCCACCACGGCCATCGGCAGCACGAGCACCAGCAGCACGGCCAGCGACGGCGACAGTCCGGCCGCCACCTGCAGCAGCCCACCGGCGGCGGCCAGTGTGCCCACGAGCCGGACCGAGGGCTTGCGCAGCCGGGCGCCGAGGACCGCCCCGAGGATGCCGCCGACGGCGAGGACAGTGGAGACCGAGCCGAACGCACCGGCGCCGCCCGCCAGCGGCCCGGTGACCAGCACGGCGAGGGTGAGTCCGTAGTTGCGTCCGAAGACCGCGCTGATGCCGGTGACGGCGGCGAGCGCGACCAGGCGGGGTCGGCGCGCGAAGAAGGCCAGCCCTTCCCGGACGGTCATGTCGTCCCGTCGGTCGCGCGGCTGCGCAGGAGCATGGTGGTCCGTCCCGGCCCGCCCGGCCTTGTCGTACGCCGGGCGCAGGAACGGAATGACCGAGGCGACGAAGAGGAACGACAGCCCGTTGACCGCGTACGCGGCGGGCGTGCCCAGCAGGCCCACCGTCACCCCGGCCAGCGCCGTGCCGGCGAGCCGGCCCGCGTTGTGGACCAGCGCGCCCACGCCGATGGCGGAGGGGACGTCCGCCACGGGAACGAGGTCGTTGCCCAGCAGGGCGCAGGCCGGTCCGTCGACGGTGGCGATCGCGCCGGTCACGGCGGCCAGCACCATCAAGGACGTCATGTCCAGACGGTCCAGTGCCACGAGCACGGCGGTCGTGAAAGCGACCGCGCCGAGCAGGGCCTGGCTTACGGCCGCCGTCAGCTTGAGGGGCCAGCGGTCGACGGCCGCGCCGCCCAGCAGGCTCATGAACAGGGCGGGGGCGGCCTGGACCGACATGGACAGCCCGGTCGCGGCAGCGGATCCGGTGATCTGGAGGACCAGCAGGTTCTGCACCGTGAGCTGCATCCAGGTGCCGGCGTTCGACACGAAGTTCGCGACGGACCACCAGCGCATGCTGCGGTGCCGCAGGGATCGCCACGGCGAGCGTGACGCCTGCCCGGACGGGGCCGAGGCAGGAGCAGGGGCAGGGGAAAGGGAGGATGCGGAAGACACAGTGCGGTACCCGAGAGGCGAGGCGGCAGGTCAGACAGGTCGGCGAAACCGAGGGACGCCGGCTGCGCTGCGCGGTCACTCCACCGAGTCGGTCACGGCGCGGACCATCGTGGCAGACGGGACGGGCGAGTCATCGACGGCGCACCCCCGCGGCACCGCCCTCCGGGCACCAAGTGCCTCTGGCCTGCGGGGGGTTGCCGTGACGAGTGTGGTTGCTCACAGACCGGGCCGGCGCTCGGCCGGGATCAACGCGTGGTGCGGCGAGTGGGGCCCTCCCACGCCCTCAAGGCAGTGGGGGGAGCGTGCATGGCGCCGCGGGGCAGGCGGGAAGGTGACGACAGGGCCCAGCGCGCGGCGGTTACGACGACGGCCCGCCCTGCGCGGCCTTGAGGTCGGCGAGGAGTTCGGCCTGACCCGCCAGCACCCGCCGTGCGGCAGGTCTCCGATGCGCCGTCGGTGTCCTTCTGCTCCGCCCGGCCGACGGCGAACCGGCACCGACCACGCGGGCGGGCCAGTGCGTGAGCGCGCGCGTCGGCTGCCCGACCAAGCCACCTGGAACGCGCCGGCCCGGGCGGCCGTCGTCGTGCCCGAGCCGCCGTCGTGCAGGACGCCAGTCACCGGCCGTACAGTGCCGGCTGGTCGATCTCAACGACGGCGGAGGAGTCGTCCCGGACGTTCGTCCGGCCGGTCGGCGTCAGGAGCTCGTGAGGATGACGAGTTGCTGGGTCGCCCGGGTCATCGCGACATAGCGGTCGACCGCTCCTTCGATGCCCGTGCCGAACCTCTCCGGGTCGACGAGGACGACCAGGTCGAACTCGAGCCCCTTCGACAACTCCGGGGTCAGCGACCGGACGCGTGACGTCGTCCGGAACGCGGGATCGCCGATGACGCAGGCGATCCCGTCGGCGTGTGCGGCGAGCCAGGTGTCGAGGACGGAGCTCAGATGCGAGGCGGATCCGTGCACGACGGGGACGCCGCCGCTGCGGATGGAGGTCGGCACGTTGGCGTCCGGAAGCACGGCCCGGATGACCGGCTCGGCCTCCGCCATGATCTCTTCCGGCGTCCGGTAGTTGATGCTCAGGGAGGCCAGGTCGATCCGATCGAACCCGATCCGCTCGAGCCGTTCCTGCCACGACTCCGTGAATCCGTGCCTGGCCTGGGCACGATCCCCGACGATGGTGAAGCTCCGGGACGGGCATCGCAGCAGCAGCATCTGCCACTCCGCGTCCGTCAGTTCCTGAGCCTCGTCCACGACGATGTGCGCGAACGGGCCGGCGAGCAGGTCCGGGTCGGTGCCGGGCAGCGCGTTCTCGTCGACCAGGGCGTCCTGCAGGTCCTGTCCGTGCAGCATCGTCACGGCACCTTCGCCGTCGTCATCGGCCGCGAGCAGGGTGTCGACGACCTTGGCCATCTGCTCGCGTTCGGCGGCGACAGAGGCCTTGCGTCGACGCTCACGCAGTGCGGCCTCCGGGTCGCCGAGCCGCTGCCGTGCCGCGTCCAGGAGCGGCAGGTCGGACACCGTCCAGGCCTGGGGGTTCTCGCGCTGGAGCTTCCGGACGTCATCGGGGCCGAGCCAGGGAGCGCACATCCGCAGGTAGGCGGGTACCGTCCACAGGTCTGCGACGAGGTCGCCCGCTTCGAGCAGCGGCCACGCGCGGTTGAAGGCCGTGCGCAGCTCCCTGTCCCGCTCCAGCGACTTGCGGAGCAGGTCGGCCGAGACCTCGCCCTCGTGTTTGTCCACCAGGATCGTGAGCAGCTCCTGCCAGACCTGGTCACGCGCGTCGTTGTGCGGAGTACCGGGTTCTGCCGCTTCGAACGCCACGGCCCAGTCGTCGGCGCTCAGCCAGATGTCGGACCAGTGGGTCGTCACCGTCATCCCCTTGGCGGGCGGCTCCTCGTAGAACCTGACGGCCGGTTCGATCGCCTCGACCATGGTCGCGGACGACTTCAGGAGCGCCACCTCCGGGTCGGCCTCGACCGCTGCCGCGGTTCCCTCGGCGACGAGGTCCCGCAGGGTGCAGGTCTGCACACCCTCCTCGCCGAGGCTGGGGAGGACGTCGGCGACGTAGGCCAGGTAGGGCCGGTGCGGACCGACGAACAGCACGCCGCCCCGGCGGTGACCGAGGCGAGGGTCGGAATAGAGGAGGTAGGCGGAGCGGTGCAGAGCGACGACGGTCTTGCCCGTACCCGGGCCGCCGTCGACGACGAGCGCGCCACGGGATCCCGCGCGGATGATGGCGTCCTGGTCGGCCTGGATGGTGCCGAGCACATCTCGCATCCGTGGCGACCGGTTGCTGCCCAGGCTGGCGATGAAGGCGGACTGGTCGTCGAGCGCGGCGTGCCCGACGAACCCGTCCGCGGTGAACACCTCGTCCCAGTAGTCGCTGATCCGGCCGCGGGTCCAGCGGTACCTGCGGCGGCTCGCCAGCCCCATCGGGTTGGCGTGGGTCGCTCCGAAGAACGGCTCGGCCGCGGGGGAACGCCAGTCGATCAGCAGCCGACGACCCGTGCTGTCCGTCAGGCCGAGCCGTCCGACGTACACGGGCTCGGGGTCGTCCGCGCCGACCATGTGTCCGAGGCACAGGTCCAGACCGAAGCGACGCAGTGCGCGCAGCCGAGCGGTCAGCCGGTGGATCTCCGCGTCCCGGTCCATCGCCTGCCGGCCCACACCGCCCGGCGCCCTGCGCTCGGCGTCGAGGCGGTCGGACAGTTCGGCGATCGCCTGCTCGAGGCACTCCGCGATGGCCGCGAAGTGCTGCTCGTCGCCGGCGATCAGCGTGGGGTCGGCCTTGGGAGAAAGGTGGTCGGGAAGGTCAAACACGCTGGTGGTCAGCGGGTTCACGGCATCGGCTCCGATCTGAGGTCATTCGCGACCATTGTGCGCAGCAAGGCGTCCGGACTGGTGTGACGAACCTGGCGGCCATGACGGGTGACGCTCCGCCTCGCGTTGGCTCGCGGCCGTGTCGGTTCAGGTCGCCAGGTCCGTGGGCTGTCGTGTTCGGGGTCCTGGCTCGACGATTCCGCGTGGTTCACGCGGACACGGGCGGCCTTTCTCGACCGACCGCGTCGAGCAGCAGCTTCGCGGCGACCGTCACCCCGTCGGTGCGGATGGTGTCGGCCACGGCCCTCGCCCGTGCGCTGGTCTCGGGCATCAGGGCCGTCCTGAGCGCGGCCGACAGGGAGCGCGCGAGTCATACTCCGACAACCACACACGCACTTCGTCACTCCCCCACGCTGGTTCCGGCCTCGGCCGGTGATTCTGCGGCATCACCCGGGTCTTGCCGCAAGCCCCCCGCTGCGCTATAAGTTGAGAGTGGCAAGGAGTGAGTGACCTCCTTGCCTTTGTTTGTGTCGTCCGCTGGGGACGGACAACCTCCTCGCGAAGCGGCTGCGCGCCGCGTACGGCCCGTGCGTCGGCCCAGGAGGATCTCCTAGGAACTCCCGCGGGGCGCGGCCGACTCTCTGTCGGTGATCAGCGTGCGACGGCGGTCTTCAGGGCCTGCAGGCAGCGGATGCCCCTCGGTCATGCATGGTCACAGTGCGTTCTTGGTGCTCACCGGTGCCGCAGTGGGAGAGTACATTACCCCTGGGGGTATAGGTGAGGAGTGAGGGTGGACCTGGAACTCGCGGGTGCGGAACTGAAGTCCGTGCTGAACCGGCTGCGCAGGGCGCAGGGCCAAATCTCCGGGGTGATCCGGATGATCGAGGAAGGCCGGGACTGCGGAGAGGTGGTGATGCAGTTGTCCGCGGCGTCCCGCGCACTCGACCGGGCGGGCTTCGCCATCATCGCCACGGGTCTGCAGCAGTGCCTGACGGATGTCGACGGTGACGGGAAGTCCGACGAGAGCCGCGAGCAGATGCGCGCCCGACTGGAGAAGCTGTTCCTCTCGCTGGCCTGACGCCGACGCCCGCCGCCTGCCCGAAGGAGCAGCAGCCGCCCGAAGCCCTGAGTGGGCAACAGGGCCGTCTCCTCGGGCGGTTCGGCGGCGCGGCCCGTAGCGCGATTACCCCCTGGGGTATCTGTTTGGCTGCTGCTCAGCTGTGTGAGAAGCGGATCTTCGGCAGCACCCGGCGCAGCCAGGCCGGGGACCACCACGCGGCCCGGCCGGTCAGGCGGAGCAGGACCGGGAGCAGGACGAGCCGGATGAGGAAGGCGTCGAGCAGGACGGCCACACCGAGGACGATGCCCATCTCCTTGGGCGGCAGCGGGTCGGCGAGCGCGAAGGTGAAGAACACGGCGACCATGACCGCGGCCGCGGCGAAGACGACCCGGCCGGACTGTGCGAGGGCGCCGACGACGGCCTCCTTGGGGTCGCCCGTCCGCTCGTGGATCTCCTTGGCGGAGGACAGCAGGAAGACGGTGTAGTCCATGGCGATGGCGAAGATCATCGCGAAGAAGAAGACCGGCCCCCATCCGTCGAGGAAGCCCTGCGGTTCGAAACCGAGCAGGTCCGAGAGGTGCCCGTCCTGGAAGATCAGCCTGGCGACGCCGAACGCGGCAGCGGTGGCGAGGAGGTTCGTCAGCACGCCGATGGCGGCGACCAGTGGGGCCTGCAGGGCGACCAGCAGGAGCAGGAAGCCGAGGACCAGGATGACCCCGATGACGAGCGGCGCCTTGTCGTCGAGGGCCTGCTTGAGATCGAGGTTCTCCACGGCCGCGCCGCCGACCAGCGCGTCGTCGGGGAGTTGTGTGCGCAGCGTGTCCACGGTCTTCGTCAGCGAGGGATCGGACGGGTCGGCGGACGGCATGGCCTGGATGAGGCTCCAGCCCGATCCGTCGGCCGCCTGCTGGGCCGGCAGAACGCCCGCGATGCCGTCCGTCGACGTGAGCGTCTCGACCGCGGCGGCGGACCGGGCATCCGGAATGACGATCTGCAGCATGCCCGGCGCACCCTTGCCGAAGCTCTCCTGCACGAGGGAGTAACCCTGGCGCGAACTGTCGTCCTCGGGCACGACCTTGATGGACGGCATCGCCGTCTGCAGCCCGAACACCGGCACGGCCAGGGCGATGAGAACGGCCAGCGCCAGGGCACCGAAGCGCAGCGGCTGCCGCCACAGGCGCTCACCCCAGGCGCCGAAGCGCGGCGACACGGTCCGGTCGGTACGGGTACGGGGCAACGCCCACTTGTCGACGTTCGAGCCGAGCTTGGCGAGAACGGCGGGCAGCAGCGTCAGGGTGGCGGCGAGGACGAAGACGACCGAGAGCATGATGCCGACCGCCATGGTCCGCACAGCGGGCGCGGGCACCAGCATCACCGCGGACAGGCTGACGAGCACGGTCAGCCCCGACAGCAGGACCGCCTTCCCCGCGGTGTCCATGGTCTCCTCCACGGCCCGCCTCCGGTCACCGCTGTGCGCGAGGGCGGCGCGGAACCGCATCACCAGGAACAGGGCGTAGTCGATGCCCAGGGCGAGCGCGAACATCAGGGCGAAGTCCATGGCCCAGATGGAGATCGGCGTGACATGGCTGATCAGGACGAGGGAGCCGACCGAGGCGGCCAGGCCCGCCATGGTGAGCAACAGGGGCAGTCCCGCGGCGACCAGCGAGCCGAACGCCACGACGAGGACCACGAGGGTCACCGGCCAGGACAGGATCTCCGCGTGGATCATCGCCTCGAGGTTGGCGGTGTTGAAGTCGCTCCACAGCACCGAGGATCCGGTGGCCCGCACGGTCACGTCGTCGGTGGACAGCTCACGCAGCGGCTCCTTGAGGTCCTCCGCGGCGCGCACCATGTCGTCGGTGTTCGCCGCGGCGCCGCCCAGGACGACGGCGGTCCTGCCGTCGCGGCTGATGCTCGCGCCGGGCTGAGGCGCCACGACCTCACTGATCCGGTCGTCGGCCTTCAGCTCCTTGGTGACCTCGGCGACGACGCGCCGCACCGCCGGATCGCCCACCTGGTGACTCTTCGAGGACACGACCACCTGGATCGCGGAGGAACCGGTGCCGCCGAAGTGCTCCTCGGCCAGCTCACGAACGCTCACCGACTCCGAGCCGTTGCTCTGCCAGCCCGCACCGGAGAGCACCGAGGTCACCTGCGGGGCGAACGCACCCAGCACGGCGACGACGACGAGCCAGCCGATGAGCACCCGCTTGAAGTGCGTGGCGGTCCAGGCGCCGAGCCGCCCGAGCGGGCCGGCCGAGCCCGGCGGCGAGGCGTCCTCGGTGTTCGTGTCGGGTGCGTCGGTGGTGGTTGTGGACATGGCTCCTCCTTGGACAGAAATACCCCCTGGGGTATCGTGCGAGGAGACAATACCCCAGGGGGTATTCAGCTTCGAAGGGATCCACGCAATGCGCTACGACCGCACCGTGCATGTGAAGAGCGACTTCGCCACCACCGTCACGGCGGTACGCGAGGCCCTCGCCGAGCAGGGGTTCGGCATCCTCACCGAGATAGACGTCGCCGCCACCCTCAAGGCCAGGCTCGGCCACGACATGGAGGACTACCTGATCCTCGGTGCCTGCAACCCGCCCCTCGCCCACAGGGCGCTCGAGATCGACCGCACGATCGGGCTGCTCCTGCCCTGCAACGTCGTCGTGCGCGCCGAGGGCGACGGCACCGCCGTGCAAGCCCTCGACCCCGGCACGATGACCGCCGTCACCGGAATCGAAGCCCTGCGACCCGTGGCCGAAGCGGCGACACGCCGACTTGACGAAGCCCTGAACGCGCTCACGCAGCAGCATGCGTGAGGTAGGGGAAGAGGTGCCGACGGCCGGTCGGCGTCAGGGCGTCATCCGCCCACATCGCGAGCCGGTGCTACCCACACGGACGGCCCGGGTACTCGTCGCTCTCGGGTACCCCTGCCGCTCGCATTCGGCTCAGGACCGCGCGCCGGACCTCTTCGCCATCGATGGGAAGGGGGCAGTTGGTCTCCCGGTCGAAGACCTCGGCGCCGGCGGCGCTGTTCCAGATGACCCACTGGAGCTGACGCTCATCGTCCGTCCAGAGGTACGCGTAGCTCTGGACGGTGTCTGCGTTCATGGCGTCCTCCGACGTGTTCACGCTGTGGCCTTCTCTGTCTCGCGGCCGTCGACGTATGTCGCCACGACCTCGATGTCTCCGATACGCGAGGTGTCGACGCGCCGGGGGTCGTCGCCGAGCACGACCAGGTCGGCGAGCTTGCCCGGGGTGAGGCTTCCCAGGCTGTCCTCCCAGTGGCAGGCGAAGGCGCCCGCGACCGTGTAGGCGTGCAGGGCCTCGTCGACGGTGACGCCCTCGCTCGGGCCGATCACCCGGCCGGACTCCGAGGCACGCTCGACCATGAACTGGACGGCGCGCAGCGGGGATCCGTCCGTGACGGGGCGGTCGGAGCTGCCGACGAGCGTGATGCCGTGGTCCAGGAACGCCCTGCCGCGGTAGAGCCACGGGGCCCGCTCCTCCCCCATGATCGCCGCGTAGTCGTCGCCGAAGTAGCGCAGGAAGTTGGGCTGGACGACCGCGCTGATGCCGAGCCGCGCGAAGCGCGGGAGCTGGTCGGGCCGGATCAGGCCGGCGTGCTCGACGCGATGCCGGGCGCCGGGGCGCGGCCTCAGGCGCTGGGCGCGTTCCAGGGCGTCCAGGGCGACGTCGGCCGCCCGGTCGCCGATCGCGTGGACGGCGAGCTGCCAGCCGGCGAGGTGACCGTCCACGATCGTTGCGCGGGCCGCCCTGGCGCAGGGCCGGTGGCAGGCCGCCCGTGCGCTGGGAGTGGGGCAGGCGCAGGGCGCGGGCGGCCCCCATGGCCCCTTCGGCGAGGAAGCCGTTGTCGTGCGGGATGCCGGCGGGGAGCAGATCGAGCACGGCGGAGTTGACGGCGCAGCCGTGGCCGGAGTCGTGCATCACGAACAGCTTGCGCCCGTGGCTGACCTTGTCCAGTTCGGCGGCGGTCAAGTGGCGGCCCAGGGCCCGCTGGTCGTATCCGGCGATGCTCACCCAGGCGCCGGGCGAACCCTTCCGGGTGACGGCCTCCTCCACGACGGCGAGCACGTCGTCGATCCGTGTGCGGCCCGCGATGCTCGGCGTGTGCTCCTTGAACCCGGTCCAGGCCAGGTGCACGTGGGCGTCGATGAAGCCGGGCAGCACGGTGGCGCCCTGCAGGTCGATCACCTCCCGGGCGGGCAGGGAGGACACGGCCTCGTCCAGGCCCACGATCCGGCCCCGCCAGATGCCCAGGTCGTGGGCGACGGGGTGGTCGGGGTCCATGGTGAGGAAGCGGGCGTTCGTCAGCCTGGTGCAGAGCATCGGACGTCAGGCGTCCATGGACCCGGTGAGGGAACGGGGGCGCAGATCGGTCCAGTTGGCCTCGACGAACTCCAGGCAGGCGTCTCGCGTGTTCTCGTCGAAGATGATCGTCCATCCCCCGGGTACCGCCGCGAAGGACGGCCAGAGCGAATGCTGACCCTCGTCGTTCACGAGGACGAGGAAACGGCCGTCGGCGTCGTCGAAGGGGTTGATGCTCATACGCGGTGCCTCCTGAGGAATTAGGTTAGGCTCGCCTAATTAAAACTGAGCTTAGCCTTCTCGCTTTCCGCTCCACAAGGAGACGTTGATGAGGTTGGTGGGGGAAGACACCTTCGCCGCGTTCGGACTGAGCGGCGCGCCCGGCACCGACGCCTTCTGGGCGGCTGCGAGGACACCCGCGTCGATACCCGACGGCGACGGCTGGGTCACCCTGTTCCTGCGGCGCGGGTCCGAAGCGGCGAGCGTCGGCTTCGAGAGCTGGTCGACGCCGGTGCCCCTGCGCCGGTGGGGCGACACGGATTGCTGGTACGCCGAGGTGCGCATGCCCGCGCGGCTGCGGGTGACCTACCAGTTCCTCGTGGGCGACGCGGCGTACGCCGATCCTTTCAACCCGGCCGGTGCGGGCGGTGACCGGTCCATCGCCGCGACCCCGGACGCCCCGGCCCAGCCGCACTGGCCCGTCATCGGCGCCGGCACCGATGTCGTACTGCCCCTCCCCCGCACCCGGCTCCGCTGGGCCGGCGAACGGCTCGGCGGGCGGCGTACCGTGCGGGTCCACGCGGCGGGCGGCGGCGGGCCGGTGGTGCTGCTGCTCGACGGGGACGACTGGCTGTACCTGCACCCGGCCATGACGGCGTTCGACTCCGCCGTGGCCAGTGGCGAGATGCCCCCGGTCACCCTCGTCTTCCTTCCGGCCAAGGACAGGGAGGCCGAGTTCGCGTGCAGGCGCGAATTCTGGGAGGCGATCCGCGACGAACTGCTGCCGCTGGTGGCGGAAACCGGCGTTCTGGCCGACCCGGACCGGCTGGTGGTCGCCGGGCAGAGCCTCGGCGGGCTGAGCGCCATGTACGCGGCACTGGAGTTCCCGGACCTGGTGTCCCGCGTGGCCTGCCAGTCGCCGTCGTTCTGGTGGACGCCCGACGCTTTGGGCCTGGCGGACCCCTTGGGCGGCCCGGTCGGCGGCGCCATCGCCGCGCGTCTGCGGGAGCGCCCCGACCTGTCCGGTCTGCGGATCGCGTTCGACGCGGGGGAACACGAGACGCGGATGCTGCCCCACTGCGAGCTGGTCGAGACCCTGGCCGAACAGGCCGGTGCGACAGTACGGGTTTCGCGGTCGGCGTCGGGCCACGACCGGGCGGGGTGGCGGCAGGCCCTGCTCAGGGATGTGGCCTGGGCGCTCGGAGCTCTAAGAGCGTGCGGGCCGGGCTGCCGCGCATGAGCCGGTTGGAACGGCAACGGGCCGTGCCCGCAGCCAGGTTCGGGGCCCACGGGGGTGCGCCGACGGCGGGAGGCCGAGCCCGGCCGTACGACCTGCTGCCCCGAAGTATCGTCACCCCGGCTGCTGCGGGATCAACGCCGACGCCGGGGCCAGTACCCGGCCGTCGGAGAGTGTCGCGTCGTGCACCGGCATGTCGTCGCGGATCAGATTCTCGCCGATGAGGACGGCCGCCGTGGCGCCGCCGCTCGCCGAGGAGCGCAGCTCGACGCTCAGGTTCTGCCGGGCCGCGATGCGGTTGACCACGAAGAGCCCGATCTGCTTGGCGTCGAGCAGATCGACGTTCTCGGACTGGATCTTGCGGTTGGCCTCGGCCATCGTCTCCTCGTTCATGCCGAAGCCGCTGTCCTCGATCTCGATGAGGAGGCCCTCGCGCATCCGGGCGGCCCGCAGTTGGACATGGGCGCTGGGCGGTGAGAAGGAGGCCGCGTTCTCGACGAGTTCGGCGAGCAGGTGGATGACGTCGGCGACGGAGCCACCGTGCACGGAGACGCGCGGTACGGCCCAGATCTGGACCCGGCCCGGCTGCTCGATCTCCGCGACGGCGGCCCGCAGGACGTCCACCAGCGGGATGGGGTCGTGCCAGCCTCGTCCGGGCGCGATGCCGGACAGGATGAGCAGGCTCTCGGAGTGGCGGCGCATCCGGGTGGCGAGGTAGTCGACCTGGTACAGCTCCTGCATCTCGGCCGGGTCGCGCGGGCGCTGCTCGAGCTGGTGGAGCATGTCGAGCTGGCGGTGCAGCAGCACCTGGCTGCGGCGGGCGATGCTGACGTACACCCCGGAGATGCCGCTTTGCAGTTCGGCGCGCTCGGAGGCGGCCTTGAGAGCGGCCCGCTGCACGGCGGTGAGTGCGGTGCCCACCTGGGCGAGTTCGTCGCCGACGAGGCGGCGCATCGGGGCCTCGGCGTCGATGTCCACGCCCTGCCCGGCGTGCAGTCTGCGCATGGCTCGCGGCAGCCGGCGCCCGGCGACCTCCAGGGCGGAGTTGCGCAGGTCGAGCAGTTCGACGATGAGTCCGCGTCCGACGCCCACGGACACGAGCAGCGACAGCAGCACGCCCACCAGACCAAGGATGACGGCGACGCCGGAGGCGCCCAGCGTGTCCCAGCCGAACGGGTCCGCTTGGGCCGTGGCCCCCGTGCCCGCGTCCGACTCGGCCTCGGCAAGCGCCTTCAGCACGGCGTCGGCGGCCTCGTCCCAGTCCCTCACGAAGCCCGCGGAGAGGACGGAGGTGCCGGGCCCGGCATCGCGCACCCGGTTCTCGACGGCCACGAGAGTGTTGTAACTCCCGCTCCGCAACACCGCGTTGTACGCCGTCCGGTGCTGCGGCTTCAGGTCGGCGACCGCGGGCTCCAGCAGCTCCCGCCGGGTGGCGACGGCGCCGACGAACAGCGTGTACTGCTCCGTGGTGAGCTTCCGGGCCCCGCTCCCCGCGGCGAGGAGGGCCTGTTCCTGGGCCACGGCCTCGCGCACGCGGGCGAGTTCGAGGACGACCCGCGCTTCGGAGGCGGCGTGGGTGCCGTTCTCGCCGGTGAGCGCGCCGGTGACGGCGAAGGCGTGCTCGATGACGGCCGAGTACCCCGTGAACGCCGCCTGGGCGGTGTCCTTCGCGTCGGTCCGCGCGCGCAGTGCGGTAAGTCCGCGCGCGTCGGCCTCCAGGCGGTCGATGCGGGCGGGCAGCCCGGCGTCGAGGAGCTCGGCGTCCGCGGTGGCGGCGTTGGCGCCGCCGCGGAAGGCGGTGGCGGCCCGGTCGGTGGCCTTGCGCGCTTCCTCGACCGTGCCGAGTTCGGCCGTGTCCGGCGCGGCGGCGTGCCGCGTGGCGGCGGTCCGTTCGGCCTGCAGCGCGGTGACGAACTCGTCGAGCGGCGCGAGGAGTTCGGCGCTGACGTCCTTGACCCGCTCGGTGTCGCCGATGCTGGAGGCCGTGGTCACCGCGGCGAAGCCCCACAGCGCCATGAGGGACACGATGGGCAGCATGAGCAGCGCGACGATCTTGGCCCGGACCGATCTGGGGCGCAGCCGTTCCGTTGTTCGGGTGACACGCATGGGATACCTCTCCGGGAATGTGGGCGGTGCGGCTCCGCGGGCGTACGGCTCAGGCGGTGGTGGCGGGAGCGGGCCCGGTGGTGGCGGGAGCGGGCCCGGTGCCGGCGGGAGCGGGCCCGGTGCCGGCGGGAGCGGTCATGGTCGCGGTGGAGAGCCCGACCTCGCGCAGCAGTTCCGCGGCGACGGACTCGGCGCGCCTGCCGGTCGGGGAGAGCGCCACGTACGCGGAGGTGAGGAAGAGGAACGAGCCGAGCACGACGGCGAGCGGGAAGAGGAACTCGGTCGCCGTGGCCCCGGGCAGCTCCGCGCTGCCGGGCGCGAGGCTGACGTCGACGGCGTACATGGCGGTGTAGTGCATGCTGCTGACCGCCAGCCCCATGACGAGGGCGGCCACGACGGCGAGGACGGGGCCGCGCACGATGAGGGTGAGGGTGAGCGCGGCGGTCGCGGCGACGACTGCGATCACGACGGAGGCGGTGACGAGGAGCGGGTCGAAGTCGACGGTGCCGTGCAGGTTGAGCGCGGCCATGCCGGTGTAGTGCATGGCGGCGACGCCCAGTCCCGTGCCGAGCCCGCCGAGCGCCACCGACACGATGCGCGAGCGCCCGTACCCGGCGGTGAAGACGCCGGCACTGACGACGGCGATGGCCATGACGAGGCTCAGTACGGTGAGCGGGACGTCGTAGCGGACGGGGGTGCCCTCGACGCCGAAGCCCATCATCGCGACGAAGTGCATGGTCCAGATGCCCGAGCCGATCGCGAACGAGGCCAGCAGCAGCCAGTTCCGTTTCGAGGCACCGTCGGCCTCGAGGGCCCTGACGGTGCACCGCAGGCCGAGCGCCGAGCCGACGCAGGCCATGACGTAGGAGAGGACGGGGGTGACCCATCCGGCGCTGAAGTGATCCACGTGTCCCACGGGCAAACCCCTCTCGTCCGCCGGGCGGAGAGCTCAGCGCGCACGTAAGTACCGCCGGTAACAGAGACCCGGGGGAACGAGATCGCGCCACTGCTTGTCGGAGGTCGGTGAGGGTTAAAGTACTGCCGTGTGGGTTACAGACCCATTTGCGCGCAAGTGCTTCACATTCCCCTTACGGGGCCTGTACGTTCACCGTCGGCGTGGCTCGCCCGCGCCACAGGCCGCGGGGGCGGTCGCCGATCCGGGCAGCGGAGCGTCCAGGACGGCGGTGTTCCGCACGCTCCGAGCATGGCCGAAAAAGAGTCCAAGAAACGGTCACCGAGAGCCAGTTGGCCACGACGACCGTCCGCTGAAGCGGCTCACCGGGCCACCGCCGAACAGTAGTCCTCGTCCGTGGCCAGGAGGTTGCGATGGGTGTCCTCGGCGGCGATGACGCCGTCGTCCAGTACGAGGACTCGGTCGGCGGCGTCCAGGAGGGCCGGGCTGCTGGTGATCACGACGGTCGTGCGGCCCCGGCGCAGCTCCGCGATGTTGCGCGCGATGAGCTGTTCGGTCACCGCGTCGACGGCTGTCGTCGGGTTGTGCAGGACGAGGACGTCGGTGTCGGCGGCCAGGGCGCGGGCCAGGGACAGCCGTTGGCGCTGGCCTCCGGAAAGGTTCGCGCCGCGGTCGCGTACGGCGTAGTCGAGCCCTTCGCGGTGCAGGGCGACCACGTCGGTCAGCATGGACGCCTCGACGGCCTCGGGGACCGTCCGGCTGGTGCCCGACGGGTCGATGTTCGAGCGGAGGGTGCCCGCGAAGATCTCCCCGTCGTAGGGGTTCACCAGCAGGTGCTCGCGGACCGCCTCGATCGACAGATCCGCCAGCTCCTGCCCGCTGACCCGCACCACTCCCTCGTACGCGTCGGGCGGGACCTTCACGGCCAGGATCGACGCGAGGTCGGCCGCCGCGCGCGGCTGGTAGGCGGCGATCGCCAGGAACTCGCCCGCGGTCACCTGGAACCTCAGCTTGCGCAGGGTCCCGTATCGGACGCAGTCGATCTCGAGGTCCTGGCCCGCGGCCGGGCGCCGCGGTCCCGGGGTCGTCACCGGCGGCGCGGTCAGCACCAGCGCCATCCGCTCGGCCGACGCGCGCGCCATCATCACGTACTTGGGCATCTCCGAGAACAGTTTGAGCGGTTCCATGATGAACTGCGCCAGCCCCACGGCCATGACGAGCTCCCCGATGGTGATCCGGCCGTCGAACGCAAGCCGGCCGGCCGTCAGCGTCACCGCGGCGGCGAGGACCGAGTTGAGGGCCAGCGCGGTGCCCGCGTACACACCGTTCACCCTGGCGACGGTGATCGCCTGGCGCTTCGCCTCCGTGCTGACCTTCCGATACGACCGGAACGCCGCGTGGTTGCCGCCGAAGCCGTGCAGCGGGCGCAGGCCGATGATCAGGTCGGCGACCTTGGCGCCCGCCCGCGCCACCCGCGCCTGCTGTTCCTGGGTACTGGCGCCGATCCGCTTCGACAGCACGCTCAGGACCGACAGGATCGCGACGGTACCCACGATCACCAGCACGCCGAGCCGGACGTCGGCCAGGCCCAGCGCAACCGCCGCGACCAGCACCGCGACCAGCGAGCTGATCAGCAGCGGCACCACCTCGATGATGTCGGCGGTCTGGTCCGCGTCCTCGGTCGCGATGGTCAGCACCTCGCCGGACTTGAGGTCGATGTCCCGCGCCACCGGCTGGAGCCCGCACTCCGCGACCCGCACCCGCCAGCGGTGCGCCTCCGTGGTGTTGGCCTTCTGCAGGATGCGCATCCCGAACCGCCATGACAGCGACACGGTCGTGATGATCACGGCCAGCGCGGCGATCGACAGGCCGAGCGAGCCGAGGTTCCGGTCCCCCTTCATCGTGTGTTCGACGATCAGGCCGAGCGCGATGGGGAAGGCGGTCTCCCCCGCCTGGTACAGGCCCATGAGGACGGTGCCCCAGACCATGGCGCCGACATTGCGCCGCAGCGCGGTCCGGAGGATGTGGGACCCCGGGCGGGGCCGCTGCGTGTCAGGAGTTGTCATCGAGGTGGTCATCGAGGTGGCGGGCAATCGCTTCCGGGGTTCGCAGGGTGAACAGGTCACGGATCGTGATCACTGGACCGTACTCGCGGCGGAGCAGGCCGATCAGCCGCACCGCCAGCATGGAGTGACCTCCGAGGGACACGAAGTCGCTCACCGCGCTCACCTCGTCGTCCTCCAGGTCCAGTGCCTCGGCGAAGAACTCGCAGACCACGGTCTCGGTCTCGGTCCGAGCTCCCCGCTCCCCCGCCGTGGTCAGCGCGCCCAGCGGCTTGGCCTCCGGCAGCGCCTTGGTGTCGGCTTTCCCGTTCACCGTCAGCGGGATGCCGTCGACCTGTGCGTAGTGCGTCGGGCGCAGGAAGTCCGGCAGCCCGGCGCCCACTTCGGCGGCGACCGCCGCCAGGTCCGAGCCGTCAAGGACGAGATAGGCGGCCAGCCGGTACGCCCCGTCCACCTGCGGGTCGGGTTGCGCCACCGCGGCGACGAACCGCACCGCCGGGTGCGCCGCGAACACCGCCTCGACCTCGCCCAGTTCGACCCGGTGCCCGCGGATCTTGACCTGCTGGTCGGTGCGGCCCAGGTACATCAGGTTCCCGTCGGGCCGCCGGACCACCAGGTCCCCGGTGCGGTACATGCGCTCGCCGGGTTCGCCGAACGGGCACGCGACGAAGCGGTGCGCGGTCTGGGCCGACTGCCCGAGATAGCCGCGGGCGATGCCGATGCCCGACACGTACAACTCCCCGGGAACGCCGTCCGGCAGGGGCCGCAGCCACGGATCCAGCACGTACACCTCCGTGTTGTCGATCGCCACTCCCACCACCGGGTCCTGGCATTCGAAGGTGCCGACGCCGAGGGTGTTGATGGTGTACTCGGTGGGTCCGTACAGGTTGTAGCCGACCGTCCCCTCGGTCTCGGCGAGCCGCTGCCACAGCGTCGGGGTGACGGCCTCGCCGCCCAGCAGCACCAGCGCCGGCCGCCGCGCCGGGTTGTCCAACAGTCCCTCGGCGACCAGCTGTTGCGCGTAGGTCGGGGTCACGTTGATGACGTCGATGCCGTGCTCCAGGCAGTACTCCACCAACCGGGGCGCGTCGCGGCGCAGTTCCTCGTCGCAGATGTGCACCTCATGGCCGTCGGCGAGCCAGAGCAGCTCCTCCCACGACATGTCGAACGCGAACGACACGGTGTGCGCGATCCGGAAGACCCGGTGGCCGTGCTGCGCCAACACCGGCTCGAAGATGCGACGCTGATGGTTGATCAGCATGTTGGTGAGCCCGGCGTACTCGGTCACCACGCCCTTGGGCTTCCCGGTCGAGCCGGACGTGTAGATCGTGTACGCGGGGTGCCGCAGGCGGTCCGGGTCGTCCGGCGCGAACGTCGGATACGGCTCGGCCTCGGGCAGCGGTCGGTCCAGCTCGACCAGATCGCCGGTCAGCCGGGGCGATACGGCGCTCACGGTCAGGATCACCTCCGGGCGGGCGTCCGCGACGATCGTGGCGATCCGCTCGTCCGGGTGGTCCAGCTCCAGTGGCACGTACGCGGCGCCGACGCGCAGTACGGCGAACAGCGCCACGATCGAGTCGAGGGAGCGTGGGACGGCGAGGCCCACGGTCGACTCGGGGCCGATGCCGCGCCGGGCGAGCACTCCCGCCACCGCGCGGCTGCGGTCCCGCAGCCCCGCGAAGGTCATGCTCTCGCCGTGGGCGACGAGCGCGACGCGCTCCGGGTCGCGGTCCGCCGCCCGGTCGAACCGGTCGACGACGGTGTCCGTGCCGACGTCCCTGCGCGTTCCCGCCGAGGGCTGCGGCCCCAACCCCCGCAGCGCGCCCACCGGGCCGCTCGACCGGGCCAGGTCTTCGAGCACCCGCAGGTAGTCGTCGAGGAGACGACGGGCGTTCCCGGTGTCGTCGTCGCGGTACTCCAGCTTGACCGTGAGCCGCTCGCCGGGCGTGACCACCCACGTGAACGGATAGTGGGTGGAGTCGTCGGCCTTCACCGAGGTGATGCCGTGCCGGGCATTCATCTCGGCGAACGCGTCCATGTCCAGGAAGTTCTGGAGCACGAACAGGTTGTCGAACAGGGTGTCGTGGCCACTGGCCCGCTGGATCTCGCCGAGCCCGAGGTGCTCGTGCTCCATCGCCTCGACCCTGGCCGCCTGTACGGCCGTCAGGTAATCCCGGACGGTGTCGTCCGGCCGTGCCCGCGTCCACAGGGGCACGGTGTTGAGCAGCACGCCGACGATGTCGGACAGGCCCTCGCCCTCCCGGCCGGAGACGGTCACGCCGAACACCGCGTCACCGCGGCCCGTGTGGGCGCCCAGCAGGAGGCCGAACGCGCCGGTCAGCACCGAGTACAGGGTGACTTGGTGCGTCCTGGCCGCGTCCCGCAGCAGGTCCGACTGTTCGGCCGACAGCGTGTGTACGAGCGCGCGCGGCAGGTCGTCCGAGAAGGACGGCGCCGGTCCGGCGAGCAGCGTCGGGCCGGGAAGACCGGCCAGGTGCTCCGCCCAGAAGCGTTCGGAGACGGCGGAGTCCTTGGCGTCGAGCGCCCGGGCGTAGTCCTCGAAGCCCGGCGTGGCGGGTGCTGCCACCAGCGACTCACCCGCGAGAACGGCCTGGTAGGCGTCGAACAGGTCCCGCAGCACGATCTCGCGGGACCAGCCGTCCCACAGCAGCAGGTGGTAGCTCAGCAGCAGGCCGTCGCGTTCGTCGGGCAGGCGCACCACGGTCAGCCGGATCAGCGGTGGCTCACCCGGGTCGAAGCCCGTGTCGCGGTCGCGGGCGCGCAGGGCGTCGACCTCCGCGTCCGTCGCCACCTCGACCGTACGGACGGCGACTTGCCGACCCGCGCTGAGGACCTGGACCGGGTTTCCGTCGTCGTCGGTGGTGAAGCCTGCGCCCACGACCGGGTGCCGCGCGATCACGTACGCCATCGCCTCGGCCAGCGCGTCGGTGTCCAGACGACGGTCGAAGGTGAACCAGCTCTGCGCGACGTAGTGTCCGGCCGAGCCCGCCATCTGCGCCTGGAAGAACAGGCCCCGCTGGAGCGGGGTGACCGGAGCCGTGCGCTCCGCCGTCGTAGCGGTGGTCGCGATGCGTTCCAGGGCGCTCAGCCAGTGCTCGGTGATCTCGTCGGGGATGCCCTCGGCGAGGGTGAAGGCCGCGTGCAGGCTTCCGGTGGCCGCGTCGGTCCACGCGTTGACCTCGACGGCGTACGGGCTGCCCTGGTCGCCGCCCGTGATGTGCAGCGCCCGGGACTCGTCGCCCCGGCCGAGGTAGTTGAACAGCACCTGCGGGCGGGCGTTCAGCAAGGGGGCCGTCTGCGGGTTGAGGTACCGGAGTTGGCCGTAGGCGACGTGCCCGCCTTCGTCCGGCTGGCGGTCGGCGACCTCGCGCGCCGCCGTGACGGGGTCGGTGTGCGCCGTGAGCCGCACGGGCGCGATGGAGGTGAACCAGCCGACCGTGCGGGTGTAGTCGTGGTGTTCGAGGACCGGGACCCGGCCGTGCCGCTCCAACTCGATCGCGAGATCGGTGGGCGACGGCTGGATCTGCGTCAGCGCGGTGCGCAGTGCGCCGCACAGCAGCTCGGTGAGACCGACACCGAGTGCGGCGGGCGCGGTACGCGTCACGCGGTCGCTCGCCTCGGGCGCGAGCACGACGGTGGTCTCGCGCAGCCCCTCGACCGCGGGCAGCAGCGCGGGCGCCCGGAGGGTGGTGAGCCAGTGCCCGAGGTCGTCGATCGCGGGGGCGGATCGGAGCGTCAGTGCTTCGGCGTACTCGGCGTACGACGTGGTCGGCGGCGCCAGTGCCTCGCCGCGCAGGGCGGTGGCCAGGTCGTCCAGCAGGATCAGCCAGGACACCGAGTCGACGGCGAGGTGGTGCACGGTGACCACCAGGGTCCGGCTCGCCGCCAGCCACGAGAAGGCGATGACGTCCCCGGACTCGGGATCGAGCCGTCCGGCGGCTTCGTTCGCGGCGGTCGTCGCGTCGGCCGTGTCCGGTCGTACGACGGTGACCTCGCGGGCGGGTTCGGTACGCAGGGCCCACACCCCTTGCTCGACGCACAGCCGCAGCCGGAGGACCGGGTGCGCGGCCACGAGGGCGTTCGCGGCGCGCTCGACATCGGCGAACCCGGTGCCCTCGGGGGCCACCAGCGTCCTGGCCTGGGCGAACCGCGCGAGCGATCCGCCCAGTTCACGCCGGCGCAGGATGATCGGGGTCGGGGGCAGCGGGCCGTCCTCGCGGCGGGCGGCTGCGGAGGCGGGGGCCTGCGGTGTGCGCGTCCCCAGGTGCTCGGCGAGCGCGCGCGGTGTCCTGAGCAGGAACACGTCCCGTGGCGCGATCGGCAGACCGAGCGCCCTGGCCCGGTTGATCACGGTGATGGCGACGATGCTGTCGCCTCCGGCCCGGAAGAAGTCGGTGTCACCGTCGACGGCGGCGCCGGGCAGTGTGTCGGCGAAGATGCCGACGAGTGAGGCGAGCACGGAATCACTCGCGGCCGTGCTGAACTCCGGTGCGGCGTCGCGCCCCACAAGGGGCGCGGGGAACTGCGCGACCAGCCCCCACCGGCCCGCGGATTCATCACCTTGCGCATTGGCTCGCTCGATCAGCGCCTTGCGATCCAACTTGCCATTGACCGTCAACGGCAGCGCGTCGACCGACAGCACCCGCCCCGGCACCATGTGCACGGGCAACTTCGTGGACAGCGACTCGACGAAGTCACCAGGCACCCGGCCCACGACGTGCGCGACCAGGTGATCGCCGCTGTCCGCCACGGTGACGGCCACGTCGACCACGCCGTCGAGTTCCCTGATCGCGGCCTCCACCTCGCCCAACTCGATGCGGAACCCCTTGAGTTGGACCTGGTCGTCGGCGCGCCCCGCGAACTCCAGCTCACCGTCGAGCGTACGACGTGCGAGGTCGCCCGTGTGGTACATGCGGGAGCCGTCACCGGCGAACGGGTTCGCCACGAACCGGCCGGCGGTGAGCCCCGGCCTGCCCAGGTATCCGAGCGACACCTGGTCGCCGGTGACGTAGATGGCGCCCACCCGGCCCGGCGGCACCGGGCGGAGCCGGTCGTCGAGCAGGTAGGTGACGAGGCCGGGAATCGGGCCGCCGATCGGGCTGACGTCGTCGCCGAGGTCGAAGTCCTCGTCGGTCAGCACCCGGTGGGTGACGTGGACGGTGGTCTCGGTGATGCCGTACATGTTGACCAGCTCGGGCGAACCGGTGCCGTGCCGCTCGACCCAGCCGCGCAGCCGCCCGAGGCCCAGCGCCTCGCCGCCGAAGATGATCCGGCGCAGTGCGGTGATCGGCTGGTCGGCATGCCGGTCCGCCTCGATGAACTGGTAGAACGCCGACGGGGTCTGGTTGAGCACGGTCACGCCGCGCTCGCGGACCAGCCGGTGGAAGTCGACCGGGGAGCGGGTCAGCCCGTACTCCGGCACCAGCAGCTCACCGCCGTGGGCCAGCGCGCCCCACAGCTCCCAGACCGCGAAGTCGAAGGAGAAGGAGTGGAACTGGACCCACACGTCGCGCGGGCCGAAGTCCATGTATGGCTGGGTGTTCGCAAGCAGCGTCACCACGCTGGAGTGCGGGACGACCACACCCTTGGGCCGGCCGGTCGATCCGGACGTGTAGATCACGTACGCGGGGTCGTGCCGGCCGACCTCGGGCGCCGTGTTGTCCCCCACCGGCAGCTCGTCCCCCTGCACGAGCACGCGGGCCGACACCCCTGCCCGGGCCAGCAGTTCCGTGAAGCGGTCCCGCTGCTCTCGGTCCACGAGAACGACCTGTGGAGCGGCGTCGGCGAGGATGTACTCCAGCCGTTCGTCCGGGTACGTCAGGTCCAGCGGCACGTACGCGCCGCCCGCGCTGACGATCGCGACCAGGGCGACGACCTGCTCCACCGAGCGCGGGACGGCGACGGCGACCCGGTTGCCCGGCCCGACACCGGCCGCGCGCAGAGCCGAGGCCAACTCGTTCTTGGTGTCCGCCAGTTCGCCGTAGGTCAGTGATCGGGTACCGCCGTCGAGAGCGCACTGGGTGACGGCTGTGGCGGCCGGGTCGCGGCGCGCGGCGGCGTCGAACAGTCCGCCCAGGGTTGTCGGGACCCGCGCGGGACGCCGCTCGCTCTCCGGCGCCAGGTCATCGACCAGGGCGTCCGGACGAGTGAGCAGGCCCGTGAGAGTCCTGGTGAACGTGCGCAGGATCGCCCGGGCGCTCGCCTCCCGCAGCAGCTCACCGTCGTAGATCAGGTTGAACCGCGGACGACCGTCGACCGCGCGCTCCACCACCAGCGTCAACGGGTAGTGCGGGGCTCCCTCGTTCACGATGTCGGTGATGACCAGCGTGTCGTCGGGTCGCCGCAGAGCGTCCGCATCGGTCGCTACGTCGAACACCACCAGGGTGTCGAACAGAGGGCCACCGGCGCCCGATTGGCGGCCGATCCTCGCCAGCGAGACGTGCTGGTGCGGCAGTACCGCACTCTGGTGCTCCCGCACGGAGGCGAGCAGGTCGCGGGAGGTGGTCGTGCCGGCCCAGCGGGCGCGTACGGGGATCGTGTTGATGAACAGACCCACCATGTCCTCGATGCCGGGCACCTCCGCGTCGCGCCCGGACACCGTGGAGCCGAACACGACGTCCCTGCCGTGCAGGAGGCCGCCCAGCGTCACCGCCCAGGCGCTGTGCACGGCCACGCTCAGCGGCATGCCGGCCGACCGGACCGCCGCGTCGATGTCGTCGTCCGGTTCCACGGCGGTGTCGGCGAACCGGTCGGACGGGGTGTGCCGCTCGGCGACGAGTGAAGGGCCGGGCAGCTCGGCGAGCTGTTCGCGCCAGACCCGGTCGCTGTGCTCCTGGTCGCGTCCGGCGAGCCGGCGCACGTAGTCCGGGAAGCCGCCGAACGCGTACACGGTCCCCGGCGCGTGGTACTCGGCCAGCAGCGCGCGGAGTATCGGCGGCACCGACCAGCCGTCGGCGATGATGTGGTGCACGGTCTGCACCAGGACGCTGCGGCCGGAGCCCGCGCGGATGAGCGTGTACCGCATCAGCGGGCCGGTGGCCAGGTCGAACCCGGCGCGGCGGTCCCGCTCGGCGTGGTCGCGGATCTCGGCGTCGGTGATGCCGGGGCGTTCCAGCGTGGTGAAGGGCGCCTCCACGCCGCTCTCCAGCACGGAGACCACACGGCCGTCAGTGAGAGCCACGAACCGCGCTGCCAGGTTCGGGTAAAGGGTGAGCAGGCGAGTGGCCGCCGCCGCGAGCCGGTCGGCGTCCACCTCGCCGTCCAGCGTGAGCAGTTGCTGCTCGACGTAAGCGCCCGCCGAGTCGTCGTCGAAGACCGAGTGGAAGTACAGGCCCTCCTGCAAAGGGGTCAACGGCAGGATGTCCCGCAGCGCCGGGCCGTCCAGGGCGTCGACGTCCGCCTGCGTGAGCGGCACCAGGCCGAAGTCGCTGGGCGAGTGGCCGCCCTGGTCGAGCGCGGCCAGCTGGGTCAGGACCGCCCGGAAGTATTCGCCGAGGGTCGCGATGTCCTCGTCGGTGAACATCCCGTCGGGCCAGGAGATGGCGGTGACCAGCTCGTACTCGCCGGTCGAGGCGGCGGGTTCGGCGATCGCGTTGAACTCCAGGGCGCGCGGCAGGCGCATGCTCGGGTCGCGCCTCTCGCCCAACTGACCGGTGGCACCCGCGAGTTGCCAGTCCCCCGACGCGCCCGCGTCGAAGCGGCCCAGGTAGTTGAACAGCACCTGGGGTGCGGGCGCGTCGAACTCGGTGTCGGTCAGGTACCGCAGGGCACCGTACGAAACACCGTTGTCCGGCACCCGTGCGAGGTCTTCCTTGACCGACTTGAGCGCGGCGGCCAGGTACTCGGGTGCGGTGAGATCGGCCGCCGCGCCGGGGTCCACGGTCACCGGGAACAGGGTGGTGAACCAGCCCACGGTCCGCGACAGGTCCGGCTCGAAGCCGGCCGTGCCCGCCACGAACCCGCCTTCGCGGCCGTGGCCTTCGAGTTCGACGTGCGCGAACGTCTGGTCCTGGCCGAGGTCGCGGCGCCACCGGGCGAGGGTGACGGCGAGCGCGGTCAGCAGTACGTCGTTGACGCCCGCGTGGAACTTGGCGGGGATCTCGCCCAGCAGCGCGGCCGTGACCTCGGGGCCGACCGAGACGGTCCGCACCCGCTCCCTGGCGACGGTGTCGGCTTCGGACAGCGGGCGCCTGCCCACCGGTTGGTCGTCTTCCGGCAGGGGACGCCAGTAGTAGGTACTGTCCGCGTCGAACGCGGCGCGCTCCAGCAACTGCGTCCAGCGCCGGAACGACGTGCCCACCGGGGGGAGCTCGATCGGCCCGCCCGAGGCGAACTGCCGCCAGGCCGTGGCCAGGTCCTCCATCAGGACCCGCCAGGACACGCCGTCGATCACCACATGATGGGCGACCAGGACCAGTTGGCGTGCCTCGCGGCGCCAGACGGCACGCAGCATCACACCGCCCGCCGGGTCCAGCCCCTCGGTGGCGAGCGCGACGCACTCGTCGAGCGGCCGGTCGCTCTCGTTCCATCCGGCTGCGGGGTGGTCCGCCTCAGGACCAGCGCCGGTCTGCTCCGCCTCCGGGATGTCGAAGCTCCAGCGGTCCCCGCGCACCAGCTTGGCGCGCAGCATGTCGTGGCGTCCGACCACGGCGGCGAGGATCTCGTCGAGAGCGTCGGCGGTCAGGTCCGCCGGGGTGTTCAGCACCACCGACTGCACGAAGCCGTCGATCGCGTCCGTGGTCTCGCCGAGCCACTGCACGATGGGCGATCCCACGACGGAACCGGTCGCGACGTCACCGTGGTCGACGGTGGAGACGTCCTCACGGCTCGCCACCGCCGCCAGCGCCCCCGCCGTGCTGTGGGTGAAGATCTGCCGTGCCGTGACATGGAGACCCGCGTCACGCAGCGCGCTCAGCAGCGAGATCGCCAGGATGCTGTCGCCGCCGAGCTGGAAGAAGTCCTGGTCGACACCGACTTCTTCGAGCCGCAGCACCGCCGCGACCGCCGCGCACACCGCGCGCTCGTTCTCGGTCGCGGGCGGGACGAGCGAGCCCGTCCCGATCGCGGGCTCCGGCAGCGCGTTCCGGTCGAGCTTGCCGTTCGCGGTGAGCGGGAACTCCTTCATCACGACGATGTGGGCGGGCACCATGTACTCCACCATGTGCGCGGCGGCCCACGCCTTGACCTCGTCGGCCCGCAGATCCTCGCTACCGGCGGCCGGGATCACGTAGCCCACCAGGTAGGTGCCGCCCGCCGCGTTCTTCTGGGCGACGACGCAGGTGTGCCGTACGCCGGGG
Organism: Streptomyces sp. NPDC006602; assembly: GCF_042870385.1. Lineage (NCBI taxonomy): Bacteria > Bacillati > Actinomycetota > Actinomycetes > Kitasatosporales > Streptomycetaceae > Streptomyces > Streptomyces sp. NPDC006602. The sequence continues at coordinate 33,991 of NZ_JBIAHG010000017.1, read as the reverse complement.
TGCTCGGCGAGACCGACCTCGACGTCCTCGATCTCCAGCCGCATGCCGCGGATCTTGATCTGGTTGTCGGCCCGGCCGAGGAAGTCCAGCGACCCGTCCGGCGCGAACCGCGCGAGGTCACCGGTCCGGTACAGCCGGGACCCGTCCCCGGCGAAGGGGTTCGCCACGAACCGGGACGCGGTCAGGCCGGGTGCGTTGACGTACCCGCGTCCCAGGAGGAAGCCGCCCACGTACAGCTCGCCGCCGACCCCGACCGGGACCGGGCGCAACTCGTCGTCCAGCACGTACAACTGGGTGTTGGGGTTGGCCTTGCCGATCGACGTCGACAGGCGTTCCGCCGCGCCCCGGTAGATGACGTGGGAGACGCCGATGGTCGTCTCGGCCGGGCCGTAGCCGTGGTACATGGGGATGTCGAGCCGGGTGCGGAACCGCTCGTACAGCTCCGGGGTCAGCACCTCGCCGCCGCACCACACGTGCCGCAGGCTGTCCAGCTGCCCGGAGTCGCCCGCGATCTCAAGGAGCACGTCCAGCATGGACGACACCAGGTAGGTGAAGGTGACGCGCTGCTCGGCGATCACACTCAGCAGGTGGTGCGGGTCGCGTTCGCCGCCGGGCCGCAGGACCACCAGCCTGCCGCCGGACACCAGCGGCAGGAAGATCTCGTTGATGGAGATGTCGAAGGACAGCGGCGCCTTGAACAGCGACGCGTCGTCATGGCCGAAGCCGAGGATCTCGTCGACCTGCCACAGCAGGCGCTCGCTGATCGCCTCGTGGCGGATCATCGCGCCCTTGGGCCGCCCGGTCGATCCGGACGTGAAGATCACGTAGGCCAGTGCCGTGCCGGGGACGGTGACTCCGGTCCCCTCGGTGGGGTAGGAACCGAACCGCCAGTCGCCGAGGTCGACGGCCACGGCTTCGGGTTCACTCGGGTCGTGTTCGCCGCACTCGTTGAGCTGTACGACGACCCGGGCGTCCTTGATGACGACGGCTCGGCGCGCGGCGGGCCACTGCGGATCGAGCGGCACGAACGCGCAGCCCGCCTGGAGCACGCCGAGCAGCCCGATCACCATGTCGGCGGAGCGGCCCAGTGAGATACCGACGACCTGTTCGGCAGTGAGCCCGCGTTCGATCAGATGGTGGGCCAACTGGCTGGACAGCACGGCTGCTTGACGGTACGTCAGCGATCGGTGCTCGTCGACGATGGCGACGGCGTCCGGCCTGGTCCGCGCCTGCTCGCGGAACATCTCCACGATGGTCGGGCGCACCCGGCCGGCCTGGGTGTCGTTCCACTCGGCCAGCGCCTCAAGCCTCGCCGCCACGTCGGCCGGGCCGATCGTGCCGATGGGCCGGTCCGGGAAGTCGGCCAGGTCGTCCAGCGCGAGCTGCGCGTCGCCCGGCGCGACGCCTTCCGGTACGGCGATGCTCCAGCCGTCCGCGCCGTCCAGGCCGTCCGCGCCGGGCACGCCGGGCACGCCGGGCACGCCGGGCACGCCGGGCGCGCCGATCTCCCAACCGCCGGGCCCCTCCCCGCCGTTGTCGACCCACCCGAGGACGTCGGCGAACAGGGTGCCGGGGGTGAGGTCGATGCCGTCGGGACTTCGGCCCGTCGCCCAGTACGACAGCCCGATGGCACACGCTTCGGCGATGGTCCTGTCGGAGAAGTCCCCGGCTCGCCGGCGTAGATCGGCCAGGCGCGCGGGAGGGAGCAGTACGAGACGAGCGCTCGGTTCCACCATCGAAGACTCAGCGCCCCTTCCAAGGCATGAAAGCTGACCCAACCTGCTTGGGGACCTACTCAGGGACCTGCACAGGAACCTGCTCAGGGATCTGCTCAGGGATCTGCACAGGGACCTGCTCAGGGTGACTAACCACCTTCTCGCCAGGCCCGCCACAGCCGCGCATACCGGCCGCCCAGCGCCACCAACTCCTCGTGCGTTCCCTGCTCCACGACGCGGCCCGCGTCCAGCACGGCGATCCGGTCCGCCGCCATCGCCTGGGTCAGCCGGTGCGCCACGAACAACGTGGTCCGGCCCGAGCACGCGGCCAGCACCGCCCGCTCCAGCTCGGCGGCGCCCTCGCTGCCCGCCTCCGCGGTCGACTCGTCGAGGACGACCACCGGCGACCGGCCCAGCACCAGCCGGGCCAGGGCGATCTGTGCGACCTTGGTGACGTCCAGGCGCTCGCCGCCCTCGCCGACCAGGGTGTTCAGCCCTTCGGGCAGCGCGTCGACCCAGCCGTCGGCGCCGACCGCGCGCAACGCGTCCATCAGCTCGGCGTCAGTCGCTTCCGGCGCGGCCAGCCGCAGGTCGTCGGCGAGCGCACCGGAGAACACGTGCGTCTCCTGCGTCAGGATGCTCACCAAGGCCCGCGCCCCGGCCTCGTCCAGACCGGCCAGGTCGGTCGACCCGACGCGCACCGACCCGGCCTGCGGGGTTCCGATGCCCGCGATGAGCGCGGCCAGGGTCGTCTTGCCCGCGCCCGTCGCCCCCACCAGCGCGAGCGAACCGCCGGCCGGGATCGTCAGGTCGACATCCCTCAGGACCGGCTCCTCGGTGTCGGCATAACGGAACGTCAGCCCTTCCACCGTCACCGAGTACGGCGCGGCGTCCGCCGGCGCGACGGACGTGTCGCCGACCAGCCGGTCCTCCGCGGACTCCCCCAGCACCCCGACCAGCCGGGTCAGGCTCGCACCCGACTTCTGTGCCTCGTCGAAGGTGAACATGATGGCGCCCAGCGGGGCGAACAGCCGGTGGAACAGCAGCGGGGCCGCCGACACCTCGCCCAGGCTGGCGGCATCGGCCTCCAACAGGGCGTACCCCACCACGAGGATCAGGACCAGGCCGATGAACTCGGCGCGGTTCTCCCTGCCCACGAACCGGCCGAAGAACCGGAACACCTCGATACCGAGATCACGCACCCGCCACGACTCGCCGGTGACCTTCTCGCGGAAGGCGTTCTCAAGGCGGTAGGCCCGGACCGTGTCGATCCCGTTCAGACCGCTCATCAACGCCTGCGCACGGTCGGCCTGGGCCACCCGCTGCTTCCGGTAGAGCGGGGCGGAGCGGGGCAGATACCAGCGCAGGGCCAGCGCGTACGCGGGCAGCGCGCCGGCGCCCGCCAGGCCGAGTCGCCAGTCGAGCCCTAACATGCCGGCTGTGGCGATGACGACCAGCACTCCCGCCGAGAACACCGTGGGGACGGCCGTCCGGATGCCCTTGGAGATCACTGCCACGTCGTCGCCGACCCTGGACAGCACGTCGCCGCGGCCGACCTGCTCGATCCGTGCGCTCGGCATCCCCAGCACCGCCCGGACGGCACCTTCCCGAAGCCGCGCGAGCAGATCCGCGCCCAGCCGCCCGATCAGGTAGGTCGACACCGCGGTGGCCGCCGCGCCGAGCAGCGCGGCGCCCACCATCAACACCCCGATCCTGACGAGGATCGAGCGCGGTTCGCCCTCGACCACCCCGTCGACCACCCGGCCCAGCAGGAGCACCGGGAGTACCTGGAGCGCCGCCCCGGCCACCGTGGTGAGCACGGTGGCGACCGTCAGCCAGGGCACCTCGCGGCAGTGCGCCGCGACCCATCGGGTGGCCTCGCGTCCGGTCGCCGTGCGCAGAGTTGCCGCCGGGGCGACGCGCGTGTCGGTGGCGCTCACACCTACTCGGCCGACTTGACGAGCTCGTCGATGGCGTACGGCATGGACAGCAGGGTGCCCTGGGAGATGGCCGCGCCGACCGCGGGGCCCTCGCTGTCCAGCAGGTACGACACGTTGCCCTTCTTCACGGCGTCCAGATTGGCGAACAGCTTGAACTTCTTCAGCGCTTCCGTGTCCGCCTTGTCGTTGATGACGAAGATGTGGTCGACGTCGACCAGGTCGATGCGCTCAGGGGAGAGCTTGGTGTAGAAGCTGCCGTCCGCGACCTTGTCGATCTCGGTCTGGTACTTGAATCCGATGCCCGTCACCAGCCGTCCGCGCACGTCGGTGGAGGTGAACGGCGCCACGGAGTCCTCGTACCAGGACAACGCGACGGCGGTCTGGTCCGCGAACGCGGGGTGCGCCTTCTTGGCCGCGTCGAGCTGCCCCTGGATGTCCGCCACCATCTCCTCGCCCTCCTCGGCCTTGCCGAGCGCCTTGGCGATGTGCAGCGCGTTGTCCTGCCAGGGCGCGCTGAACGGCTCCTTCTCGGCCTTGGTACGGCCCACCGTCGGCGCGATCCGGGAGAGCTTGTCGTAGGCGGCCTGGTCGATCTCGGAGTAGACCGCGATGATCAGGTCCGGCCGCAGGGCGGCGATCTTCTCGTAGTTGGGACCGGAGTCCCCGTTGCTCATGATGACCTCGGGCTTGGTGTCGCCCCACTTGTCCTTCACCCAGGGCCACTGGGTGTTGATGTCGGGGCTCTTCCCCGCCGGGTTCGGGTACTGGTCGACCATGCCGACGGGCTTGATTCCGAACGCCAGGATGGTCTGGTCGTCGGTGTAGCCGACGGAGACGACCCGCTGGGGAGCCTTGGTGACCTTCGTGGTTCCGAACGCGTGCTCCACGGTGACCGGAAACGCGCCGGCGGCAGCCGGGGTGTTGTCGCTCGCCTTGTCCGCCGAGTCGGGCGAGTCGGAACCGCATCCCGCGAGGAGGCCGACGCCGAGAGTCGCGGCGGACAGAATCGCCGCCAACCGCCGCCGGGATCTCTTGAGCGTCGTTCGATGGAGGAGCATCCGAAATCCCTTGCTGTCGCGCTGTCCACTGCGCCCCCATACAAAGGGCAGGCAAACCTTACCGCGCCAAGGTGAGGTTAGCCTAGCCTTACTAAGACAACTTCGCCGGGACGTGGCCGAGTTGGACGTGCGTGCGGCCGATCGGCACGATGAGCGGCCGGTCGCCCACCGGGTCGTCGATCACCTTGGCGCGCAGCCCGAACGCCTCGTGCAGCAACTCCGCGGTGATCACGTCACGCGGGTGCCCCTGCGCCAGGATCGACCCCTCCCTCATCACGACGAGGTTGTCGCTGTAGCGCGTGGCCAGATTGAGGTCGTGCAGCACCATGACCACGGTGCACCCCGACTCGTGCAGGTCGTCCACCAGGTCGAGCACGTCGATGGCGTGCGCCAGGTCCAGGTAGGTGGTCGGCTCGTCGAGGAGCAGCAGGTCGGTGCCCTGGGCCAGGATCATCGAGATCCAGACGCGCTGGCGCTGACCGCCGGACAGCGAGTCCACCGGGCGGTCGGCGAGGTCGGACACCCCGGTCATGGCCAGCGCGCGCTCCACCACGGCGGCATCGTCCGACGACCACTGCCGCAGCCAACTCTGGTGCGGATGACGGCCCCTGGCGACCAGGTCGGACACCGTCAGGCCCTCGGGCGCGACCGGTGCCTGAGGCAGCAGGCCGAGCTTCTTCGCCACGTCCCTGGTCCTGAGCTTGACGATGTCGTCGCCGTCCAGCACGACCGTCCCCTTGCTCGGCTTGAGCAGTCGCGACAGGGTCCGCAACAGGGTCGACTTCCCGCAGCCGTTGGGGCCGATGATCGTGGTGATCACGCCTGGAGGTATCGCCACGTCGAGGCCGTCGATGACGCTCCTGGCGCCGTACCCGACCGTGACATCCCTGGCTGCCAGACGTGAGGTCTGATCGACCCCGGACTCGATCCCGGTGACGGACTGAGCGACCACAAGGCCCCCTCGTTTAGGCTTGCCTAACTTTGTACCAGCTATCTGAGGTTCGCCCGCACCAGCAGATAGACGAGGAAGGGGCCGCCGATCGCGGCGGTGACGACGCCGACCGGGAGGCTGATCGGCAGCGCTGTACGCGCGACCAGGTCCGCGCCGATCAGCAGCAGCGCTCCGACCAGGCCGGAGGCCACCATCGGCGGCGTCGGGCATCTCGCCAGACGCATCGCCACCTGCGGCGCCACCAGCGCGACGAACGGGACCGGGCCCGCCGCGCTCACCGCCACAGCGGCCAGCAGGACCGCGCACAACAGCAGGACGGCCCGCACCATCGCGTACCGGACGCCCAGGCCCGCGGCGACCTCGTCGCCGAAGTGCATCGGCTTGAACTGGAACGCGACGCCTGACACGACGACCAGGAGGACGAGCGAGCACCAGAGCGCCACCCAGACCTCGTCCCAGGACCGGTTGTCCAGCGAGCCGACCAGCCACGCCTGGGCCCGGGCCACGTCCCTGATGTCGGCGGTGACCAGCAGCCAGGTGGTGATCGCCTCCATCACGGCGCTGACGGAGATGCCGATGAGGATGAGCCGGAAGCCGTCGATCCCGCGCCGCCACGCCAGGAAGTACACCAGCAGTCCCGTGCCGAGACCGCCGGCGAGCGCCGCCGCGGACAGGCCCACGGAGTTGACGATCGCCGCGGAGGCTCCGCCCGACACCGTCACCAGGAACACCGAGACCGCGCCGGCGCCCCCGGTGATGCCCAGAATGTCCGGGCTGGCCAGCGGATTGCGCGCGATGGACTGCGTGATCGCCCCGGACACCCCCAGCGCGATTCCCACGACGAGCCCGGCCAGGGCGCGCGGCATTCGCAAGTCCATGATCACGAACTCGTCGACCCGCTCACCACCGCCGAAGATCGTGGCGATCACCTGGGGCAGGCCGATGGAGAAGTCCCCGATGCTGATGGACACGCAGAAGACCAGGAAGGTCAGCGCCGCCAGCAGCAGCGTGACGAACAGGATCCAGGGCCGCCAGACGAACGACACCTGGCCGAGCCGCACGCCCGGCGCCATCGATGGCTTCACGTCTGCCCCGTCCGGCGTCACGTCTGCCCCGTCCGGCGTCACGTCTGCCCCGTCCGGCGTCACGTCTGCCCCGTCCGGCGTCACGTCTGTCCCGTTCATGCGTTCTTGAACTTTCCGCGCCACACCAGAGCCGCGAAGAAGGGAGCGCCGAGGAGAGCGACGACGACACCCGCGTCCAGCTCGCCCGGCCGCACCACCAAGCGCCCCACGATGTCGCAGACCAGCAGGACGACGGCCCCGAGCAGACCCGCGTACGGCACCAGCCAGCGATAGTCAGGGCCGGTCAGATACCGGGCCACGTGGGCCACCATGAGCCCGAGAAACGCGATGGGGCCGCACGCCGCCGTCGCCGCGCCCGCCAGCAGGGTGATGGCGATGATGCCGACGGTCCGGCTCAATGCGATGTTCGCTCCCAGCCCCCGCGCCACGTCCTCACCCAGGTTGAGCAGGTTGATGGTCGGCAGCGTGGTCAGTGCCAGCACCAGTCCGACCGCGATGAACGCGGTCACCGGCCAGATGACGTCGAATCCGACGCCGGCCACGGAGCCCGCGTTCCAGAACCGCAGCGCGTTCAGCGACGCCTGGTTGGACAGCGCGACCGCCGTGGTCATCGCCATGAGGAACACCGTGATCCCCTGCCCCGCCAGTGCGAGCGTCAACGGGTTGCCGGCCCCCCGGCCGATGCTGGCCAGCCCGAACACGACGACACCGGCGACCGCCGCCCCCAGGAAGGCGAACCACACGTACTGGAACGGGTTGGAGAACCCGAACACGGCGATCACCGACACCACCGCGAACGAGGCGCCGGTGTTCACCCCCAGCAGGCCGGTGTCGGCGATCGGGTTGCGTGTGTACCCCTGGATCAACGCCCCACCGACTCCGAGGGCGATGCCCGCCACGATCGCGAGCACCGTCCGGGGCACCCGTACGGTCTGCACGATGAGCCGGATCTCGGTGAGTCGCTGGTCGGAGTCCGGCGCCGCGAACAACCCGTGCCACACCTCGACGGGACTCAACGCGCGCGCACCGACAGCCAACGACGCCGCCCCCGCGACCGCGAGGATCACCACAAGCGTGCCCAAACCCACAACCCGCCGCCGACGGGCCCCTGTTGTGCCCCCGGGCGCGGGGCGCTCCACTCCAGTCGTGGCCATGTCGACGTACGGTATCCCTTTGATCCCTTTGATTTCGCGGGGTTGCACAGTGCTGCCGCACCTGCCGGGTGCGGTGCCACCAGGCAGGGCGCGGCGGTGTGATTCCGGTGCGGACCCGTGCCCCGAAGGGGCGAGCAGAACTGCGCGACCAGCCACGGACGGCCCGCAGAATCCATACCGCCCCTCCGGCGGAGCGCCTAGCGGGCGGTACTGCCGATTCCGTCGGCCACCGGCCTCCGGGCCTCGCCGGAGGCGGACTTGACGCTCCGCTCGAGGAGCGAGTCCAGGATCTCGCCGACCCTGATCGCGGTGTTGGACAGCAGAGCCGACGTGATGCCGTGCGTGTGCTCCGTGCCGCCCTGCAGGTAGATGCCGCAGCGCAGGCCGGCATCCGTCGCGATGCGGTAGTCGCGCTCGACGCGGACGCGGCCCGTGTCGTCGCGGAGGCAGCGGTCCGCGACCTCGCCGAGCAGGCCGAGTGGGTCGGCGGGGCTGTAGCCGGTGGCGAAGACGACGACGTCCGCGTCCAGGGTGGTCTCCTCGCCGGTGACGAGGGATGTCACGGTGGCCCGGACCTTCTCCGGCGTCTCCTTGACGTCGGCGAGCCGGGACACGTTGAGGAAGCGCAGCCGCTCGGTGCCGAGGACCTTCTCCTGGTACATCTGCCGGTACAGGTCGTCGATCAGGTCGATGTCCACCACGGAGTAGTTGGTGTTGCCGTGGTAGTCCATCAGCCGGCGCTTGACGTCCTCGGGGGCGGCGAAGTACTCGTCGACCGCCTGGGGGTCGAAGATCCGGTTGGCGAAGCTGCTGTCGTCGGCGGGGCTGTAGCCGTAGCGGGAGAAGACCGCGCAGACCTCGGCCTCGGGGAAGCGGCGGTGCAGGTAGGCGACGTTCTCCGCGGCGCTCTGGCCGGCGCCCACGACGACGAACCGAGAGGGCGAGGTGCCCTCCAACTCGTCGACTTTCGCAAGTAGTTCGGAGTTGTGCCAGACGCGGTCGCCGCGCTCCACGCCCTCCGGCATGAGCGGACGCAGCCCGGTACCGATGACGAGGTTGCGGGCCCGGTGTACGGCGAGACCCTCCCCCGACCGGACGGTCACATCGAGGTACTCCACGGCCCCGTCACGGACGACCGGCTCGACGGCGACGACCTCGTGGTCGTAGGAGACCATGTCGTCGACCTTGGCGGAGGCCCACTCGAAGTAGTCGTGGAACTCCACCCGCAGCGGGAAGAGGTTCTTGTGGTTGATGAAGTCGATCAGCCGGCCCTTGCTCTGCAGGTAGCAGAGAAAGCTGAACTCGCTGGCCGGGTTCCGGAGCGTCACCAGGTCCTTGAGGAAGGACACCTGCATGGTCGCGTCGTCGATCAGCATGCCCCGGTGCCAGCCGAAACGTGGCTGCTGCTCGAAGAAGTGAGCGGTGATCGCCTCCTGCCCGTCGAGGCGCGCGTTGTGCTCGCTGAGCGCGATCGCCATGGCCACATTGGACGGTCCGAATCCGATGCCAATGAGGTCGTGGACCGTTGATGCGTCATCAGGATGAACCTGTGACATGTCACTCCCATCGTGCGGGGCAGTCGCCTGCCAGGCGTGGGGGAAAGCACGAAAAGCGGGCACGCCGACGAAGCGACCTGCCGGAAACTTAGGTGAGCCTAAGCTAAATCCCGTGATGGTGTCGATAGGGCGAGGCGGACAGCAGGAGGCGCTCGGCGTCCGCCAACTGGCGCACGCCGCACGCCCGTTGCGCACTAAGGTAAGCCTTGCTTTACTTGCTTCGGTCAATCCCTGCTCTGAGGAGGAACCCCATGCGGGTCGCCATGCTCGGTTACCAGACCTGGGGGCACCGCACCCTCCAAGCCCTCCTGGACTCCGAGCACGACGTGGTGATGGTCGTGACACATCCCAGGAGCGAGCACGCGTACGAGAAGATCTGGAGCGACTCCGTCGCCGACCTCGCCGAAGAGCACGGCGTCCCGGTACTGATCCGCAACCGCCCCGACGACGACGAGCTGTTCGAGCGCCTCAAGGAGGCCGACCCGGACATCATCGTGGCGAACAACTGGCGGACCTGGATCCCCCCGCGCATCTTCGACCTGCCGCGCCACGGCACGCTGAACGTCCACGACTCACTGCTGCCGAAATACGCCGGCTTCTCGCCCCTCATCTGGGCCCTGATCAACGGCGAGCCCGAAGTGGGCGTGACCGCGCACATGATGAACGACGAGCTCGACGCCGGCGACATCGTCCGCCAGGAGGCGGTTCCGGTCGGACCGACGGACACCGCCACAGATCTCTTCCACAAGACCGTCGACCTCATCGCCCCGGTCACCATCGGCGCCCTCGACCTCATCGCCGCCGGACAGACGGAATTCACCGAGCAGGACCGCTCCCAGGCCAGCTTCTTCCACAAGCGGTCCACCGAGGACATCCGCATCAACTGGGACTGGCCCGCGGAGGACCTCGAACGCCTGGTGCGCGCCCAGTCCGAGCCGTACCCCAGCGCCTTCACCTTCCACAAGGGCAAGCGACTCGAGGTCCTCGCCGCCGTGGTGTCCCAAGGTCGCTACGGCGGCACACCCGGCCGCATCTTCTATCGCGAGGGCGACGGCGTGGTCATCGTCGCCGGAGCCGACGCCCGCACGGGCCGCAACCACGGGCTGGCCGTCACCCGCGTACGGACCGAGGACGGCCGGGAGTTGGGCGCGACGGAGTACTTCACCTCCATGGGCGGGTACCTCACCAGTCACCCCGATCACTAGGGACCGGGACGTCGGCTGCGAAGCGTGAAGCGGAATGAGAGTGACCACTCTCAGTCTCGTACTTTTTACGGATTGTGAGCGACGCCCGCGGATCAGGGCGCCGGCTGGTACGGAACGGTCGAGGAGGACGACTCCGAGCCCTCGGTCGAGCGGCAGGTATACGACTGGAACCGGCTTACGATCGGCGGCGCGGGCCGGGCGATGTGGCTGCTCCTGCTGCCCGTTCTGCTGATCAACCTGGTGACGTGGATGCGGCCCAGACTGCAGCACCCCGACGCCCTCGCTCGGGTTTTTGAACAGCGACGCCCGCGTCCCTTGCCGTCTATGCACAGCCGGCGAGGGAAGGGGACAATCAGGTCATGAAGCGTCGACTCACCGACGTGAGCGCTCCCGCCCGGCTGGCGTCGTCCGGCGAGGGCCTGGGGCAGGACGAGCTGGCACTGGCCGCCCGGAATCATGGCCTGCCGCTGGAGGCCATGCGCTACGACGTCACCCCGCCCGGCCTGCACTACGTACTGACGCACTACGACATCCCCCACGTGCCGCACGAAGCCGCCTGGCGGCTGACGGTGAGCGGTCGCGTACGGCGCGCGCTCAGCCTCACACCGGCGCAGCTCCGCGCCTACCCCGCGGTCACCACGCGCATGACGATGGAGTGCGCGGGCAACGGCAGGGCCTTGCTGTCGCCGAGGCCGGTGAGTCAGCCGTGGCTGGTCGAGGCCGTCGGCACGGCGGAATGGACGGGAGTGCCCCTGCGTCTGCTCCTCGACGAGGCCGGGATGGAGTCCGACGCGGTCGACGTCGTGTTCACCGGGGCGGATCACGGCGTGGAGCGCGGTGTCGAGCAGGACTACCAGCGCGGCCTTCCTCTCGACGTGGCCACGGGGGACGATCCGCAGGTCCTGGTGGCCTACGCGATGAACGGCGCGCCTCTGCCGCCCCAGCACGGCAGCCCGCTGCGCCTTGTGGTGCCCGGCTGGTACGGGATGGCCCAGGTGAAGTGGCTGCGGGACATTACGGTCGTCGACACACCTTTCACAGGCTTCCAGCAATCCGTGGCCTACCGGATCAGACAGGCACCCGGGGAGGCGGGCGAGCCGGTCACCCGCATCGCTCCCAGGGCCCTGCTGATCCCGCCGGGCTTTCCCGACTTCATGTCCCGAACGCGGGTGGTGGCGCCGGGTCCGGTCCTGCTGGAGGGACGGGCCTGGTCGGGACGCGCCCCGGTGACATCGGTGGAGGTGAGCACGGACGGCGGCCTGACGTGGCACAGGGCCCACCTCGAACCGGATCGAGGACACCGCTGGGCCTGGCGCGGATGGTCCCACATGTGGTCCGCCGTCCCCGGCGACCATGTCCTGAGCACCCGCGCCCACGACGAGGCGGGGAACGCCCAGCCACTGGAACAGCCTTGGAACCTGGGCGGGTTCGCCAGCAACCTCGTCCAACGGGTGCCGGTTTTCTGCCCCGATCCCGCTGACACGGCATGACCGCACGGCCCGGCTACGCCGCCCCGAGCGCTTCAAGGGCCCCGGTCACGGTCGTTGTCAGCTCACGGGCATCGGTGCCCGCACGGGAACGCGGATTCACGCCGTAGGCGAGGAGGGCCAGAAGGTCGGCCCCAGCCCCGGCATCGGTTCCGGGTTTGAGCTGCCCCTTGGCCTCGGCGGCGACGAGTGCCGTGCGCAGCGCCTCCCGCAGCTGGTGGTGGTGTCGGTCGAGGGCGGCCCGGACCTCGGGGTCACGGTTCTCGCCCCCGGCGTGCGCGTTGGTGACCATGCAGCCCCAGCGGGCGTACGCGCCGGAGCAGCGGGCCTCGATCAGTGAGGCGAAGAAGTCGTGGACAGCGGGCAGGCCGGGCTTCGACCTCCAGCGTGTCAACGGGGGCCACGCCCGCACCCTGCCGCTGCCCGCCACCTATGTCATCGACCGCGACGGCGTCATCCGCTGGGCCTTCGTCGACGCGGACTACACCAGGCGCGCCGAACCCACCGATATCCTGGCCGCCCTCGATGCCCTGGCCTGAGTCACGGTCCGGGCCGACGAGAAGACCGCGACCATCTACCCGGGCGGACTCCGCGTCGCGGGTATCTTTCTCTGTTCCGTTCGGTGATCCGAACGAATCCGCCTAGTAGCTGTCGTAGCTGGGCTTGCCGTTCGGCCGGTAGACGCCGACGATGGTGCCGCCCTTGGTCGTCGAGACGCTGACCGGCTCCAGTGCAGTGGGGATCGCTCCGTCGGCGAACAGCCGCTTGCCGGTGCCGATGATCACCGGATGGATGGTCAGCCGGTACTCGTCGACGAGGCGGTGCCGCATGAGGGTCTGGGCGAGGTCGCCGCTGCCGACGACGTTGATGTTGCCGCCGTCGGACGCCTTCAGCTTGCGTACGGCATCGACGATGTCGCCCTCCAGCAGCGTGGAGTTCTGCCACTCGACGGACGTCAGGGTCCGAGACGCCACGTACTTGTGCATGCTGTTCATCCGATCGGTGAACGGGTTGTCGGGATCGGCGGTCGGCCAGTACGACGCGAAGATCTCGTACGTCTTGCGGCCGAGCAGCATCGCGTCGGCGTGCTCGTACCAACCGGCGATGGCCGTGCCGACCTCGTCGTCGGCCACCGGCTTCTGCCAGCCGCCGTGCTCGAAGCCGCTCTCAGCGTCCTCGTCCGGACCGCCCGGCGCCTGCATGACGCCGTCCAGGGTCAGGAACGTGCAAACGATGATCTTGCGCATGGTGCGCTCCCTTCGTCGACGGGTAGACCGCCCAACCGCCGGAAACTCATCGGCGCCACACCCCGGCCGGCCGCGTCCCCAACCTGTCCGGTCAGCACACCTAGGCCGTTGCCGAGCGCGCCGTACTCCAGTAGGAAACTTCAGCCCGGCTCGAAGGCCCGCTGCCGCGCGCGTACGGTGAACATGAGGCCGGACGGGTATGTCGGTGCAGGCACTGCCGGCAGCCGCTGCGCGACCGAAAGCGCCGGTGGTCTGCTCCCGTACAGGAGGGAGAAGGCAATGCCCGAGCACAGGATCGGCACACAGGAAGAATTCGACGCAGCCCGCCAGGAGCTGCTCGCAGAGGAGAAGGAACTCACCCGGCGCGGCGACGAGCTCACGCGGAAGCGGCGGGAGCTTCCCTGGGTGCCGGTCGAGAAGGACTACGGCTTCCAGACCGAGGACGGGAACAAGTCGCTCGCAGATCTCTTCGACGGGCGCTCGCAGCTGCTCATTTACCACTTCATGTTCGGTCCGCCGTACGAGGCCGGATGCCCGGTCTGCTCCTCGATCGCGGACACCCTCGATCCCAACGTGATCCACCTCAAGGCCCGCGACGTGACGCTGATCTGCTCCTCGCGTGCCCCGCTCGACAAACTCCTCGCCTACCGGGAGCGGATGGGCTGGAGCCTCGACTGGGTTTCCACCGTCGGCAGCGACTTCCACCGCGACCTCGGCTTCCTGCATACAGAGGAGGAGCTGAGGCCGTTCCTCGAGGGCGAGATCCCGCCGACCGTGAGCCAGATGGCGGAGGCGACCGGCACGGACGTGGCCGGCTATGTCACCGAGGGGCCCGGCCTGAGCGCCTACGCGTTCTCGGACGGCACCGTCTACCGGACGTACATCACCTCCGCGCGCGGCCTTGAGCCTGCCATGGCCTACTACGGCCTCCTCGACCGGACGCCGATGGGCCGCCACGAGGAGGGCGAGGAGACTCACTGGCTGCGCCGCCACGACGAGTACGGCAAGACCTGACTGGCGCAAGGGTCGATCACGCCCGTCGGTAGAGCACATAAGCGGTGGACGTATACCCGCATCATGACCGGTTCGGTGACCGCTCTCCGGCTTCGTTCCGGGTCCCCGTGCCATTTGCGGCCTTGGCGCCCGCATCGGGGCAGGCGCGTGGCGATTTGTTGGGTGCCGGCAGCGGTTGCGGTCACAGCTCAACCGCAGCCGTGCGGCTCGACCCGGCGGGCGGCGACAGCGCAGCACCCTTGCCCTGCCAGGCGTGCCGACCTTTCGCTCGATCAGTCGGGGCCGCTCCAGTCGAACGGGAAATGCTTGCTGGACTTGCCTCTCAGGTCCCAGCTGAAGCCGAAAGCGTCGACCTGGTCCGTCGTGGCGCGGCCCCACGTGGCGATCTGGCCCGGGCCGACCTCGGCACCGCCCGCGTTGTGGACCTGCACCCGCCCGCCGGCGGGCGTGGTGGGACCAGCCAGGGCCTCGGCGCGGGCAGTGACCCGGCCGGGAACCTCGACACTCCATGCCCCCAGGTCCTCGTCGATCTCCACGATGACGGGGGCGACTTCCATGCCGCGCACCTCGAAGGGGGCCAGCTCGCCGAACTCCTTCGGCCAGCCCCCCGCCTCACCGCTGAAGATCGTGCCGAGCGCGGCGCGCTGCTGGTCGTCGGCGCGCTCGTCGACGAAGAAAGCGGCATACGAGTCCGTGGCCTCGCCCGCCCAGATGTTGCCGGTGAAAGACCCGAGCATCAGGAAGTTCAGCCCGTCGAGCCGTATGTCCCCGTACTGTCCCTCGCGGATGTGCCAGACCAGGACCCCGTCGCAGTCGCCCTCGGTCGGGGGTTGGGCGAACGTGCAGGGGCAGGGTATGGCGCAATTACAGGTGTCGAACCAGTCGCCGATCAGGTGCCAGGCCGGGCTGGTGGTTGCTTCGGTCATCTCTCTGACCTCCTCATCCCCGTTCCCACGAAGTCCTGGGAGCGGCAAAGCTGTCCCGCACAGCGCCCGCCGGCAACGCCGGCGCAGCGGCCTCATCTCCAGCATGCGCCTACCCGACGATGACCCCCAGTCCTGCGCAGGCGGCCGCCTCACCGCTCACCTCCCGTAGCGGGGATCAGCCACAGGTAGGTACCGAGCCGAGTTCCAGCGACGGTGACCGCCACGAAGCCGGACCGCCTCCTGGGAGGACAACCCGTCGACCGCTGCGCGGGGCAGGCCCGGTCACCGCCGGGAGCCGCTTCCCCGCCTTCCGCTTTTGAGCCTTGCGATTCTGTGATCTGCTGGAGATGTCTTCGCAGTACTCGCCGCACTTCCCGGCGTTCGCGGCCCTGGAGCTGCGGGGCCGCTGCGCTGATCGGGCAGTGGGCGACCTTGGGAGGCGTGCCATGCCCCATCTCCGGTTCGCCCCGCCGGTGCCCACCCGGCCGGGAGTGCTGCTGGCGAGGCGTGATCTGGCCCTCGGCTGGGTTCTCCTGGTGCTGATCGCCGCTCTGGCCTGGCTGCTCACGGTCGCCCAGTCCCGCGCCATGGGGATGGAGCCGGCCACCATGGGCGTGGCACTCCCGCTCTTCCTCCTCCTGTGGGTGGTCATGATGGCGGCGATGATGCTCCCGTCGCTGGCACCCGTTGCCCTCACCTGGGTGCAGGCGATCCGTCGGAGCACCGCGGGCCGCGTCCGGGCCCTGCGCACCGCCGAGTTCGTCGGCGGTTACCTGCTCGCCTGGACGGGATTCGGGCTGCTCGCGTACGGGGCCCTGGCCGCGACCGGGCGCCTCGTCGACAGCGACCCGGACGCGGGCCGCTGGATCGGTGCGGGCGCGTTCCTGTTCGCGGGACTGCAGCAGTTGGGCCCGCTGAAGCGGGTCTGCCTGAGTCACTGCCGCAGCCCGATGTTCCAGCTGCTGCGGTACGCACGCTTCCGGCCGTGGGCGAAGGACCTGCGGGTGGGCGCGCACCACGGGCTCTACTGCGTCGGCTGCTGCTGGGGCCTGATGATCGTCCTGATCCCGCTCGGCTTCATGAACGTGGCCGCGATGGCGGGCCTGGCCGCCGTGATCTTCCTGGAGAAACTGTGGCGTGGTGGCCCCTGGCTCAGCTGGGCCGTCGGCATCGCTTTCCTCGTGCTGGCCGTCCTCGCCCCGTTCCAGGACTGGCTGCTGCCGGGTCTGCGGATGTCCGGTGCGTCGATGGACGGGATGTGAGATCGGTCGCCCGGATACGGCCGCTCGGCCGGCCACGCGGCCTGTCGGCAGCTGAATATCCACCAGAAGTACGACGGCGCCCGGACGGCCCCTTCCTTCTGGTCATCTTCTTCGCGGCGATGGCCGTCGCTGGATGCGTCGTCGCGTCCGCCTCGGCCGCCCGGGGCTGAGCCCCAACCGGCCGACGCCACCAGCCCGAAGGGCATCACCTGGAACCACACGACCTGGCTCAACGTCGCCCTCCCGCTGCTCGCCGAGGCCCTGCCCGTCCGCTTTCTGCGCACCCGGCGGCCTGGCCGTGCTGCGGCCGTCACCGGGTCCGCTCCGCGAAGTGACGCTGATGCGCATACGACGCGTTGGCCGCGACCCCTGCGACGACCAGACCGCACAGGGGCCGCACCCGCACATCCGGATCAAGCGCTCGTCGACCGGCCGGACGGGCTTCGATGCCCTCCCCCGGCCGCGTCACCGCGCGCCCACCCCCACCGCACCCAGTGCACATCCAGTGCGCATTTGGCGGGGAACTCCCGGGAAATCCAGGAAACTGGAGGGAAGTATTCCGCAGCCGTCACCACAACTGCCCAGGTAAGCAAGTCCCAGCTCAGGCCCAGGCGGTCACCGGCACGAACGAACTGTCCTGCCGGAACAGATCCGTCCCGTCGGTCCGGTCCACCCGGAGTTGGTAGTTGTAGTGGCGCAGGTAGTAGCCGGGATAGTTGTACGACTCGAGGCGCAGCGAGCCGCTCGCCGTGCCGGTGCGGGCGATGAACGTGGCGTCCTTCGCGAAGGTCGACGTTCCGTCGTTCGCGTCGAAGCGGCCGCGGAAGTCCCAGTGGCGCAGGTAGTTGCCGGAGGCGTCCCGGAACGAGTAGGCGTTCGCGTCGGCGAGGCCGGCGACGACCGTGAAGGTGGACGCCTGCTTCTCGGCGGTGGTGCTGGAGGTGCTCACCACAGGGAGGTTGAGCAGGGACGACTGGGACTGCCAGTAGCGGGTGGAGAAGTTGGCCGACCGGAACGAGCGTGTCACCCCCTTCGCCAGGCTCGGGCCGCCCGACACCGTCTCCTTGATGACCGTGAAGTGGCGGGCCGTACCCGAGACGACGGGCAGCGCGGCCGGGGCGGACCAGGTGGCGAAGGTGTCGTAGCTGTCGCTGTAGTAGTAGGTGCCGTCACCGTAGCCGTCGAAGAAGATCCGCCAGCCGCCGTTGTCGAGCTGCACCAGTGCCGGGCCCTCGCGGTAGCTGCCCCAGCCCGCCCAGTCGCCGGTCCTCCTGATCGTGTAGGGGCCGGTGAGGTTGGAGGCCGTCGCGTACTCGATGTATTTCGCCGTCTCGTTCTTCGTGAAGGCGTGGTAGGTCGAGCCGATCTTCACGATGTACGTGTCGATGTGGTTGGCGCCGATGCCGGACAGGGCGACCGGTGAACTCCACGCCGTGAGAGCGGAGTTGGTGGCCTTCAGCAGATACGGGGTGAAGATCCACTCGTCGTTGGTCGTCGAGCAGGACACGATGACGTTCACGCTGCCGTCGCTGTCGACGAACCACTCCGGCGCCCATGCCCGGGACAGGCTGGCGATCGGGACCGTGTAGTCGTACAGGAAGGTCCAGTTGACCCGGTCGGAGCTGCGGGCGAAGCCGATCGTGGTGCTGGGGTCCTGCCAGGTGTGGGTGGTGTAGGTGATGTAGTAGTAGCCGTCGGTGTGCTTGAAGACGCTCGCGTCGCGGATGCGGTTGCTGGGCGGGGTGTAGGCAGACGACTTGGCCAGCCGGAAGTCGGTGGCGTCGTCGGACTGGTACACGTTCACGGTGCCGTCGTTGCTGTTGAGGAACGGCACGATGGTGTAGCGGGTCGCGGAGCCGCTCGGCGGGGCGGCGGCCGAGGCCGTGCCGAGCAGTCCGGGCGCCTCGCCCAGGACAAGCGCCGAGGCGGGCAGGACGGCCATCGCCCGCAGCAAGGTGCGGCGCGACGGCGCGGGGGGTCGTGTGGTCACGGGCGGCTCTCTCTCGGACACGAACACATGGCGCGGCTCTGGCGTTCGATATTCCGAACCAGGTTCGGAAAGTCGATCAGAAGGTAGGGCTGAGGCTCGGGCGCGTCAATGGTTCGCGCACGCCTTCGTGAGACCTGTGAGTCCTGTGGGAACACATGTGGTGTGTGCCGGTGCCGACCGTAGAAACCCACCCCCGTCGCCAGAGACGTTCCGTCCCGCTCCGCCGGAGGTTACCGTTCAGTAGACAACACCCTCTCGGAGGTGACCGCATGACCCTCGACAGTTCGCCAGGCCTCGCGGAGTCCGCCCGTGCGCTCGCCGCCGGAGAGGTGACGTCCCGGTCGCTCGTGGAGGCGGCGCTGGCCCGGATCGAGGCCACGCAGACCTCGCTGAACGCCTTCCGGATCGTACGGACCGAGGCGGCGCTCGCCGAGGCGGACCGCGCGGACCGGGAACTGGCGGCGGGGGTGCGGGGGCCGCTGCTAGGGGTGCCGGTGGCGGTCAAGGACGACATGGACGTGGCGGGCGAGCCGACCGCGTTCGGCTGCCGGGGCGAGTTTCCGCCGGTCACGGAGGACGGCGAGGCGATACGGCGGCTGCGCGCGGCCGGGGCCGTGATCATCGGCAAGACCAACACCTGCGAGTTCGGGCAGTGGCCGTTCACCGAGGGGCCCGCCTTCGGCGCGACCCGCAATCCGTGGAACACCGAGCACAGCCCGGGCGGCTCGTCCGGCGGTTCGGCCGCCGCCGTCGCCGCCGGTCTGGTGCCGGCCGCGCTCGGCTCGGACGGCGCCGGTTCCGTGCGGATCCCGGCCTCCTGGACCCACCTGATCGGCATCAAGCCACAGCGCGGCCGGATCTCCACCTGGCCGCGCGGCGAGTCCTTCCAGGGCATCACGGTCAACGGCACACTGGCCCGCACGGTCGCCGACGCGGCCCTGCTCCTCGACGCCGCCAGCGGCAACCACGAACGGGACCCGTACCAGCCGCCGGTCGTCGACGCCTTGGAAGCGACCAGGCGCGACCCCGGCCGGCTGCGCATCGCGCTCTCCCTCAAGCCGCCGTTCACCGCGCTCCCCGCGCGGCTCCAGCCGGAGGTGCGCGCACGGGTCGTCCAACTCGCCGAGGAGCTGAGCGACTTGGGGCACATCGTCGAGGAGGCCGATCCGCCGTACGGACAGATCGGGCTGACCTTCGTGCCCCGCGCCACGGCCGGTATCGCCGAACGCGTCCGCGAGGCCCCCTTCCCCGCCCTGCTCGACCGCCGCACCCACGGCGCCGCCCGGCTGGGCGGGCTGCTCGGCGGGGTGCCGCTGCGGGCGGCGCGGCGCGCGGAGGCGGTTCTGCACCGGCGTATCGGTGCGTTCTTCACGGCGTACGACGTGATCCTCGCGCCGACCACGGCCGCTCCCCCGCCGCGCATCGGCGCGCTGCTCGGCCTCGGCGGCCTGGCCACCGACCGCGCGATAATCGCCGCCTGCCCGTATGCCTGGCCGTGGAACGTGCTGGGCTGGCCCGGGGTGAACGTCCCCGCCGGTTTCGTCGGCGGCGGTCTGCCGGTCGGCGCCCAGTTGCTCGGACCGGCGAACAGCGAGCCGCTCCTGGTCTCCCTGGCCGCGCAGTTGGAGGCGGAGCTGCGCTGGCACGAGGCATGGCCGCCGGAGCACGCGGTGACGGACTCCCCAGCCGCGTAATGGCGCATGCGGTCACGGATTACCCGGCCGCGTAATGGCCTTCGGCCCGTACCCTGTGACCATGGACGACGCGTCGATGGTCGGGCTCATGGGACGGGTCACCGGGACGATCGGGCCCGGACTGGTCGGCGAGGTGATCGTCCGGGTGCGCGGCGGCGCCGAGCACTTCCTCGCCTACCCCGCCTCCGGTGCGGACCGCATCGAACGGGGCACGGTCGTGATGGTCGTGGAGTACCTGCCGCCGAGGACGGTCTACGTCCAGGCGGCATACGACAGTTGAGCCCGCTCCCTCGCAGGTGAGACCGCTGTGTATCAAGGTTTCGACAAGGATCCGCATGCGTCTGTACCGCGGCGTCGGTGAGGCGCAGACTCCCTTTCGTTCGGTGCCGAAAGGGCACCATCAAAAGGGGGCGTATGCCGATGATTGTCGGCGTCGTTGCGGGGGCGGCCGTTGTCGCCGTTCTCGTTCTGATCGGTCTGTTCAAGATGATGTGGCGGGTCGCCGAACCCAACGAGGCTCTGGTCATCTCCGGTTCCAAGCACCGGACGGAGGGCCTCGAGGAGGGTATGGGCTTTCGCATCGTCACCGGGCGGGGCACGCTCGTGATGCCCGGTGTGCAGGCGGTGCGCAAGATGTCGCTCGACCTGAACGAGACCGAACTGCATGTGGACTGCGCGACCCACCAAGGCATACCGCTCAAGGTGCGGGGCGTGGTCATCTTCAAGGTGGGCGACGACTTCGTGTCGATCGCGAACGCGGCCCGTCGTTTCCTCGACCAGCAGAAGCTGATGTCGGAGCGGGTGCACAACGTCTTCGCCGGTCATCTGCGGTCCATCGTGGGCGGGTTGACGGTCGAGGACATGATCCGTGACCGGGAGAAGCTCACCGGCCAGACCCGGGCGGCCTGCGGTACGGAGATG
The DNA here is from genome assembly GCF_042870385.1 of Streptomyces sp. NPDC006602. Classification (NCBI taxonomy): domain Bacteria; kingdom Bacillati; phylum Actinomycetota; class Actinomycetes; order Kitasatosporales; family Streptomycetaceae; genus Streptomyces; species Streptomyces sp. NPDC006602. The sequence continues at coordinate 12,785 of NZ_JBIAHG010000017.1, read as the reverse complement.
GAGAAGCTCGGGCTGATCGTCGACTCGCTGCAGATCCACGAGATCGAGGATCCGACCGGGTACATCCAGAACCTGGCGATGCCGCACGCGGCGGCCGTCCAGCGGGACGCGCGGATCGCGCAGGCGGAGGCCAACCGGCTGGCCACCGAGGCCGAGCAGCAGTCGTACGCGCGGATGGCCGAGGCCACCCGGGACAGCGAGATCCTCCAGGCCGGCTACCAGGCCGAGCGGGACAAGGCGGCTGCGAAGGCCCGCCAGGCCGGACCGCTCGCCGACGCCGCCGCCCGGCAGGAAGTCGTCGTCCAGGAGACGCGGGTCTCCGAGCTGGAGGTGCAGCGGCGTGAGCAGCAGCTCCAGGCAGACGTTCGCAAGCCGGCGGACGCGCAGGCCTACGAGAAGCGGACGATGGCCGAGGCGGAGCGCGACGCACGCATCTCCGCGGCCCAGGCCAAGGCGAAGGAGACGGAGCTCGCGGCCGCGGCCGAGGCGACCCGGGTCAAGACGGCCGCGGGCGCGGAGGCCGAGGCGACCAAAGCCCGCGGCACCGCCATGGCGGCGGCCACGCGGGCCACGGGTGAAGCCGAGGCGGCCGCGGCGCAGGCCAGGGGTCTCGCGGAGGCCGAGGCGGTCAAGGCCAAGGGGCTCGCGGAGGCGGAGTCCATCAAGGCCCGCGCCGCCGCCCTCGCCGAGAACCAGGAAGCCGTCGTCGCCCAGCAACTCGCCGAGAACTGGCCGGAGATCGTGAGGGCCGGCGCGTCCGCCTTCGGCAGCGTCGACAACATGGTGGTCCTCAACGGCGCCGACGGCATGGCCGACATGCTCACCAAGGCGCTCACCATGGGCGGCACGGGCCTCGGCCTGGCCCGTCAGGTGCTCGCCTCGATGAACCAGAGCGGGCAGGCACCGAGCGGGGCTTCGTCCCTCAACGGGTCTGTCCCGCCGCCGGTACAGAAGGTGCCGGTGGAGAAGGACACCCCCTAGGGGTCAGACAACCGGCTCCAGGGCGCGGGCTCTAACGTTACGTCCGTGACTGCGTCTATCGATGAGAACGTACCCGGCCGGTTCGGCCCGTCCGCCACCACCCAGGCGGACCCCCGAGAGGTGGGCCGGGTACGCACGGAGTACTCGCCCGCGCACGACGGGGACCCGGATCCCGGCGAGATCGTCTGGACCTGGGTCCCCTTCGAGGAGAACGACGGCCGGGGCAAGGACCGCCCCGTCCTCGTCGTCGCCCGCGAGGCCGGCGGCACCTTCCTCGCCGTCCAGTTGTCGAGCAAGCGGCACGACGGCGACCGGGAGTGGGTGCCGATCGGCAGCGGGCCCTGGGACCGGACGGGGCGGGATTCGTGGGTCGACGTTGACCGCGTACTGCGACTGCACGAGGACGGCATGCGCCGGGAGGCGTGCGCCTTGGACCGGATGCGGTTCAACCTGGTCCGGCACCGGTTGGGGGAACGCTACGGCTGGAGCTGATCCCGGCCAGGCGTAGCGCTACGGCGGCTGATCCCGGCCGGGCCTAGCGCTACGGCTGGGCTGATCCCGACCGGACGGGCCCCTACGGCTGGAGCTCACGCCCGCCTGGCGTGACCGTCCGGCGGCGCTGCCCAGACCGGGCGTACCCCAATGGCGGAGCTGACCCCGACCCGGCGGGCCCCTACGGCTGGAGCTGACGCTCCGGAAACGCCCGTACGAACGCTTGCCGGACCACGGTCCCCGTCGTGCGGTCCAGGATTGCGAACACCACCTGCTCGAAGGCCCCGGCGAACCGGCCGCCGGGGCCCAGCAGCGCCCGGAAGGCGCCCGCCACCTGCGCCGGATCGTTCTGGAACACCCCGCAGCCCCACGCACCGAGGACCAGCCGCCGGTAGCCGTGGGCGGCCGCGACCTCCAGCACCCGCTCGGCGCGCACCGCCAGGGCCCGCGGCAGCTCGGCCGCCCGCTCCGGTGCCGTACGGAGTACGACCCCCGCGTTGGGTGCGGCCGCCGTCAGGAAGCCGGCGGTGTACGGCGAGTCGAGAAGCCGGCCGCGGTCGTCGCGGAAGACGGGCACAGCCGGGGAGTGGATCACACGGTCCGTGTAGAACGGGTCGCGATGGGTGGTGATGGTCGTAGAACTCCCGGACCCCGATCAGGCAGGTGTACAGCGCGGAGGCCCGGCACAGTGCCTCTTCCTGGGCCTGGGCGCCGTTGAGATAGCCGCCGCCGGGATTGCGGGCCGACGAGAAGTTCAGGACGGCCACCGGCCCGGCGAGCCGACGGGCCGCCTCCAGGCTGCTCTCGCCCGTGACCTGGACCGACGTGTCAGCCGAAGAGAGCTCCGGCGCCCGCACCGGCTCCGGCCCGTACATCCGCGTGCTGTCCCGTGCCGCCTCGAGTTCGGCGGCGACGGACACCTCGCGGCCGCCCGGCGCGCGGTAGCCCCCCGCCGCCACGATCCGTTCCGTCTCCTGCGCGATGGCGCGCAGGCGCGCGCTCATGGCGCGCCCCCCGTACGCGCCACGACCGCGCGCCGCGCGATCTCCCCCGCCGGCTCCCCCGTCGTGCTCATACACGCATCCTGAGCGATTCTGGTCGTGCGGTGCAACGGAGTTTTCCGGGCCCGGACGCGCCCGGAAAACTCCTCGAGAACGCCCTGGAAACGGAGATCTCCGGCCCCCGATTGCGACGATGTGCACCCTTGTGCGAACGGACGCGAGGGGTTTGGGTGGGACGAGTGACGTCGGCCCGCCCCATCCGAATCGGGCCGGCGACATGGTGGAATCTCAGGAGGATCCCGACATGTCCGATACACCGAGTGACTGTACGGAAACCCGTACCGCGGTCACCGAAGCCGAGGTGGAGGCCCTGGTCCGGGGCATCTGCTTCAAGACCGGTCCACCCCGCACCGTCGGCGTCGAGGTGGAATGGCTCGTCCACGAGCTGCGCACCGGGCAGCTCCCCGTAACACCCGAACGACTCGAAGCGGCCTACGCGGCACTGCGTACCGTGCCCCTGAGGTCGGCGCTCACCACAGAGCCCGGCGGCCAGCTGGAACTGAGCTCACCGCCCGCCGCCTCCCTGATGGAGTGCATCGGTACCGTCTCCGCCGACCTCGCCGCCGTCCGCGCGGTACTGGCCGAGCACAGCCTCGGTCTCGTCGGCATCGGCCAGGACCCGTGGCACTCGCCCCGGCGTTTCCTGCACGAACCGCGCTACGACGCCATGGAGGCCTGCCTCGACCGCACCGGCCCGGCCGGCCGCGCCATGATGTGCACCTCCGCCTCCGTCCAGGTGTGCCTGGACGCCGGTCACGAGGAGCCCGGCCCGCTCGGTCTCGGGCGGCGCTGGTGGCTGGCGCACCAGCTGGGCGCGGTCCTGGTGGCCGCGTTCGCGAACTCCCCCGCGGCCGGGCACGAGCCCACCGGCTGGCTCTCCAGCCGGCAGCTGCTGTGGATGGAGATAGGCGCCGGCCGCGCGGGCGCTCCCCCGCTCGACGTGGACCCGCGCACCGCCTGGGCCCGGCATGTGCTGGACGCCCCGGTGATGTGCGTGCGACGGGACGGCGGCCCGTGGGAGGTGCCGGAGGGGCTGACGTTCCGGGAGTGGACCAGGTCGGGCGCGCCGGATGCGCCGACCAGGGAGGATCTCGACTATCACATCAGCACGCTGTTCCCGCCGGTCAGACCGCGCGGCCACCTGGAACTGCGCATGATCGACGCCCAGCCCGGCGACGACGGCTGGATCGTGCCGCTGGCGGTGACGACGGCGCTCTTCGACGACCCGGAGGCCGCCGAGACCGCCTACCGGATCCTGAAGCCGTTGGCCGAGCGGTCCATGTCGCTGCCGGCGCCGCACAATCCGCTGTGGACCGACGCGGCCCACCGCGGCCTGACCGACCCCGAGTTGCACGAGGCGGCCGTCGCCTGTTTCGCGGTCGCCCTGGAGGCCCTGCCGCGGCTCGGCGCCACCGCCGAGGTCACGGCGGCGGTGGCGGCGTACCGGGACCGCTACGTCGTCCCCGGCCGCTGCCCCGCCGACGAGCTGCTCGAACATCTGCACGACAACGACCAACGCCTGCGCGGCACGGACCGAGGCCTGCGCGACACGGACCGACACCCTCGCGGCACGCACCAAGGCCTGCGCGACACGGACCAACGCCCTCGCGGCACGGACCGTCGCACCCACGGGAAGGACATCCGCACATGACCGACCCCGCCCTCGACACCGATCCCGCTGTCGACGACGCCGTCGATGTCGAAGCGTTCCGCGACCGGGCGCTGACCACACTGACCACCGCCCGGGACCGCACGACGCTGCTGACCAGCTGCGTGGAGGAGCCGGACCTGACCGCGCAGCACTCCCCGCTGATGTCGCCGCTGGTGTGGGACCTCGCGCACATCGGCAACCAGGAGGAGCAGTGGCTGCTGCGGACCGTCGCCGGGCAGGAGGCGATACGGCCCGAGATCGACAGCATCTACGACGCCTTCGAGCACCCGCGCTCCGAACGGCCGTCCCTGCCCCTGCTGGCGCCCGGTGAGGCGCGCTCGTACGCGGCGGACGTGCGCGGCCGAGTGATGGACGTGCTGGAGCGCACCGCCTTCCACGGGACGCGGCTGACGGAGGCGGGCTTCGCCTTCGGGATGATCGCGCAGCACGAACAGCAGCACGACGAGACGATGCTGATCACCCATCAGCTCCGCACGGGCCCGCAGGCCCTGACCGCTCCGGACCCGGAACCGGTACCGCTGTACTCCGGCCCCGCCGAAGTCCTGGTCCCCGGCGGCCCGTTCATGATGGGCACGTCGTCCGAGCCGTGGGCGCTGGACAACGAACGCCCGGCGCATCCGCGCGAGGTGGCGCCGTTCCACATCGACACGACTCCGGTGACGAACGGGGCCTACCAGGCGTTCATCGAGGACGGCGGCTACGAGGACGAGCGCTGGTGGACGGCGGAGGGCTGGGCGCACATCCGCCGGCACTCCATCCACGCCCCGCTGTTCTGGCACCGCGACGGCAGGCAATGGCTGCGGCGCCGCTTCGGCGTCACCGAGGTCGTCCCGCCCGAGGAGCCGGTGCTGCACGTGTGCTGGTACGAGGCCGACGCGTACGCCCGCTGGGCCGGGCGCCGGCTGCCCACCGAGGCCGAGTGGGAGAAGACCGCGCGGTACGACCCCGCCGGCGACCGCTCGATGCGCTACCCGTGGGGCGACGCCGACCCGGCGCCCGAACACGCCAACCTGGGCCAGCGGCATCTGCGCCCGGCGCCGGCCGGCAGCTATCCGGAGGGTGAATCGCCGCTGGGTGTACGGCAGTTGATCGGTGACGTGTGGGAGTGGACGGCGAGCGACTTCCTGCCCTACCCGGGCTTTACGGCGTTCCCGTACAAGGAGTACTCGGAGGTCTTCTTCGGCCCCGACCACAAGGTGCTGCGCGGCGGCTCGTTCGCCGTGGACGCGGTGGCCTGCCGTGGCACGTTCCGCAACTGGGACTACCCGATCCGGCGGCAGATCTTCTCCGGGTTCCGCACCGCCCGCTCGGGGGCCGTCTGATGTGCCGTCACCTGGCGTATCTGGGCCCGCCGGAGCCGCTCGGCCGGATCCTGACCGAGCCGCCGCACAGCCTCTACCGACAGTCGTGGGCGCCGCGGCGACAGCGGTACGGAACAGTCAACGCCGATGGTTTCGGGGTCGGTTGGTACGCCGACGGGGATCCCGTACCGGCCCGCTACCGCCGGGCCGGGCCCATCTGGGCCGACCAGTCCCTTGCCGATCTGGCCCGGGTCGTGCGCTCGGGCGCGGTGCTCGCCGCCGTACGGGACGCGACCTTGGCGGGCGCGGACGCGGAGGCCGCGGCGGCGCCGTTCGCCGCGGGCCCCTGGCTGTTCAGCCACAACGGCGCGGTCGCGGGCTGGCCGGGTTCGCTGGCCCCCCTGGTGGCGGGCCTGCCGGCCACCGACGTGCTCTCGCTGGAGGCGCGCAACGACTCGGCGCTCGTGTGGGCGCTGGTCCTGGCCCGGCTGCGCGAGGGCGACGAGGCGGGCCAGGCGCTCGCCGAAGCCGTCCTGGAGGTCGCCGCGGCGGCCCCCGGCTCCCGGCTCAACCTGCTGCTGACCAACGGCGAGAGCATCACGGCGACGGCCTGGGGCGACACCCTCTGGTACCTCTCGGAGCCCGGCCGCCGCACGGTCGTGGCCTCCGAGCCCTACGACGACGACCCGCACTGGCAGGAGGTCCCCGACCGCACCCTGCTCGCGGCGAGCCGCACGGATGTGCTGCTCACCCCGCTCAAGGAACCGAGCGACGCCCTGGCCCCCGCACTTTTGAAGGAGCCCCGCACGTGAGTCCGTTCCTTGTCACCCGCACCCTGCCCGAGGACGCCACGGACGCGGCTCTGCGCGCCGACGTCCTCCAGGGTCTGACCCACGCCCCCAAGACGCTGCCGCCGAAGTGGTTCTACGACGCCCATGGCAGCGAGCTGTTCGAGCAGATCACCGAACTGCCCGAGTACTACCCGACGCGCGCCGAGCGGGAGATCCTCCTCGCCCGCTCCGGGGAGATCGCGGCGGCGACGCGCGCTCGCACCCTGATCGAGCTGGGCTCCGGCTCCTCGGAGAAGACCCGCCACCTCATCGACGCCCTCGACGACCTGAGCACGTACGTCCCGGTCGACGTCAGCGAGAGCGCGCTCACCCAGGCCGGGCACGCGCTCATCGCCGAGCACTCCGGCCTCCAAGTGCACGCCCTCATCGCCGACTTCACCGCACCGCTGGCCCTGCCGGACACGCCCGGCCCGCGGCTGCTGGCGTTCCTCGGCGGGACGATCGGCAACCTGCTGCCCATCGAGCGTGCCGCGTTCCTCGCGTCGGTCCGCGCCCTGCTCTCCCCCGGTGACGCGCTGCTGCTCGGCACCGACCTCGTCAAGGACGAGAAGGTCCTGGTCAGGGCGTACGACGACGCGGCCGGGGTGACGGCCGCGTTCAACAAGAACGTCCTGACCGTCGTCAACCGTGAGCTGGGCGCCGACTTCGATCCCGCGGCCTTCGACCACGTGGCCCTGTGGGACGCCGAGAACGAGTGGATCGAGATGCGGCTGCGCTCGCGTACGGCACAGACGGCGAAGATCCCGGCGCTCGACCTGGCGGTCGACTTCGCGGCGGGCGAGGAACTGCGCACCGAGGTGTCGGCCAAGTTCCGCAAGGAGGGCGTGCGCGCCGAACTGTCCGCTGCGGATCTTGACCTGGCCCGCTGGTGGACGGACGACGAGGGCCGGTTCGCGCTGTCGCTCAGCGTGGCGCGGTGAGGGTGTGCCACGGGCCGTCTCGCGCTCCGCCACGGCTTGGGGCACGGTGGAGTGACGCGCCCCGACGCAGCCCTCGCCCGGGCGCGCCCGACTCAGGTGACACCGTCGTCACCGCGGAGAGGAGTCCGCATGTCGAACCACACGTACCGGGTGACTGAGATCGTCGGCACCTCGCCCGAGGGAGTCGACCAGGCCGTCCGCAACGCCATCTCCCGTGCCTCGCAGACCCTCCGCCACCTCGACTGGTTCGAGGTCACCCAGGTGCGGGGCCAGATCGAGGAGGGGCAGGTCGCGCACTGGCAGGTGGGCCTGAAGGTCGGCTTCCGCCTGGAGGAGTCGGAGTAGGGGACGGGCGGTCGGCCCGACGGCTCCGGCGTCCCGTCGTCGGAGCCTCAGGTCCGTCCCTCCCGCTCCTGCGCCACCTTGAGCTCCGCCGACTGGGCCGCCCAGCGTGCCCGTACGACCGGGAATCCCGCCCGTTCGGCGTCCTCGCACACCAGCTCGTCGTCGTCCACCAGCACCCGGATCTCGCGGGTGCGGGCGAGCCGGCCAAGGATCTCCAGCTTGGTGCGCCGGGCGGGCCTGCGGTCACCTCTTCCCCCGCCCTCCCGCCCGGCGTCGCGCCGCATGTAGACGCGCCCCTCGGGCAGCCCCTGCGCGGCGAGCCAGTCGAGCGTGTCGCGCCGGCAGCGCTCGGGCCGTCCGGTGAGATAGACGACCTCGCACTCCCGCGCGCTCTGAAGGACCAGCGCGATGCCCTCGGCGATCGGCGGATCCTGCGGCGCGGCGGCGAAGAAGCCGTCCCAGTCGCGGGGCTTGCTCTCCAGGAACCGCTGCCGGTGGGCCGTGTCGGCGAGGGTGTTGTCCAGGTCGAACACGGCGAGCGGGCGCTTGCTGCTGTCGGTCACACCGCCACCCTAGACGGAGCCCGCACCCCGGCAACCTTCCCGCCCCGGGCGGCCACTGCTGTGCGACATGGCATGCACGGCAAAGGCGGGAGACCCCATGCGCAACACGTCTGTCTGGACAGCGGCACTGGTGAGCGCGGCGCTGCTGACGGGATTAGGGCCGGTGGGCGAGGCGTCCGCCGCCGCGGCGACGCTGATCGTGGCCACGGGCGGCAGCGACTCCGCGCCGGGCACCCTCGCCCAGCCCCTGCGCACGATCCAGCGGGCCGTCGACCTGGCCAAGCCCGGTGACACCATCGCCGTGCGCGGCGGCACGTACGCCCTCACCGACAACATCACCATCACCACCTCGGGCACCGCGTCCCTGCCCATCACCCTCGGCGCCTACCAGGGCGAGCGGGTCGTCATCGACGGCGAGCAGCTGCCCGCGAGCCACACCCCCGTCGGCGGCAGCATCGCGCGCGCCGATCGCGGGGCGATCCACCAGGAGGCGTCGTACTGGCGGATCTGGGACCTGGAGATCGTGAACGGGCCGTACGGGGTGTACTGCGACGGCTGCAACGGCAACGTGTTCTCGCGGCTGAAGACCCACGACAACTACGAGTCCGGCTTCCAGCTGCAGGGCGCCTCCGCCAACAACCAGATCCTGAACCTGGACAGTTACGCCAACCGCGACCCGCGCAAGAACGGCGAGAGCGCGGACGGGCTCGCCATCAAGGAGGGCAGTGGCACGGGCAACGTGGTGCGGGGCGCCCGCCTGTGGAACAACGTCGACGACGGCTTCGACAACTGGAAGTTCACCTCGCCGGTCGTGGTCGAGAACACCGTCGCGTACGGCAACGGCTTCAACCGCTGGAACTTCCCCGACTTCGCGGGCGACGGCAACGGCTTCAAGCTCGGCGGCGGCAGCCCGGCCCCGGCGGTGGCCCACACCCTCCGCAACAGCGTGGCGTTCAAGAACGCGGCGCACGGCATCACGGACAACAGCAACGCCGGCGCCCTCGCCCTTACCCGCAACTCCACTTACGGCAACGCGGGTACGGGCTTCGACGTCGACGTCTCGGGCGGCAAGGCCGTGCTCACCGCCAACCTGTCCGTGGCCGACGCCCGTGCCGTAGCGCTCGGGTCGGCGACCGTCTCCAGCGGCAACTCCTGGAACCTGGGCGGCACGTGGGACGCCGCCTCGGTCCTGAGCACGGACCCGGCTCCCCTCACGGGCGCGCGGGCGGCGGACGGTTCCCTGCCGTCGGCGCCGTCGTTCCTCGTCCCTCGGAACGGGGCGAGTATCGGGGCGCGGTTCTGACGCCAAGGGCACCCCGGCGGCGGTGGGTGATCGGGGGAGGCCGCATGCTTGTCCCATGCCTTCGACGCCCCGCACGCGCCTGACCGGCTCCGGATCCGGTTCCTGCACCCTCGTCGTCTGCCGGGGCTGCTGCTGCGGCAACGCCCGCAAGCAGCCCGGCACCGACCCGGCGTGGCAGCTGGAGCTGCTGCGCGCCGGCGCGGCCGAGCACGGGTTCCAGGTGCGGACGACCGACTGTCTGGGCCCCTGCGACCAGGCCAACGTCATCGTGGTCCGCCCCTCGGCCGCCGGACGCCGCGCCGGAGGGCGGGCCGCCTGGATCGGCTTCGTGACGGACGACGACAGCACCGAGGAGGTCGTGCGGTGGGCGGCCGCCGGCGGCCCCGGTGTCGCCGAGCCGCCGCTCACGCTGGAGATGCAGTTCATCCGGCCGCCGCGGGACGCGCGCGTGCGGTCCCGCCGCTGAGCGGCACGGCGGTAAGAGCAACGGACATTGTTAATGGGATCCATTTTCATGTAGCGTCCTCGGTGCTCACCCCACCGAGGAGGACCGTCATGGCCGTACCCAAGCGGAAGATGTCCCGCAGCAACACCCGCCACCGCCGCGCACAGTGGAAGGCCGCCACGCCGACGCTGGTGCCCGTCACCATCGACGGCGTGCGTCACCTCGTACCGCAGAACCTGGTCAAGGCGTACGAGCGCGGGCTGCTGCGCCCCGAGGGCTGAGACCTTCGCCTTCGCCCGCGACGACGGGGCCACCCTCGGTGAGGTCGCCCGCCTGGACACGATGGTCACGGTCGTGGACGCGGCGGGCTTCCTCCCGGAGCTGGCCAACGGCGACGAACTCGCCGAGCGCGGGGTGCTCGCGGGCTCACCCCTGCTCAGTCTTCAGGAACGGTTCTTCACCCTGTCCGGCCGCCCGCGCGTAACGGGCCTGTGGTCGCAGGACGGGTCGGTGGCACGGTTCGAGCCGTCCGCCGCCCGGGATCACCAAGCCCCGTATGCGCAGGAACTGGTCTTCATCGGCACCCACTTGAACGCCGACGGACTTCGGGCCGCCCTCACCGGCTGTCTCCTGCGCCCGGCCGAACCCGCCCCGCCGACCGACCCGTTCCCTGGGACACCTACGGGATCGACGAGGCCTGCGCGCACGAGCACGAGGCGGAGGTCTCCGCGGTGTAGAAGGCGCCACGGACCCGGTGCAGCCACGCCTCGACGGCCGCCTCGTCGGGCTGCTCGGGCAGCACGGTGGGCGTCTCGTCGAAGGCGTCCTCGTAGTGCCTGAGCAGGGGCAGCGCGGCCGAGGGGTCGGCGGCGACGCGCTCGCCGAAGGCGCGGTACTCCTCGGGATCCTCGACGCGGATCTCCAGTCGGCCGGTGGTGTACAGCGCCAGGCCCTGGTGGCACAGCCGCTTCAGGTGCCGGGCGTGCTTCGCGGTGCGCTTTCGGGTGTCCGCGGAGAACGAGCCGTCGCCGCGGCTCTCCAGTCGCCGGAACTGCTGGGTGGCGTAGCCGAGATAGGCGTCCCGGACGCGCCCCGCGCTCAGGAACGACGTGCGGATGCCGATCAGTTCCTCGCCGAGCGGTGTGCGGACCTCGTACAGCTCGTCCGGGAGCCACACCAGCTCCATGGCGGTCGGATTGCCGCCGAGGGCGAGCCGGCACCACTTGGCGGCCTCGTGCAGGGTGCGGTCCGGTGCCGTGGTGACGTGGGACTCCTTCGGACCACGCAGGCCGTGCAGCGCGGCGGTGGGCGCGGCGAAGAGGCCGAGACGGTCGATGTCGGAGCCGGCGTGGGCGAGTCCGTACGCGGTGGAACCGACGATGCCGGACAGCAGGATGTTCGGGACGGTCACGGTCGGCCGCCTTTCGGGTGCGTGGCTGTGCGGACGTGCGGCCGCCGCGGAGACGTGCTCCATTGTGGTGACCTGCGGTGCAGCGGTCATCCGGTTTTCCGCTAGCCGAACGGCCGCCGAGGGACACCGACGGCACGGCCACCGACCGCGGGAATGTCACCGCCCGCCAGGCGTTGAACCACGTGTGAGTTCCCTGATCGCCGCCACCCGCTTCTCCGTGCTCGACCGCTCCCGGACCCGGGAGGGCCGCACGGACGCCGAGGCGCTGCGCGACACCGTGCGGCTGGCGCGTGAACTGGAGGGCCTCGGCTTTCACCGGTTCTGGGTGTCGGAGCACCACGGCGTGCCCGGGGTCGCCGGTTCGGCGCCGACCGTGCTGGCCGCCGCCGTGGCCGCCGCGACGCGGACGATCCGGGTCGGCACCGGCGGCGTGATGCTGCCCAACCATCAACCCCTGGTCGTCGCCGAGCAGTTCGGGGTGCTGGAGTCCCTCTTCCCGGGTCGGATCGACATGGGGCTCGGCCGTTCCGTGGGCTTCACCGACGGGGTCCGCAAGGCGCTCGGTCGCGACAAGGACGTCGCCGACGACTTCGCGGCACAGCTGGCGGAACTGCTCGGCTGGTTCCGGGGCACCTCCCCGACGGGTGTGCACGCGCGGCCCGCGGAGGGCCTGACCGTGCCGCCGTTCGTGCTGGCCATGGGCGAGGGTGCGACGATCGCCGCCCGCGCGGGCCTGCCGATGGTCATCGGCGACCTGCGCAACCGCGACAAGATGCAACGCGGTATCGACCACTACCGCGCGCATTTCCGCCCTTCGCCCTGGGCGCGGGAGCCGTACGTCGTCATCTCGGGCACGATCGCGGTGGCCGCCACGCCCGAGGAGGCCCGGCGGCTGCTGATCCCCGAGGCCTGGTCCATGGCGTACTCCCGCACGCACGGCACCTTCCCGCCCCTGCCGCCCGCCGATCGTGTGGAGGCGCTGACGCTGAGCGGCAAGGAGCGCGGCTTCTACGAGTCCGGGCTCGCCGGGCAGCTCGCCGGCACCGAGGAGCAGGTCGCGCACGAGCTGGAGACCGTGCTGAAGGAGACGGGAGCCCAGGAGGTCCTGGTCACGACCAGCACGTACGACCGCGAGGCCCTGCTGGACTCCTACCGACGGCTGGCCCGGATCACCACCGGCGCCTCGACCGCGTAGCGGCCCGGCGGCCGCAACCTGGCTCGGCGGGGCCGGGGGCGGCGAGCGGTGCCGCCGCTCCTGTTGTGCCGACGCCGACTGTCCGGCGCGTGACCCGTGAAGAGAGACATGATGTGGGCTTGTTGAATGCCGGGGGTGCCTGGCGGGGCCGGGGTTGACAACTGCTCGATGTGGAACGCGTATGAGGGTGATTTAGCTCGATCGTGTGATGGTCGGCTTTCGGGCTTGCGAGGTGTGGTGCGGGC
>NZ_JBIAHG010000016.1:0-173920 GCF_042870385.1 Streptomyces sp. NPDC006602 | reverse complement strand
GAGCATGTGCGCCGGGGTGGGGCTGGACGCAAACGCAGCATCACCGCCAGTGATGCCCGTTGTGCAAGCCCGTCGCTTTAGCGACGGGTAGTTGATGAGCCCATCCTGGAAGCTGTCGATCTGGAGACAGGGATTGCGCAGGCCGGTCACCTCGAGGACTGCTTCGTCGCCGATGCGTAGCAGAGTGCCAACGGGTAGGCCAAGCAGATCAATGCCGCGGGTGGTGATGTTCTCACCGAGCTCGCCGGGTGCCACCGGGAACCCTTCCCCGCCGACCTCAGCGAAGAGCTCCTCATGGATGAGGTGAACCTGACGCAGGTTTGGCTGGGTGGGATCCTGCGCGACGCGCGAGCGGTGCTTGACCGTCACACCGGCGTGTACGTCGCCCTCCACACCGAGCCCGGCGAGCAGCGTGATGCTGTCCCGGTTCGGCTTGGTGAACGAGTTTCGCCGTTGCTGCTGACCGCCGTCACTGTTCCGCTCATACTTCGCAACCCTCTCCTCGGTAACGCCCGTCAGCTTCTTGCCCCGGTGGAGCAACGCCCGTCGCTCGGGACGCGGATCCGTTCCATCGGTTTCGTGCCGTACGCAACGGCGCGCACTGCACCGCCCAGGCCGCTTGGCGCGGCTCGGGCAAGGCGGCGTGGCAGGAGACCACCACAGCCGCGGCCGTCATCCCGCCGTCCTGCACGGACTGCCGCTGCGGTGGCGTGCGCCTCCGCGCGACGCGCTACGAAGTGGCGTCGGTGTCCCTGCACGACCGGGCCCTCAAGTCCCCGAACTTCGGCCGCACGCCCGGGTGTTCGGGCGCGGTGACCGTCAGGAGCAGGCGGATCACCGACCCCGCCCGCGCGGATCGTCGTCGTGTGCTTACGCGTCGGCTGGTGCCGCCTGCTCCTCGGCCTTGGGCGATGCCGTCTGCTCCGGCGCCTCGGGTGCGGTGTAGTAGACGGATGAGCCCTGCTTGGTGCGCTGGGCCTGGTTGCGGGCGACCAGTCCTTCGACCGTGGTGCGCACCACGGTCGTCTTGATGTTGCGGTCGGGATGGGCCTGGCCGAGGGCTGTGGCGATCTCGGCTGCCGAGCGGGGTTCGGTCTGCTGGGCGAGGTGGCGGCGGACCAGTTCCACCAGCGTCGGCTGCACGGTCTTGACCGCTTCGGCGGTGTCTTGCTGCTTCTCGGCGGCCGGCTTCGTCGGCGCGGCGGCGCGGGGCTTCGAGGCGGTCTTCTTCGTCCGGGACCGTGTGCCAGGGCTGGACTTGGCGGCAGCCTTCTTGCGGGGGGCGGGCACCGCGACAGTGTCTGACGGGGCCGAAGCCTCGGCGGAAGGCGGCGCCGTGCCGATGACCCGCTGGATGTTGACCAGCACCTGGTGGTCACTCTGGAGTGCAGCCAACTGCTCTTGCAAGGCGGCAATCTCCCCGCCGATGCGTTCTTGCTCCTTGGTGTTGCGTTCGAGGTCGGCACTGACTTGAGCGGTGTACTGCGATGTCAGTTCGGTGGCGGAAGCGTTCTCAGACATGGGACAACCTTTCCTCGGCTCACGGCCAAAGTCGACGGGCCTGTCACGCACATGTGCCGTCCTGCGCTGATGTCGGCCGGGCGGCAACCATACCCACACACAGTGCGTACCCTGCCGTAGCGATAGTACGGACAACCGCAAGCCGGGTGTCCCACCTTGAGCAGTCCGAACCGAGCTCACGCCTGAGTGTGCCCGTGTCAGGCCTGCGGGCGGCACACTGAGAGCGTGGGTTGAGCTTCCCTCACAGGGTCACTTTCACGTTCATGCGCGCGGCCGAGGACCGGGCCGGGCATGGGGACGGGAGCGCGGGGCATGGGCCGGGGTGTGCCTGAAAGTGCAGTGGGCGAATCGGCGCTTGAGCTGCGGGCTGATCGTTTCAGTTGGCGGGCAGAGCAGTTACGGCCGGGGCCTCAGGTCCGACATCACGGCGACAGGCAGCGACGGGTTGGCCGCCGCCGCTGCCACCACCTGCCGGTCGGCGTCGGTGAGCAGTTCCACGATGACCGGCGCCGGGAGTGCCGGATGGCCGGCGGCGATCGGCCTCGCCTGCTTGTCCGCCAAGCAGGCGAGCAGTGCCGGGGCCGTCGCATTGCGGTGCCGGGCGACTTCGCGGAACGCTCTGTGTACGGACGGTTCGCGCCGTGTCAGGTCCTCCAGCAGCGCCGGAGTCGCGTCCGGGTTCGGATCTGCCGCGACGAGGCGTGCCCACTCACGGGTGCCGGCTCGCTCCTGGAGGAAGGCGAGGGCCGCGTCCGGCTGGGCGACGGGATCGACGTCGGCGGCGGACAGCCGGCCCTCGTACACAAGCTGCACAGCGCTTTCCTCAACGCGGGAGGCCAACGCGACCGCCTGCGCATGGCCGAGGTCCGCGCGACAAGCGAGGTCCGCGGCGATGTCGGCGTCCGCGACCGCGATCAGCCGGTCAACCAGCTCGGACGGCAGGGCCGCGTTGGCAGCAAGCCCGCACAGGACACGGTTCACGGAGAGCATCCGAGCATCCTGCCTGGACTTACCGAATCGCTCCCTGCCATTTCGACCAACGCGGCGTGCAGACGCCGGGGGCCGGCCTGTCATGACTGCACTGTTTCGACTGCGCCCTCTGTCCCTCGCCCCCGTGCTCCGAACGAAGGTACGCAGGGTTGAGGGGCCCGTCCCGCGAGCGAGGGGGTCGGCGGTGAAATTCAAGGGTGCATCGATCACTCGCCGCCTAGGGTCTGCCGCATGACTCTTGCTTACGATGCGGCCGGAGACGGCCCCGCACTGGTACTGCTGCACTCCGGCGTGTGCGACCGGAGGATGTGGGATCCGCAGTGGCCGGCTCTCGTCGATGCCGGATACCGGGTGGTGCGCTGCGACTTCCGGGGCTTCGGCCGGACGCCCTTGCCGGACCGGCGCCACAACGATGCCGAGGATGTACTGGACCTGCTGGACACCCTCGGCATCGGCCAAGCGGCGCTGATCGCCTCCTCCTACGGCGGACGCGTTGCCCTGGAGATCGCCGCACGCCGTCCGGACCGGGTATCCGCCATGGCGCTGCTGTGCGCGGGGCTGCCGGGGCATGAACCGACCGATGAGCTACGCGCGTTCGGCGAACGGGAGGACGCGCTGCTCGAGGCGGGCGACATCGCGGGGGCTGTGGAACTGAACGTCGACACCTGGCTGGGGCCGGACGCCGAGGAGGCGGTCCGGGAGGAGGTGCGCGAGATGCAGAGGCATGCCTTCGAGGTACAACTGGCCGCCCCCGGGGGTGCCGGTCGGATCGACGTGGAGATCGACCTGTCAGCGATCAAAGCCCCTTGTCTGGCTCTCTCGGGCGGCCGCGACCTTACGGATTTTCGGCAGATCGCGGCCCGACTGCCGGGTCTGCTCGCCGACACCCGGCACATCGAACTGCCCTGGGCCGGTCATCTCCCCAGCATGGAGCGGCCTGCCGCGGTGACGGACCTGCTGACCGGCTTCCTGCGCGAGACGGTCCCTGCCGGCTGAGCGCGATCACCGGGTGTCCAGGTCAGGCCGCCTGGGCGAGCAGCGTCCGCTCTCGCGCAGGTCGTCCACCTCGCTGAACTGCCACAGCGCCCGAGGTGCGGCGCGTTTCAGCGTTGTCAGTGGGTCAGGGCATGATCCGATGGATGCGCTACACAACGTGGACTTCGGATCGCATGTTCGTCTCCTATGGGCAGTACTACCTGCAGGGCGACGACTTCCTCACCGAGTACGACGACACCGACACGGTCGGGCGGATCTTCGAGGGAAACAGCCTGGCAGCCGGGGGCCCAGAACACCTCACGGTGCTCGCGGGCACGCACACCGGCCGGATACGCCTGACCACCCAGCAGTGCGCGGATGAACCACCCCTGCCGGGGCAGGAGTGGGAGACCGTGGTGGACGTGAGCATCTGCAGCACGAGTGGCATCCTGCGGCTGTTCCGGTGGGGCGGGGATGTCGAGGAGGATGCCGGGAACTTCGCCACGGCCGGGGCGGGCTGGTACCGCGTCCGCGTCCAGGCACGCGGACGCGATGAAGGCCATGCACACGCAGGCGACACCCCTGTGGAAGAGCACTTCCTGAGCGTCTGGCCGGCACCGCCGCAACCCGACACCGTCCACCGCGCAAACGACACCTTCGCGCGCACGCACTACGATCCCACCCGACCTCCCGGCCAACCCGTTCAACCCTGAGCAGGGCCGGCGGTGGGATGGATGCCTATCGGGACGTATTCATCGACGAGTGGCGGTGACGCGGTGTGCCGTGATGACAGTGGTCATGCGGGCGCGGCGTAGCAGTGGACGGTCACGGTCTGGGCCGGACTCCACTGTTGGTCGACCG
The DNA here is from genome assembly GCF_042870385.1 of Streptomyces sp. NPDC006602. Classification (NCBI taxonomy): domain Bacteria; kingdom Bacillati; phylum Actinomycetota; class Actinomycetes; order Kitasatosporales; family Streptomycetaceae; genus Streptomyces; species Streptomyces sp. NPDC006602. Next base: position 169,573 of record NZ_JBIAHG010000016.1, on the reverse strand, counting down.
TGGCCAGCAAGCGCCAGCCCATACGCTCGTACAACGCGGCTGCCGCCGTGTCGGTGGCCACGACGTCGAGGACCGGGTGCAGATCCCGTTTCTGCGCCTCCCGCCCGACCTCAGCCACCAACAGCGCGCCGATTCCGTGCCCACGAGCCGCGGGTGAGACGAACAGACGGCTGACCACCGCGGTGGACTCAATGGGCTTGCCCTCCAGGCTGCTCCATTGGGCAGGTGCCACATCCCCGGCCCCACTGCCGGACAGAGCGATGTGCCCGACGATGCGCCCGTCCAGTTCCGCCACCCAGGACGCGAACTGGACGGGCTCCGTCAGCCACTCGCCGGGACGCTCCGGCCAGTTGACCGGATAGCCGTCACCGTCATGGACCTGGGCGAGCACCCGGACGCATTCATCGATGTCAGACGCGTCGCGCGGCCTGACCACGCAAGCCACCCGAGATCCCTCAGCCATGGAGACAGTCAGTTGATTCACCGGAAGATCGAAGCACACACGACCGACCGCACCACCACTCCGGACCAGCACTTCCGAAATGGACTCAATCCGTCCGGCATTTCGGCCCGCAGCCGCCCTGCTTGGCTTTGCAGGGGGGAGCTGCCTCCACGTACGGGAACGGAGGGCTGTCGGCCGGGCGTCAGCAGCAGGTGCAGCCGGCTTGACAGCCGCACGAGTCGTCCGTGGACGCTGACGAGACCGCGGTCGGGATCGGGCCGCAGCAGGCGTCCCCGCGCCAGGCGTCGCGGCCTTCCTTGAGGGCCATGGCAGCGATGACGAGAGCGGCGATCGGGTCTGCCCAGGACCAACCGAACAGGCTGTTGGCGAGCAGGCCGACCAGCAGGACACCGGACAGATAGGTGCACAACAGGGTCTGTTCGGAGTCCGCGACGGCGGAGGCGGATCCCAGTTCCCGGCCGGCACGGCGCTGAGCGGCCGACAGGAAAGGCATGACCACCAGGGAGAGACCGGCGAGCGCGATGCCGGGCAAATCGACGGTGGACACGCCCCCGCCCTGAGCGGCCCGCACGAGCCGGCGGACCGCCTCGAGGCATACGCCACCGAGCAAGGACTGCTCGATGGCCACTGGTCGGCATCGCGGCATGCCTCCCCACCCGCCAGGATCCTCGCCGGTCTCAAGCCAACCGGCCCCAAGGGGGCTGAAAGGGGGGAGGCCATTCAAGATGGATGTCGGGGACCGACAGCGCCCAGGCGGCGCGGCCCCGAGCCGCCGTGAAGGGACCGTGATGCGACAGGCCACAGGAGGACACACGCCCGGCCCGATCGGCTACGACGCCGAACTGCGGCGGCACAACGAGGTGCTGCGCCGTGCGGTCGGCGTCCAGCTCCACGACCACGTCCTCGACATCGGCTGTGGGACCGGGCAGACGGCCCGGCAGGCCGCGCGGACGGCCCGGGCGGGCCGTGCACTCGGGGTCGACGTCTCGGCGACCGCGATCGAGCGCGCCCGCGAACTGGCACGCGCGGAAGGACTCGGCAACGTCACGTTCGAGCATGCCGACGCGCAGGTCCACCGCTTTCCGCAGGAGCGCTTCGACCTGGCGATCAGCAGGTTCGGCACCATGTTCTTCGACGACCCCGTCGCCGCGTTCGCCAACATCGGGCGGGCGCTGCGCCCGACCGGGCGCCTGGTGATGATGGTCTGGCAGGCCCGCGAGCGCAACGAGTGGGACGTCGCTGTCCACCAGTCCCTTGCAGCAGCCGAAGAGCCGGTGACCAGGGCTTCCGGGGGACCGGATCCGTTCTCGCTCGCCGAACCGCCGACCGTGCAGGAGATCCTGCAGGCCGCGGGATTCGCCGACGTCGCCTTCACCGACGTCCAGGAACCGGTGCACTATGGTCCGGACGTGGCAACCGCCCTCGACTGGGTCCGCGGCTTCACGTGCACCAGCGAACGCCTGAAGCGGCTGGATCCCGCCGCCGCGACGCGTGCCGTCGAGCGTCTGCGGGTGACGCTCGCCGCGCACCTGAGCGACGACGGTGTCCGGTTCGACTCCCGCGCCTGGCTCATCACCGCGCATCGCTAGAAGGCCCACTCGACGCCGGCGCCCGAGCCGAGGACGAACGCGCCCAGCGAGGGACCCACGATCGCGCCGAACCGTCCCACCGACAGGGCCTACGCGAGGCCGTAGACGCGCAGGGCGTCCGGGTAGCGCGTCACGATGAAGGCGTTGCCGAGGATCTGCGAGCCGATACCGTGGGCCAGGTCTTCCTCGCCCACCTGCCCGAGAGCCTCACCGACGAGGTGCTGGGGGGAGCTGCGCGGCAAGGAGGCGGAGTGGACGAGCGAGCGCCTCGCGGCCACCCGGGCACAGGTCCGTGAACAGGGGCACGTCGTGACGCACAGCGGCGTCATCCCGGGCATCATCTCGGTCGCCGCGCCCGTCTTCGCGGCCAACGACCCGCTGCCGCTCGCCGTCTCCGTCGTCCTGAGCGAGGGCCTCGCCACCCCGGAGCACCTCGCAGAGGTGACCGGCGAACTGCACGACACCGTGTGCCTCGGCCTCGCGCGAGCTGGGGTACCTGTCGTAGGTGCTTTACTCGACGGGACGCGGACCGGCCACCTGGTCGTAGTAGGACTCGGCCGACGGGCCGAGGATCTCGTGGGCCTCCAGGAACATCTCGTGCGCCTCGTGGCCCACCCAGCCCGCCGGGAGGAGTTCGGTGGGCAGGTCCGGGTCGCGGAAGGGGAACTTGCGGTAGTCGTACGTCAGCCGCATGCGTTCGACCAGCGCCTCCTCGGGGCTGAGGTGCCCGGCCCGGTAGGACGGCATCCGGCTTCGGTAGGTGCGCAGCAGCTCCCGGTAGTCCTCGTTGAGGGTGGCGAGGTCCCAGCTGCGTGCCGCCATCTCGCGGTCGACGGGCAGCCCGCCGGACTGGCAGCGCAGGGTGTCCAGGCGTACGGCCGGCTCGTCCGCGAACTTCTCCCGGACCTGCTGCAGCCGGTCGTGCGGAGAGACGTAGGTGGAGGGGGCCAGGGGGCCGAAGCCCAGCCAGGCCAGGTCCTTGCGGATGCGGTCGCGGATGCCGCGCTCGGTCTCCGGGACCGAGTAGATGACCATGTACCAGTGCCGGTCCCAGTCGGACGGCGCCCGGTCGAAGATGCGTGAGCGGCCCTCGTCGAGGAGCTGGAGGCTGCGCTTGTTGAGCGCGTAGAGCGTCTCCCTGCCCTCACGCCGCACGTCGAACCAGCCCTCCTTGCGCAGGCGCGCGAGGACCACCCGCACCGTGCTCTCGCCCACACCGAAACAGCCCATCAGGGTGCTGAGGGTGCGCAGCCGAGCGGTGCCGCCGCGGTAGCGGACGTAGTCGCCGAACAGGTCGAAGACGATCGATCGAGGCTTCACCGAACCGACTATGTCACACGGACGGCCGTCGTGAAGATGGGCCGTACAGCCACGAGAGCCCGTTTCTGGACACGGAAAACAGCCTCTTCAATGCGCGACAAATTATTGACGTCCGTGTATCCATTGACACAAGACGCTCGCGGGCTGAGGCTGGGCCTGTACTCGACGTGGAGGCAGGAGCCATGGTTTCTCGGATCGCTTGCGTGGGAGGCGGCCCCGGCGGGCTGTTCTTCGCCGCACTCATCAAGCAGGCCGATCCGTCGGTCGAAGTGACCGTCTTCGAGCGGAACCGCGCGGAGGACACCTTCGGCTTCGGCGTGGTGTTCTCGGACGCGACCCTGGCCGCCATCCACGCGGCGGATCCGGTGCTGCGCACGGCTCTCGCCGAGGACGGCCGGCACTGGGACGACATCGAGGTGCGGCTGAAGGGACAGCGGATCCGGTGCGGCGGCAACGGCATGGCCGCCATCACCCGCAAGACCCTCCTCCAGCTGCTGCGCCGACGCGCCGAGGAGGTCGGCGTCGAGCTCCGCTTCAGCCACGAGGTCCCCGCGGATCCGGCGCAGCTGGCCGACTACGACCTGATCGTGGCCGCCGACGGGGCGAACTCCCGCTTCCGTGACCGGCTCGCCGACGTGCTCGTGCCGGAGGTGGAGGTCGCGACCGCGAAGTTCATCTGGTTCGGCACCGGCTACCTCTTCGACGGCCTGACCTTCGTCCACGAGAGGGGCCCGCACGGCACCTTCGCCGTGCACGGCTACCCGATCGGCGACGGCGTCAGCACCTTCATCGTGGAGACGGACGAGGAGTCCTGGCGGCGGGCCGGGCTCGACGAGTTCGACACCGCGCAGCCGCCGGGCCCGAGCGACGACAAGAGCAAGCAGTACCTGGAGAAGCTCTTCGCCGAACAGATCGACGGCCACGAACTGCTGGTCAACAACTCCCGCTGGGGCAACTTCCGCACCCTGCGCACCCGCCGCTGGCACAGTGGCAACGTCGTCCTCCTCGGCGACGCGGCGCACACCGCGCACTTCTCCGTCGGCTCCGGAACCAAGATGGCCATGGAGGACGCCGTCGCCCTCGCCGACAGCGTCCTCGCCCACCGCGACGATCTGCCCAGCGCCCTGGAGGCGTACGAGGCGGCGCGGCGGCCCTCGGTGGAGAAGATCCAGGGCTCCGCCCGGCCGAGCCTGTCCTGGTGGGAGCACTTCGGGCGCTACCACGACGCGTTCGAGCCGACGCGGTTCGCCTTCCACTTCATCTCCCGCAGCATCGGCAAGGAACGCATCGCGCGCCGCGACCCGGACTTCGTCGAACAGGTCGTACGGGACTGGCGGGCGGCGCACGAGGGTCTCGATCCCCTGGACACGCCGTTCAGGGAGTTCGACGGACGGCGACTGACCGCGGCGGAGCTCGCGGCACTGCGCACCGAAGGGTGCCTGTGGCTCACCGCACCTGACGGCGAGGCTCAACTACCTGAGGTCTACGACCAGTTGGCCGACGCCCTGAGCAGTGTCGCACCGCCGGACCTGATCGCCGTACAGGGCGGAACCCCGTTCACCCGGTCGCTGCTCGCGGAGCAGGCCCGGCTGGTGCACGGCGTAGCCGTGCTGATCGTGGAGGACGGGATGGACGACGACCGGGCCGAGACGCTGCTGCTGTCCGGGCGCGCCGATCTGGTGGGGCGCGCCGATCTGGTAGGGCGGGAGCAGGCATGACCATGAAACTGACGCCGATGTTCGCGCCCGAGGGCGTGGTCGTGATCGGCGCCTCGCGGCAGAGCGGAAAGCTGGGCGCCGCCATGGCCCGGTCCCTGGCCGCCTTCCCCGGAGCGCGTGCCCTGGTCAACGCGCGCCGCCCCGAGCCGGACGAGGGCGTGTACGCCTCGGTCGCCGAAGCGGTCGCGCACACCGCCGGACGACTCGACCTGGCCGTCCTGTGCGTGCCCGCGGCCGGCAGTGCGCACGCGCTCGCCGAAGCGGCCGCCGCCGGCTGCCGTGCCGCGCTGGTGTGCGCCGGCGGTTTCGGCGAGGCGGGCCCGGAGGGCGAGGAACACGCGGACGCAGTCCGCCGCGTGGCCCGGGACGCTGGGATCCGCATCCTCGGCCCCAACACCTCCGGCTTCTTCGCCCCTCACCTCGGACTCACGGCCAGCTTCGTGCCCGCGGCCGGGCAGCTGCCGGCCGGGGACATCGCGGTGGTCGCGGCCAGCGGCGGCGTCAACCACGCGCTCTCCTTCGACCTGGTCGCCGCCGGTAACGGCATCAGCCTCGGCGTAGGCATCGGGGCAGGCCTCGACGTCACCGCCGCGGACGTCCTGGAACACCTCGTGGAGGACGGTCGTACGACGGCCGTGGCCCTGCATCTGGAGACGGTTCCGGACGGGCCACGGCTGGTGAACGCCGTACGCCTGCTGGCCGCCGTCAAGCCGGTCGTCGCTCTGGTCGTCGGGCGCAGCGACGTCGGTGACTTCGCCCGCTCGCACACCGGGGCGCTCGCCACATCCTGGCGCACGACGCGGGCCGCGCTGCGGCAGGCCGGAACGGTGGTCGTGGACGACGAACGGGAGATGGTGGACGCGCTCACCGCGCTCTCCCGCATCCAGCTGCGCCCCCACCCGGACCCGGGCCTCGGCATCGTGACCGCCCAGGCCGGGCCGGGACTGCTGCTCGCGGACCGGGCGGGGTCCGACGGCATCCGCATGCCGGAGCTGACCGAGACCACCCAGGCCACGCTCAGGGAGCTCCTGCCCCCACTCACCTACCAGCGCAATCCGGTCGACACCGGCCGGCCCGCCGAGACCTTCGCCCGCGTACTCGCCGCCACGGCCGCGGACGAGGCGGTGGACCTGCTCGCCGTCTACGCCCTCACCGAGCCCGACAGCGTCGACCTCGCCTCGGCCGCGCAGGCCGCCGGACTCGGAGCGGACTCCCCGGCCGTCGTGGTCGTCGGCGGCCTGCCCGAGGACGTCGCCGAACAGCGGGCGCGGCTGCACAAGGCGGGGATTCCGGCGCTGACCGGACCGGCTTCGGCCGCCGGTGCCGTACGGGCGCTGGTGACCCATGCGCGACAGCGGGCCGTGCGGGACGACGCGCCTGTGCCGTCTGTGCCGTCTGTGTCCTCTGTGCCGGCTGTGCCCGAGACGGTCGCATCCGTGCCGTCCGGCGCGCTGGACGAGGACGCCGCCAAGACCTTCCTCGGAGGGCTGGGCATCCGCACCCCGGACCGCGTCGCCTGCGACTCCCGGGCCGACGCCCACTACGCCCTGCACCTGCTGGGCGGGCCCGTCGCGGTCAAGGTGCTCGACGCGGCGATCCTGCACAAGACGGAGATCGGCGGGGTCCACCTCGGAGTGCGCACCCCCGAAGAACTCGACGCGGCACTGGACGCCATCGGCACCGGCCACCGCTACCTGGTGGAGGCGATGGCCCCGGCAGGCGTCGACCTGGTGCTCGGCGTGCGGCGGGACCCCGTGTTCGGGCCGGTCGTCCTCGCGGGGCTGGGCGGCACGGCCGCCGAAGCGCTCGCCGACGTGGCGATCCGGCTCGCCCCGCTGTCCGTCGCCGAGGCCGCCGGGATGCCCGGCGACCTGGCGGCCCGCGCCCTGCTCGACGGCTGGCGCGGCGGGCCGGTACTGGACCGCGCCGAGTTCGGGCGGGTCGCCGCCGCGCTCGCCGCCGCCCTGGCGGCGAGCCCGGACACCGCCGAGATGGAGATCAACCCGCTGCGCCTCACCGCCGACGGACTGATCGCACTGGACGCCGTGATCGTCCCCACCGCTCCACCCGCACAGCACCGCTAAGGAGAACGACCATGCCCAGGCCGAGCAGCGAAGGCGCTGTGCCCTGGCCCGCGGAGTACGCCAGGCGCTACGCCGACAAGGGCTACTGGGAGGGCCACGCGATCGGCGACCGGCTGCACGCCGCCGCCGACGCCGCTCCCGACGCGGTCGCGCTCGTCGACGGCGACCGGCGGCTGACGTACCGTCAACTCGCCGAGCACGCCGACGCCACCGCACTGCGCCTCGCCGCGCTCGGGCTCCGCCCGGACGACCGGCTCGTGGTGCAACTGCCCAACACCGCCGAGTTCGTGATCCTCACGTACGCCTGTCTGCGCCTCGGCGTCATCCCGGTGATGGCGCTGCCCGGACACCGCAGACACGAGGTCGGTTACCTGGTCGAGCACAGCGAGGCGGTCGCCGTGGCCGTCCCCGACGTCCTCAAGGACCACGACCACCAGACGATGGCGTTCGAGATCGCCGAGGACTCACCAACTCTCCGGCACATTCTGGTCCTTGGCGACAAGGTCGGCGACGAAGCCGTGGACCTGCGGGAGTTGTGTGCCGCACCCGGCACTGGGACGGACCGGGCCGCCGTCGACGCCTACCGGCCCGACAGCCGCTCGATCGCCGTCTTCCTGCTCTCCGGCGGCACCACCGGACTGCCGAAGCTCATTGCCCGTACGCACGACGACTACGTCTACAACGCCCGCCGCAGCGCCGAGGTCTGCGCATTCGGCCCCGACACGGTCTACTTCGCCGCCCTTCCCCTGGGGCACAACTTCCCGCTCGCCTGCCCGGGCCTGCTGGGCACGCTGCTGAACGGCGGCCGGGTGGTCCTCGGCTCCCCCAACCCAAAGAAGGCGTTCCCGGTCGTCGAGCGCGAGGGCGTCACCGCGAGCGCCCTGGTCCCGGCCATCGCCCAGCGCTGGCTCGACCACCACCGGGAGCACCCGGGGACCGACCTCGGCTCCCTGCGCGTCCTCCAGGTCGGCGGCTCCCGGCTGGCCGACCACGTCGCCCGCCGCGTGCGCCCCGAATTGGGCTGCACGCTCCAGCAGGTGTTCGGCATGGCCGAGGGGCTGCTCAACTACACGCGCCTGAACGACCCCGAGGACGTCATCTGTACGACACAGGGGCGCCCCATGTGCGAGGACGACGAACTCCTCGTCGTCGACGAGCTGGGCGATCCGGTCCCCGACGGCACACCCGGTGTGCTGCTCACCCGCGGTCCCTACACACCGCGCGGCTACTACCGCGCCGAGGAGCAGAACGCCCGCGCGTTCACCGAGGACGGCTGGTACCGCACCGGCGACATCGTGAGGCTGCTGCCCGACGGCAATCTCATCGTCGAGGGCCGCGACAAGGACATGATCATCCGGGGCGGGGAGAACATCTCCGCGGAGGAGATCGAGAACTTTGCCTACCAGACCCCGGGGGTCGCGCGCGCCGCCGCCGTGGCGATGCCCGACGCCCGGCTCGGCGAGCGGGTCTGCCTCTACGTCGTACCGGAACCCGGCCACACGGTGGCCCTCGACGACGTCCACCAGGTCATGGAGCGCGCCGGTGTCGCCCCCTTCAAGTTCCCGGACCGGCTGGTGACCGTCCCCGAACTCGCCGCCACCAAGGTCGGAAAGATCGACAAGAAAGCCCTGCGCGCCGACATCACGCGCCGGCTCGACGCCGAAGGAACCCCCGATGACCAGTGACACCGGCGGTACCACACCCGTCATAGCCCCGGAGGAGACGGACCCCGAACTCCGCAAGCTGTACGACGGGTTCACCGCGGCCGGGCTCATCCCCCTGTGGACAGAGATCGGCGACCTCATGCCGCTCACCCCGCAGCCGGCGGCCGTCCCGCACGTCTGGCCGTGGGACACGCTGCTGCCGCTCGCCCGCCGGGCCGGTGACCTGGTGCCGGTCGGGCGCGGCGGTGAGCGGCGGGCCATCGCGCTCGCCAACCCCGGCCTGCCCGGCCGCCCGTACGCGACTCCCAATCTGTGGGCGGCGGTCCAGTACCTGGGCCCGCGCGAGGTGGCGCCCGCGCACCGCCACGCGCAGGGTGCCTTCCGGTTCATCCTGGAGGGCGAGGGAGTGTGGACGGTCGTCAACGGCGACGCGGTCGAGATGCGCCCCGGCGACCTGCTGCTCACCCCGTCGATGCACTGGCACGGCCACCACCACGTCGGCGACGAGCCCATGGTCTGGCTGGACGGTCTCGACATCCCGCTCGTGCACCGCCTCGACGCCGGTTTCTTCGAGTTCGGCGAGAACGGCGTGTCGGACCGGTCGACCCCGTCCCGATCGCGGAACGAGCGGCTGTGGGGTCACCCGGGCCTGCGGCCGATCGCGGTCCCGGCCACCCCCAACTCCCCCCTCATGGCCTACCGATGGGCCGACACCGACGACGCCCTCACCGCCCAGCTGGAGCTGGAGGACGAGGGACACCCCGGCGTCATCGAACCCGGCCACGCCGGGATCCGCTTCACCAACCCCGCCACCGGGCGCGACGCCCTCACCAGCATGCGCACCGAGATGCACCGCCTGCGCCCGGGCGCCACCACCGCCACCCGCCGCACTGTGGGCTCCTCGGTCTGGCAGGTCTTCCGCGGCAGCGGCACGGTCACCCTCGACGACCGCGTGATCGAGGTGGCCGACGGCGACCTGATCGCGGTTCCCTCCTGGTGCGCCCTCACGATCGCCGCGGACACCCGGCTCGACCTGTTCACCTTCAACGACGCCCCCGTCTACGAGGCGCTCGACCTCGCCCGCACCGAAACACTCGCCCCCGCCGACACACTCACCGCCACCGAAACACTCGCTCGCACCGAAACGACCGGGAGTACCCGCGCATGAAGCTCGCCACCATCCGCACCGCCGACGGCACGGCGGCCGTCCGCCTCGACGGCGACCGTGCCGTGGAGACCGGCGCCACCGACGTCGCCGCCCTGCTGCGCCGCCCCGACTGGCGTACGTACGCGGCCGCCGCCGACGGTCCGACGCACGACGTGGCGGCCCTCGACCTGGCCCCCGTCGTCACGACCCCGGCCAAGATCTTCTGCGTGGGCCACAACTACCGTGCGCACATCGCGGAGATGGGCCGCGAGATGCCGTCGTACCCCGCTCTCTTCGGCAAGTTCGCCAACGTCCTGCTCGGCGCCCGCGACGACATCGTCCATCCGGGCGAGACGGAGGAACTGGACTGGGAGGCCGAACTCGGCTTCGTCATCGGCTCCCGGCTGCGCCGCCGGGCCACCAAGGAGGAGGCGGCGGCCGCGATCGCCGGCTACACGGTCGTCAACGACATCTCCATGCGGGACTGGCAGTGGCGTACCCCGCAGTGGCTTCAGGGCAAGGCGTGGGAGGCCAGCACCCCGGCCGGGCCCTGGCTGGTCACGGGCGACGAGATCGACGACGCGGCCGATCTGGAGATCCGCCTCGAGGTGGACGGCGAGGTCATGCAGCGCTCGCGCACGTCCGACCTGCTCTTCACCCCGGCGGACATCGCCGTGTACCTCAGCACGTTCACGACGCTGGAGCCCGGTGACCTCGTTCTCACCGGTACACCGGGCGGGGTGGGCGCGGCCCGCGATCCCAAGGTGTTCCTGAAGCCCGGGCAGGTCGTACGGACCGTCGTCGAGGGAGTTGGGGAGTGCGTGAACACCATCGTCGAGGACAAGCAGTGACACCGCTGGACTGGGTGGGGGAGGGGCAGCTCGCGCTGCAGGAGGCGGTCGACGCGCTGCCCGCCGATGCGGTGACCGAGCCGTCCGCCCTGGCCGGCTGGACCCGCGGCCACCTGCTCACCCACCTCGCCCGCAATGCCGACGCCCTGGTCAACCTGCTGACCTGGGCCAGGACGGGGATCCGTACGCCCATGTACGACTCGCCGGACCAGCGCGTCACGGACATCGAGGCGGGCGCCGGACGGCCGCTGGCCGAACAGCAGGCCGACGTACGAGAGTCCGCCGAAGGCTTCCGGAAAGCTGCCGAGGCGCTCTCGCCCGACGCCTGGTCGGCCACCGTCGTCAGCGCGCAGGGCCGCGAGATCCCGGCGTCGGAAGTGCCGTGGCTGCGGGCTCGTGAGGTGTGGATCCACCTGGTGGATCTGCGCGTGGGCGTCGGCATGGACGCGCTGCCGCCCGACTTCGCCTGGGCCCTCGTACGGGAGGTGGCCGGGTGGATGTCGGCCCGTCTGGCCCCGGGTATCGGCGCCGAACTGTCGGCGGACGGCCACGACCCCGTGGTCCTGGGCACACCCGCCCCCGGCGTCACGGTCACCGGACCGCCGTACGCCCTGGCCGCCTGGCTCACCGGCCGCAGCGGTACCGACGCACTGCACATCACCGGTGAACTCCCTGAAATTCCACGCTGGCTGTGAGCCTGATGTGGCTGATCGATCAAAGGAGATCGACATGAGCGAGACCTTCGTCCTGGTGACCGGGGCCTGTCACGGCGGATGGGCCTGGCGCCCGGTCGCGGCCGAGCTGAGAGCCGCCGGGCACCAGGTGCACACCCCCACCCTGGCCGGGCTGGGCGCCGATGACGACCCGCGCGGCGTGACCCTCACCGACTGTGTGAACAGCCTCGTGGACTACGTCGAGAATGCCGGGCTGACCGACATCACCCTGCTCGGCCACAGCTGGGGCGGCTACGTCCTGACGGGCGCGGCGCCGAAGCTCGCGGCCCGGATTCGGCGCCTGGTCTTCTGGAACGCGTTCGTCCCGAACGACGGCGAGTCGCTCATCGACGCGTGCCCACCGCACTACGGCGAGATGTTCCACGCCGTGGCGGCGGCCTCCGGCAACGACACGGTGACATTCCCCTTCGAGGTCTTCCAGCAGGCGTTCATGCAGGACGCCAGTGAGGAGACGCAGCGCCTGATCCACTCCCTGCTCGTCCCGCAGCCCCTGGGCACCTTCACCGAGAAGCCGGACACGACGGCGTTCGCCGCACTCGACATCCCCACCGCCTACATCCTGTGCACGGAAGACCTCGCCCTTCCCGGCGAGTGGGCCTGGGCCGACCGCTTCCTGCCACGACTCAAGAACCCGCTGGTCATCGAGACGCCGGGCAGCCACGAGGCCCTCTTCACCCGCCCCGCCGAACTGGCCGACGCGTTCGTCCGGGCCTGCGCCGCCCGGTAGGCGGCGGTCGCGGCCGGTGCTGGATGCCGCGGGCGGACCGTTCGGCGCCGGCTCTGCTCGACGACTCGGGGGAGGACCGCCCGGATCGGGGAACTCATCGAGCGCCCGAGGTGCAAGCCGCTCTCGCGCCCGGCTTGCCCTCAGTGGATGATCCCCCTTGGGCCGGTCGCATCAGCGACCGGCCCAAGGGGGATCATGGGCACACCTACGCGATGAGAGGTTCAACGATGGAATACCGGCATCTTGGCAACAGCGGCATGGTCATCAGTGAGATCGCCTACGGCAACTGGCTCACCCACGGCTCGCAGGTCGAGGAGGACGCCGCCGTCGCCTGTGTGCGCGCCGCTCTCGACGCGGGCATCACGACGTTCGACACCGCTGACGTCTATGCCGAGACACGCGCCGAGTCGGTGCTCGGGCGTGCGCTGAAGGGCGAGCGTCGCGAGAGCATCGAGATCTTCACCAAGGTGTACTGGCCCACCGGCCCCGGCAAGAACGACCGCGGGCTGTCGCGCAAGCACATCATGGAGTCGATCGACAACTCCCTGCGCAGGCTCGAGACCTCGTACGTGGACCTCTACCAGGCGCACCGGTTCGACCGGTTCACGCCGCTGGAGGAGACCATGGAGGCGTTCGCCGACGTGGTCCACTCCGGTAAGGCCCTGTACATCGGTGTCTCCGAGTGGACGGCCGATCAGATACGGTGGGCGCACGCTCTGGCGCGGGAGCTGCGGATCCCGCTGGTGTCGAGTCAGCCCCAGTACTCGATGCTGTGGCGGGTGATCGAGGGTGAGGTCGTACCGACCAGCGAGGAGCTGGGCATCGGACAGATCGTGTGGTCACCGATCGCCCAGGGTGTGCTGACCGGCAAGTACCTTCCTGGGCAGCAGCCGCCGTCCGGGTCACGGGCGACCGACGACAAGGGCTCGGCGATGATCAGCCGCTTCCTGCGCGACGAGGTGCTCCAGGCGGTGCAGCGGTTGAAGCCGCTGGCCGACGAGGCCGGCCTGACCTTGGCTCAGCTGGCGGTCGCGTGGGTGCTGCAGAACAGCAACGTGTCTGCCGCGATCGTCGGCGCCTCCCGGCCGGAGCAGGTGGCGGAGAACGCGAAGGCGGCCGGTGTGAGGCTGGACGTGGATCTCATGGCGCGCATCGATGAGATCGTGCTGCCGGTGGCGGAGACGGATGCGCATCTGGTGCATCAGAGCGTACCGGCGCAGCGCCCCTGAACCGGCTTTTCGGCAGTGGGCTCTGGGGGCGAGGATCCCTGGTGCAGCCCCTGTTCGCGGTTCTGGTCGCGGTGCGGGCCGGACGTTTTGGAAGGATGGCGGCGCTCCCCATAGAGGGCGGGCCGCCTGTGGCCCGGCGCGGTCCTGCCGAAGCTTCGGCCCGCGCCGGGCCTTGATCGCATTGGCGGTCCGCCCCGCTGCCGGCGCCGCGGACGGTCCGTACATGGTGTGCCCGGAGGACCGGTCCGTACATGGTGTGCCCGGAGGACCGGACGGTACATGGTCTGCCCGGACACCACGATGTCGGCGGCGGCCGGCGCGGTTCGCTGAACCTGCGCAACTCACGAACTGCCGGGAAGCCCGAGCTTGCGGCCACCGTCGTCGGTGTCGGTCGGCACGGCGGCAGGACGGACCTTCCGGTGACCTGGAATCCCGCGGCTGCGGGGGCGTTCGACACGCACGGCGTCGTGACCCTGCACGGCGTGGCACGGGTCGTCGACGGCGGCGAACTCGTACGAAGCTGAGGCCGGCACGGGGGAGGGGAGCAACCGCTGAGCTCCCCCTCCCCAACCCGGGGCCGGACGGCGGCCGTTGAGAGGACGCGGACCGTTCGTTCGGCCTGTCGAACTTCGTTCGAAACTCTTGACGTTGCCCCACGCCCCGATTGACACTCTCGCAACACGACGTCACACAGCCGAAACGACCCGGTGCCCACGGCCGAGGCTCCCGCGTCGCCTGCCCGATCGCCCTTGCCTTCACCCCCCGTCCGCCGTCGGCCATGCCTCAGCAGGGAAACCCCACATGACGTACACCGCAGGTCCGCGCAGCCGCGCGAGACGCTGGGCGGGCCGCATCGCCGGTCTGACCACCGCGTCGCTGTTCCTGGGCCTCACCGCGCCCGTCGTCCCCGCACAGGCGGCCGTACCGGCGCAGACCGCGGACATCACCGACGGGCTGGCCCTCTGGTACAAACTCGACGCGGACTCCGGCAACACCGTCACCGACGCTTCCGGCAACGGCCGCGACGGCACGGTGAGCGGCACCGCCGACTGGTCCGGCACCGGCCAGGGGCTCGCCTTCAACGGCTCCGACACCTACGTCAAGGCCCCGAACGACGTCATGAAGGGAATGAACGCGATCACCGTCTCGACCGACGTGCTGATCGACTCCGCCCAGAAGACGCCGTACTTCGTCTACGGCTTCGGCAACTCCAGCGGCAGCAGCGGGAACGGCTACCTGTTCACCACGGGCAACGGCCTGCGGACCTCCGTCGCGACGGGCAACTGGTCGACGGAGCAGACCACCAAGCCCACCGACGGGCACAACCTGACGCGCGCGGTGTGGAAGCACATCACCTACACCCAGACCGGCAGCACGGGTGTGCTGTACGAGGACGGCGTCGAGGTCGGCCGCAACACGTCGGTCACCATCACTCCCGGTGCCATCGGTTCCGGCACCACCACCGCCAACTACATCGGCAAGTCCGTGTACTCCGGCGACAATCTCCTCAAGGGCAGGATCCGCGACTTCCGGGTGTACGACCGGGCGCTCGACGGCTCCGAGGTCGAACAACTCGCCCTCCCCGTCGCCACCCAGGGCGTCGCTGACGACAAGGCCGCGTTGAGCCTCGGCGACACCAGCGCCGTGACGGCCGACCTGGCTCTGCCGAGGACCGGCACGGCCGGCGGATCCACGATCAGCTGGGCGAGCGACAACCCGGCCGTCGTCTCCGCGGCCGGCGCCGTCACCCGCCCCGCCGCCGGCGAACCGGACGGCCACGCCACGCTCACGGCGACCCTCAAGAAGGGCACCGTGAGCGACACCCGGACCTTCGACGTCACGGTCCTGCCCGCCTTCGACGACGCGACGGCCACCCGACAGGCCGCCGAGGCGCTCGCCGTCCACAACCTCGACGACGTCCGCGGCAACCTGACCCTCCCGGCGACCGGTTCCTACGGCACCGCCGTCACCTGGTCCTCCGCGAAGCCGGACGTCGTCTCCGCCGACGGCGTGGTCCACCGCCCCGCGCACGGCGCCGGCGCCACCACGGTCGAGCTGACCGCGACCGTCACCAAGGGCGAGGCGAGTACGCCCCGCGCCTTCACTGCCAAGGTCCCCGAACTCCCCGTCAAGGAAGCCCTCAAGGGCTATATGTTCAGCTACTTCACCGGCGAGGGCACCGCGGACGGCGAGCAGCTCTACTCCGCCCTCAGCAAGGGCAACGACCCGCTGAAGTGGAGGGAGTTGAACGACGGCAAGCCGGTCCTGACCTCCACGCTCGGTGAGAAGGGCCTGCGTGACCCGTTCATCATCCGCTCGCCCGAGGGCGACAAGTTCTACCAGATAGCCACCGACCTCAGGATCTACGGCAACGGCGACTGGGACGCCTCCCAGCGCACCGGCAGCAAGTCCATCATGGTCTGGGAGTCCACCGACCTCGTCCACTGGACGAACCAGCGGCTGGTCAAGGTCTCGCCCGACAGCGCGGGCAACACCTGGGCGCCGGAGGCGTTCTACGACGCGAAGCTCGGCCAGTACGTGGTCTTCTGGGCGTCGAAGCTGTACGACAACGAGGCGCACTCCGGCGACACCTACAACCGCATGATGTACGCGACCACCCGCGACTTCTACACCTTCAGCGAGCCCAAGGTCTGGATCGACCGCGGCTACTCGGTCATCGACTCGACCATGATCCAGCACGACGGGACGTACTACCGGCTGTCGAAGGACGAGCGGAACAACACATCCTCCACCCCGAACAGCAAGTTCATCTTCGAGGAGAAGAGCGACTCGATCCTGAACCTGTCCTGGACCGCGGTCGCCGAGGGCATCGGCAAGGGCGCGATGAACGCCGCCGAGGGCCCACTGGTGTTCAAGTCCAACACCGAGGAGAAGTGGTACGCCTTCCTCGACGAGTTCGGTGGCCGTGGCTACCTCCCGTTCGAGACGACGGACCTCGCTTCCGGCTCCTGGACCCCGTCCACCGGCTACGACCTGCCGGCCAAGCCGCGCCACGGCACGGTGCTCCCGGTCACCCAGGCCGAGTACGACCGGCTGCTGCGCGCCTACCAGCCCGACCAGCTCGTGGAGAGCGTCGAGGACGTCTCGGTGAAGACCCGCGTCGGCGACGCCCCGGTCCTGCCGGCCACCGTGATCGCCGAGTACGCCGACGGCGTCAAGCGACCCGTGGCCGTGACCTGGCAGGACGTCCCGGCCTCGCAGTACGCGCAGGCCGGCACCTTCACGGTGACCGGCAGCCTGCCCGACGGCGCCGTGCTCCCCGTGCGCGCCGAGGTCACCGTCTCGACGGACGGCCCGGACGTCCCCGCCGACCTCGTCCTGCACTACGGCTTCGACGAGACCGGCGGCAACATCGCCCGTGACTCCAGCGGCCACGGCTACCACGGCACCTATGTCCGTACGCCCGCCTTCGGCACCGGCGTGGACGGCGGCTCGTTCAAGATGTCGGGCGACTCCACCACCTCGCCGTATGTGAAGATCCCGAACGGTGTGCTGAAGAACGCCGACAGCGTGACCGTGTCGACGTACGCCAAGTGGAAGGGCGGCGACAACTTCCAGTGGCTGTTCGGACTCGGGCCCAACAGTGACAGGTACATCTTCGCCACCCCCTCCAACGGCGGCTCCAGCCTCTACTCGGCGATCACGAAGGCGAGTTGGTCGGCTGAGTCGAAACTGACGGCCGGCTCGCAGCTCACCCCCGGCCAGTGGCGGCACGTCACCGTGACCCTCGACGGCTCCACCGGCACGATGGTCCTCTACGTCGACGGCATCGAGGCGGCCCGGGCGACCGGCGTCACCACCAAGCCGTCCGAGCTGTACGACGCCGCCAAGGACTACAGCGGCTATATCGGCAGGTCCCTGTACTCGGCCGACCCGTACTTCGGCGGCGAGGTCGACGACTTCCGCATCTACGACCGGGCCCTGTCGGCCACGGACGTCATGGAGCTCAGCGGCAACACCGCCGGCATCGCCAAGGCGACGCACCCGGCGCTGAAGGTCGACGCCCTCATCGACAACGGGAGCAGCAGGATCACGCTGCCGCTGAAGGAAGGCACCGATCTCACCGCCCTGGCACCGGAGTTCACCCTCGCCCACGGCGCGGCGATCAGCCCCGCCTCCGGCAGCGTCCACGACTTCACGAAGCCGGTGACGTACGAGGTGACCGGCTCCGACGGGAAGAAGCGCACCTGGACGGTGGCCGCGCTCATCATGAAGAGCCCGGTCCTGCCGGGGCTCAACGCCGACCCGAACATCGTGCGCTTCGGCGACACCTTCTACCTGTATCCGACCACCGACGGCTTCGAGGGCTGGAGCGGCACCCAGTTCAAGGCGTACTCCTCCACCGACCTGGTCCACTGGCAGGACCACGGCGTCATCCTTGACCTCGGGCCGGACGTCTCCTGGGCGGACAGCAGGGCCTGGGCACCGACGATCGCCGAGAAGGACGGGAAGTACTACTTCTACTTCTGCGCCGACGCGAACATCGGCGTCGCGGTCTCCGACTCGCCGACCGGACCGTTCAAGGACGCCCTGGGCAAGCCGCTGCTCAAGGCGGGCCAGTACAGCGGCCAGATGATCGACCCGGCCGTGTTCACCGACGACGACGGACAGTCGTACCTCTACTGGGGCAACGGCCACGCCTACATGGCTCCGCTCAACGACGACATGACTTCCATCGACACCTCGAAGGTCGAGGACATCACTCCCAGCGGCTACAACGAGGGCACTTTCGTCATCAAGCGCAAGGGCACCTACTACTTCATGTGGTCGGAGAACGACACCCGGGACGAGAACTACCGCGTCGCCTACGCCACCGGCTCCTCTCCCACCGGCCCCTGGACCAAACGGGGCGTGATCCTGGAGAAGGATCTCTCCCTCGGCATCAAGGGCCCCGGCCACCACTCGGTCGTCCACGTGCCGAACACCGATGACTGGTACATCGCCTACCACCGCTTCGCAATTCCCGGCGGTGACGGCACTCACCGCGAAACGACCGTCGACAAGCTGGAGTTCGACTCCGACGGCCTGATCAAGAAGGTCGTCCCCACCCTCACCAGCATCGACCCGGTCACCGTCGTGCACGCCGGGCCCGACGCCGACGGCACCGAGGGCGACGCGATCCGACTCAACGGCACGCTCTCCGGGGCGGGCAGCCCGAAGTGGGCGGTGGAGAAGGGAGCGCCCTGCACGGTCGCCGACCCGGGGTCCGCCCAGACCACCATCACCTGTGCCGACGACGGCACCTACGAGGTCACACTGACCGGCGGCCGCAGCAGCGACACGGCGACCGTCGAGGTCGCCAACGCGGCGCCGGCCATCACCTCGGCGACCGGCCCGCAGTCAGCGGCGCCGGTCGGCACACAGGCAGTCGTCACGGCCGCGTTCACAGACCCGGGCACCGACGACACCCACACCTGTGAGGTCGACTGGAAGGACGGCACCCGGCCGCAGTCCGGCACGGTCACCGCCACCGGCTGCCGGGCCGAGCACGCCTACGCCACGGCGGGCATCCGCCGTCCGGTGATCACCGTCACCGACGACGACGGGGCCTCGGACAGCAGGACCCTGCCCGAGCTGATCGTCTACGACCGCGCCGCAGGGCCCGCGCTGGGCGTCGGCGTCATCACCTCCCCGGCCGGCGCCTACCCCGCCGAACCGGACGTGGCCGGCCAGGCGGCCTTCTCCTTCTCCGCGGCGTACCCGAGAGGAGCGACTGCCCCGCTCGGGAAGGCGACCTTCGACTTCGGTCCGGCCCGGCTGAAGTTCCGCTCCACCGCGTCCGACTGGCTCGTGGTCACCGGCTCCCAGGCCGTGTACCAGGGCTCCGGCACCGTCGACGGCACCGGTGGCTACGGCTTCCGGGTCACCGCCACCGACGGCCCGGACAGCTTCCGAATCAGGATCTGGTGGAAATCCACGGGTGATGTCGTCTACGACAACGTCACCACTCCGAAGACCGTGGGGGTCATCACCATCGGCACCCACTGAACCGCACGAACGGTCCGGCTTCAGCCGGTGCGGGAATCGAATCCAGACCCTGTGCTGCGCAGCAGCACAGGGTCTGGATGACGTGTGACACAAGGCGTTGGCGGCCAGTTGACGCCGAGGCCGCGCGCAGCGTGGACTGCCACATGTGGCGGTGGGTGTCGACCATGCCGGGAATCAGCAGGGCACCCTTCGCCTCGATGACCGCTGTCGCCTGTGGCGCGGCCGGCCTCTTGCCCACGGCTCTGACATCGCGCGATGGGCGCGGTGGGACGTGGGAAAAGCCCCCGCGGGCGCGGGCGTCAGGCGAGCGCGTCGGTGGGGTCGTCGTCACCGTCCCGGACGGTCGGCACGGGGATGTGCCGGGACGGTCGGCGTACGAGTGTGTCGACGAACCGTTCCACCACCTGGGCGACGCCGTCCTCGTCGTTGGCGGGGGCGCGATGACGTGTGGCCCGCAGGACGTCCGGATGGGCGTTGGCCATGGCGTACGAGTGACCCACAGCGGTGAGCATGGGCAGGTCGTTGGGCATGTCGCCGAAGGCGGCGATCTCGTCGCTGCCGACGCCGAGCCGGCCGCTGACGAACTCGCCGACGCCCCGATCCGGCTCACGATGACCGGGGGCCACATCACCCACCGGACACGGTGACACCGCTCTCCTCGCCCGGAGCACCTCGATTCGCCCGTACCGGATGCCTGCTCATGATCGAGACCCGGTTGAACGCGTTGATGGTGACCGCTACCCAGATCGCGGCGGAGATCTGGTCATCGGTGAGGACCTGTCGAGCGGCGTCGTAGGCGGATTCCTGTGCGACGGCATCGGTGGGGTCGGTCGTGGCCTCGGCCAGTGCGAGGGCCGCACGCTCCGTGGGGGTGAACAACTCGGTGTCCCGCCAGGCGGCCAGCACTCCGAGCCGCCGCGCCGACTCACCCGCGCGTACGGCCGCCTTGGTGTGGGTGTCGAGGCAGACGGCGCAGCCGTTGATCTGCGACACGCGGAGGTTGACCAGCTCCACGACGGTGCGGTCGAGACCCGCCTCGGCGGCGACCGCGCGCACCGCTACCGACGTCTGCACCAGGGCGTGGAAAGCCTTGGGGCTCTGTTTGTCGATGAAAATCCGCATGTCTCCTCGTTGTCTACTTGTTGTGGCCCTCACTCTATGATCATGGCATCATAGTTGACGCAACAACTAGATTCCATGGGAGGTGGTCTCGGTGAGCAATGTCGAAGCCGAGCCGGCAGTGATGAGATGTGGGGCGTCGGTCGACGGCGTACGGCCGACCGGGGTGCCACGGGTCGACGTGCTCCCCGCGCGGGAGGTTCCCCTGGGCGGACCGCGTTCGATGACGGTGCGGCGGACGCTGCCGCAGCGGGACCGCCCGCTGATCGGAGCCTGGTGCTTCGCCGACCACTACGGTCCCGACGAGGTCACCGACAGGGGCGGCATGGCGCTGGGCCCGCACCCGCACACCGGGCTGCAGACGGTGAGCTGGCTGTTCGGCGGGGAGGTCGAGCACCGCGACACGCTCGGTACCCACGCCTTGGTGCGCCCCGGGGAGATCAACCTCATGACGGGCGGGTACGGCATCGCCCACTCGGAGGTCTCCACCCCGCGCACGACCGTCGTCCACGGCGTTCAGCTGTGGGTGGCGCTGCCGGAGGAGCACCGCAACGCGCAACGGGACTTCCAGCACTACGCGCCCGAGCCCGTGCGCATGAAGGGGGCCGAGATCAGGGTCTTTCTCGGCTCGCTCGCCGGTGAGGTCTCTCCGGTGCGGACGTTCACACCGCTGCTCGGCGCCGAGATCATCCTCGAACCGCGAATGACCGTCTCCCTTTCCGTGGACACCGGCTTCGAGCACGGCGTTCTCGTGGACAGCGGGGACGTCCGTGTGGCCGACGCCCTGTTGCACCGGGCGGATTTGGGCTATGTCCCGCCGGGTGCCGACGCGTTGACGCTGACGAACGAGTCGGACGGTCCGGCGCGGGTGATTCTGCTCGGCGGCACCCCGTTCGAGGAGGAGATCGTGATGTGGTGGAACTTCGTCGGCCGCACTCACGAGGACATCGTCAAGGCCCGCGAGGACTGGGAGGCATCCTCCGAGCGCTTCGGCACGATCGAGGGATTTCCCGGGGGCCGGCTTCCCGCGCCCACCCTGCCCAACGCCACCATCAGGCCGCGCCGCAACCCGCCGCGTCGCTGATCCGTTGGGCGGGTGTCCGGCGCCTGGCCGACGCGGACGCGTTCCATGACCGGGACGAGCCGTGGGGCATCGCCCCACTGGCCCTGGCTGACCAGCAGGGCCGGTGAGCGGTCCGCCATCGCCAGGGGCGGGTGTCAGCTGCGGGTGGCGGCGTTACGGCAGGTCCGCGGTGCCGGTGCTGGTCCTCAGTTGGTTTCGAAGGCGCCGAGATCCGGGGCCTGCCCTTTGTACGGCAGGCCGACATTGACGCCCTTGTCGATCAGGGCGCTGTTCGCCGCGAGGTGGAGGCTGGGCAGCACGGGCAGACTGCCGTCGGCCCCGCGGGGCGCGTCCCATCCGGAGGTCGAGACGCTCTGGAACTGTGCGTCCGACAGGGTGATGCCCAGGTTCCACGAGTTGTTCGCGGCGCTCGTGCCGGTCATGTTCGACGTCAGGGTGCCGGTGTAGGCCAGGTTGTTGCGCAGATTGCCCCGGCCGACGGCGGCGCCGCTCGAGTCGACTCCCAGCATGTTGAAGTCGGGGTGGTTTCCGTAACTGGTGTTGTTGAAGTAGTCGTTGGCGACCGGGTGGTGGTTGGCGTAGAACCCCGACGCCCTGTTGAGGAAGGCCACCGACGTGCGGACGGTGTGCTTGACGGCGCCGGCGTCGTAGTCACCGCCGTAGCCGCCCGCCTTGAAGCCGGTTCCGTTGCCTGCCGCGGTGGTCGATCCGGGCATGTACCCGTTGCGCCACGCCCAGGAGTTCTCGATGGTCACGGACGAGTAGGCGCTGATGAGGTCGAATCCGTCGTCGGCGTTCCACCACGCGCGGCAGCCCCGGAACACGTTCCCGGGATTGTTCGCCGAGATGTGCGCGCCGAATCCGTCGGCGTTCTCCCCGGCCCCGTTGGAGGAGTTGGTGTCGTAGTTGTCGTGCGAGTCGGTGTTGAGGACGAGGTTGTTGCTGCCGTTCTGGATGAACAGGCCGGGTCCCATGTGGTGGTGGGTGTTGACTTGCTCGAAGGTGTTGTTGCTCCCCGAGATCCAGATCCCCCAGGACTCGTGGTTGAGTTTGTTGTTCTGCGGGACACCGGTGACTTCCAGCCCCTTGAGGTGGATCCAGCTGCCGGTGACGTCGAAGCCCTTGATGCGGCAGTCGTCCTTCATGCCGGAGAAGTTGAAGACCGGCTTCTCCCCGGGGTAGGCCCAGTACCGGATCGGACTGCCCGAACTGCCGCTCTTGCTCAGGGTGATGGCGTCGACCCGGTCGGTCTGGCTCGCGCAGCTCTTGATCCCGTGGGTGTAGCTGTAGGTGCCGCCCCGTAAGTACACCGTGTCGCCCGGCTGGGCGACGGCCTGCGCAGGGGCGATCGTCGCCCAGGGGGCGGCCTGCGTCCCCGCGGCGCTGTCGCTGCCGTTCGGGGCGACGTAATAGACGCTCGCCGCCGCCGCGTTGCCCGCGGCCGTCGAACCGGCGGGGACGGCGAAGGGGGTCACCGCGACCACCGACATCAGCAGGGCACGTCCGACGATCCTGACAGGTCTCATCACTCACTCCAGGTCTTGTTGTTCGCTCGGAAGAAGGGGCGCGGGCGCGTCGGTGCCGCGCCCGCGCGACACGGTCACACGCCGAGGAAACCGTCCATCGCCGCCGTGGGCCGCCGGGTGCTCTCGTCCCAGGCCGAGCTGTTGTAGCCGTTGAACGAGGGGTAGCCCTCGGGCTCCCAGAAGAAGGTGCCCAGACCGCCGAAGCTCTTCAGCCCGGTGATGAACGCCTTCAGCGAGTCGCGTACCTGGGTGGGCTTGCCCACCGGCCCGCCGTACTCCACCTGCATGATCGGCTTGCCGTAACTGGACTGGATGGTCTGCATGTTGGCCAGCACGGTGGGCACGTTGCCGCCCTGTGCGTAGGAGGACAGGCCGGTGATGTCCCACTTCCCGCCGTTGTCCCGGTAGGCGTTGAGGAAGTTCTGGACGCTGGCCAGGTTCTGCGGCTGGGCCAGGTGCACGAGCACCGGGGTGTTGGGGAAGACCTGCTTGGACATGTCGTACGCGGCGTTCAGCAGGCCCGTCATCTGAGCCGGGCGCGTGACGCTGCCGATCGGCTTGCAGATGCCGGAGTTGGTTTCGTTGCCGATCTTCACCCAGGCCGGCGTCACGCCGTAGTACTTGATGATGTTGCACGAGTGGTACACGTAGTCGTACATGGCGTCGAGCATCTGGCTGTAGTTCATGGCGGCCCAGGCCGCCGGCGGGTTCTGCACGCCGACCGAGTTCCAGGTGTCGCCGAAGTGGAAGCCGATGAGGACCTGCATACCGGCGTCCTTGGCCCGCTTCGCCAACTGCGCGGTCTCCTCGATGCTGCAGTGCCCGTTGGCCGGATCGCTGGACGGGTTGACCCAGGTCCGCAGCTGGATCGCGGTGATGCCGTAGCCCTTGAGGATGGTGAACAGGTCCTGCCGCACGCCGGCGGCGTTGTTCCAGTAGTAGCCGGTCGCCTCCATCTGCGGCAGCCAGCTGACATCCGCGCCCTTGATGAAGCTCGCCGCTTCCGCCGGGGTGGCCAGCGGGCCCGCGCCCAGGGCGAGCGCACCGGCGCCGGCGGCCGCGCCGAGCAGGACGCTGCGTCGCCGTAAGCTTGGAGCCTCGGTTCGGTGGTTGTCGGTCATTGCGGGTTCCCTTCCTTGGGGGTTGTCCGTCCGGGCCGTCATGGCTCGGGGGCGTAAGCGCTTGCTGTGCGAAATTTTTTTGCCGGACCGGCTCACCCCTTCATGCCCGAGGTCGCGACGCTGCGCACGAAGTACCGCTGGGTGAACAGGAAGATGAGCATGACCGGGACCACGTAGAGGACTGCGGCCGCGGCTTGCACGGTCGGCAGGTAGTCCCCGTGCGGGTTGCGGTAGGACTGCGTGATCGCCACCGAGAGCGTGGTGTGGTCGATGTCCAGCAGCAGGGACGGCGCGAGATAGTCGCCCCACATCCAGGTGAACGACAGCAGCAGCGAGGTGAGCAGCACCGGCCGGGACAGGGGCAGAAAGATGCGCCAGAAGATACGGCCGTACCCGCAGCCGTCGATGATGGCGGCGTCCTCGAGGTCCTTCGGTATCGCCGCGAAGAACTGCCGGAACAGGAACACCAGGTAGGGCGAGGCGGCGAGGCCCCACAGCACCCACGGCCAGTAGGTGTCCACCAGGCCCAGCCGCGAGTACAGCACATAGGTCGGGATCAGAGTGAGGATGCTGGGCAGCATCATCGTGGCGAGCAGCACCACGAACAGGGGGCGTTTGCCGGGTCCCCTCAGCCGGGCGAAGCCGAACCCGACCGCGGCGCTGGAGAAGGTGACCAGGACGGCGTAGGTGGCGGACAGGAACAGCGAATTTCCCAGGTAGGCAAGGAAGTTGATCTGGGTGAGCGCGTCGGTGAAGTTGTCCCACCGCGGCGTCTCGGGCAGGAGGTGGACCGGGATCGCGACCCACTCGGACTGCTCCTTCAGCGCGGCGAGCACCAGCCAGAGGAACGGTCCGGCGAAGAGCACGGCCAGCACCATCAGCAGGAGGTAGGTTCTGCCCGCGTCGAGGCGGCGGGCGGCGGTCCGGTCAGCCGCTCTCGTCACGATCCACCTCGTAGTACACCCAGAACCGGCTGGAGCGCTGCACCAGCAGCGTGAAGGCCAGAATGATCACGAAGAACACCCACAACATCGCCGAGCCGTATCCGAACCGCTGGTTGGCGAAGTACTCCTGGTACACCTGCACCATGTACAGGTGGGTGCTGCTCGGCACATTGCCGGCGGCGCCGATGCTGTTGGTCTCCGCCAGCAGCAACGGCTGCACCAGCACCTGGAACGACATGATCACGCCGGTGACCACCTGGAAGAAGATCACCGGTGAGATGATCGGCACGGTCACGTGCCAGAACACCCGCCAGCGGCCGGCCCCGTCGACGATCGCCGCCTCCTCCAGCTCGATCGGTACGCCCTGGAGTGCGGCCAGCATGATCACCACCCCGGTGCCCAGTCCCCACAGCGTCAGGATGATCAGCGCGTAGAAGGCGGTCGGGTCCACCAGCCAGGTGACCGCGCCGACCCCCAGCCGGTCCAGGACGGCGTTGAGCAGCCCTGAGTCGCGGTTGAAGACGAGCTTCCACATGATCGCCGTGGCCACCACCGGGACCACCGAGGGCAGGAAGAAGATGGTCCGGAACAACCCGACGGCTCGCAGCCGCCGGTTCAGCAGCACCGCCAGGCCCAGCGAGAGGGCCACACTGAGCGGTACGACGATCGCCGTGTAGGCCAGCGTGCGGACCAGGCTGGCCCAGGCGTCCGAGTCGTGCAGCAGTTCCCGGTAGTTGCTCAGGCCGACCCACCGCCACAGCGACGAGCTGCCGTCGAAGTTGGTCAGGCTCATCGCGAAGGCGTACCCGAGCGGAACGACGGTGAGCAGCAGGAATCCGAGCACCCAGGGTGAGACGAACAGGTAGAAGGTGCGGCCGGAGTACCGCGACCACCGCCGGCGTGGCCGCGGTGGCACCGGGCGGGAGGAGCGAGGCCGCGCCGGAGCCGTTGGAGCCGTTCCCTTTGTCTCCTGGACCACCACGTCGGCCACCTATCCGATCCGGTCCTTGCCCTGCTTGAGCAGCTTGTTGATGTCGTCCGTGATCTTCCGGGCCGCGGTGTCGGCGGTGATCTTCTTGCGCGCCGCCTGGTCGACGTACTGGTTCAGCGTGGAGATCCAGTTGGCGGCGGTGATGTACGGCGAGGCGGGCATCGGCACCTGGTGGGCCAGCTCGGCCTGGGAGGTCCGGAACGCCTCCTTCTGGTACGGAAGCTCCTGCGGCAGCTTCGGCAGCAGCGATCTCAGGGCGGGCAGGCCCCAGCCACTCCTGGCCCGCTCCTCGGCCGGCGGCCCGGCCATGAAGTACTCCATGAGCTTCCACGCCGCGTCCTTGTTCTTCGACTGGGCCGGGATCCAGGCACCCTGCCCGGCGTAGCACGGGCTGACCCGCTTGCCGCCCATCACCGGTGCCGGAGCCATCCGGATGTTCGCCTGTAGGTCGCCGCCCGCCTCGGTGAAGTTGCCGCCGTACCAGAAGCCGTCCTGGGAGACGGCCATCCGCCCGGCCATGAAGGTGGACAGGTCCGCCTCGTCGGGCAGGGGGTTCAGCGAGGACGGCACCGCGCCGGACTGCGCCAGGTCGACGAACCACTGCAGGGCCCGCTTGGCCTCGGGGGTGGTGAGGTCGGTCTGCGTCAGGTCGTCGTTGTAGATGCGCCCGCCCTGGGACAGGACCATCTGGAACAGCGGTCCGGACAGGCCCCACTGCCACTCGATGCCCAGGCCGTACACGGCGGTCTTGCCGTCCTTCTTCACGGCCAGCTTGCGGGCGACGTCGAGCAGTTCGTCGTAGGTGACCGGCTCGGTCGTGCTCAGTTCGTCCACCTTGGCCTGCTCGAACAGCGCCCGGTTGTACCAGAGCGTGGCGTCCTGGCTCCAGTCCTTGGTGATCCCGTAGTACGGGCCGGCGCCGATCCGGTGGCCGTCCCACCGCCAGTTGTCGTTGACCGGCAGCAGATCGCTCTTCTTCAGCGCGGAGCTCTTGGCCAGGTACGGGTCCAGGTTGGTGGCCAGGCCCCGCGCGTTGTTGTTGGCGCTGGCGGTGGCCGCTCCGCGGACGAGGTCCGGCGGCTTGCCGGACGCGAGCATGGCGTTGAGCTTGGCGTCGTCGCCGCCCGGTTCGATGAGCCGGATCCCGATGTCGGGGTGGAGGCGTTCGAACTCCGCGATGTGCTTCTTGGTCAGCTCGTTGCTGTTGTACATCACGGTGAGGGTGGTCTTGCCGCTGCCGGAGCCACCCGCACTCGCGTTGCAGCCGGCGAGCAGTGGCGCGACCGCCGCGCCCGAGGCCAGCGCGGCCGATCCGGTCAGGAAGCGCCGGCGACCGACCGGCGCCGAGGCTTGTCCATCAGACATAGCGCGTTCCTTTCCCCACCCGGCGACGGCGGGGTTGCCGACACGAACGGGTTTGTAACCAGTCACCGTGCCCTCGGAAGCGCGACCGGCCGGGAGCAAGCCCCGTCGCGGTGATGCCGCTCCGCCCCTGCCGAATACTCCGCTTCCGGAAGGTGTCGAGCTCATGACAGCGACACGCTGGCCCCTCTAAAGTGCCTCTGTCAATCCAACTACAGAGCTTTATAAAGTTTCGAGAATTCTCGACAGCCCGCGTCCCTTCGGCGACCAGGAGCACCTCATGCACTCGGCTGTGCAGGCGTCGCCCGCTCCGCCAACTCTCCGTCAGCGGCCGTGGTCGGCACCGACGCGGGACGGCACGCCGAGCCGCGGCATGGCCCCCATCGGCCAGACCGCCACCGTTCCGCAGACCGTGCTGCCGACAGATGGCAAGGCAGTCGTCCTGGCCGCCAAGTGCCGCATCTCTGCAATGAGCCGGGCCCACCAGGACGCCGACTCACCGGCCGTCCGGCGGCCGGTGCCGTCGCTCGTAGGCCGGGTCGCGCGCACCATTCCGGCGATTGGGCGTGCCACGGCCACTCGTGGGTATGGCCGGGCACCGCTGTCGCTCACCAGCCTTGCCACCGACCGCGGCTTCGCCGGCGAGGCCGACCTGCGCGACGCACCCCTCGGCACCGCCGCGGCGACCGTATG
Organism: Streptomyces sp. NPDC006602; assembly: GCF_042870385.1. Taxonomy (NCBI): domain Bacteria; kingdom Bacillati; phylum Actinomycetota; class Actinomycetes; order Kitasatosporales; family Streptomycetaceae; genus Streptomyces; species Streptomyces sp. NPDC006602. The sequence goes on along the minus strand of NZ_JBIAHG010000016.1, from coordinate 141,198 downwards.
CACCGCCGACACGCTCGACTTGGACAGCACCCCGCAAGACGCGTGCCCCGCAGGCCTCCAGCCGTACGGCGAAACGTGGATCGCGGACGGCATGCTGCACGTGCAGCTTGTGCCCCATGCCTTCGGCGCCGTCAAGATTCCCTTGCTCGGATGACCCGGCAACCCGGCAACAAACGCAAGACGGTCGTCGACCCCGAGCCGACCGGTGCGGGCGCTACAATCAGGCGCCGAACAGGTCCGAACCGGACGAGGGTCATGTCCACCCCGAGAGTCACGATCGCGCAGGTCGCCGCTGAGGCCGGTGTGTCTGCCATGACCGTCTCCAATGTCGTCAACGAACGCCCTGGAGCGTCGGAATCGACTCGGCAGCGCGTCCTGGAAGTCGCGAGACGACTCGGCTACACCCCACCCGGCGCCCGCAACGGCAAGCGCGGCCGCACCGGTCTCATCGGCGTTCTCACCCTGGATCTCACCGGGCAGTACAGCCTCGAAATCGTGCGTGGCATCGCTGAGGAAATCGCCGACGACGAACGCGAACTGTTCTTGAACGCCGCCCTCGACGCCGCCCGCGAGCGCGAGCGCATCTCGTTGTTCGCGGGCGGTCTCGTCGACGGGCTGCTGCTCATCGCTCCCGTCCTCGCCCCGGAAACGGAACAGGCCATCCACGCGGGCGGCCTCCCGGTCGTGGTCATCGATCCGCGCCGCCTCGACCTGGACCTGCCCAGGGTGACGGTCGACAACTACGACGGCGTACGGGCCGGCACCCACCACCTGATCGAGCTCGGCCACCGGCGTATCGCCTACATCCGAGGCGAGGACGACCACGAGAGCACCGACGCGCGCCACCGCGGCTACACCGACGCACTGCGCCTGGCCGGCATACAACCGGATCCCGCCCTGGTGGCATCGTCCAACTTCAACCACCAAGGGGGCGTACACGCGGCAACGCGGCTGCTGACCACACAGCGCCCCACCGCCATCGTCGCCGGCGCGGACCCGATCGCCCTCGGCGCCCTCGACGCCGCCCGAGCGCTCGGGCTGTCCGTACCTGACGACCTGTCGGTCGTCGGCTTCGACGACCTGCCGCAGGCCGCGCACAGCGCACCACCGCTGACCACCGTGCGGCAGCCCCTGCACGAGATGGGCCGAGCGGGTACCCGAGCCCTGATGTCCCTCATCGCGCGCCAACCCCTCGCTACCGACGACATCCGCCTGGCCACGAAGCTCGTCCTCCGCGCCACGACGGCGCCCCCGTCCGGCCCGAGGGATGGCTGACGACGCAGCGAAGGCCGTGGCCCGCCACCGACTCCATCAGTCGGCGGGAGGCGCGGTGCACTCCGGAAGGTCAGCGGCTGATGTCAGGCCGAAGCTGCAGAAGGATGCGACCTGGGTGGGCCTGCCCGGCGGGAGAGGCGCGGCCGGCGGGCAGGCTCCCTGGTCGTCGGCGTCAGTGGCCGCAGCAGGCGTCGGAGGTAAGGGCGGTCGTCGTGGCCGGGGCCGCTGTCGTCGTACCGGTGGCCGCCTCCTGGTCCGCGGCGATACGGCCGCGCAGCATGTTCTCCATGACCTTCATGAAGCGCTGGGCCCCCGAAGTGCCCACGAGGAACGGGTTCTTGGCGCCGTCGGACGCGCTGCGCAGCTGGTCCATGCGCTCCAGGCCGTAGTCGGCGAACGCGTGGTTGCTCACTTCGGCGACGACCCCTGCCCGCCGCATCCGGGAGGCGAAGGTGAGGATCGAGGAGAGGTAGGTCTCCTTGTCCGCCGTGGCCGCGGGCGGGTTGGTGCCGCCCCACAGCATCGCGGCGTGTTCGCGGCCCTGCCACCGTGCGGGGTAGATCGGCGAGACCGATCCGGGCGTGTGGCCCGGCGTGTGGTGCAGGGTCACCGTGGTGTCGCCCAGGGTCAGCTTCTGGCCGTCGGCGATGTCCAGGTCGCGGGTGGGCGCGTTGGCCGGGGCGGTGGTGGCGAGCAGGTCCCAGTCGGCCGGGGCCATCATGACGCGGGTCCCGTACTGGCCGGCGAGGTGCTGCGCGCCGCCGAAGTGGTCACCGTGGGCGTGGGTGACAACGACGTACTTGATCGTCGACGGGTCGGCGCCGAGGGAGGTCAGTCCCGGGACGATGTACTGCTCGACCTCGTCCGGTGAGTTGAGGGCGTCGATGAGGATGATGCCGCGCGACGTGAGGATCGCCGTCGCCGAGACGAAGCCGACGCTCACCACCGCCACGTTGTCGAATATCCGCAGCGGCGCGGGGGCGGGTGGGCGCGGCGGGGTGTAGCCGGCGGTGAGCGCGTTCACGATGCTCTTGAGTACCGGGTCGTCACCGGCCAGTTCGGCAGCCTTGTCGAAGTAGTCCTGTGCGGTCCCGGCGGCCGCGGCCTCGGCGGCGCGCCCCTGTAACAGCGACGCCGCGCCGGCGGTGGCCGTGGCGGCGGCGCCGAGCTGCCAGAAGCGTCGGCGCGTGAGTGCCCCGTGGCGGTGGTCCTCGGAGGGTGCCTGGCGGGTCGTGTCGGCCTTCGGGTCGTTCATGCGTGTGACTCCTTTGGTGGGAACGGGGATCGGGGGATCGGTGGGGGTGCGACAGGAGGGCGGTCCCCCCCGGCCCTGTGGGCCGGGGGGACATGTTGGGTGAGGTAGTCGTGTGCTGCCTGTGGTGGCCGGCCGTCGGTGTTCGGTTCGGGTCCTTGGGGCCGGTCAGCGGTTTCTCAGGCGGTCACGGCCGCCCGGTCGTCCTGCTGGTCGGCCGCCGCGTCGCTGAGGGAGACGCCCTTGCGTTCTTTCAGGAAGAAGGTGACGACGAGTCCGACCACGGTGACTGCCGCGAGGTAGACGCCGACGGAGTACACGGTGCCGGTGCTGGACTGCAGAGCCTCGGCGATCATGGGGGCGAAGGCGCCGCCGAGGACGGCTCCGATGGCGTAGGACAGTGCCGCGCCGCTGTACCGGACGGCGGTGGGGTACATCTCCGAGAACAGTGCGGCCTGCGGCCCGTAGGTGAGTCCGAGGCCGATGCTGTAGAGGACGAGCGCAAGGACGATGAGGCCGGTGTTCGCCGTGTTGAGCAGTGCGAAGAACGGGAACAGCCAGGCGAGTTGGATGACGAAGCCGATGCGGTAGACGCGCAGGCGGCCGAACCGGTCGGAGAGCCGGCCGCCCGCCATGGTGCTGGCCAGCCAGCCCACGGCGGCGACCATCACACAGATCAGGATCGTCGTCGGGTCCATCTTGAGGTGGTTCACCGAGTAGGCCTGGACGTAGCCGCCGGTGGTCATGTAGCCGACGGCGTTGTTGGCGGCGAAGAGCAGCGCGCCCGCCAGGACGAGCGGCCAGTGGTTCTTGAACAGGGTGGCGAGCGGGGTGCGTGCGTGGTTCCCCGACTCCTTCAGCTCCTGGTAGACGGGGCTCTCTTCCACCTTGCGGCGGATGACGAACCCGGCGGCGACGAGGACGACGCTGAGCAGGAAGGGGATGCGCCAGCCCCAGGCGAGGAACTGGTCGTCCGTGGTGAGGGCGGTGATCAAGGCGAGGACACCGTTGGCAAGGAGCAGGCCCAGCGGTGCTCCGAGTTGCGGGTAGGCCCCGAATTTGCCGCGCTGGTCCGTGGGCGCGTGTTCCACGGAGATCAGTGCGGCGCCGCCCCACTCGCCGCCGGCGGACAGGCCCTGCAGGATCCGCAGCAGGACGAGGATGACGGGAGCGGCGGTGCCGATGGCGTCCTGTGTCGGCACCAAGCCGATGAGGGTGGTGGCGACGCCCATGAGCAGCAGGGTCGCGATGAGCATGGCGCGGCGGCCCAGCCGGTCACCGAGGTGTCCGGCGAGCGCGGCGCCGACCGGCCGGAAGAAGAAGCTGATCCCGATGGTCGCGAACGAGATGATCAGCGAGTCCTTGCCGAGCCCGTCGAAGAACACCCTGCTGAAGACCAGACCGGTGGACAGGGCGTAGATGAAGAAGTCGTACCACTCGATGGTGGTGCCCGCCATGGCGGCGAGCGCGACGGTGCGGTGCTGACTGCCGGGTGCCGGTGTGGGTTGGGACATGGCAAGTCCGATCGTCGTCGGGTCATCGTTGACCCGGAGCGGGGAGGGAGCAGTAGAGGGTGGGGACGGGGGGCGGGGGGTGGGGACGGGGATGTGTCAGATGGCGTAGTCGGGGGCGCTCCGGTCGATCCTGCGGCGCAGCGCGTCGAACAGCGTCCTGCCGGCCTGGGTGCGGTCGCCCATCTGGAAGGACTCCGTGGTCGAGCGCACGGCGGCCTCCAGGGTCACCGGCATGAGCGGCTGCCCGGACGACTGGGCGGCGAGCTGGATCTCGCAGGCCCGTTGCAGGGTCCACAGGGCGGCGAACGCGGCGGGCACGGTCGCCCCCAAGGCCAGCAGGCCGTGGTTGCGCAGAATCATCAGGTTGCGGTCGCCGAGGTTGGCCACCAGCCGTGGCTGCTCCTCGGGGTCGACGGTGATGCCCTCGAAGTCGTGGTAGGCGACCATGTCGTGCAGTTGGGCGGCGTAGAAGTTGTCCGGGTCCAGTCCGCCGCGCAGGCAGGCGACTCCGGTGCCCGCGGTGGTGTGGGTGTGCATCACGCAGTGCGCGTCGGGCCGGTTGGCGTGGACCACCGAGTGGATCAGCAGCCCCGCCTCGTTGATGGGCCAGTCGGAGTCCGACAGGATGTTTCCGTCGAGGTCGATCTTCACCAGGTTCGAGGCGGTGACCTCGTCGTACGTCAGGCCGAACGGGTTGATCAGAAGATGCCCTTCCTCACCGGGCACCCGCACGGTGATGTGGTTGAAGATCATCTCGACCCAGCCCAGATGGTCGAAGATCCGATAGCACGCGGCCAGCTCGAGCCGCGCCTGCCACTCCGCATCACTCATGCCCGCGGGCTTCTTGGTGCTCGTAGGGGCGTCCAGAACGGTCACTGCCGTGCTCCTTGATTGCTCCATGGGCATCGCCGCTGCGAGGAGGCGTGCCTCGGTGTGCAGGAGCATGTGGCCCGAGCGCCCGGCGGGCCAATATCGTGGCCGCCATGGAAAGCGGGCCTACGCTGTGCGATCCGACACTACGGTCGTGCCAGGGCGGTGAGTTCCAGCGCCAGCAGGAGGCGCCGCGTCGGATCGGTGAGGGACACCTCGAAGAGCTGTTCGGCCCGCCGCAGCCGCAGCCGCAGCGTGTTCTGGTGGATGTGCAACTCGCCGCTGGCCGCGGCGACATCGCCGAAGTGCCGCAGATACGCGAGGAGTGTGGCCGAGTACTCGGTGGCGTGGTCGGCGTCGTGTGCTCGCAGGCGTTCCGCGATTCCGGTGCGCAGGTCGGCATCGTCGCGTACGGCGCCCACGAGCCGCCGCAGCACCAGCGCCGGACGCAGGTCCTCGGTGCGGTACGCGCCCCGGTCCGCGTGCTGTTCCAGGAGGTGGTCCAGCGCGGCGTCGATGTCGCGGCGGGCCCGGAGCAGAGTGGAAAGTGCGCCCGCGGTCGGTGAGTTGACGGCGACGAACGACCGGTGCAGGCTGTGCCGGGCCCGGTCCAGGATGTGGTCCAGCAGGACACCGGTGGACACGGGTCCGGAACCGGCCGTCGGCAGCAGCACGTAGACGCGGTCGCCGATCAGGGCCGCCGCGGGTTCGTAGCCGAGCGAGCGGCCGTCGAGAACGGCCAGATCCACCAGCCGCAGCAGAGCAGCGCGACGCCGAGCCGCGACCCCGGAGTCCGACGACCCGTCGCCCTCCACTACGGCCTCGCTCAGCCCCACCAGCACGGCCGGAAGGCGGACGCCGCCGGGCAGGTCACTCTGCCCCGACCGGCCCTCCAGTGCGGAACGCAGGGCGCGGTCGCGGCTCTCCTGCTCCGCGTCGACCTGGCGGCGCAGGGCCAGCATGTGCAGTGCCGCCACCCGGGCCGCCTCCTGCAGGGTGGGCCCGCAGTCGGCGGCCGCGGCCTCGTCGGGAAACGCGACCCAGAGGGAACCGAGTACGTCCTCGCCCGCTCTGATGACCACGGCTGTGCGCGGCAGATCCCCGGCCCGGTGCTGGCGTACGACCGTGTCGCTCACCCACACCTCCCGGTCCAGGTGGTCGGCGAGAGCGTCCTCGGGCACCCGCCTGCCCAGGATTCCGCGCCGCCGGGTCTCGTCGATGGGCTGGTCGGGCAGGTTCGAGTAGGCGACCACCACCTGCTGTGTGTCCATGATCGCGACAGCCCCACCGACGATGCCGGCGACCGCGTTGGCGAGGGAGAACAAGTCACCGCCCGTGGTTCCACCACCGGGTACGGAATCCACCGCCGACGCGGCCAGGATGGTGGTGACCAGGCGCTGGACGCGCGTCCACGGCATCTGCGGATTGACGGCCAGGACGGGGACCCCGCTGTCGCGGATCCGGGCCACCAGGTCCGGTCGTGCGGGAACGGTGCACTTGACGGCGAGCGCGCACGAGCTGTCCGCCGCCGTCCGAAGGGCGGCGTCCAGCGCGTCCAGGTCCGCGACGTCCACGCCGACGCCGAGCAGCAAGTGGCCCGGCGCGGTCGCCCGCACGACCTCCGGACAGTCCAGCAACTCGACACCGTCGATCCGCGGTTCGGGCTCGGCGCCCTGTGACAGCACGCTGACGATGCCGTCCTGCAGGGCCTCGACGAGCTGTTCGAGGGGCATGGTGGTCATACGGGTTCCTGCCCTTCAGGGGGGTGAGGGGTGTCGAAACCTACATTGACCAGCGCCGGTGAGTATAGGTAGCGACATTGTCGCGGGCGGAGCCGCAGCCCATGCTCGCTGCCATGAGACATCGGATCACCATCGTCGGGCCGGGTGCCGTCGGCGCGACCCTCGCCGGGGCGTTCGCCGCGTCGGACGCCGACGTCTCCTTGCTCGGCAGGCCGGGCCCGCACCTCGACGCGATCACCGCGCAGGGGCTCGTCCTGCGCAGCCGGGAGACGCGAACCGAGCACCGGCACCGGTTTCCCACGGCGTACGACGCCGGGCGGCTCCCCGTCCCGGATCTGGCTGTCCTCTGTGTCAAAGGCCAGCACCTGCTCGAAGCGGCCCGTTCCATCCGGGCCTGGATCGAGCACGGCGTGGACGTGCTGGTCGTGGCCAACGGAGTGCCCTGGTGGCTGCTGTCCACAGCCGATGACGCCGGAGAGGACCCCGTCCTGCGGTCCGTCGATCCCGAGAGGGAACTGCTGGACCTCCTGCCCGCCGAGCGTGTGATGGCCGGCGTCGCGCACTTCAGCAGCGCCCTGGACGGGCCCGGCCACGTGACGCACGTCAGTGGCACGAGGCTGATCGTCGGCGACCCGGTCGGCGGTGTCTCCGACCGGGTCGCGCGGTGCACCGCGGCCCTGTCCGCAGGCCCCGTTCACGCGGAACCCGGCACGGACATCCGCCGGGACATCTGGGACAAGCTCCTGGGCAACGTCAATCTCAACCCCGTCAGCGCACTGACCGGCGCCACCACCGCGGACATCCTCGATGACCCGGAGGTACGGCGTGTGTGCGTCGCCATGTTCGAGGAGACGGCGGCCGTCGGTGCGGCACTGGGCATCAAGAGCGCCATGACGGCCGAGGAACGGCTCGACGTCACCCGCAGCCTCGGTGCGTTCCGCACCTCCATGCTGCAGGACGCGGACCGTGGCCGGCCCCTCGAACTCGACGCCGTCGTCGGTGCCGTACGCGAACTCGCGCGCCGTACCGGTGTCCCGTCCCCCTTCCTCGACGCGGTGCACGGACTGCTCGCCCTGCGCGAGCGCGTCCGCGGCCACGACGAGACACCCGGCACCTGAAGGAGCACCGTTGCCGCATCCCCTGGGGAATTCCCCCTCGAAGATCATCGCCGTCCACCTCAACTTCCGCAGCCGCGCCGCTGAACGCGGACGGACCTCCGCCCATCCCTCCTACTTCCTCAAGCCGCCGTCGTCGCTGGCCGGCACCCAGGAGCCGATCGTCCGCCCGCGCGGCTGCCACCTCATGGGCTTCGAAGGCGAGATCGCACTCGTCATCGGCACACGGGCGCAGCGGGTGCGGCCGCAGGACGGCTGGTCACACGTCCGCTGGGTGACCGCCGCCAACGACGCGGGCGTCTATGACCTGCGCTACGCGGACCGGGGCTCCAACCTGCGCTCCAAGGGCGCGGACGGCTACACCCCTCTCGGGCCGCGTCTGCTGGACGCGTCCGAACTCGACCCCGAGGCACTGCGGTTGCGTACCTGGGTCAACGGTCAGCTGGTGCAGGACGACACGACGGACACCCTGCTGTTCCCGTTCGGGGAGCTGGTCGCCGACCTGTCCCGGCTGGTCACCCTGGAACCGGGGGACGTCATCCTCACCGGCACACCGGCCGGTGCCTCGGTGGTCGTGCCGGGGGACGTGGTCGAAGTGGAGGTGGGCGACGGCAAGGTGAGCACCGGGGTGTTGCGCAACCCGATCGCCACCGCAGACCACGACCTGGAGCCGTGGGGCGCGCAGCCCAAGGAGGACCGGACGGAGGAGGAATCGGCGTACGGGATCGCGTACGAACCCCCTCCGCTGCTGAACGAAGACCTCGCCGACGGTCTTCGTTCCGTGGCCGTGGCGACGCTCAGCGCCAAGCTGCGGCAGCGAGGTCTGCCTCACATGTCGATCGACGGGGTGCATCCCGCCACGCCCGGCACCCGCATGGTGGGCGTCGCGCACACCCTGCGCTATCTGCCGCTGCGCGAGGACCTGTTCGACAAGCACGGCACCGGAATGAACGCCCAGAAGCGGGCGATCGAGGAGCTCCGGCTCGGACACGTGCTGGTGATGGACGCCCGGCGGGACACCTCCGCCGGAACCCTGGGCGACATCCTCGCCCTGCGTGCCCAGCAACGCGGCGCGGCCGGGGTCGTGACCGACGGAGGGCTGCGGGACAGCGTGGCCGTCGCCGACCTCGGACTGCCGGTGTTCCACGGCGGAGCCCATCCCTCGGTGCTCGGCCGCCGGCACGTCCCGTGGGACACCGGCGTACCCGTCGCCTGCGGCGGGGCCCTGGTCCAGCCCGGCGATCTGATCGTGGGCGACGACGACGGCGTGGTCGTCGTACCGCCCGACCTCGCCACCGAACTGATCGCCGCCTGCCGAGAGCAGGAGCGACAGGAGCGGTTCCTCGCCGAGCAGGTGCGGGCCGGAGCGAGCATCGACGGCCTGTACCCGCTCGGGCCGGCCTGGCGTGAGCAGTACCGCACCTGGTGCTCCAAGAACGCCGCCAAGAACGACATCGAAGGAGAACAATCGTGAAGTTCCGAAGTGACCCGTCCACGATCCGAGGCTCCATCGCCCCGGTCGTCACCCCCTTCACCGCCGAAGGAGCGGTCGACCACGACAGCCTGGCCGGGCTGATCCGCTTCCAGCTGGAGTCCGGTTCGCACGGTATCTCGCTGGGCGGGTCGACCGGTGAGCCGAGCGCGCAGAGCGTCGCCGAGCGGATCGCGGCGATGCGTACGGCGGTGGGGGTGATCGACGACCGGGTACCGTTCCTGCCCGGCACGGGCTCGCACAAGCTCGACGAGACCCTCGAGCTCACCGCGGCCGCACAGGAGCTGGGGGCGGACGCGGCCCTCGTCATCACCCCGTACTACGCGCGGCCCACGCAGGAGGCCCTCTACCAGTGGTACGCCACGGTGGCCCGGGAGTTCCCCGACCTGCCGATCGTCGCGTACAACGTGCCCTCCCGTACGGCCGTCGACATCGACCCGGAGACGGTCAGGCGGCTGTTCACCGACTTCGAGAACTTCGTGGGAGTGAAGGAGACCACAAAGGACTTCGAGCACTTCTCCCGCGTGCTGTACGCCTGCGGCCGGTCACTGCTGGTGTGGTCCGGTATCGAGCTGCTGTGCCTGCCGCTGCTCGCGCTCGGCGGAGCCGGCTTCGTGTCGGCTGTCGCCAACCTGGCGCCGACCGCGGTGGCGCGGATGTACGAGCTGTGGGAGGCGGGAGACCCCGAGAGCATGGACGCGGCCCGTGACCTGCACTACCGGCTGCACCCGCTGGTGGACCTGCTGTTCGTCGAGACCAACCCCGCGCCGGCGAAGTGGGTTCTCGCCCAGCAGGGCCGCATTGCTTCCCCCCACGTCCGCCCACCGCTGACGACGCCCACCGAGGCGGGCCTGACGAAGATCCGCGGCCTGCTCGCCGAGGGCGCCGACCTCACCGCACCGATCGGAGCCTGACCATGACCGTCGAGAACCTGCCCTCTGTCATCCGGCACTGGATCGGTGGAGAACTGGTCGACAGCGCCGACGGGCGGACGTTTCCGGTGACCGAGCCGGTCTCCAACACGCCCTACGCCCAGGCCGCCGCCGGCGGCCCGGCCGACGTCGACCAGGCGGTGGCCGCCGCCCGGGCCGCATTTCCGGCCTGGTCGGCGATCTCCAACCGTGAGCGGGCTACTGTGCTCAACCGGATCGCGGACGCCGTCGAGGCCCGCCACGAGCGGCTCGCCGCCTTCGAGACGTACGACACGGGGCTGCCCATCACCCAGGCGAAGGGACAGGCGCGCCGCGCCGCCGAGAACTTCCGCTACTTCGCGGACGTGATAGTCGCCCTCGGTGAGGAGGCGTTCCGGCAGGGCGACGACCAGTTCAGCTACGTCGTTCGCACCCCCGTCGGGGTCGCCGGACTGATCACGCCGTGGAACACCCCGTTCATGCTGGAGAGCTGGAAGCTGGCCCCTGCCCTGGCATCGGGCTGCACGCTGGTGCTGAAGCCGGCCGAGTGGACCCCGCTGTCCGCGTCGCTGTGGCCGGAGATCCTCGCGGAGGCCGGGGTCCCGGCGGGTGTCGTGAACATCGTCCACGGCATCGGCGAGGAGGCCGGCCAGGCCCTGGTCGACCATCCTGACGTGCCGCTGATCTCCTTCACCGGCTCCACCGACACCGGCCGCCACATCATCCGCTCGTCCGCCCAGCACCTCAAGACCACCTCGATGGAGCTGGGCGGCAAGTCACCGGCGATCGTCTTTGCCGACGCCGATCTCGAAGCCGCCCTCGACTCGGTCGTCTTCGGCGTCTTCTCCCTCAACGGCGAGCGCTGTACGGCCGGTTCCCGGGTGCTGGTGGAGCGGCCGGTGTACGAGGAGTTCACCCGCCGCCTGGCCGAGCGGGCGGCGAGCGTCCGCGTCGGTGAGCCCGCCGACCCGGCCACCGAAGTGGGCGCACTCGTCCACCCCGAGCACTACGAACGCGTCCTGAACTACGTCGAGATCGGCAAGAAGGAGGCCCGGCTGGTCGCGGGTGGCAGCCGCCCGGATCACCTGGCCGAGGGCAACTACCTCCAGCCCACGGTCTTCGCCGACGTCGAGCGCGACGCCCGTATCTTCCAGGAGGAGATCTTCGGCCCGGTCGTGGCCGTCGCTCCCTTCGACACGGAGGCGGAAGCCGTCGAGCTGGCCAACGCCACCCAGTTCGGGCTGGCCGCCTACATCTGGACCTCGAACCTGAAGCGCGGCCACCGCATCGCGCACGCGGTCGAGTCCGGGATGCTCTGGATCAACTCGCACAACGTCCGCGACCTGCGCACTCCCTTCGGCGGGGTCAAGTCCTCCGGCGTCGGCCGCGAGGGCGGCGCTCACTCCATCGACTTCTACACCGAATCGAGGATCGTCCACGTCGCCCTCGGCGAGGTGCACACCCCCCGCTTCGGAGCCGCCTCATGAACGCACCGGATGTCGTCCGTTCCGCCTACGCCCAGCTCGCCGTCACCGATCTCGCCGCGGCCCGCTGGTTCTGGGTGGAGATGCTGGGATTCCACGTCCAGTACGAGGACACCGACACCCTCTGCCTGCGCGGCACCGACGAGCTCACCCATCACTCCCTGGTCCTGCGCCAGGGCGATGTCGCCGCCTTGGACCACATCGCCTACCGCGTACGCACCCCCGAGGACGTCGACAAGGCGGAGAAGTTCTTCACCGAGCTCGGCCGCCCGGTCCGGCGCATAGGCAAGGGCGAGGGCACCCCGGGCATCGGCGACGCGGTCCGCGTCATCGACCCGCTCGGTTTCCCCGTCGAGTTCTTCCACGAGATCGACCGCGCCGAACGCCTCATCCAGCGCTACGACCTCCGACGCGGCGCAGAGGTCGCCCGCCTGGACCACTTCAACATCTGCACCCCCGACATCCCCGCCGCCTACGCCCACTACCAGTCCCTCGGCTTCGGCTGCTCGGAGACCATCGAGGGCGACGAGCACGAGCTGTACGCGGCCTGGATGTACCGCAAGCAGACCGTCCACGACGTCGCCTTCACCGGCGGCGCCGGCCCCCGCCTGCACCACCTCGGCGTCGCCACCCACGAATCCCACCAAGTCCTGCGCTGCGCCGACCTGTTCGGATCGATCCGCAAGGAACACCACATCGAGCGCGGCCCGGGACGGCACGGCGTCTCCAACGCCTTCTATCTCTACCTGCGCGACCCCGACGGCCACCGGGTCGAGATCTACACCTCCGACTACTACACCGGCGACCCCGATCACGAGACGTACCGGTGGAACGTCAACGACGACCGCCGCCGCGACTTCTGGGGCAACGCCGTCATCGAATCCTGGTACAAGGAGGCCACCCCGGTCCTCGACCTCCACGGCCGTCCGCAGCCCGTCACCGACGCCCTCCTCGACGAATCCGCCGTGACCGTGGGAGCCGACGGCCTCGGCTGAGGCAAAGAGGGCGCGAGGGGCAGACACCCAAGCCCCGGCACCGGGGCGCCGGTCCTTGGCGGGGCTGCAGCACCCACTGCAGGGTAGTTGACGCATCATGCGTTCTCTGTAGTGTCGGCAACTTAACGGCCTTGCGCTGCGTGCGGCTCGGACGGAGTCATGAACTCGCGTGATGGATGCCACTATGGGCGGCCTTCCGTTGACATATCAACCATGCTTGGCGAAAGATGGCTGTTGATGTATCAACCACTAGGAGGCTGCCGTGGACCCGATCGGCACCGTGCAAGACGGCGGGACCACGACGCCGTCCGTGGCGAACCAGCAGGTCACCGCCGTCATCCCCCTGTGGCGGGCGGCCGAGATATTCGGCCTGGCCCCCGCCCCGCCCCCCGGTGAGCCAGGCGGACGTGGCGGGGCTCTCGTGCGAGGAGCCATCAGGTGAGTTCGGTGACCGCCTGTGCTTCGCGACGAGTGCGAGTGCCGCGGAACCTGCGCCACGGAGCGGTGGGCGTGGCGGTGGCCGCGCTCGTGTACGTCGTTCTCCTCGTGGCCTTCGCGGGCAAGGAGCCCTTCCCCGCCGTCGGTTTCGTGTCGTCCGGCGCGGAGCAGCTGCGCCCCCGGGTGGCCGCCCTCGCGGACAGCGCCGTGGCGTTCGGACACGACGCGGGGCATGTCCTTTCCTGGATCCACACTGTGGCCCAGTGGCCCCTGCTGGCGCTGACGCTGCTCTGGCTGGCCCGCCGGGATCCGGTCGTCTACGCGCGCCTGGCTTTTGCGGTGCTGCTGACCGCCATGGGCGGACTGACCGTCTTCGCCGCCTCGCACAGCTGGCCGGACCGCGAGACGTCCCTCGTCCATGACTACCTGGCACTGCCCGGTGCGGGCACAAGCTCGTATGTGCTGATCGCGCTGGCGGTGGTCGCCGCGGGCACGAGGGCAGGAGTCCGGGCCGTTGTCCTGCTCATCGCCCTCACCACGACCGCGGTGGCGGTACTGGCCACGGACCGTCACCTGCTCGGCGCGCTGCTCGCCGTGGGCGCCCCGCTCCTGGCCTGGTACGCCGTCGGGCCGTTCCTCGACTGGCTGGGCGCGCGGCGCGGCAGGAAGGGGCACATGGCTCCGGCCTCGTCCCGTGCCGAGCCGTCGCGGTCCGCCGCGGAATCCGCGCCGCCGCGGCGGGCGGGCTGACGGCTGTGAACATCGATGCTCTGATCGAGGCCGCCGGATGGTGGTCGTACGTCGTCGTGTTCGCCATGACGGCCGCGGAGACCAGCGCCTTCCTCGGCCTGCTGGTGCCGGGCGAAACGGCCATCCTCCTCGCCGCCGCGATCGCGGGGCAGGGCGACCTGAACGTGCTGCTGCTCGCGGTCCTCGTCGTGGCCGGCGGTATGACCGGCGACAACCTGGGCTATGCGCTGGGCCACCGGTGCAAGCGACGCCCGCACACGCGACTCACCCGCCGTATCCGGCCCGGCAACGGGATGGAACGGGCGCAGGACTTCCTGCTGCGGCACGGCGGCACGGCCGTGTTCACGGGCCGGTTCATCGGCTTCGTCCGCGCCTTCCTGCCCTTCGCCGCAGGGGCGTCCGGCCTGCCGTACCGCCGGTTCCTCTTCTTCAGCACGCTCGCGTCGCTGGTCTGGGGCATCGGCAATGTGCTCCTCGGCTACTTCGCCGGCGCGGCTGTCACCGAGTTGCTGCACTCGGTCGGCCTGATCGCCATGGCCGGGCTCGTCGCCTCGGGTGTCGTGGTCCTCGCCGTGGCACGGCTGCGCAGGCGCCGTCGCGGCGCCATGCGCGCCAGGTCGACGGTCGTGGCCTCAGGCGGACCGGCGCGGAGCTCCGCACGCGACCAGAAGCACACGTTCACGTATTCACAGGAAGGATGACCCATGGGATTCGAAGGTGCTGAACTGGCGGTGGTGCCGCTGGACTCGGAACGGGCCGAGGACGCGACCGTCGCCGGAGCGAAGGCCGCCAATCTCGCTCGGGCGGCGGTGGCGGGTCTGCCCGCGTTGCCAGGCTTCGTGCTGGTGCCCGTGAAGCGGGCGCCGGGGGCAGGATCCGGGGAAGACGCGGTGCGTTCCGCGTGGCGCTCCCTGGCCGGGCCGGAGGGGCAGGAGAGAGCGCTGGTCGTGCGCTCCTCCTCCGCCCACGAGGACACCGAGGAATCCTCCATGGCGGGGCGTTTCGAGTCGGTACTGGACGTGCGGGGGTGGGAGGACTTCACCATCGCGGTGCAGACGGTGCTCGACTCCGCGCGGCGGGTACGGCCCCTGCGACCACCGCAGGACACCCCGGAGGACGACGGGATGGCGGTACTGGTGCAGCCGATGCTCACGTCGGCCGTCGGCGGCGTGATGTTCGGCGCCGACCCGGTGGACGGCCGCACCGACCGGATCCTGGTCAGCGCGGTACGTGGCGGACCGGACCAGCTGGTCGACGGCAGTACGCAAGGCGTGCGTTACCAACTGACCCGTATGGCCCGGCTGGTCCGGACGGAGCCGGCCGAGCCCCGCGGGCAGCGGCTGCTGTCGCACCGGCAGCGGACCCGCCTGGTGGGCCTGGCCAAACAGACCGAGCGGGTGTTCGGCGGGCCGCAGGACATGGAATTCGGCTTCGACGCCGAAGAACGGCTGTGGCTGTTCCAGGCGCGTCCCATCACGGCGATGGCCGCTCGGCCGCCGCGGGGCGCCCGCCTGCTGGGGCCCGGTCCGGTCGCCGAGACCCTGCCCGGTGTACTTCAGCCACTGGAGGAGGACCTGTGGGTCACCCCGATGTCCCACGGCCTCACCCTGGCCCTCGACATCGCCGGGGCGGCACCGCGGCGCCGACTGCGCAGAGTCCACCTGGTGACCACCGTGGAGGGACGGGCCGCCGCCGATCTGAAGCTGCTGGGCGCCGTACCATCCGCCCATCCCGTCCTGGACTTCATCAACCCCGCGCCGAATGCCCGCAAAGCGGGAGCGGCCTGGCGCGTGGGCCGACTGCGCTCGGCGCTGCCGATGCTGGCCCTCGACCTGATGGCCGACGTGGACCGTGCGCTGGCCGACTTCCCGCCACCCGGCGAGATGCTCAGCGGCCAACTCCTCGACGCCGTCGCCTGGGGCCGGCAAGTGCTGTCCTCCCTGCACGCCCAGGAATCCCTCGCGGGCGCCCTGCTCGGCGCCGGGACCGGCGCCACCTCCGCGGGGGAGGCGCTGGCGGAGCTGGCCGAGGGCCGCTCCCGTGGTCTGACCGACGAACAGCTCGTCGAACGCCACCCCGTGCTGCTGGCCCTGCTGCCGCCCACGCTCGGCGACCGGGCACAACTGCCGGGACAGACCGGCTGGACGACGGCGCCACGCGGTGTCGGAGCACTGCCGGTGCGCGAAGGACTGCGGCTGCGTATCCGCTGGGTGCAGGAGATGCAGGCGCAGATGGTGCGGGAGATGACGCGCCGACTGGGCCCTGGTGAATGCCACCTAGGACTGACCCGACTGTCGTTGCTGCGCTGGGACGAACTGGTCAAGGCCGCGGACGGCGGCGGACTGCCGGCCGACCTCGCCGAACGACAGCCCCGCGAGGACACCGGACCGCTGCCCGCCGCGTTCCGTCTGGCCGACGGCCACCCGGTGGCCCAACTCCCGCCCGGACACCGTACGTCCGGCGAGGGGCAGGGAGCCGGTGGCGGATTCGGCACCGGCATGGCCTGGGACGGCCATGGCGCACGCCCCGACCATCCCGTCCTCGTCGTCCGCTCCCTGGACCCGGCCCTGGCCCCGCTGTTGCCCGGTCTGGCCGGTCTCGTCGCGGAGACCGGCAGCGCCCTGTCCCACCTCGCCGTGCTCGCCCGCGAGTACCGCGTCCCCACGGCGGTCGGCGTACCCGGAGCGGTGGACCGCTTCCCGGCCGGCACAGCACTCACCGTCGACGGCGGGACCGGCGCGGTCACCGCGGACGACAGCACCGATGCGGCAACCGAAGCCGCCACGACACGAGAGGAGTCGGCGGCATGAAGGCCATCAGACTGGTCGGCTACACCTTCGGCGGCCTGTCCGCCGCCTACGCCGGCTACTACACCGTGCTCTACCTGACCCGCTGGGAATGGCAGCGGGCTCTGATCTCCGCGGCCCTGCTCATCGTCGTCGAGGTCTTCCTCGCCACCGTCCTGCTGCTCACCCGCCTGAGCCGGCTGGAGGACCGGCTGGAACAGTCGGACGCCCGCGTCGAGGAGGTGCGCAAGCGCCTCGAACAGACCCGTGACCCCGTCCCGAACCGCTTCAACTGGCTGCGCTCGGGCGACCTGACGGATGTGAACGGAAGCCGCACGTTCGTCTTCGTACCCGTGCTGATGGTGGCCGGTGCCGCGCTCTCGGGGGTCGCCATGGTCCTGCAGAAGGTCGCCGGAGCCACGGCACGGCCGGGCGCGGAGCGCCGCCTGGCCGGACGGCTGGCGGCCCTGACCGCCCCGCCGGCCGCCGGGACGGCCGCCCTGGAGGACCAGCCGGCCGTACCGCCCGCCCGCACCGGCCGAAGGGCGATCGCTGTGGTGGCGGCCGTGGCCGGCCTGGTGCTGGTGCCCCTGTTGTGGTCCGCATTGGCGGACGCGACGCAGACACGGGCCGAAAAGGCGCCGGACGCCGCGAGCACGACCATGGTCTTTCGCGTGGAAACCCGCGGGGACCAGAGCCCGCAGGCAGTCCAGCTCGCCGCCCAGGACCTGTGGGAGACCTGCCGCCGCTCCACCGCTTCGGAGAACGGCGACGCCACGCTGAACCGGATGGACGCCGGCGTGTATACGGGCGTCGTTCGACCCGCACTGCCCTCGCACGACGTGATGCGGCTGCGCGGGTGCATCGAGGACGCCAACACCAACCGCACCAGCGCCGTCGTGCTGGGGGAGGGGCAGGCGGAGCGCCGGGGCTGACCGCTCTCTGGCGAGAAGACGGTCGAGGTGCCCCGTGGTGGTTACAGCTTGCGGAAGTCCCAGGAGACCGTCTTCGACGGTGTCAGACGGATCCACGCATGCCGGCCATCGTGCGGCATTGCCTCGAGACCGAAGTTTCTACGGGCGAACAGCGGTTTCGAGGGTGTCGAGTTCGATGCAGGGTCCCCCGGTGCGGGGGATCTCGCCCACGAACTCCGCAGTGCCTGACAGTTCGACTCCGCACAGTTCCCCGTACCGTGCCTGAAGACTGAGCAGGGGTGAGCCCGTTCAGCCGCACGCCCCGAACGGTCTTGGCGTACTGGTCCCCGGCGTACTCGACCCCGGGGCGGCGACACGCTTCCTATGCGTGGTCCGGTCCCGGGAGACCGGTTCCCTGCGCGACCTGGCGGGGGGATCGGCCGAGGGCGGGCATGGAGCCGGTGACGCCGGCCTTCACGCTGCCGACAAGCCGAGTTCCTCGCGAATGGCGGGAGCGATCTCGGTGGCGAGGGGGTCAATGGACTCGTGGACCATGCGGGCGGGCATGCCTCCGAAGTCGACCTGGCCGAGGGACCGGTCGAGGCCGGACAGTTCGTGCTCGGTGAGGATCACGGACACGGCGCCGACCAGGTGGATGCGGCTGGTGGCCTGGGCAATCGCGGCCGGTGGAAATGGCGGGGTCGGCGACGGCCGAGTCCGGGCCGTGGTGCTCGCCGATGCCGCCGCACAAAGACTGGAGTCGCCTATCCGATTCTGGAGTCGGATAGTGCTCTCCCGGTTCGCTTCGGACAGCGTGGCGCCGAAAATGGATAGGTCAATCCGATTGCTAGGCTGACCGGTATGAATCCTGGCGCCCAGCACTCTGACGGTCCCGCCGCACAGCCTCTGCGCAGTGATGCCGAGCGCAACCGGGAGCGGATCATCGCCGCCGCGCGGACGGTGTTCGCGCGCGACGGCCTGAGCGCCTCCATGGCGTCCGTGGCCCGCGAGGCGGGCGTGGGGATCGCCACCATGTTCCGCCGCTTCCCCGCCAAGGAGGAACTGGTCGACGCCGTCTTCTCCGACCGCATGGGCGCCTACGCCGACGCGGTCGCCGTCGCCCTGGACGACCCCGACCCCTGGAACGGCTTCGTCGGCTACGTCGAGGCCGCCTGCGCGATGCAGGCCGCCGACAGCGGCTTCGCCGACGTCCTGACCATGACCTTCCCCACCGCCAAGGTCCTGGAGCAACGCCGCAACGAGGCGTACCAGGCCATGCTGCGCCTCATCGAGCGCGCCAAGGCCACCGGCCGCCTGCGTGAGGACTTCGACCCCTCGGACCTGGTACTGATCCACATGGCCAACGCCGGCGTCGTCAATGCCACCGGCGACGCCGCCCCCGACGCCTGGCGGCGCGTCGTCGCCATGATCATCCAATCCCTTGAGGCCCCGGCCCGCGGCCCCCTGCCCGCCTCACCCGGGCACGAACCCCTTTACAAGGCCATGCTGCGTGCGGGCCAGGGCACCACCACACCGCCTGCGGGCAAGAGCAACTGACCTTGAGGGCCGGATCTCCGTGCCGAGGGGGGCGGGACGGCAACATGTCGATGGAGAGAAGACGATCGCGTCGGCGACCTCTTCCGGCTCGGCGATGCGTTTGAACGCCGACAGCGCCACCGCGACGATCCCGTAGCCACTGCGCTCGGTGACGTCGAAGCGGTCCCCGCCAGATCCTGCTCGATACGAGGTCAGGTCTCATGAGCGGCGCTCGTCCCCGCCCCGCCGACGCAGACACTCCACCGACCCGGCCTGCCGGGTTCTTGCGGCGCTGTCTGCGGATGCGCGTATACCCCCAGGGCGTATGTTTGGATCGTTGCGACATACCCGGTGGGGGTATATGTTCTTCCGTATGACCTTCCTGCTGTCGGCCCTTCCCGGGAGACTCTTATGAAGACCTGGCCGAAGATCACTGGCTTCGCCGCGGCACTCGCCGTCGTGTTCGGCGCGGCGTACGGGGTGGGCAGCCTTGCCGGATCCGACGACGCGGGCACCAAACCGGGTACGCAAACCGCCCGTGAGGTCGAGGCGGCGGAGGCCGCCGGCGCGGACGGTGCCGCAGAAGTACCCGAGGGGCTGCAGGTTTCGGCCCACGGCTACTCGATCGACCTGAAGACCCCGCGGATCGAGCGCGGGCGCACCACCGACATACGGTTCGCCATCCTGGACGCGAAGGGGCGACCGGTCACCGACTACGAGGTGGAGCAGGAGAAGGAGCTCCACCTGATCCTGGCCTCCCGCGACCTGACCGTCTACCGCCACCTGCACCCCACCCGCTCCGCCGACGGCACGTGGCGCATGCCCGTGGACCTGCCGACGGCCGGCGACTACCGCCTCTTCGCGGACTTCGCCCCGGCCGCCGAGGCGGGCGGGAGCGTCGAAAGCCTCACCCTGGGCACAGACTTGGCGGTCGCGGGGAGCTACCAGCCACAGGAGCTGCCCAAGCAGGTGAGCACCAGCGAGGTCGACGGCTACACGGTCACCCTGCGCGGGGACCTCGACGCCGGCTCCCCGCGGGAGTTGACCTTCGAGGTGCGCAAGGACGGCAAGCCGGTGACCGATCTGCAGCCCTACCTCGGCGCATACGGGCACCTCGTCGCGCTGCGCACCGGAGACCTGGCCTACCTTCACGTCCACCCCAACAGCGAAGCCGGCGACGCCAAGACGAAGCCCGGGCCGACCGTCTCCTTCACTGCCACCGCGCCCAGCGCCCACGGCTACCGCCTCTTCCTCGACTTCAAGCACGAGGGCAAGGTGCGGACCGCGAACTTCACGGTGCAGGCGGGCCTCGGCGGCGGCACCGCCGCCGAGGAGGACGAGCACGCCGAGGACAGCGGCTCGGCGGAGCACGAGCACGAGTGACGCCCCGCCGTCGGCTACGGGCGACCGGCCGCCTATCGGCCCCGCCCGGTCCCAGTCAGGCGGCCATCTCCCTGCGTGGGGGTGGCAGCCTTCGGTACCTCCGAAGGCCGTGACCGCGCTCCGTCCTGAGCCTGAGGACAGCGGAGATCCCCCCGTCCGATCACTCTGCAGGGGGCACTCGCGCGGCGGCCTCCGCCGCGAGTCGTTCCACGCGGCCGACGGCGACGACCGCCAGGCGCTCGACGGCCGCCCCGTACGAACAGATGCCGCTCATCTGAGATGCGCCTGCGACAGACGCGCATCGCTGTGCTTACACATCACCGTCCTGGGCACTTGGAGGTCACCACCCGCCGCCGCATCCCCCGGTCAGGGACCGTCCCCGGGGACGGGAAGGCGTTCAGGCACATCGAGGAGTGACCGTGAGCATTCGCATCGGTGTGGAGGAAGAGTTCCACATTCTGGAGGTGGAGAGCGGGCTGCTCGTGCCGCGCGCCGACCCCGTCCTGCGACGGCTTCCCAGGCGGACCTTCACGACTGAGCTGCACCAGACCACCGTGGAGTCGAACAGCGAGGTACACACGTCCCTACACGATCTGTACGCCGACCTCGCCAGGACGAGGAGGCGGCTCGATGCGGCCGCGTCCTCGCTGGGGCTCGCGGTGGTGGCCGCGGGTACCGCGCCCCTGGCACCCGGCGTCTCCGCCCACCCCACTGCCGGCGCGCGCTACCGCCACATGATCGAGGAGTACGGCAAGGTCGCCGACGAGCAGCTCATCTGCAGCTCCCAGGTCCACGTCGACGTCCCCGACCGGGACATGGCGGTACGGGTGATGTGCGCGGTCTCCCCCTGGCTGCCCGTGCTCCTGGCGATGTCCGCCAGCTCGCCGTTCTGGCAGGGGTCCGACACCGGTTACGCCAGCTGGCGCACACTGCTGTGGCAGCGCTGGCCCACGGCGGGCCCGGCCGGCTGTTTCGCGAGCGCGGCCGAGTACGACGCCGTGGTGCGCGATCTCGTCCGGGCCGGGATCATCAGCGACGCGGGGATGATCTACTACGACGTACGCCCGTCCGCGCATCTGCCGACGCTGGAACTCCGTATCTGTGACGCCTGCCCGCGCGCGGAGACCCTCGTGCTCATCGCCGGACTGTTCCGCGCTCTGGTGACCGAGGCCCGCGGGCGGCTTCGGGCGGGCGGTGCACGGACGTGCGACGGCCGGCACGAATGGCTGCGCGGCGCCGCCTGGCGGGCCGCCCGGTCCGGCCTCGAGGGCACCCTGGTGGACCCCGAGACCCACCAGGAAGCACCTGCGCCGCAGGTCGTACGGAAGCTGCTGACGCGGCTGCGCCCCGCGCTCGAGGCCCACGGGGACTGGCAGACCGTCAGTGCGCTGACAGAGGCGGCCCTCGCGGACGGCAGTGCCGCTCGCCGTATGCGCCGGACGGCACAGGAAGAGGATCTGCTGGCCTGCGTGGACATGCTGATCGCCGAGACCCGCGGCGAGCGCACGGGACGCAGATCGGCATCCGTCGGCCGTAAGAACGTCCCGTCCTCGGGCGCGGGCATGGCGGGTCCGTCTGTCGGCCCGGGGGCGCCGGAGGTCATCAGCCGCTGAGGGGCCCGTCCCGCGCGCCGACGCGGCGGCCGTGCGGCGCGCCCTGGGGGCCGGCCGCCGCGGTCTCCGGCGCCGACAGCGGCGCGCGGCGTACGCCCGTGCCCCGCCCCTCAGCAACCCGCCGCCGTACACCAGGTCCGCGGACGTGGCCTCAGGGCATCGAGGCGGCCCTGGCCCGGCACGGTTGGTCCTCGGCCAAGGCCCGGGCCGCTCTTCCCGCGTACGGCTGACACCCGGCTTCCGGGCCATCTCGGCCGGGAGCAGCACCGACCCCGGAGGACAGCTCACCGCTGAGGATCATCTCGCGCAGCAGCCCGTGAACAGTATTCCGGCGACATGGACTGCATCACCGACGGGACAGTCCGGTTCAGCCGCCTGTCGACCCCCGGACCACCAGGGAGAACCGGCTGATGAACTCTTCGCGGTCCGCGACTGGCTCCGTGTTCTCGATCCGTCCGGCCAGGAGGTCGACCGCGCGCCGCGCCATCATGTCGTGGTCCGGATCCACCGTGGACAGCGAGGGGATGAGGAACTCGCTCTGCGCGACGTTGTCGAAACCGATCACCTTGACCTGCTCCGGCACCGGCACCCCGGCGTCGGCCAGGCCGCGCAGAACGCCCATGGCCACGGTGTCGGTCACGCTGAACACGCCGTCGAAGTCGAGCCCGCGCGCCACCATCTCGCGGGCGCGGCGCACGCCCTCGGCCATGGTGAGCGCCGCCATGGGCTGCACGAGGTCGGGATCAGCGGGCAGGCCGCCGCTGCGAAGGGCCTGGCGGTAGCCCGCGAGGCGGAGGCTGGACACGTTGACCTCTTCCACCACCGGCCCGCAGACGATCGCGATACGTCGGCAGCCCCGCTCGACCAGGTGGCGGGTGGCCGCCTGTGCCCCCTCCACATTGGGCATCGCCACGTGGTCCACAGGGCCGCCGAAGATCCGCTCACCCAGGATGACCACGGGGTAGTCCACCTTGAGCCGCTCGACGTCGGCCGGCCCCATACCGACGGTGCTGAGGATGAGCCCGTCGTAGAGACGGTTGCGCGACAGGGACAGCGCGTCCAGCTCGTTCTCCCGGGAGGCGCCGGTCTGCTCGATGCACACCCGCAGGTCGTGCCGCTCGGCCTCGGCGATGATGGCGACGGCCAGCCGGCCGTAGTAGGGGCTGTCCACCGCGGGGACGGCGAGACCGATGGTGCCGGTCCGCCCCTTGCGCAGATTGCGGGCCGCCACGTTGACCCGGTAGTCGAGTCGGGCCATGGCGTCGAGGACCTTCTCCCGCGTCGCCTCGCGCACGTTGGGATGGTCATTGATGACGTTCGAGACGGTCATCGCCGAGACTCCGGCCGCCTTCGCCACGTCCTGGATCGTTGTCACGTTCGCCCCCGGTCTGCGGGTCTCTGCACACCCGACACCATTACACCTCAGCCCTGCCTCGGCCCCGCCTCAGCTGCGCAGCGCAGGCTCCGCCCCGGTCAGACGGCGGTGTCGTGCGGGGTGAGGCGGTAGAGGGCCGCGCCATGGGCGGGGAGGTCGGCCCGCAGGCAGTGGCCGTCGTGCACCGTGTCGGTACGGTTCCACAACTCGCGGATGCGGTCGTCGCGCCGGGCGCCGATGGAGTATCAGCAGCCGGTTTCGACAGGGCCGTCCAGGGTGTCCGCCAGGATCAGATTGGCGTCCGTTCCGTGCGCCGCGGATTCACTCATCGCCCCTCCTACCCATCTGTCTCCTCCCCGGTCGGTCCTCGGGGTAGGTGGTGGCGATGATCAGGCCAGCGGGGCCTGAACGGTGAGGAACGAGTGGGGCGGCAGCGTCAGAGTCAGACCCCGGTCGG
The DNA here is from genome assembly GCF_042870385.1 of Streptomyces sp. NPDC006602. Classification (NCBI taxonomy): domain Bacteria; kingdom Bacillati; phylum Actinomycetota; class Actinomycetes; order Kitasatosporales; family Streptomycetaceae; genus Streptomyces; species Streptomyces sp. NPDC006602. The sequence goes on along the minus strand of NZ_JBIAHG010000016.1, from coordinate 117,296 downwards.
TGACCTTGAGGGCGTCGAAGGCTCGCGGGGAGACGGCTGCGGGTGTGTCGGCGCTGTTGTGGTCCTGGAGCTTGTCGGCCGTCAGGATGCGGGCAGTCGGCTCACCGATGGAGCGGCCGCGCAGGTCGAGCGTCACCTCGGCGGCCTCCTCCGCGTCGAGGTTGGACAGCGAGATGAGAACCATCCCGTCCTTGACGCTGGCCGAGGCGGACAGAGTCTCCAACTCGGCGTCCCCCACCTGGCGGCGGCCGCCCTCGGAGCGCAGATGCACGTCGAGCGAGGCGGCGTCCTGGTGGCCCTTGTTCATCTCGAACACGTGGTAGGTCGGAGTCAGGACCAGCGCGTCGCCGTCGGTGAGGACCATCGCCTGCAGGACGTTGACGGTCTGCGCGATGTTCGCCATGTACAGGCGCTCGGCGTGCTTGTGGAAGATGTCGAAGTGCGTGCTGGCCACGAGTGCGTCGCGCAGGGTGTTCTGCTGGAACAGGAAGCCGGGGTTGGTGCCCGGCTCGACGTCCCACCAGGTGCCCCACTCGTCCAGGACCAGGCCGACCTTCCGGCCGGGGTCGTAGATGTCCATGACGGTGGAGTGGCCGGCGAGGATGCGGTCGATCTGCCGGGCGGCGACCATGGTCCGGTAGTAGTCGTCCGTGTCGAAGACGGTGGCGCTGCCCTTCGTGTCCCAGGGACCGGCCATCGTGTAGTGGTGGACGGAGATCCCCTGGAAGAAGGTGCGCGGGGTCGCCTCGCAGCCGAAGCAGTTGATCTGCTCCATCAGCGTCCGGGTCCACTGGTAGTCGTCGCCGGACGCGCCCGAGGCGATGCGGTAGAGCTTGTTGTCGCCGTGGTCGCGGCAGTACGTGGCGTACTGGCGGGCCAGGTCGGCGGAGTACTCGGCGCGCATGTTGCCGCCACAGCCCCAGGTCTCGTTGCCGATGCCCCAGTACTTCACCCGCCACGGCTCCTCGCGGCCGTTGGCCTTGCGCAGCCGCACCATGGGGCTGTCGCCGTCGCGGGTGAGGTACTCGACCCACTCGCTCATCTCCTGGACGGTGCCGGAGCCGACGTTGCCGCTGATGTACGGCTCCGTGCCGAGCAGTTCGCACAGGGCCATGAACTCGTGGGTGCCGAAGTGGTTGTTCTCCTCGACGTTGCCCCAGTGCGTGTTGACCATACGGGGACGCTGGTCGCGGGGGCCGATGCCGTCCTTCCAGTGGTACTCGTCGGCGAAACAGCCCCCGGGCCAGCGCAGATTGGGGATGTTCAGGGCCCGCAGCGCCTGGACGACGTCGAGCCGGATGCCTCCTTCGTTGGGTATCGGCGAGTCCTCCCCGACCCAGAAGCCGCCGTAGATGCAGCGGCCGAGGTGCTCGGCGAAGTGGCCGTAGACGTGTCGGTTGATCGTCGGGCCCTCGATGTCGAGGCTGATGATCGCGGTGGCGGTGGCCACAGGTGTACTCCAGGGGTGGGGTGGTGGTGTGTGGGCGGTGCAGTGCGACTTAAGGTCACAGGCCGAGACCGGAGTCGGCGAAGTGCTTCACCTCCAGCGCGCCTCATGCTCTGCCGATCAGTCACCGTCCTAGGTTTGTATCGATAAAAATTCGCATCGCGTTACGGGCGTGTCAAGAGGGGCGCTCAAGTTATTTGGTCGCGGGGATTCCTCGCCGGGACCGGCATTCCGGCCCTCACGCCGCCCGAGGAACGTGAGAGCGAGTGGTGCCCCGCGCACGTGGTCGCGCTCCTTGAGTGCCGCAGCCACGGCCGGTGGACCGTCGCAGGCCGGCCCGCATCGGCGTGGAGTCTCGTCCGTACCGTCGTGGCGGTTGCACCGTCCGGGTGCTGCGCCGGCTTCCGCGTTTCGACCCTCGTATCCAGTGCAACACGGTCCGTGTACCCAGGCCGTGTGCCGTTGACGCCGCGGTGCGAAGGGACCTACTTGGGAGGAACGATGGATCATTCACGGGTGCCGGTACTGGAGGCGTTGCAGGAGTTCCGGCGCCGTGGGGACGTGGCCTTCGGGCCGCCCGGACACAAGCAGGGACGTGGCGTGGATCCGCGGGTGGCGGAGGTCGTCGGGCTCGACGTGTTCCGCTCGGACGTCCTGTCCCTCAACGGGCTGGACGACCGGCGCCAGTCCCAGGGCGTGCTCAGCCTGGCTCAGGAGTTGATGGCCGACGCGGTCGGTGCCGAGCAGGCGTTCTTCTCCACGTGCGGAAGCTCCCTGTCGGTGAAGACCGCCATGCTGGCCGTGGCCGGTCCCGGCGAGAAACTGCTGCTGTCGCGCAACGCGCACAAGTCCGTGATCGCCGCCGTCGTCGTCAACGGGGTCGAGCCGATCTGGGTCCACCCGAAGTTCGACCGGGAGCGGCACCTCGCCCACCCGCCGGAGCCCGACGACGTACGCCGCCGCCTCCAGGAGCACCCGGACGCCAAGGGCATGCTGCTGATCACGCCCACCGACTGGGGAACCTGCGCCGACATCCAGGGCGTGGCCCGGGTGTGCCACGAGTTCGACGTCCCTCTCATCGTCGACGAGGCATGGGGCGCCCACCTGCCGTTCCACCCCGACCTGCCCGCCTGGGGCATGGACGCCGAGGCCGACCTCGTGGTCACCAGCGTCCACAAGATGGGCGGCGCCATCGAGCAGAGCTCCGTCTTCCACCTCCAGTACGACCGGGTGTCGCCCGAGGCACTCAAGCAGCGGGAGGATCTGCTGGGCACGACCAGCGCCTCGTCCCTGGTCTACGCGACCCTCGACGGCTGGCGCCGCCAGATGGTCGAGCACGGGCGAGAACTCCTGGACGCCGCGCTGCAGCGCGCGGAACGGATCCGGGTCGCGGCCGGTGACCTGCCGGGCCTGCGGCCCATGGGAAAGGAGGTCGTCGAGGAGGGGCTCGCCGCCTCCTTCGACCCCCTGAAGATCGTGATCGACGTACGGGAACTCGGCATCAGCGGCATGCAGGCGGCCGAATGGCTGCGCCCCCACCGGCACGTGGACGTCGGCGGCTCCGACACCTGCCGCATCAGCGCCTCGATCACATACGCCGACGACGACGAGACCGAGAAGATGCTCCTGGACGCCCTGCGCGCCCTCGTCGACGGCGCCGACTCCATCGAACGCCGACCACCGGTCCGTCTGCCGGAGCCCTCCGTTCTGGAACTGGAGCAGGCCATGCTGCCGCGCGAGGCGTTCTTCGCCGAGGTCGACCACGTGCCCGCGGAGCGCGCCGCGGGACGGATCGCCGCGGAGATGATCAGCCCGTACCCTCCGGGCGTGCCCGTGATCGCGCCCGGCGAGGTGATCACCGACGAGGTCCTCGACTACCTGCGCAGCGGTGTCGAACACGGCGTCCTGATCCCGGACGCGGCCGACCCTTCGGTCAAGACACTGCGGGTCGTCGCGCGGCACTGAGGACGGGACCCTGGATGGCCACCCCGGCTGAGCCGGGCGACGCCGCCAACTCCCGTGGTCCAGCCATCCCTTGGCCCCAGCGCAACAACCGCATCCAGGCACTCGCTCCGCACACCAGAAGGTGACGGACGGCGTTGCTTCCTGGTGAGCCCCGCCCACCCCGATTCCTCGGCGCTCTCCACGGAAGGACGCCGTGGCCCTTCCGGGCGGGCGCGCCTCATCGGCGCTCACGGCCGGGCGCTGTGTTGTACGCCAGGCGGAGCGGACGATCCGAGGGCTGAGCGCGCGCGATTGCCTGCCACGGGCAATGGCGCGTCGGGCGGCATCTGCCGGTCTCTCGGCTTCCGGTTCATCGCCGAATGCGACGTGACGTTCGCGGACCGGGTTCTGCGGAGCAACCGCTGGGCGATCGACCGTTCCTAAAGGCTGAGCGGGAGTGAGTGCTGCCGGTAACGGGCGCTGTGGCCGGTGGCGTGACCAGGCTTGGTCAGGTCAGGTCAGGTCAGGTCAGGTCAGGTCAGGTCACGTCAGGGTCAGGGTCAGCTCAGGGCGGGGTTGCCGCAGCACTTCTTGTACTTGCGTGAGGAGCCGCACCAACAGGGGCTGTTGCGGGGCGGGGGCCATGCCTTGGCCTTGCCGCGTGCGGCGAGGTCGGCGGCGTATCGGGCCCGCGTGTCCCCGTCCTGCGGGGAGAGGCCCTCGGCACGGGTGAATTCCTCGAAGTCGCTCACGCTGCCCTGGGCGATGCCCAGATGCGGTTCGCCTTCTTCGGACAGGCCGCGCAAGATTCCCTCGACGCGGCTGATGTGATCCTTGTGGTCACCAGCGTATGCCTCTCCCAGGACGGGCCACCGGGTCGGAAGCCGGGTGAACTCGGACTCGGGCCAAAACAGTGCGCAGGTCATGCGGGGCTCGGAGAGTGCGGCGCGGCGTGCGGCGGCCTCGGTGGTGAGTTTCTCGAACTCGGCTTGCAGGACGTCCGGGTCACCGTCCTCCGCGGCCGCGAGGCGGTCCGGATCGTGCAGGTCGTCCAGGGTGGCGGGACCGCGGAGCAGGGTCGGGCGGTGCTCGTGCAGTTCGTCGGCGAGGTTGTCGAGGTCGTCGTGGGTCTGGGCGAGGCGGCGCCGGACCCGGTGGCGTCCGACGGCGAGCAGCTCGATCCCACTGGGATCGGGGGTGTCCTCGACGGCGGTGCGGGTCAGGGGAGCGGCAGGGCCGAGGAGATGGGTGATGCCCGCGGTGAACCAGTCGGCGGCGTCGTGGAGTTCACCAGCCGTCTCGAACATCTCGGCGACGAAGTTCCAGGCCCCGGCGTCGGTGGGATGCCGGCGTCGCAACTGTATGGCCGCGTCCCGGGCCTCGTCGGTCCGCCCGGCGTCCCACAGGGTGTTGATCCGGTACGCCTCGATCAGGTGGGCATCCTCGCATCCGGCGTCCAGCAGCTGCTGGTGGAGGGCGAGGGCCCGGTCGTACTGGCCGGCCTCGCTCCAGTGGCCCGCGGCCTCGACGAGGATTTCTTCCCGGTCCTCGGGATACTCCCGCGCCAGGGCCTCAAGTTCCTCGGCCTCCATGACGGGAGTCCGCTGGGCGGGGACGTGTCGTGGCGTTGCGGGGCGGCGCTTGCGGGACATGCGACCACATTACCGGCGGGACGGCGACAGATGGGCTGGTTCCGTTCTCGCCGACCTGGCGATGGACGAGCCGTCGCCAGGTGCCTGGTCAACCCAACACGACCCGGCCGTGTGGCAGTTGTGCCCTGGATCGCCGGGGGGCGAGGAGCGGCTCACGGGGCGGACGGTTCCCCTGGAGCGCCTTGCGGGGTGGGGGCGGTGAGTCATGCGATCCGGACGTCTTCGGTCGATGCGGCCGGCGCAGTGGCGGACAGATGTATCCGCTTGGGCAGCAAGAGCGGGGTTGCGAGGAGGAGAACGCCGGACATGGTGATTGCGGCGAGCGGGCTGGTGAGTGTGGCGAGAATGCCCCAGATCACCATCAGGGCAGCTTGTAGGAGTTTGCTGATGGCACCCCATGTACTGATGACTTGGGCGGTGTGATCCGCGTGAGTCCGTTGCAGGCGTTCTGTTGTGCAGATCGGGTTGAAGACGCCCATGCAGGTGATCAGCAGGCCCTCGACGATGATCACGGTGAGGAGTCCGGGGATGCCGGGACGGACGAACGCGAGACCGAGTGGGAAGAGCGATCGCAGCCGGCCGGAGACGATCATGACCCGGTGTCGGCCGTAGCGGGTCGCGAGGCGCGCGGAGAGGCGGGCGCCCACGAAGCCGCCGAGTGCCGGGATGCCAAAGGCAAGACCGTATTGCCAGGCCGAAAAGTGGTATTGGCCCAGCAGGAGGACGGACAGGAGCGGGACGGTGGCCATGATCAGGCCACTGACCAGGATCGAGTTGAGGAACAGGCGCCTGAGTGCGCGGTCGCGGAGGATGAACCGCCAGCCGCCGAGAAGGTCGGCTCCGCGCAGCCTGGTGGCCCGGTCGCGGGGTGCCGCGACGTCGCCTCCGCGGATGCGGAGGACCCCGAGCGCGGACAGCAGGTAGCTGAGGGCGTCGGCCATGACAGTGATGACCGGGCCGAGCAACCCGATGAGGGCACCGCCGAGGGGCGGGCCCGCCGCGGTCGCCACCCAGCTCGTGCCCTCGAATCTCCCGTTCGCCACAAGGAGGTGGTCGCTGGGGACCAGATATTTCAGGTGCGCGCCGGATGCCGCGGTGAAGGCGATGCTCGCGGTCCCGGAGATGACCGAGACAACCAGCAGTTGGCCGTACGAGAGCAAGCCGAGGATGTACGCGATCGGGACACTTGCCATCGCGACGAACCGGATCAGGTCCATCGCGATCATCACCGGACGCTTGGCCCGGTGCTCAACCCACGGTCCGAGCGGGAGCGCGACAAGCGCCGCGACGGCAAGCCCGGCCGCCTCCAGGAGCGACACGGCGAATGCCGGCGAGTGCAGCACTCGAACCGCGATCAGCGGGAACGCGCCGAAGGCAATCCACGTACCGTATGTACTGACGGCGTAGGCCGACCACAGCCAACCGAAACCGGGCCCCAACTGCACGCGCATGCGACTCCCTCGCGACAACCCATGTTTCGGGTCTCTGCATCACACCGGCCGCACCGTCGTGGGATCAAACAACCGACTCCCGGGCGAGCCACAACCATCAGTTGGGCACGTCTACGCTGGATCAATGGATACCGAGGCAGTGCGATCGTTCGTCCGCTCGGCCGAGCTCGGACAACTGCAACAAGCGGCCGACGAACTCGGCGTCACGCAGCAGGCCGTGTCGAAGCGGATCGCAACCCTTGAGCGCGAACTCGACGTCCGGTTGTTCACCCGCACCGCCCGAGGGGTCGAGCTGACACTCGACGGCCAGGCTTTCCTCCCGCACGCCCGGAGCATCATCACGGGTGTTGATCGCGCCGTCACCGCGATCAGACCGGGCTCGCGTGCCCTTCGGATCGACGTTCTCGGCCTGCGATCCGCGCAGGCCGTCGTCCTGCACGACTATTGGCGGTCGCATCCCGAAACCGACCTCGACGTGGTGACCCTCAGGGTCAATGACCCGCGCGTGGCGGTCACCGCCGTCCGAGCAGGCGATATCGACGCCTCGTTCCGCTCGGTCACCGACCCGGCCGCACTGCCGCGCGACGTGCAAATGATCCACGCGTTCGACTCTCCGCTGGAACTCCTCGTCGGCCCGAGACACCCGCTCGCCTCCGCACGAACACTGACACCGTCCGAGCTGCGCCGGCACCGGATCTGGGTGCCGGGTATCGCGCCGCGAAGCGAATGGGCAGAGTTCTACGACCAGCTCGCCACCGACTTCGACCTCCGCATCGACGCCGCGGGCCCGAACTTCGGCGACGAGGTACTCCTCGACATCCTCGCGGACTCCGCAGACGTGGCAACCCTCGTAGGCTCGCGCGACCGGTACATCTGGCCGACGAATCACGACCTACGCCGCATCCCGATTGTGAATCCGACGCTCGCATACCCGCTGTCGCTCATCTTCCCCCGAGCGAATCCACACCCAGCACTCCGGGCCATCATCAACCACCTCGGAAGCCTGGCACCCCTTCCCGAGACAGCCTGGCTGCCATCCTGGGCAATGACACCACGCGGTAGCGGCGGGAACATCGAACACACTCGACGCTGACGGTCGCCTCCAAAGCACACACGGGTCGTGTGCGGGGAAACCGTACGCACGGATCGAAAGGGGACGGAGGCTACGGGCCCCATGAGGGCACCGCGCCTCCAACTACCAATGGACTGGCATGTGTGGCATGGCGATTACGATCTCCCGGACTCCTTCCTTGGGCGGCGGCTTCATGTTGTCCGGGAACGGATCGGACTGGCCCTGGAGGCGAGTTCTCCCGGTCCTCTCCGGGCGGTGAGCATCTGTGCCGGAGAAGGGCGGGACCTGCAGGGTGATTTAGCTCGATCGTGTGATGGTCGGCTTTCGGGCTTGCGAGGGGTGGTGCGGGCCCGGGCAGCGCGATCTGGGACGCCGGGTGCGGTGCCGGCGTGCGGGGCCCCTGCTCCACCAGCGTGATGGTTCAGGGCCTCCCCGTCGCCTCTGGCTGCATCCACATGGCCAGGTCGTAAGGGACTCCGCCCTTCCGGGATCGGACCACGGACAGGATCCGTGTCGCCACCCGGTTGCGAAAGCGGACGACCTGGGGGTGCCCGTTGGCCAGGCCCTTGGAGGGCGGTCATGGTGGGTGTCCGGCCGGCCGGTGGTGGGTTCGTCGATTCCGTCGGCCGCGAACCCGATCACGGTGGCGGAGTGCCTTTCCGCCGGAACGGATCCTCAGCCCTTGACGGCGGAGCTGGCGACGCCTTGGACGAACCAGCGTTGGAAGAAGGCGAAGACGACCAGGACGGGCAGGACCAAGAGGACGCCGAAGGCGAGGATCTGGCCCCAGTCCGGGGGCTGTTGGCCCTGGAAGACGCTCATCTCCAGCGGCAGTGGGCGGACCGACGGGTCCGAGACCATCAGCACCGGCCACAGGAACGAGCCCCACTGGATGAGAAAGGTCAGGATCGCCACGGAGGCGAAGGCAGGCTTCGACATGGGGACGATGATCGCGAAGAAGGTGCGCCAGGGACCTGCGCCGTCGATCCGTGCTGCTTCCTCGATGCTCGGTGGGATCGAGCGGAAGAACGTGTGGAACTGGTAGACCGAGAAGGCGTTGGCGATGAACGGGAGCGCCAGGATCAAGAGGGTGTTGCGCTGGTCGTTGAACATGTAGAAGAGCGGCACGGCCACCGACTCGAACGGGACCAGCATCAGCAGCAGGATGAGTGTGAAGACGGCTTCCCGACCGCGCCACTTCAGCCGGGACAGCCCGTAGGCGGCCATCGAGTTGACGAACAGACCCCCCGTCACCACGACGAATGCCAGCAGCAGCGAAATGCCCATGAAGCGCCAGAAGTAGCCGGTGCTGTCGGAGTTGAGGCTGTCGAGGACCGCGGAGTAGTTGTCGAAGGACAGGTGGGTCGGGAGGAACCCGGACAGGCCGTTCAGGACCTCGTCGGACGGCTTGAGGCTGCCCAGGAACAGGTAGATCACGGGCAGCACGAAGATGAAGGCCAGCACGCTCAGTACGGCGTAGTCCATGAAGCGGCGCAGGGGCGTAGGGGTCGTGCCCATGGGTCAGTCCTCGTTTCCGGGCCGGACGACGCGGCGCTGGATGAGCGTCAGGACGACGACGATCACGAAGAAGACGACGGTGATCGCGGACGCCTGGCCGATGTTGTTCTGGTCGAAGGCGGTGGTGACGGCCTGGTACATCACGGTGCGGGTGGCGTCCTCGTCCAGGCCGCCGCCGCGGACGAGAACGTAGACCTGGTCGAAGACCCGGAAGGACAGCACCGAGGTGAGCATCGCGACGAAGACGAGGGTGCCACGGATGCCGGGCAGGGTGACGTGGCGGAACTGCTGCCAGCGGGAGGCACGGTCGAGTTCGGCGGCCTCGTAGAGCTCACCCGGGATCTGCTGGAGTCCCGCCAGCAGGATGACCATCTGGAAGCCGACGCCCTGCCAGACGGACAGCACGATGATCGAGGCCATGGCGGTGGCGGAGTCGCCGAGCCAGTCGAAGGCGCCCCAGTTGCCGAAACTCACCGCGTGCAGCGCGGAGTTGAGCATGCCCTGGTCACTGCGGGCGAGGATGAGGCGCCAGATCACGGCGACCAGCGCCATGGGGAAGACGACCGGCATGAAGAAGAGGGACCGGAACAATCCGATGGCCTTGAGCTTGCGATTGAGCAGGATCGCCAGCCCGAGCGCCAGGGCCGTCTGTACCGGTACGACGACCACGGCGAAGGTCAGGTTGTTCAGCAGGGCCCGCAGGAACGGGCCGGACAGGTCCGGATCGGTGAACAGCCTTCGGTACTGCTCAAGGCCGAAGAAGGACGGTGCCAGCGGGGAGCCGAGGCGGACGTTGTAGAAGGAGAGGACGACGGCGTAGCCGAACGGCACTCCGACGAAGGCGATGAGTCCGACGACGGCCGGGGCGGACATGAGCAGTCCGTGCAGCCAGTCGCGGTTCTTGCGGCCCGGCCGTGCCGATCGCGTCGACGGCGCGGGCTTTACGGATGTCACGGAGGGGGCCTGCTCCGGGCCGGGCGGCGCGGCGTGCGCGGGTTCCACGGATGTCACGGGAGGGTCCTGTTCCCGGCGGGGGGGGGGGGGGGGGCCGGGCCGCCCCCCGCGCGGGGGGGGAGGGCGGGGGGGGGGGCCGCCGGCGGGGGGGGGGGGTGGGGGGGGGGCCGCCCCCCCCGGGGCGGGGGGGGGGGGGGGGGGGCCGGCGGGGGGGGGGGGGGGGCGGGCGGGGGGGGGGGGGGGGGGGGGGCGCGCCCCCCCCCCCCCCCCCCCCCCCCCCCCCCCCCCCCCCCCCCCCCCGCCGTGGTCACAGCCGGTGTCGCGGCGCGGGTCTGCTCAGCGATCCGCGTCCAGCCGCTCCAGATCCTCGTCCTCGGCGTCGTCGATCTCTTCCGCTTCCTCGACGTCCTCGTCATCCTCGTCGTCGATGTCGTCCACGTCGTCGTCGAAGACCGCGCTGACGTCGAAGCGGCACACCACCCGTTGCGGATCGATCTGCTCGAACGGTGCCTCGAGCCACTCCCCCGGCTCGGCCGTCTCGTCGGCCGCCGTCACCCAGAGCGTGGAGTCGCCCTCCTCCAGCCCGAACTCCTTGTGCCGGGAAGCGATCTCGTCCGCCTCGAACTCGCCGAACAGGATGCCGAGCGCCCCGTGCACCGTGCTGGAGGCTTGCCCGCTCTCGTCGTAGTCCGCCGCCTCGACCCGCTGGGCCTGGGCCAGCAGCCGCTGGGGCTCCACCACGGCGTAGTCGCGGCGGATCAGCACGCTGAGGGCGTTCGGCTCCTCGGGGCCGATGTACGGCGGAAGCGAGTCCTCCGCGCCGGGGATCTCGAAGGGCGTGACCTCGTCGTAGCGGTCGTAGAGCAGTTCGTCGTACGCCTCCGCGGCCGCGGCCAGCTGGTTGAACGCCTCGTATACAGCCGGGTCGTCCTCCCCCGACCGGCGTTCGACCGCGGCCAGGTGGCGGTCGAGCGCGGTCTTGACCGCCTCGGCGGCGGCGCGTACCTCGGCAGCGGTGGGCTGCGCAGCATCAGACATAGTGCAGACGCTATCCGTACCGAGCCCCAGACCGCACAATAGATGCGATGCCGGAATACGAATTTGTCGACGTGTATGTACCGCGCGGGGTCTCCCGCAAGGACGCCACACGCCTGCTGACAGACCATGCCGAGTACGGACACTGGGAGTTGGACCGTCTGAGCCTGCTGCGCGACGGCAGCCGCAGGGTGCGGCTGCGCCGGCGGATCATCCGCCAGGTTCGCGCCACGTGGTGAGCTGAGGCGACAGAAACGGAACGGGCCCCACCGAGGCAGGGCCCGCTCCGTTGTGCGCATCACCGGGGAAGTTCGCGGGGCTTTGATCCCCCTAGCCCGGTTTATGCCGAAGCGCGCGCCTTGCGGTAGAGCGTCGCGCCCGCCAGCAGCGCCCCCGCGCCCACGGGGAGCGCGAGACCCATCGGCAGGTCACTGCCGGTGTGCGCGAGCTGTGCGGTGGCTCCCGACTGGGTGACGGACTGGGCACCCGGCTGGTTGGGGTGCGAATCGCCCGGTGTCTCGTCGCCCGAGCTGGGCGGCGTGTTCGGGGCGCCCGGCCGACCGGGCTCCACCGGGTTGCCCGGCTGCCCGGGATCGCCGGGCGGCGTCTCCTGACCGGCCCCCGGGGTCTCCGTCTCGCCGTAACCACCGTCGCTCGCACAGCCGTTGGCCGTGGCGGCGTTGCCGAGACCGATGATGTCGACGCTGTTGCCGCAGACGTTCACCGGTGCGTCGATCGGCGCCTCGACGTGGTTGCCCGAGCCGACGCCCGGCGAACCGCCGGTGTGCCCGCCCGCGTCCGAGCCGCCGTGGTCGCCGTGCCCACCGGAGTCGCCGTGCCCACCGGACGAGCCGCTGCCGCCGCCGTTCTCGACGCCGGTGTTGACGCACTGGTTGCCCATCACCGGGTTGAGCAGCCCGACGACGTTGACCGTGTTGCCGCACACGTTCACCGGTGCGTGCACCGGCGCCTGCACCGAATTGCCCGACAGCACGCCGGGTGAGTTCGTGCTCGATCCGCTCGCGCCGGAGTCGGCGTGCGCCGCACCGCCGGTGGCGGCGATCACGCCGGTGGCGGCGGCCATGGTCATCAGGCCTTTGCGGGTGACCTGTCGCATTACTGAATCCCTGCCTTCGACCTTGTCCCGAATTCCCGAAGTTCGTATTCTCGACGGCCGAGTTCCCGATGATCAAGTTCTCGAAGTCCGGGTTCCGGCATTCGAGTTCCGACGTTCAAGTTCTCGCTGTTCGAAAAGAACCGTTCCGAATAGGCCGGTCGGCCCCGGAGCGCATGGCGCGCGCTCCGGGGCCGACGGGCTCAACGCCTCACGGGGCGAGGCGCAACGTCACTGGTTGATGCAGGTGTTGCCGAAGGCGGGGTTCAGCAGCCCGATCACGGAGACCGTGTTGCCGCAGACGTTCACGGGGACGTGTACGGGAACCTGGACCACATTGCCGGACAGGACGCCCGGGGAGTGCGTCGCGGCACCCTGGGCACCCGAGTCGGCAACGGCCATGCCCGCACCCGCGAGAACCAGGCCACCAGTGGCGGCGGCAGCGGCGACGATCTTCTTGATCATTATTTTCTCCTCGTTGGCAATGCGATCCCAATTAGCGGATCACATCACCAGTAACGAGGAGGGAGTAATCGAGCTACGAGCTTATCGTCGCATTCACTCTTCCCAGTAGGTTCCGTACGTGCGATCGATTACTGAAGTTTCGTTTCAGTGAGGCAATTCAGGACGCTTCGATGAACCGGTCGAGCACCCGCACGCCGAACTGCAGCCCGTCCACCGGCACCCGCTCGTCGACACCGTGGAACATTCCGGCGAAGTCCAGCTCCGGCGGCAGCTTGAGCGGGGCGAAGCCGAATCCCCGGATGCCCAGGTCGTCGAAGGACTTGGCGTCGGTCCCGCCGGAGAGCATGTAGGGGATCGCCTTGGCGGCCGGGTCCTCGGCGACCAGCGCGGACTGCATCGCCGCCACCAGCGCCCCGTCGAAGGTGGTCTCGACGGCCTTGTCGGCGTGCACGTCCTCGCGCCGCACCTTCGGTCCGAGGATCCGGTCCAGGTCGGCGAGGAACTCCTCCTCGTGCCCCGGCAGGAACCGCCCGTCGACGTGCGCGGTGGCCTCCCCCGGAATGACGTTGACCTTGTAGCCGGCGCCCAGCTGCGTCGGGTTGGCCGTGTTGCGCAGGGTGGCGCCGATGAGCTTGGCGATGCCGCCGAGCCTGACGAGGGTCGACTCCATGTCCTCCGGGTCCAGCTCGGTGCCGAGCGCGTCGCCGAGTTCGTCGAGGAAGGCCCGGGTGGTCTTGGTGACCCGCACCGGGAACGTGTGCCGCCCGAGCCGCGCGACGGCCTCCGACAGCTCGGTGATGGCGTTGTCCCGGTGGATCATCGACCCGTGGCCCGCCGTGCCGGCCACGGTCAGCTTCATCCAGTGCATGCCCTTCTCGGCCGTCTGGATCAGATAGAGCCGCCGCTCCTCGCTCACCGTGAACGAGAACCCGCCCACCTCGCTGATCGCCTCGGTGACGCCCTCGAAGAGATCGGGATGGTTCTTGACGAGGTGCTTGGCGCCGTACGTGCCGCCCGCCTCCTCGTCCGCCAGGAAGGCGAGGACGATGTCCCGGGGCGGCTTGCGCCCGCTGCGCAGCCGGTCCCGTACGACCGCGAGGGTCATCGCGTCCATGTCCTTCATGTCGACGGCGCCACGGCCCCACACGCACCCGTCCGCGACCTCGCCGGAGAAGGGGTGGTGGGTCCAGTCGGTCGCGTTGGCCGGTACGACGTCCGTGTGGCCGTGGATGAGCAGCGCGGGGCGGGACGGGTCCGCTCCCTCGATGCGGGCGACGGTGGACGCCCGGCCCGGGTGCGACTCGAAGATCCGTGGTTCGAGCCCCACCTCGGCGAGCTTCTCGGCCACGTACTCGGCCGCCTTGCGCTCACCCGGGCCCGAGTGGTCGCCGTAGTTGCTGGTGTCGATCTGGATCAGCTCGCGGCAGAGGTCCACGACCTCGTCCTCGCCGGTGACGCTCCTGGCCGTGTCCGACTCGCTCACGCTCTTCCTCCCGCGCCGTCGCTGCTGGTGGTCCCCCTCATCCTCCCCCTCCCGCCGCTCACCCCCAAGGCCGGTCCCGGCCCGTCACACGTCGTTCACGCCCGGCCGGTACGCACCCGGGGGGGTGACCAGGGGGCACTCGAAAGCCTGGTAATGTTTCCTCCGTCGCCGCGAGGGATACCCCGCACGACAGACACCTTGTCCGGGTGGCGGAATGGCAGACGCGCTAGCTTGAGGTGCTAGTGCCCTTTATCGGGCGTGGGGGTTCAAGTCCCCCCTCGGACACACGAGATGAGCGAGGGCCGTGACCACCTGGTCACGGCCCTCGCTCGTTGTGTGGGCCATCTCTCCCCGACTCAAAGATCACCAGGTCAACACCCCTGGGGCCAGGCCCCAAGGCGCCCGAAAGGCCGTTCCGAGTGGCTGACACAAGGGCCTGAGCCTAGCGTCGTACTAAAATTTCCGGCTTGTTACGGAATGGAGCTGGAGCCGGACAACCCCAGGCAGACCTGCGGGCCCCGCCAGCGCCCCGGAGGCTTCCGGGATGGAGACGCGAGGGCCCGATGGCAGCCATACACGAGAGCAGTGCTCTCGGCCTACTCGACGAAGAGCTCCGAGAACGGTTCGGCGACACGGCACGCTTCTCCGGGGGGCCGGCGGCCTCGCCGCGCACGCTCGTCGACGTCTTCGACGCGTCGGTGCGGTCGTACCCCGACGAACTCGCCCTGGACGACGGGGCGACGCGGCTCACCTACCGGCAGCTGGCCGCCGAGGTGGAGGACCTGCGGCGCTCGCTGGCCGGCGCCGGGGTCGGGCTCGGTGACCGGGTGGGGGTCCGGGTGCCGTCCGGCACCAATGACCTGTACGTCGCGATTCTCGCCGTCCTGGCCGCCGGGGCCGCCTATGTGCCCGTGGACGCCGAGGACCCGGAGGAGCGGGCCGAGTTGGTGTTCGGGGAGGCGCAGGTGCGGGCCGTCGTCGGGGCCGGGCACGAGCTCACCGTGTTCTCGCGGAGCGACGTCCCCGCGGCCCGGCCCGGCACGGACCACGACGCCTGGATCATCTTCACCTCCGGGTCCACCGGGAAGCCCAAGGGTGTCGCCGTCAGCCATCGCAGTGCCGCCGCGTTCGTGGACGCCGAGGCGGCCCTGTTCCTCACGGAGGATCCGATCGGGCCCGTGGACCGGGTCATGGCGGGGCTGTCGGTCGCGTTCGACGCGTCCTGCGAGGAGATGTGGCTGGCGTGGCGGTACGGGGCCTGCCTGGTGCCGGTGCCGCGTTCCCAGGTCAGGAGCGGTGCCGATCTCGGGCCCTGGCTGGTCGAGCAGGAGATCACCGTCGTGTCCACGGTGCCGACGCTGGCCGCGTTGTGGGAGCCCGAGACGCTGAACGACGTACGGCTGCTGATCTTCGGCGGTGAGGCCTGCCCGCCGGAGCTGGTGCAGCGGCTGGTGACGGAGGGGCGCGAAGTCTGGAACACGTACGGGCCGACCGAGGCGACCGTCGTGGCCTGCGCGTCGCTGATGAGCGGCGAGGAGCCCATCCGCATCGGGCTGCCGTTGGACGGCTGGGAGCTGGCCGTCGTGGACGAGGCCGGCGAGCCCGTACCGATGGGCGGCACCGGACAGTTGGTGATCGGCGGGGTCGGACTCGCGCGATACCTCGACGAAGACAAGGACGCGGAGAAGTACGCGCCGCTGGAGTCCCTCGGGTGGGAGCGGGCGTACCGGAGCGGGGACCTCGTCAAGGCGGAGCCGGAGGGGCTGGTCTTCCTCGGGCGGAGCGACGAGCAGATCAAGCTCGGCGGGCGGCGCATCGAGCTCGGTGAGGTGGATGCCGCGTTGCAGGCGCTGCCGGGTGTGGCGAGCGCCGCGTCCGCCGTGCGCACCGCCCGCAGCGGCAACCAGCTCCTCGTCGGCTATGTCGTCACCCAGGACGGCTGGGACCACGCGGCGGCCGTCGAGAAGCTGCGCGCCGAGCTGCCCGCCGCGCTCGTTCCGCTGCTCGCGCCGGTCGACGACCTGCCGACCCGGACGAGCGGCAAAGTGGACCGCGGCGCCCTGCCCTGGCCGCTGGAGGGGCTGACGACCGGTGGGCCGGCCGAGCAGCTGTACGGCACCGAGGCCTGGCTCGCCGAGCAGTGGAGCGAGGTTCTCGGCATCCCCGTGTCGAGTGCGCGCGACGACTTCTTCGCGATCGGCGGCAGCAGCCTCGCCGCCGCCCAGCTGACCACCCGGCTGCGTACCCGCTACCCGAGCGCCGCCGTCCTCGACATCTACCAGCAGCCCGTACTGCGGAAGTTGGCACGGCATCTGGAGAAGTCGGCGCAGGACGACGGTGCCGAGCGGACCGTCGCTCCGGTTCCGGTCCGCGCCCAGGTGTTCCAACTCCTGGTACTCCTCCCCCTGTTCACGCTGCTCGGGCTGCGCTGGAGCGTGGCGCTCGCCGCGGTCGGCAACCTGCTGCCCGCCTACTCCTGGCTGCCGAGCGCCCCTTGGTGGCTCGTCGGGGCCGGGGCGCTGCTCTTCTTCAGCCCGCCGGGGCGGCTGGCGCTCGCGGCGGGCGGGGCACGGTTGCTTTTGAGGGGTGTGCAGCCGGGGCGGTACGCGCGCGGCGGCAGCGTGCATCTGCGGCTGTGGGTCGCCGAGCGGCTGGCCGAGTTCAGCGGGGCGACCTCGCTGACCGGGTCGTGGCTGGAGCGGTACGCGCGGGCGCTCGGCGCCAGGATCGGTCCCGACGTGGACCTGCACTCGCTGCCGCCGGTCACCGGCATGCTCAAGCTGGGGCGCGGCGCGGCCGTGGAGTCCGAGGTGGATCTGTCCGGGTGGTGGCTGGACGGCGACCGGCTGGAGATCGGGCCGGTCAAGGTCGGCGCGCACGCCGTCGTCGGCACGCGCAGCATGCTCTTCCCCGGTGCCCGGGTCGGCAAGCGGGCCGAGGTGGCGCCGGGTTCGGCGGTGACCGGTCAGATCACGACCGGTCAGCGCTGGGCGGGCGCGCCCGCGGTCAAGCTCGGCAAGGCCAAGCGGAACTGGCCGAAGGATCGACCGGTGCGGGGAACCCACTGGCGGGTGATGTACGGCGTGGCGGGCTTCGGGCTGACGCTGCTGCCGGTCCTGGCGGGGGCGGTGGCGCTCTTCGTTGCCTACGGCTTTGTCGCCCCCGGCGCCGGGCTCGGCGAGGCGCTCAAGGGCGCCGCGCTCGCCCTCGTCCCGGCGACCCTGGCCTTCGGGCTGACGTACGCGCTGCTGCTCCTGATCGCCGTACGGCTGCTCAGCCTGGGCCTGCGCGAGGGCACGCATCCCACCCACAGCCGGATCGGCTGGCAGGCGTGGACGGTCACGCAGTTGATGGACCGTTCGCGGGAGACGCTGTTCCCGCTGTACGCCGGGCTGGTCACCCCGGTGTGGCTGCGGTTGCTGGGGATGCGGATCGGCAAGGGCGCCGAAGTGTCGACCGTCCTTGCGCTGCCGAGCCTGACGACGGTCGGCGAGGGCGCGTTCCTGGCCGACGACACGCTGACCGCACCGTACGAGCTCGGCGGCGGCTGGGTGCGGATCGGACGGGCGGAGATCGGGCGGCGGGCCTTCCTCGGGAACTCGGGGATGACCGCGCCGGGGCGGTCGGTGCCGGACGGCGGCCTTGTGGGTGTGCTGTCGGCGACGCCGAAGAAGGCGAAGAAGGGCAGCTCGTATCTGGGGCTGCCGCCGGTGAAGCTGCCGCGCTCGGCGGCCGGCGGCGACCAGAGCCGCACGTACGAACCCTCCGCGCGGCTGCTGTGGGCGCGCGGGCTGGTGGAGCTGTGCCGGATCGTGCCGGTGTTCTGCTCGGCGGGGATCGCCGTGCTGACGGTCGCGGCGCTGAGCGCGCTGGGTGCGTGGGCGCCGCTGCTGTCGGGGCTCGTGCTGCTCACGGCCGGGGTCGCGGCGGGGCTGCTGTCCGTCGTGGCCAAGTGGGTGCTCGTGGGGCGGCACCGCAGTGGGGAGCATCCGCTGTGGAGCGGGTTCGTGTGGCGCAATGAACTGGCGGACACCTTCGTCGAGGTCGTGGCCGTGCCGTGGCTGGCCGGGGCGGTGCCGGGTACGCCGGTGATGACGGCGTGGCTGCGTGGGCTGGGCGCGAGGATCGGCCGGGGCGTGTGGGTGGAGAGCTACTGGCTGCCCGAGACGGACCTGGTGACGCTGGCGGACGCGGCGACCGTGAACCGCGGCTGTGTGCTGCAGACGCACCTCTTCCACGACCGGATCTTGCGGACGGATACTGTGGTCCTCCGTGAGGGCGCGACGCTGGGTCCTGGCGGAATCGTCCTGCCCGGCAGCACGGTCGGCGCCCGTACGACTCTGGGTCCGGCGTCGCTGGTGATGGCGGCGGAGTCCGTTCCCGACGACACCCGCTGGCTGGGCAATCCGATCGAGTCATGGCGTTCCTGAGGACGCTGCGCGGCTCGTTCGGGTCGGGGCCTGACGACGACGGTGCACCGGCACGACGTTCGAGCACAGCGCAGGGAGCAGACGCAGCAGTGACCGTTCAGCAGGCAGTGGGTCCGGACCCGTACTTTCCGGCCAACGGCGATCCCCGTTACCGGGTGCACCGCTACGAGCTCGCGCTGGACTACCGTCCCGGCCCCAACCGGCTGTCCGGGACGGCCCGGATCAACGGCATAGCGGGACGGTCGCCGCTCGCGGAGTTCGTGCTGAATCTCGCCGACTTCAAGATCGGCCGGGTCCGGGTGGACGGCCGTCAGACGCACTACACGCACCGGGGCGGGCGGCTGCGCGTCCGCCCCGCGAAGCCGATCCGCGCCGGGGCCGCCTTCACAGTGGAGGTGCACTGGTCGGGCAACCCCAAGCCGGTGTCCAGTCCCTGGGGCGGGCTCGGCTGGGAGGAGCTGGCGGACGGGGCGCTGGTGGCGAGCCAGCCGGTCGGGGCGCCGTCCTGGTACCCGTGCAACGACCGGCCCGCCGACAAGGCGTCGTACCAGATCTCGGTCACCACGCCGTCCGCGTACGCGGTGGTGGCGGGCGGGCGCCTGCTGACCCGTACGACGAAGGCCTCGACGACCACCTGGGTGTACGAGCAGGCCGCGCCGACGTCCAGCTATCTGGTCGGGTTGTCGATCGGCAAGTACCAGACGGTGCTGCTGGGCGATCCGGGGCTGGGCGGCGTACCGCAGCACGGGCACATCCCGGCGCATCTGCTGGCCGAGTTCTCGAGGGACTTCGCGCGGCAGCCGCGGATGATGGACCTGTTCCAGGAGCTGTTCGGGCCGTACCCGTTCGACGAGTACGCGGTCGTGGTGACCGAGGAGGAACTCGATGTACCCGTCGAGGCACAGGGGTTGTCGCTGTTCGGCGCCAACCACGTGGACGGGGCGCGGGGTTCGGAACGGCTGGTCGCGCACGAGCTGGCCCACCAGTGGTTCGGCAACAGCGTGTCCATCGCCGACTGGCGGCACATCTGGCTGAACGAGGGGTTCGCCAAGTACGCCGAGTGGCTGTGGTCGGAGCGCTCGGGCGGCCGCACGGCCCACCAACTCGCCGCGGCCGCCCACCGGTTGCTGTCGTCGCTCCCGCAGGACCTGCGGCTCGCGGACCCCGGCCGCAAGTCGATGTTCGACGACCGCCTCTACGAACGCGGCGGCCTCACCCTGCACGCGGTGCGGTGCGCGATGGGCGACGCCGACTTCTTCCGGATGCTGCGCGGATGGGCCTCGCTGCACCGGGGCGGGGCGGTGAGCACGACGACGTTCGCCGCGCACGTGGCCCGCTTCGCGGCCGAGCCGCCGGACGAGCTGTTCGAGGCGTGGGTGTACGGGGCGGCGCTGCCGCCGTTGCCCATGCCCGAGCGACGGGCGGCCGTCTAGCAGAATGGCCGGCATGACCACGCGTTCCTGCCCGTGCGGGCTGCCTCAGGCGTACGACCAGTGCTGCGGCCGTTACCTCCCCCAGTCTCGAACAAGCTCGACCGGGGGGACCCCCATCGGTGTCGCCGCGCCCACCGCAGAGGCCCTCATGCGGTCGCGCTACAGCGCTTTCGTGAAGCGGGACGAGGCGTATCTGCTGCGGACCTGGCATCCGCGGACGCGGCCCGCGCGGGTCGAGTTCGATCCCGGGATGCGGTGGACGGGGCTGGAGATCCTCGGCACCAGCGACGGGTCCGCGTTCCACACCACCGGCACCGTGACCTTCCGCGCCTCGTTCCGGGGTGGAACGCTGCACGAGCGGAGCCGGTTCGAGCGGGTGGACGGTGCCTGGGTGTACGTGGACGGGGAGTTCCTCGACGACGATCGGTAAGGGACCCGGGCTACGGCGCCAGTATGTCCAGTTCCTGCAGCGCGCCCACCGTGATCTCCCGGGTCAGCGCCTCCGCGCGGGATCCGTCGCCCGAGCGGACCGCTTCGGCGACCTGGACGTGGAGGGTGACGGCGGCCGGGTCGGGGTCCTCGAACATGACCTCGTGGTGGGTGCGGCCTGCGAGGACCTCGGCGACGACGTCGCCGAGGCGGGCGAACATCTCGTTGCCGGAGGCGTTGAGAATGACGCGGTGGAAGGCGATGTCGTGGACGAGGTAGCCCTCCAGCTGGTGGCCGCGTGAGTGGGCCACCATGCCCAGGGCGCACTCGGTGAGCTCGGCGCACTGGTCGGCCGTGGCGTACTTGGCGGCGAGGCCCGCGGCGATCGGTTCGACCGCGGAGCGCAGGACCGTGAGCGAGCGCAGCTGGCGGGGGCGGTCGGCGCCGGCCAGGCGCCATCGGATGACCTGGGGATCGTAGACGTTCCACTCGTTCGTGGGACGGACCGTCACGCCCACCCGGCGGCGGGACTCGACCAGGTGCATGGACTCCAGGACGCGGACCGCCTCACGCATCACGGACCGTGAGACGTCGTACCTCTGCGCCAGCTCGTCGGTGCGCAGAACGCTGCCCGGCGGGTACTCGCCCGCGGTGATCGCGGGGCCGAGGGTTTCCAGTACGCGGCCGTGCAGCCCGCGGCCCGATGTGCTCATGCACTCAGCGTACGGGGCACGTCACAGGAAGAAAAAGTCAGACTTATTTGTCACAGACTCTTGAATTCGTCGTACCTAATGGGTTTCAGTGTGGCCGACGTCAGATGTCGACGTCGGATGTCGAGGAAGACAGCGAGGCAGTGATGCGTACCCCTCACGTCGTCGTGGTGATGGGCGTCGCCGGCACGGGCAAGACCACGATCGGTCCCCTGCTCGCGGCCCGGCTGGGCGTCCCGTACGCAGAGGGCGACGACTTCCACCCGCAGGCCAACATCGACAAGATGTCGGCCGGCAACCCCCTTGAGGACGCGGACCGGTGGCCATGGCTCGACGCCATCGGCACCTGGGCGCACGGGCGGGCCGGGCTCGGCGGGGTGGTCAGCTGTTCGGCGCTGAAGCGGTCGTATCGCGACCGGCTCAGGGCCGCTGCTCCCGGAGTCGTGTTCGTGCACCTCGCGGGCGACCGGGCGCTGATCGAGGACCGTATGAGGCACCGGCAGGGTCATTTCATGCCGACCGCGCTGCTGGACTCCCAGTTCGCCACGCTCCAGCCGCTCCAGGCGGACGAGGCGGGAGTCGCCGTGGACGTCTCCGGCAGCCCGGAGGAGATCACCGAGCGGGCCGCCGTGGCGCTGGACGCGCTTTCGGAGACGTCCCTTCCCGACGTGGCGCAGTAACACCTTCTTCCCATAACACCCCTCCCCCGTCCCCGTACATGCAAGGGAACCCCCCGTGACCAGACTCAGTGTGGAGATGCTGGCAGCGGACGCACCCGAGCCGATCACCTCGGCCGGCCACGCTCAGCTGGGTATCGCCGTTCTGGCGGGTATCGCCGTCATCGTCGTGCTCATCACCAGGTTCAAGCTCCACGCCTTCCTGTCACTGACCATCGGGTCACTGGCGCTCGGCGCGTTCGCCGGGGCGCCGCTCGACAAGGTGATCACCAGCTTCACCACCGGACTCGGCTCGACCGTGGCCGGTGTGGGCGTGCTGATAGCCCTGGGCGCGATCCTCGGCAAGATGCTCGCCGACTCGGGCGGCGCCGACCAGATCGTCGACACGATCCTCGCGAAGGCGACCGGTCGCACGATGCCGTGGGCGATGGTCCTGATCGCCTCGGTGATCGGGCTGCCGCTGTTCTTCGAGGTCGGCGTGGTGCTGCTGATCCCGGTCGTGCTGATGGTCGCCAAGCGCGGCAACTACTCGCTGATGCGGATCGGCATCCCGGCGCTCGCCGGTCTGTCCGTGATGCACGGCCTGGTCCCGCCGCACCCCGGCCCGCTCGTCGCGATCGACGCGGTCAAGGCCAACCTCGGTGTCACGCTGGCGCTCGGCGTCCTGGTCGCCATCCCGACCGTGATCATCGCCGGACCGCTGTTCTCCAAGTACGCGGCCCGCTGGGTGGACGTCCCCGCCCCGGACCGGATGGTCCCGCAGCGCGCCTCCGAGGAACTGGAGCGGACTCCCGGCTTCGGCGCGACCCTCGCCACGATCCTCCTGCCGGTCGTCCTGATGCTCTCCAAGGCGCTGGTCGACATCGTCATCGACGACCCGACGCACACCGTGCAGCGCACCTTCGACGTCATCGGCTCCCCGCTGATCGCCCTGCTCGCCGCCGTGCTGGTGGGCATCTTCACCCTCCTGCGACCCGCCGGGTTCGCCAAGGAGCGGGTCTCCCAGCTCGTCGAGAAGGGCCTCGCGCCGATCGCGGGCATCCTGCTGATCGTCGGTGCGGGCGGCGGCTTCAAGCAGACACTGATCGACTCCGGCGTCGGCCAGATGATCCTGGACATCTCCAAGGACTGGTCGATCCCGGCCCTGCTGCTGGCCTGGCTGATCGCGGTCGCGATCCGGCTGGCGACCGGCTCGGCGACCGTGGCGACGATCTCGGCGGCCGGCCTGGTCGCCCCGCTCGCCGCCGACATGTCGACGACCCACACGGCCCTGCTCGTCCTGGCCATCGGCGCCGGCTCGCTCTTCTTCAGCCATGTCAACGACGCCGGATTCTGGCTGGTGAAGGAGTACTTCGGACTGACCGTCGGCCAGACCCTCAAGACCTGGTCCGTCATGGAGACGATCATCTCCGTGGTCGCGGGCGGTACGGTCCTCCTCCTCTCGCTGATCATCTAGGAGTACGGCGATGAGTCACCCCTTGTTCGACATCGGCGGCCGGACCGCCCTGGTCACCGGCTCCAGCCGGGGCATCGGCCTCGCGCTGGCCCGCGGCCTCGCTCAGGCGGGCTGCAGGGTCGTCCTCAACGGGCGGGACGGCGACCGGCTCGCCAAGGCCGCCGCGGAGCTGCCCGGTGACGTCCACACCGCCGTGTTCGACGTCACCGACGGGCAGTCGGTGGCGGGCGGCATGGCCGACGTGGAGGAACGGGTCGGACCGCTCGACATCCTGGTCAACAACGCGGGCATGCAACTGCGCGCCCCGCTGCTGGAATTCACCGACTCGGACTGGCATCGGATCCTGGACACCAACCTGACCAGCGCGTTCCTGGTCGGCCGGGAAGCCGCCCGCCGGATGACGGAACGCGGCCACGGCAAGATCATCAACATCTGCTCGCTGCAGAGCGAGGTGGCCCGGCCCGGCATCGCGCCCTACGCCGCCACCAAGGGCGCGCTGAAGATGCTCACCAAGGGCATGTGCGCGGACTGGGGGCCGTACGGCGTCCAGGTCAACGGCCTCGGTCCCGGCTACATCGAGACCGAGCTGACCAGGCCCCTCGTCGAGGACGAGGAGTTCAGCGCGTGGGTGCGGCGACGCACCCCGGCCGGCCGCTGGGGCCGTACGGAGGACCTGGTGGGCGGGGTGCTGTTTCTCGCCTCACCCGCCGCGGACTTCGTCGGCGGACAGGTGCTGTATGTCGACGGCGGCATGACGAGCGTGCTGTGACCCGCGGGGAGAGTGTGATGCTGGGTTGTGTGATCCACGGCCAGGGTGACCTGCGGGTCGAGGAGTTGGCGGCGCCGGTCCCCGGGCCCGGGCAGGCACTGGTGGCCGTGCGGTACGGCGGGGTGTGCGGGTCCGATCTGCACTACTGGCGGCACGGCGGCGTCGGGGACTTCCGGCTCAAGGAGCCGATGCTGCTCGGCCACGAGGTGGTCGGGACCGTGGTGTCGTACAGCGACGGTGCGTCAGGCCCCGCTGCCGGTACGGACGTTGCCGTCCACCCGGCGACTCCCTGCGGGGTGTGCCCGGAGTGTGCCGAGCAGCGCCGGAACGTCTGCCGCGACACCCGCTATCTCGGCAGCGCGGCCCGCTTCCCGCATGTCCAGGGCGGTTTCGCCGCCCGAGTGGTCGTCCCGGCCGAGCAGTTGAGGCCGCTGCCGACCGGGCTGGGCCTGCGTCGGGCGGCGCTCGCCGAGCCGCTCTCGGTGGCGCTGCACGCGGTGCGGCGGGCCGGGGACGTGCGCGGACGCCACGTCCTGGTCACCGGGGCGGGGCCCATCGGGTGCCTCGTGGTCGCGGCGGCGAAGGCCGCCGGTGCGGCGCGGGTGACGGCGACGGACCTCCTTCCGGCGGCGCTGCGGTACGCCACGGCGGCCGGCGCCGACACCGTCGTACGGGCGGACGATCCGTCCGATCCCGGGTGGCCGGCCGAGGTCGACACGGCCCTGGAGGCGTCCGGGGTGGCCGCGGGTCTCGACACCTGTCTGCGGCTGGTGCGGCGGGGCGGGGTCGTCGTGCAGCTCGGGATGCTGCCGCCGGGGCCGAGTCCGTTCGCGGGGAACCTGGTGGTGAGCCGGGAGATCGAGCTGCGGGGCGCGTTCCGCTTCGACGGCGAGTTCGACGAGGCACTGCACCTGCTCGCCGCCGAGCCCGCGTTCGACGCCCTGGTCAGCTCGGTCGTGCCGGTGGCCAAGGCCGAGGATGCCTTCGCGCTGGCCGCGGACCGGGGGCGGTCCTGCAAGGTGCTGCTCGACTTCGCCTCTTGAGCACCCTTGGGCCACTGCCGGTGCGGGTGAGCAGGTCAGCGTGCGCGCTCACCGGGCGAGGGAGTGTCCCTGGCCGGGTCGGTCGGGTGAGCCGCGTCCGGGGCAGGGCGCCAGAGGGGATGTTCCCGCTCCGCCCAGTCCCGGTCCACCGCCCCTGTCCGCATCCCCCGCCGCGCCTCCGGGTCGCCCAGAGCCATCCCGATGTGCCCGGCGAGGACGATGCCGATGGTCAGTGCCAGCCAGTCGTGGACGAAGGTCGCGCTGGTGCGCCACATCAGCGGGGCGAGGTGGGTGAACCACATGATCAGACCGGTGCCGACCATGACCAGGGTCGCGCCGGCGATCCAGGCCGCGTAGACCTTCTGGCCGGCGTTGAACTTGCCCGCCGGGCGGGACGCGCGCCGCTTGTCACGGCGGAGGGCGGCGCGCAGCCAGACACGGTCGTGCGGGCCGAAGCGGTTGAGGAAGCGCAGGTCGGCGCGGAACGCGCGGGAGGCGAGGCCCGCCAGGACCGGCACCGGCAGGGCGAGGCCGGCCCACTCGTGGACGCGGACGACCAGCTCGCGGCGGCCGACGAGCTCGGCGAGCTGGGGAACGTAGAGGCAGGCGGCCGTGACCACGCACACGCTCATCAGGACGGCCGTCGTGCGGTGCACCCACCGTTCGGCGCGGGTGAAGCGGCGGATCCGCGTGGTCACCGGGGTGTCGGCGTCAGCTCGTGGGGGCATCGTCCCGCCCGTTCGAACGGCCCACCCAGGCGTCGATGTCGTAGCCCCGGTCCTCCCAGTAACCGGGCTTCACGTCCTCGGTGACGGTGATGCCGGAGAGCCACTTGGCGGACTTGTAGAAGTACATGGGGGCCACGTAGAGGCGGACCGGACCGCCGTGGGAATGGCCGAGGTCCTTGTCCTGCATGCGCAGGGCGACCAGGACGTCCGCGCGGCGGGCCTGTTCGAGCGTGAGGCTCTCGCTGTAGGCCCCGTCGAAGCAGGTGAACCGCACCGCCCCGGCCGAGGGGCGCACTCCCGCGGCGTCCAGGAGCCGGGACAGGCGTACCCCCTCGAAGGGGGTGTCGGGGACCCGCCAACCGGTGACGCACTGGACGTCCTTGACCATCCGGGTCTGGGGCAGGGCTCGGAGGTCGGACAGCGTGTAGGTCTTCGGGCGGTCGACCAGGCCGTCGATGGTGAGGCGGTAGTTCTCGGCGTTCTTGTGGGGCACCGAGGAGGTGACCGAGTAGTAGCGGAAGCCACCGCCGTTCGGGAGCAGGCCGGTCAGTCCGGTGGGGTCCTTGTCGGCCGCGTTGCCGAGGAAGGCCTCCAGGCCGCGTTGCAGGGTGGGCGCGGCGACGACGCCGAGCGCGCCCAGGCCGAGGGTGCCGAGGAGGACGCGGCGGCCGATGGGGGTGCCGGGGGGCTCGGGCCGGCCCGTGCCCGTTTCGGCCGTTTCGCTCGGTTCCTCGGGCTGTTCGGAGTTCACGGGTTCATTCGAACACCCGCGACCCGGGGGCGGCCAGGGGTCGCGGGTGCTCGTCAGGGTTCCGTAATCACTTCTTCCGTGGATCCCAGTCGGTGATGACCGAGAATCCCTGGGGTCCCAGGTGGTGACGACCGGGTCTCCGGTGGTGACGACCGTGGTTACGGCGCCTTCTCGGCCGCCTTCTCCAGCTGGAACGCCTCGTTGCCGAGACCGATGCGGGCGTGCGCCTCGGGTGCGCTGGAGCGCAGGACCAGGCCCTGGGCCAGGCCGATCACCAGGGCGAGGCCGATGATGCCAGGCAGTGCCCAGCTCAGGGCCGAGCCGGGGCCGGCGCCGACCAGGACGTCGAAGTCCTTGACCGTGTAGCCGGCGATCACCAGGAGGGCGATGCCCGCGACGGCCGACGTGACCAGGCGCCAGGCCTGGGCTCCCGCGGCGCCACGGCGGGCGAAGAAGACGACGACCGAGAGCGAGGCCGCCGCCATCAGCACGATCACGCCGAGCGCGCCGATGTTGCCGCACCAGGTGAACAGGTGCAGGACGGGGGCGGTGGGGTCGCCGGCCGGCTTGTCGTCGGCGACCGCGAAGGCGGCCACGACCAGCACCGACACGGCCGTCTGGAGCAGGGAGCCGGTGCCGGGGGCCCCGCTCGTGCCCGTCGTACGGCCGAAGGCCGCGGGCAGCAGGCCCTCACGGCCCATGGCGAAGGCGTAGCGGGCGACGACGTTGTGGAAGCTGAGCAGGGCCGCGAACATGCCGGTCACGAACAGGACGTGCAGGACGTCCGTGAAGGTGGTGCCGAGCCGGGACTCGGTGAGGGAGAAGAGCAGTCCGGCGCTCTGCTGCTGCGCCTGGCCGACGATCGCCGAGGGCCCGGCGGCGACGGTGAGGGCCCAGCTGCTGAGCGCGAAGAAGACGGCGACCCCGCCGACCGCCAGGAACATCACGCGCGGCACCAGGATGTGCGGGCGGCTGGTCTCCTCGGCGTACACGGGCGCCTGCTCGAAGCCGAGAAAGGCGGCGATGCAGAAGCACAGCGCGGTGCCGAGGCCCGCGCCGGTGAGCGTGTCCGGGTTGAAGGCGTGCAGCGAGAGGCCCTGGGGGCCGGGGTCCGCGACGGCCGCGATGTCGAAGATGACGACCAGGGCGACCTCGACGACCAGCAGGACGCCGAGCACGCGCGCGTTGACGTCGATCTTCAGCCGTCCCAGCACGCCGACGACCAGGGCGGCCGCCAGCGCCGGTATCCACCAGGCGACCTCCAGGTCGGCGTAGGTGGCGAACAGCCCGGAGACCTCGAAGCCGAAGATGCCGTAGATGCCGACCTGGAGCGCGCTGTAGGCGACGAGGGCGACCAGGGCGGCGCCCGCGCCTGCAGTGCCGCCGAGCCCGCGGGAGATGTACGCGTAGAAGGCGCCCGCGTTGTGGACGTGGCGGCTCATCTCCGCGTAGCCGATGCCGAAGAGGACCAGGACGGCGCCGAGGACGACGAAGAGCAGCGGCTGTCCGACGATGCCCATCACCGCGAATGTGGTGGGCATGACACCCGCGACGACCATGAGGGGGGCGGTCGCGGCGAGCACGGAGAGCAGCAGGCCGCCGGTGCCCAGGCGGTCGGAGCGCAGGGCGCGCTCCTGCCCCTTGAAGGTACTGATGCCGTCGGTGGTCCTGCTCGTGCTCGAGCTGTCCGTCGTCATGGAGTGACCGTCCTTTTCCGGGAATGAAACGGGGTTACGCCGCGCCGAGCGCGCCGGCGCGGGCGGCACGGAAGGCGGAGTAGGGGTCGCGGTCCGGGTACGACCACGGTGCCGGCGTCGCGTGTTCGCCGATGCGGTGGAAGAGGGCGGCGGCCTCGGCGCCCCGGCCCTCGCAGACCTTGGCGTGGGCGAGGAAGTTGAGGTCGACCAGTCGGCGGGGATGGCCCTCGTGCTCCCACTCCAGCCACCAGTCGAAGGCGGCCTTCATCACCTGCCGGGCCCGGCGTCCGCTCCAGTGGCCGGAGGCGGCCGGGTCGGGCGGCTCGTGCCCGGCTGCGGCCAGCACGCGGTAGCGCTCGGCGTGCGCGACGACCGGGAGGATCGCGAGCGGGGAGTCGGCGGGGGCCTGCTCGGCGGCCCAGTGGGCGAAGTCGTACACCGCGTGCAGGGGGTCGAGACCCGCGTCGGAGCGGCTCTCGGCGAGGCGGGCGACCATCAGGTGGTGGGCGTGGTGGTGGTCGGCGTGCCGCGCCCGGACCTCGCCGAAGAGCCGGGCGGCCTCCTCGTGGGCACCCAGGTCCCTCTCCAGCATGAGCAGGCCGAGCCAGGGGGTCGGGTCGGCGGGCGCGAGGGCGGCGGCGGTCCGGCATGCCTCGCGGGCGGCGGCCGGTTCCTCCTTGCCCCGCAGGGCTCGCCGGACCCGGGCGAGGGCGAGCAGCACGGCCGCGTCGACGGAGTCCGGCTCGGCGAGCAGCCAGTCATCGGCCCACGCGGCGCTGTAGGGCTCCAGGGCGAGGACCGTCACCCGGTGCCCCCGCCGGTCCCAGTCGTCCCCCGTCCGAGCGAGCAGCGCACGGGCGGCCTGCCACCGGCCCTGCGCCAGGGCGGCCCGCGCGGCGACGAGTTCCGTGTCGTCGAGGGCCGCGTCGAGAGCCTGAGCGGCGGCGCGTCTGCGACTGCGCCCGAGGGGTGGCGGGGGTGGGGACACCGCGGGGACTTCCTCACGCGACGCGACTCGGCGTCGGTATGCGGCCGACGCGGGGCCGGCCTTCTGGTCTGGGCGTTTCGGCTTGCCATCAGCCGATTACGCAAAGTCAAGCCTGAGCCAACGCTTTCCGTCAAGGGGGATACGGGCGTTACACGCGTCAACTTCCGTGACCGGCAAGGGACTTGTGATCCTGCCAGGAGCGCCGAACATGAATTGCCGGTTCTGTGTGTGGCCTACGCCATGGCGCCGACCCGCCGTCGCCCCGCACCCTGGCGGGACGGTCACGCACCCCCCGGTCGACCGGGGCAGCGGGATCGAGTCAACCGCCCGGTTCTCGGGCACTCGCAGGGGCACGGCGGGCCCTGGTTCGCTACAGTCGGCGCCTACGCACCCCGTGGCCCCGCCGGATGATCGAGGTACGCAGCGTGTCGGTTCTGGTTCTTGTTCTCGCCGTGAGTGCGGCCTGCTGTCTGGGCTTCGGGTTCGTGCTCCAGCAGAACGCCGCCCGCCAGGCCCCTCTGAGCGACTTCCTCTCCCCCCGCCTGCTGCTCGACCTGATGAAGGTGCCGCGCTGGCTCGGCGGCATCGGGCTGATGGTGGCCGGCATGGTCCTGGGCGCGATCGCGCTGGGCCAGGGCGAGATCTCCCTGGTGGAGCCCCTCCTCGCCACCAACCTGCTGTTCGCTCTCGCCCTGTCCCGCAAGCAGAGCAAGCAGCCACTGGGCCGCCAGGGCTGGGCGGGTCTCCTGTTGCTCGCCGGCGGAGTGACCGCGTTCATCGTGGCGGGCGAGCCGCGCGGCGGCAGCGCGGTCACCGACCCCCTGCGCCACTGGCTGATCATCGGCGTGATGGTCGGCCTCGCCCTGCTGTTCACGACGTACGCAAAGCGCTCCCGGCTGAGCTCCGGCCCGGTCCTGCTCGCGCTGGCCGCCGGTCTGCTGTACGGCGTCCAGGACGCGCTGACCCGGGTGAGCGGCCAACGCTTCTCCGAGGGCGGCCTCCTGGAGCTGCTGACCGGCTGGCAGCCGTACGGCGTGCTGGTGCTCGGTGTCACCGGCCTCATCCTCGTGCAGAGCGCCTTCGAGACCGCTCCCCTGCGGATGTCGCTGCCCGCCCTGACCGCCGCCCAGCCGCTGGCCGGGATCATCTGCGGGGTCGGCTTCCTCGGCGACCGGCTGCGCACCGACACGGGCGCGCTGGCCTCGGAGGCCGCGGGGCTCGCGGCGATCGTCGTGGGCATCGTGCTCCTCGGTATGCATCCGGCGATGCCGTGCACGCAGACCGAGCGGGCGCGGAACCTTCAGCCGAACTGACGGGCCGGCCTTCTTCCGCCCCTGCTCGGCCTTCCTGCCGCCCCTGCTTGGATAGGGCCATGAGCGCTGCTGACGAGATCCTCGACATCGTCGACGAGAACGACAACGTCATCGGGCAGTCCCCGCGCGGCGAGGCGTACGCCGAGGGCCTGCGCCACCGGTGCGTCTTCATCCAGGCCCGGGACGGCGAAGGCCGGATCTTCGTACACCGCCGCACGCCTACCAAGCTGGTCTTTCCCTCGTTGTACGACATGTTCGTCGGCGGAGTGGTCGGCGCGGGCGAGTCCTACGACGAGGCCGCCCTGCGCGAGGCCGAGGAGGAACTGGGCGTGAGCGGACTCCCGCGCCCCGAGTACCTCTTCAAGTTCCTCTACGACGACGGCGCCGGCCGGACCTGGTGGTCCTCCGTGTACAAGGTCCGCTGCGACCTGCCGGTCAGCCCGCAGGCCGACGAGGTGGCATGGCACGACTTCCTGCCGGAGGACGAGGTCCTGCGGCGGCTGACGGAGTGGGAGTGGGTGCCGGACGGGATGGACGCGTACGAGCGGCTGCGGGCCTACCGGCTGAGGCGGTGAGCCTCGTGAGCCGGTGAGCCGAGTGGGGCCGTGAGCCGAGTGGGGCCGTGAGCCGAGTGAGGCCGTGAGCCGATTCGATGCCGGGAGCGACATCCATGTCCCGGGCTCCGGCGGGCGGCACTGACAACGTGCCCCGGTAGGGTCCTGCACGTGATCGGTTTCGCACGCACCGTCCGGCTGTGGTTCGACCCCCGGGAGATCCGGCAGGAGGGCGTCACCCCGGACTACCGCTTCTCGCTGGCGAACGAGCGCACCTTCCTGGCCTGGCTGCGCACCGCGCTCGCGCTGATCGGCGGCGGCTTCGCCGTGGACCAGTTCCTGCCGGATCTGCGCTGGGGCTGGCGGGTCGGGCTCGCGCTCGCGCTGCTCGCCGCGGGCGTGCTGTGCTCGCTGCGGGCGGTCAACCACTGGGTGCGCTGCGAGCGGGCCATGCGTCGGGGCGAGGACCTGCCGGTGTCCCGGTTCCCGGCGTTGCTGAGCCTCGCGGTCGCGGTCGTGGCCGTCGCGATGGTCGTCGTGGTGCTCGTCGGGTGGGAGGGGTGAGCGGGACGGCCGCCCAGGATGCCTTGGACCGGGACCCAGGGCTGCAGCCGGAGCGGACCCGGCTGGCCTGGCGGCGTACGACCCTGTCCAGCACTGCCGCCGCCATCCTCGCCATGAAGACCACGCTGCACGGTGGGGTCTCGGCGTCCGGGATCGTCGTCGGCGCCCTGTGCTGCGTCCTGTGGCTGGCCTTTCTGCTGGTCGCCCACCGCCGCATCCGTGCCCTGGCGGCCACGAGCAGCCCTCGGGCGCTCGATCCCCGGCATGCGACGGCGGGGGCGCTGCTCACGGTGGGGCTCGCGGTGTGCGCGGCGGCGCTGGTCTTCTAGCGGTGGGGGTGCATGTTGCGCCTGCGGTTGTGGGGGGGGCGGGGCCGGGGGGGGGGGGGGGGGGGGGGGGGGGGGGGGGGGGGGGGGGCCGGCCCCCCCCCCCCCCCCCCCCGGCCGATGGGTCCTACGGGATCTGGTAGCCGGCGTTGTCGGAGAAGTCCTGGTCGATGGCGCGGGCGGCCTTCTCCAGGGCGCTCTTGGGGTCGGCGCCGCCGTAGATGGAGTTCAGAGCCTCGCTGAACTTCGCGGTGACGGTGGGGTATCCGGCGGTCACCGGGCGGGTGACGGCGACGCAGGACTTGGTGATGTCGCTGTCGCCGCAGGGCTTGGCGAGCTGGTCGGCGTAGAGCTGGAGCGGGCCGCCCTGCTTGTAGAGGCTGCTCTTGGCGAGTGCGGTCTTGGTGGCGGGCACTGCCCCGTTGGCCGTCGTCATGGCGGTGACGTTGGTGTCGTCCAGGAGGGCGTCCAGGAACGTGCCGGCTGCCTTGGCGTTCTTGGTGTCGGCGCCGATGCCCCAGGCCCATGAGCCCTGGCCGGTTTTGGGGCCGTTGCCGAAGTCGGGCAGCGGCAGCACGACGAGGTCGTCGCCGAGCGCTTCGCTGTAGGCCGGGTACATCCAGTGGCCGACCCAGCTCAGGGCGACGCGGCCCTTGGCGAAGGCGTTTCCGTCGGTGTTGGGGTCGACGTAGGTCTTCCAGGACTGGAAGGTCTTCAGGGCCGAGACCACGGCCGGGGTGTCGAGGGCGCCTTCCGCCTTGCCGTCCTTGAGGAGGGAGCCGCCGGCGGACCAGACGATCGGGGCGAAGCCGTAGGTGCCCCACTCGTTGGCATAGCCGCCGCTCTCCTGGAGGTCGAGGGTCTTGCCGTCGGAGTCCTTGGCCTTCAGCGTCTTGAGCGCGGCGGTGAACTCCTCAGCGGTCCAGTCGTCGGCCAGGCTGGTCGGGTACTTCACCCCGGCCGCCTCCAGCAGCTTCTTGTTGCCGTAGATCCCGAGACCCGAGTCGAACATGCCCAGGCCGTAGTGCTTGCCGTCGATCTCGCCCTGCGCCTTGCTCGCGTCGGTGGCGTTGTCCAAGGTCTTGGCGGAGACGTACGTGTCGATCGGGGCGAGCTTCTTGTTGTAGACGAAGTTCGCCATGGTCGGGCCGTCGAACTCCATCACGTCCGGCAACTCGGAGGCGCTGGTGGCGGTGATGGTCTTGGTGTAGTCGGCGTCGGGTATCAGCTTCAGGTCGACCTTGATCTTGCCCTGTGAGGAGTTGAAGGACTTCACCGCGTTCTGCAGCGCACTGACCTCGTTCTTCTGACCCTGGTGGGCCCAGACACTGATGGTGCCCTTGCCGCTCCCGGCCTCTGCGGAGGCATCGTTACCGCCGCCCGAGCCGCAGGCGGCCAGCGCCACCAGGGGGACGAGGGCCAGGCCCGTACGGGCCGTGCGGCGGTACCTTCTGCTGGTCGAGCTCATGGCTGTGCCTCCGTGCTTTGGTGAGGGTTCGACGTGCTGAGGTGCTGAGGTGCTTCGCGGGCGTAGGGGTGTGGGGCTCAGGGAGTTACTGCGGTCCGCGCGGGCGCGGCGGGGCGGTGGTCTCGCGCAGCACGAGGCGGATGGGCATCTGCACCTGCTCGGCGGGCGGTTCGGCGTCGGGCTCGTCCAGCTGACGCAGCAGCAGCCGGGCTGCCTCGGCGCCCTGCTCGGCGACCGGCTGGGCGACGGTGGTCAGGCCGACCACGTCGGCGAGTTCGTGGTTGTCGAAGCCGACGACGGACACGTCTTCCGGCACCTTCAGCCGGTGCCTGCGCAGGGCGCGCAGGGCGCCCATCGCCATCTCGTCGGACTGCGCGAACACGGCGGTCGGCGGACGGGAGACGGCCAGCAGTTCGGTCATGGCCCGCTCGCCGCCCTCGACGGTGTAGTCGCCGTCCGCCTCCAGGGCCGCATCGTGCTCGATCCCGGCGTCGGCCAGCACGTCCAGGTAGGCGTTGCGCCGCTCGATGGGGGTGGTCCAGTGCAGCGGGCCGCTGGTTCCGCTGATCATGCCGATGCGGCGGTGGCCGAGGTTCACCAGATGCCGTACGGCGCTTTCGGCGCCGGCCCGGTCGTCGATGCCGACGACGGTGAAGCCGGGCCGGGTGCCGCCGACCGTGGTGGCCAGCGGCACCCTCAGTGAGCGCAGTGCGGCCGACTCCTCCTCGTCGGGGATGAGCAGCGACAGCACAGCGTCCACCCGCTTGCGGACCGGCAGCCTGGTGAAGAAACGCTTGCGTGTCTCCGGCGAGCCCAGGTTGTACAGCAGCACGTCGTACCCGGCGGCGCTGAACACCTGCTCGGCGGCGTCCAGCACGGTGCCGAAGAACCAGCGGCCCACATAGGGGACCAGGACGCCGATGGTGAAGGTGCGCCCGCTCGCCAGGCTGGAGGCGGAGCGGGAGGCGGTGTAGCCGAGTTGGGCGGCGAGGGCCGTGATCTGTGCCCGTACCTCCTCCGACACCCCCGGCCGGCCGCGCAGCGCGCGGGACACCGTGGACGCCGAGACTCCGGCGGCGCGGGCGACATCGGTGATGCTGGCCGTCACGGCGGCAACCTCCCGTTGATTTCACGTCGGTGTGATCTGTGGGTGACGTGACCGTAAACCCGCCCACCTTGTTGCGCAAGCGTTTGCGTTCATATTTACTTGGGCCGACCTTCAGTTGACCTCTTCGTTATCACGCGTCAGCGCACACGTTTGGGCGCTGCGGAGCCGACAGGAACTGTGCATGCGATACGCCCCACCCGGCCTCTGCGTGAACGACTTCGCCCTGCTGCGCGACGAGGCCGGCAGGTACGCGGTACTGCATCTGCAGGGTCCCTGGACACCGGAGTTCGACCATCTGCGGATGGAGACCTCCTACGGCCGGGCCACCTCAACCGACCTGGTCGGCTGGCAGCCCCAGGGCACCGCCTTCGGCAACGGCCTGCCCGGCCGCTTCGACCAGCAGGCGGTGTGGACGATGCACCCCATCCGGCACGGCGACGGAATGGCGATGTTCTACACGGGCGTCTCCGGCCTCACGCCGGATGGCTGGCCGCTCCAGTCGGTCGGACTGGCGTACTCCGACCGCACGGACGGCACGGGCTGGCGGCGCCACGGCAGCGGGCCGGTGGCCGAGGCGGACCCGAGCTGGTACCGCACCGGTGAACGCATGGGCTGGCGCGACCCGTTCGTCGTACGCGATGACGAGTCGGACGGCTGGGTCATGGTCGTCTGCGCCAGCGACGCCTCCCTCCCGGTGGAGATCAGCGGCTGCGTAGCCTGGGCCACCTCCGACGACCTGGAGCACTGGACCGTCCACCCTCCGCTCATCTCACCCGGCGACGTCGACGAGCTGGAGTGCCCGGTCCTGGAACGCCTCGACGACGGCAGCTGGCTGCTCCTCGGCTCCATCGGCGCCACCCGAGGCTTCGAAGCATGGACCGCCCCGAGCCTGCGCGGGCCCTGGACCCGCCGCGGCCCGCTCGGACCCACCGGCGCCTACGCTCCACGCGTGATCCCCGCGCCCGACGGCTCCCGCGTCGTGCTGCACACCACCCCCCGCCGGGTCGGCCTCACCGACACCGGGGAGCGCTGCCGCGGCATGCTGGCCCAGCCGAAGTCGCTTGTGGTGGAGGGCGATTCGGCTCCCCGTCTGGAATGGTGGCCCGGTGTGAACGCCTGGCTCGGCGAGGAGACGGACCGCCCCGCCCTGCACGCGGTCGGCGACATCGGCATATCCGGGCCGGTCGACATCACCCTGCGCACCGACGTCCCGGGCGGCGACCATGCCGCCCTCGCCGTCGGCTGCGACGGCAAGAACCTCTGGATCACGGGCCCGGACGGAATCCCGCTCGGCGAAACCATCCTGACCGAACCCGCCACCACCCTGCGCATCCTCACCATCGGCGAATACGTCGAGGTCTACGCCGACAACCTCTTCGCCCTCACCACCCTGTGCTACTCGGGACACCCCGCCTCATGGACGGCCGTCACCGAAGGAAGCGAACAGACCGTGCCGGTCCGCCCGGTCCGGCTGCCCGACCCGCACCGCGACGATGCCTCCGCCATCTGGCCCGGCCCGTCACCGCGCTGACCCGAACTCCCCTCCGGAAAGGCTCAGTCATGCCCGCCGTGAACGTCACCGCCGACGGTCTCCGCTTCCCCGACGGCTTCCTGTGGGGAGCCTCCACCGCCGCCCACCAGATCGAGGGCAACAACGTCAACAGCGACTGGTGGCAGATGGAACACAGTGGCGGCGCCATCGCCGAGCCCAGCCTCGACGCCGCCGACAGCTACCACCGGTGGCGCGAGGACATGGACCTGCTCGCCCAACTCGGTTTCACCGACTACCGCTTCAGCATCGAATGGGCCCGCATCGAGCCCGCCCCCGGCCACTTCTCTCGCGCCGAGATCGCCCACTACCGGCGCATGGTCGACGGCGCTATCGAACGCGGCCTGCGCCCCATGGTCACCCTCCACCACTTCACCGTCCCGCGCTGGTTCGCCGAGCGCGGCGGCTGGACCGCGGACGGGGCGGTGGACCTGTTCGAGCGGTACGTGCGGGCGACCGCGCCGGTCATCGGTACCGGCGTACGGCACGTGTGCACCATCAACGAACCCAACATGATCGCGGTCGCCGGCGCCATCCGCGAACTGGGCACCGATGCACCCCCCGCGGCGGGCCTCCCGCTCCCCGACAAGGCCACCACCGAGGCCCTGATCCGGGCCCACCACCGCGCCACGGCCGCCGTCAAGGCGATCTCCGCCGACATCCAGGTCGGCTGGTCCATCGCCAACCAGGTCTACCAGGCCCTGCCCGGCGCCGAAGCCGCCACCGCCGCCTACAGCCACCCCCGCGAAGACGTCTTCATCGAAGCCGCCCGCGACGACGACTGGATCGGCGTCCAGTCCTACACCCGCACCAGGATCACCGTCGACGGCCCCATCCCGGCGCCCGACAACGCCGAACGCACCCTCACCGGCTGGGAGTACTACCATCAAGCCATCGGATACGCCCTGCGCCACACCGCCGAGATCGTCGGCGACGTCCCCCTGATCGTCACCGAGAACGGCATCGCCACCGACGACGACACACGCCGCATCGCCTACACCACCGGAGCTCTCCAGGAAGTCGCCGCCGCGCTGGAGGACGGCCTCGCCATACACGGCTACCTCCACTGGAGCGCACTCGACAACTACGAATGGGGCTCCTACAAACCCACCTTCGGCCTCATCTCCGTCGACCCCGACACGTTCCAACGCACCCCCAAGCCCTCGGCCGCCTGGCTCGGCGGACTCGCCCGCGTCGGCGTACTGCCCCGAGCCACCTCCTGATCGACCCGTGCGGCTCCTACCTGCACTGACCCTGCCGTGGAGGACACCAACTGCCCTGATCGCTCCGGCTGAAGCCTTTTCGAAGGACGAGTCTTCGTTGAGCGGTCCGCCCGTGCGGCTGCCCGACGGCCGAGGTTCTGCTGCCTCGAGCGCCCGTAGGATCAGCGAAATCGACCAATGCGCAGGGGAGTTCCAGGGGGCGATCGCCAGTGGTGCTGCGGGTGCGAGGAATGGCCTTGCCGGAGCGGGAGGAGCGGTCCTTCTGGATCGACGGAGACCGGTTGAGGACCGAGCCTGTCCCGGGTGCGGATCTCGTCGTCGACGGCGGTTGGTTGCTGCCCGGCCTGGTCGACGCGCACACCCACCCCGGCACCGAGAGCCTCGAGGATCCGTTCGGGGACGAGACGCTTCGCCGGCACCTGACCGATCACCGTGACGCCGGGGTGCTGCTGGTGCGCACTCCCGGATCGGCCGCCCGTATCCCGGCCTGGGTGGACGAGGATCCGGCCATGCCGCGCGTCCGCTCGGCGGGCCGCTGGCTGGCCACCCCCGGCCGTTTCTTTCCCGGCCTGGGGCGGGACGTGAGCGAGTCCGGCCTTGTCCGTGCGGCAGTGGAGGAAGCCCAGGCATCCTCGGGCTGGTGCAAAGTCATCGGCGACTGGAAGCACAACGAGCCGGCGCTGCCGCTGGAGATCCTCACCGCCGTCGTGCAGGCCGTTCATGCCGTCGGCGGCCGGGTGGCCGTGCACTGCCAGACCAGCGAGGGCAGTCGCAACGCCGTTGTGGCCGGAGTCGACAGCCTGGAGCACGGCATGCACCTGGACCCGGGACTGATCGATCGGATGGCCGCCCAGGGCACCGCCTTCGTCCCCACGCTCAGCGTCTTCGGCGCCGGGGCCGAGAGCAAGCGGGCCGCGGAGCCGAGCGCCGCTCGAGACTGGTGGCTGGCCGGTTGGGAGGCCATGCTGCCCAACGTCAGGGCCGCGCATGAGGCCGGCGTCACCGTCCTGGCCGGCACCGACAGCTTCCCGTGCGGCACCGTCGCCTCGGAGGTGGAGTGGCTGGTCCGTGCGGGCCTGCCGGCCGAAGCGGCCCTGGGCGCGGCGTCATGGTCGGCCCGTTCCTGGCTCGGCCTGCCCGGCCTCGTCGACGGAGGCCCGGCCGACCTCGTCGCCTACGAGACCGACCCCACGCTCGACGCTTCCGCTCTGGCCCATCCCAGCCGCGTCATCCTGCGCGGCCGCGTCATTGCCTGACGCCGTGGCCATGACCTCCGGTAGCCCGGGAGGGATGACCACCGTAATTGCGTTGCACGGCAGTTCCCGAGCGCTTTACGTTGCCTTCCTCGCGGACAGGAGAACGGGCCCTGTCGGCGGCTGTGAGCCAGCGGATCGGAGATGCCGACGGAATGACTTGTCACCTCCACGCGCTCTGCCTCGACGCGGGCCGGCCGCTGGGTCTGGCGCGGTTCTGGTCCGGGGTCCTGGGTTGGAAGATGGCCGACGACTCCCACGACGACGTGGTGCTCCTGCCCAGTGACGACACCGGGTTCAGAATCCGTTTTCTTCCGACCCGGGAGCGGAAGGTCGGCCCGAACCGGATGCACTTCGATCTGACGAGCACATCCCTTGAGGACCAACAGCAGACGGTGGCCCGGTCGCTGGCGCTTGGCGCACGGCACATCGATGTCGGCCAGCGCCCGGAGGAGGGGCATGTGGTGCTCGCCGACCCCGACGGCAACGAGTTCTGCGTCATCGAGCCGGGCAACAACTTCCTCGCCGACTGCGGATTCATCGGAGCACTGGCCTGTGACGGTTCGCAGGAAGTCGGGTACTTCTGGAGCGAGGCGCTGGGGTGGCCGTTGGTGTGGGATCAGGACCAGGAGACCGCGATCCGCTCGCCGCACGGCGGTCCGAAGATCACGTGGGGTGGTCCACCGGTGATGCCGAAGACAGGCAAGAACCGGCTGCATTTCGACCTCGCTCCACCTGCCCACGGTGATCGGCAGGCAGAGGTCGACCGACTGCTCTCCCTCGGGGCGACTCGAATCGACACCGCCCAGAGCGAGGCCGGCCCGGTCCTGATGGCCGATCCCGACGGCAACGAGTTCCGGGTGTTGACGCCCCGATAGCACGATCAGGGTCCGATGACCGGCGCAATCCCCAGGCAGTTCAGTTCGCCGAGTCGAGGCGTTGCTGCCGCTGCGGGAGGGGCTGCTCGGAGACCTGGACCTGGAGGTGGCCCTCGTGCGTGACGACGTGGATGCTCCCGTCCGCGACCGCTGGTGAAACCCACCCCGTTGATCTGCGCAAACAGGTCAACGGGGCTGCTGGAGCCCGCATTCGAGCGACGGTGAAAACGGGCGAGAACGGGGTTCGAGCTGTGCCGGATTCGTCAGTCCGGCAGACCTCGAACGAACTCGGCGACCAGCGTCGCCACCGCTTCCGGAGTCTCCAGGATCATGGGATGGGTGGCGTCAATCCGGTTGACGCTGATCGTCGGCCGGATACTGCACAGCGCGGCCAGCTCGTCGGAGACTCCTCGTGCCAACCGCGCGCTGAATTCGCCGAACCACTCCATGCCGGGCGCAGGCGGTGGCCGTCGGCCGGCCTGTACCAGCAGCAGCGGGCAGCCGATCCCGTCGAGCCATGCGGTGACACCGAGCGCACCGAGCCTGTGGAGTTCGTCGAGGATCTCCAGTGTCTCCGCCCGTGCCGGCAGCGTCTGCCACCTGCCGTCGGGCAACAGGCGTGCGGCCGCGCGGGCGGCGGCCTCCGCACGGTCGGCGGGAATCCCGAGCCGGGCGGAGTTGCTGACCTGCTCCTCGATGTACTCGGGTGGCGCGATGGTCCCGGCCGACGCCACCAGCAACTCGCTCACCCGTTCGGCACCGGGGTACTCGCGCCCCCACCAGAAGCCGTCGAGATTCACGGCGGCACGGGCACGGGCACGGTCTGGGTTCGCCCGGGCGTACTCGACCGCGACCAGTCCGCCGAGGGAATGGCCCACCACAACGGCCTCCGGCACGCCATGCGCGTCGAGCGTGTCCGCGATGTGCCCCACCACGCTGGGGATGGACCAGGGGGAGATGCCGGGGGAGCGGCCGTGCCCGGGAAGGTCGACGGCGAGGACACGGTGCCCGGCGGCGAGCAGGGCGGCCGAGGAGTCCCAGTCGGTGAGCGATCGTGCGTAGCCGTGCAGTAGAACGAGTTGAGGGCCATCGCCCCCGTAGTCATGAGCATGAAGGAATGTCATCGGGCTTCACTGTAGGGGCACACGGCATTTCGAACACCGGATTAAAAAGATCTCCGTCGAACGCGAAGTGCGCACCTGCGATGCTGGATCGGAAGTGCGTGGCGATCCCGAAGACGCGCCGCAGTTGTGCCATGTCGTGCCGGTCGCGTGGTGACGGCTGTCCCCCTGGTGGAAGTAGACCTGCTGCTCGGCGGACAGACACGGGACAGGCGTCCCGTTGATCACGCCTGTGACGAAGCACGAGGAGGGATAGGTGAAAGGACGCTCCGGTTCGGGTGACGCCTGTACTGCCGAGCCGTCCTCGACGAAGACCAGTGGATGAAGGTCGATCTCCCGCCCGTCCGGAGCCGTCACGACGAATCGGATGGGCCTGCAGTCCAGGCTCTGCACGAAGCCCGCCTCCGCGAGGGCCGCCACCACAGCGGCCTCCTGGTCCTGACGGTGCATCACGTCCAGGTCGCGGTGGTCTCGGGTCTGCTCGCCGACCAGAGCGTCGACTCCCCGTCCGCCGGCGACCCAGACATCTGCCTCCGCTCGCCGCAACAGGGCCAGGACGTGCAGTACGTCGTCGGCTGTCATCACGGGAGGCAGGCTAGTCCAGCGCCTGTTGCCCGAACGAACCGCCAGTGAGCCCGGCGGGAGCCGTTGTGTGCGGGTCGTTCACGCGGCCAGGGTGGCGGTGCCCAGCGCGAGCAGCGTCACCAACTTGACCGACTCGCAGGCGATGTAGACCAGGTGAGCGCGGGAGCGCGGGACGTCCTCGCCCGCCAGGACGCGATCGGAGCGGCGGTTGAGGACGGGCCGGACCGCGGCGATCTGCACTACCAGCAGCGCGACGGCGACGACCGTCAGAACCAGGACAGGCATTGGGGGGCCGCCGGCGGCGACCGCCACGACCACGACGACGGCCAGGACCGCTTCGGCGCGGTTGAGCGCGCGGAAGACGAGGCGGCCGATACCGAGTCCGATCCGGACGCTCACGCCGGGCGCCCG
This sequence comes from Streptomyces sp. NPDC006602, assembly GCF_042870385.1. Lineage (NCBI taxonomy): Bacteria > Bacillati > Actinomycetota > Actinomycetes > Kitasatosporales > Streptomycetaceae > Streptomyces > Streptomyces sp. NPDC006602. Next base: position 75,697 of record NZ_JBIAHG010000016.1, on the reverse strand, counting down.
GAACTTCAGCGGCGCTTCCAGGAAGGAGATGGCCAGCACCATCCCGAGCCAGACGAAGACGGCCGCGGCGGCCACGGCCGCCGAAGTGGCGTTCATACGCGGTGCACCTCTTTCTCGTGCGATCTCTTCCCGTTGGTGTGGAGACGGTCTCCGCTCGCGGTGCGGCAGTCGCCTCCGCAGGCCTGGTCCCACCGCCTTGGAGGATCGGCTTCTACTGGCCCAGCCACAGGTCCGGGCCGAAGACCTCGTAGTGGATCCTCTCGGCGGGCACGCCGCGCCGCAGCAGGTCGCCACGCACCGCCCGCATGAAGGGCAGCGGCCCGCACAGGTAGGCGGTCAGGTCTGCCGGGAGGTGCAGGCTGCTCACGTCGGCCTGTCCGGCCGCTGCCTCTGGTGCCTGGTCGCCGGGCACCTCGTACCACAGGTGGTGGCGGGCGTTCGGCAGTGCCCGCACCAGGCCGAGCTGCTCCGCGCGGTGCGCGTGGTCGGTGGGGGAGCGGTCGGCGTGGATCGCGATGACAGGGCGGTCGGAGCCGGTGGCGGCCAGGTGGCCGAGCATGGCCAGCATGGGTGTGTTGCCGATCCCCGCGGACGCGAGCAGGAGCGGGCCGTCGCCCTCGGGCAGGACCAGGTCGCCGAACGGCGCCGACACGGTCAGTATGTCGCCCGGCTGTGCGTGTTCGTGCAGCCACGTCGAGACCTCGCCGTCCGGCCTCGCCGCGTCGTGGGCGCGCTTGACGCTGATGCGCCAATGCTGCCGGCCGGGGACGCCGGAGAGGCTGTACTGGCGGATCTGCCGGGCACCGTCAGCGAGTTCGGTCTGGACACTGACGTACTGGCCCGGCCGGAAGGAGGCAGCCGGGCGGCCGTCGGTGGGCCGAAGGAGGAGGGAGACGACATCGGGCGTCTCCTGGCATCGCTCGGCGATCTCCATGCGCTGCCAGATTTCGCCGTCCGCGGCGCCCGCCTCCTGGTAGAGGTGCGCCTCGATGGCGATCAGTGCGTTGGCCATCAGCCAGTAGACCTCGTCCCAGGCTGCGGCGACCTCGTCGGTGACGGCGTCGCCGAGTACGTCGGCTATCGCCGCGAAAAGGTGACGGTGGACGACCTTGTACTGGCCGGAGGTGATGCCGAGGGAGGCGTGTTTGTGCGCGATCCGCGCGAGCATCGCGTCGGGGCGGGCGTCGGGCTTGTCCAGCAGCAGGCCCGCGAACGCGGCGATGGAGCCGGCCAGTGCCTTCTGCTGATCTCCGTTGGCCTGGTTGCCTCGGTTGAACAGGTCCCGCAGCAGCTCCGGATGGGCCTCGAACAGCTTCCGGTAGAACAGCTCGGTGATGTCCCCGATGGCGGCTCCCACCGCCGGAAGGGTGGCCCGGACGACGGGAGCAGACTGCTCGGAAAGCACCGCGACTCCTAATAGGTAAATGATCTTCGTATTTTGATGTGCGTGTGACCGCGCCCATGGGTCCCGATGGCCGGAGTGTGCGCCAGGGGCTTGGCTACTGCGGGGAAGGGCCGGCCAGAGCGATCAGCACCGGCCCGGTGGGCGAGGTGACGAGGTCGGCCACGGTCAGCGGGTCGAGCGTGGCGTAGAACGCCTCCTGGGCGTCGCGCAGTGCGCGCCGCAGGCGGCAGGCCCCGCGCAAGGGGCACGGCGGGTCGTCGCAGGAGACGACTTCGCCCTCGCCCTCGAGTTCCCGCACCAGCCAGCCCACCGAGGCTCGCCGGCCGAAGCCGGTCAGGGCGAGACCGCCCCCGCGGCCGCGCCGGGCCTCGACCACGCCCAGGTGCTGCAGGCGCGTGATCGCCTTCGCCGCGTGCGTAGGTCGCACGTCCATGGCTTCGGCCACCTCGCGGGTGGTGAGCAGCTCGTCGTCGGCGCAGACCGCCAGACGCATGACGGAACGCAGCGCCAGGTCGGTGAACTTCGTCAGTCGCACAACCCGGACGTTAGCAAATACGAATGCTAGATTCCTATTTGAAGGGTGGTCGCGTGCGTGTGGAGTGCGTCACGGGCCAGTGCTTTCCGGCGTTCTCCCGGCGCAGGACGGGGGTCCGTTCCGGCGATGGACAAGGCACAGGGACAAGGCACATGGACAAGGCAAGGCGCATCGGATGGTGGCAGCGGTGACTGTGGCGGACGGCGACTCCTCTGACCCGGCCGATGGGGCGCCGGTGCCCCGGATCCTGTTCGACACCGGAACACTGGAGGCGTTCGGACCGGCATCGACCGGCGCGGTGTGGCGGCTGTCGGAGCCCGGCCGGCAACTCGACGCCAACATCGTCCGGATCCCGGCCGAACAGCGCGTCGAGACCCATGCCGAGCCGGACCTGGACGTGCTCCTGCTGGTCGTGGCCGGCGACGGCACCCTGGTCACCCCTGAGGGACCGCACCCTCTGGGCGCAGGCAGCCTCGCCTGGCTGCCGCACGGCTCCACCCGCGGCCTGCTCGCGGGCGAGCAGGGCATGTCGTACCTGACCGTCCACCGGCGCCGACCCGGCATGCGGATCCAGCCCCTCGAAAGCCGGGACCGGGACGCCGGCAGGACGCAGCCCGGCGCATGACCCTGTGCCTGGCGCTCACGAACTGAGGGCCGCGGGCACGTCGAGCGGGGCCGACGAATATTCCGTTCCGTGCCGGTCGGCGGGCGTGCAGACTCGCTTCATGGCGGACATGCACGCATTCAGGGACGCGGTCAGCCGCTGGGCGGCCGGCGGTCCCGGCGAACCGGCGAGTGATCTGGTTGTGCAACTCGGGCTGCGGACGGCGGTGCTGCTGGAAGGCCCGAGTGACCTCGCGGCCGTCGAGGCGCTGGCCGTACGCCGTGGCCGGGACCTGGCCGCCGAAGGCGTGTGCGTGGTGCCGATGGGTGGGGCTATGAGTGTCGGCCGCTACGCCGGCCTTCTCGGGCCGCCCGGTCTTGGCCTGCGTCTGGCGGGGCTGTGCGACGAGGGCGAGAAGCGCTTCTACGACCGCGGCCTGAAGCGGGCCCGGGTGCCGCACCGGGACTTCTTCGTGTGCGTCGCGGACCTGGAGGACGAGCTGATCCGCGCGCTGGGCACGGCGCGTGTCGAGGAGACCATCCGGGCCGAGGGCGACCTGCGGGCCTGGCAGACCTTCCTGCACCAGCCCGCACAGCACGGTCGGCCCCGCCGGCAGCAGTTGCGGCGCTTCCTCGGCACGAAGAAGGGCCGCAAGATCCGCTACGGCCGTCTCCTGGTGGAGGCCCTCGACCCCGGCCAGGTTCCGGCCCCGCTCGACGACCTCCTCAGGAGCCTGTGACCGACACACGACAGCGCGCGCACAGCCACTTCGAGCATTCTGCTGTCCCACGACCGTCCGAGATGGCCGACTGGCGCCGACGGCCATCCATCGGTGACTGTGACCGAGTGCCTCAGCCGGCTCTGGCCGCGCTTCCGCCATGGCCCCGCCCGATGCGTCACCGGCCGGTATCTCGTCGAGTCGGTCCTTCGCGGGAGCGAGGGCAGATCCGTGTCGAATGCGCCGGTTCCCGATCGACGTGAGAGCGAAGGCAGTACGTCCCAGGACCAGGACTTGAGGAGCACCCCATCGTGACCGTAACCGCGGACATGGCCATCTCCCTCGACGGCTACGTCGCCGGCACCGGCGTCTCCCTCGACAACCCGGGAGGCGACGGCGCCGAACCGCTCTTCGAGTGGATCCACAACCTGGCGAGCTGGCGGCAGCGCCAGGGCATGACCGGCGGCGAGGAGAACCGCGACTCCGAGCTGATGCGCGAGTGGTTCGATGCCACCGGAGCGGTGGTCATGGGCCGGATGATGTACGACACGGGCGAGGAGTTCTGGGGCGACAACCCGCCGTTTTGGGCCCCGGTCTTCGTGCTCACCCACCGCCCCCGGCCGGCCCTGGTCAAGGAGGGCGGCACCACCTTCACCTTCGTCACTGACGGCATCCACAGCGCCCTCGACCAGGCGAAGGCAGCCGCCGGGAACAGGAACGTCGACATCGCGGGCGGCGCGAGCACGGTGCAGCAGTACCTCAGGGAGGGGCTCATCGACGAGCTGCAACTGCACGTGGTGCCCGCGCTCCTCGGAGAGGGACTGCGGCTCTTCGAAGGACTGGGCGCGACGCGGCTGAACCTCGAGCCGGCCAGGGTGGTCGACACCCCCCTCGCCACCCACCTGAAGTACCGCTTCGTGAAGTGACGAGGCACGGACGAGGCCCGAACCCCGGCAGCCACCCAGCGTGACAGAAAAAATCGACCGACGGTCGACCCGGACCGTCTCCTGCCGTACCTGGTGAGGGCCGACGCGTGGTCACCCGCCCGCGGGTGGGTGACCACAGGGCAGCAGACGGCTACTCCGGCTGTGTCACGGTCAGCGCCCACCGAATCGACTCCGTCGAAGCGTCGACAGCCACGGAGAAGGATCCCGGACGAACCACGCCGGCCTCCATGGTTACCGAGCCCACCGCCGCATCTCCGGCCGGACAATCGACCGAGAACGCGGCAACCTCCATTTGCTGGGACTCCATCGTCACCCGCACGCTGCCGCCACCCTCACAGGCCACGGTGAGTACGGTCGGCAGCCCTTCCCACGCGCCCCCCGACACAAGACCGCCATCTCCCGTGCGTTCCTCCACCCACACCAAGCCCTCGGGACCAGGGTGGGGCAATAAGACATCACCGGCCGATGCGGCGGCAGGCCCCGCCCCCACACCCATCAGCCCCAACGCCGCAAGCGCCGCCGCGGCCAGAGCTTTCCTCGTCTGTCCCACGTTCACTCCTTCTTGATCCGTCATGGACACCACAGTCTGCCCAACGCGAATGACCTCGCACATGAGTTCCAGTACTCATAAGGCCTCGGCGCAGCTCCTCCGGATGGCATGCCGAGCCGGCCGACTCTGAGCGGCGAAGTTGCCAGGCGGCGCACTCAATGGCCGACTGAGGGGTTGGGAACTGCTGCAGCTGTTCTGAGCAGAAGTGACTTCTGGTGAGCGTGAGTGAGTGCCGGGGCTGGATGCGGTGGTTCATCTGCGCGCCAGGAGGGTCCGCCGGCGGGGGTGTGCTGTGGCCTGCGGTTTCGGCAGGGGAACGGGAGTTCTCGGGTCGAATGGGTGACCTTTGCGGGGGCTGCTCGTTGACTGCGGTGACGGGGATCTTCGGCCGGGCGGGGGTGAACGGGTGAGCGGACTGCGGGAGGTGGCGGCGTCGTTCGTGGCGCCCGGCCCGGCCGGGGTGGCGATCCGGGACCGGCTGCGGGTGTCGGAGGCGGACGCGGCGGTGCTCGCCGAGGGCGGGGTGTTCCTGGGTTCGCTGGCCGCGGGTGATCTCGCGGAGCGGTCCCGGCAGGGACTGGTGCACGATGCGGCCGGGTGGGCGGTGCGCAAGCGCGCGCTGACGGGGAGGTCGTCGGCGCGGTGGGCGGGCAGTAGACGCGCGCCTGCACTGCCGTCATGGCCGGCGCGTTAGCTGATGCGGGCTCCTGCGCCGCTGACACGGACGCGCGGGTCACCCGCGCGCAGCGTCACCGTGAGCTCGCCGGGGCGGCCCAGATCCTCGCCCTGGTACAGGGTGAGGACGGCCTCCTGGGGGGCCAGGCCGAGTTCACGGGCGTACGCACCGAACGCGGCGGCCGCGGCGCCGGTCGCCGGGTCCTCGACGACGCCGCCGACGGGGAACGGGTCACGGACATGGAAGACCGTGGCCGACTCCCGCCACACCAACTGGACCGTGGTCAGATCCAGGCGGTGCATCAGGGCTTCGAGGCGCGCGAAGTCGTACGCGAGATCCGCGAGGCGAGCGCGCGTCGCCGCCGCGAGAACCAGATGGCGGGCGCCCGCGAACGCGATACGGGGCGGGAAGGCCGGGTCCAGATCGGCGGCCGGCCAGCCGAGTGCGGCGAGCGCCTCCGCGAGGTCGGCGTCGGCGACCTCCTCGATGTGCGGCTCGACGCTGGTGAGCGTGGCCCTGACCGTCCCGCCCTCCTCGGCCACCTCCACGGGCACGGTGCCGGCGCGCGTCGCGAACACCAGCTTGCCGGGGCCCATCCGCTCGGCGAGCGCGACGGCGGCCGCGACGGTGGCGTGCCCGCAGAACGGCACCTCGGCCTTGGGACTGAAGTAACGGATGCTGTACGCCCGCCCCTCCTGGCCGCCGAGGCCCTCCGGGGGCGCGGTCAGGAACGCGGACTCCGAGTATCCGAGGTCGGCGGCGATGGCCAGCATGTCGCTGTCGTTCAGGGCCGTGGCGTCCAGAACGATTCCGGCGGGGTTTCCGCCGTCGGGGACACTGGAGAAGGCGGTGTATCGGAGCACCTCGGGCCGCGTCGCATTCGTCGTCATGCACGCGGCAACGCGGGCCCGGCCCGCGGCTATTCCTGGACGTGGGCGGAGGCGGAGATGGCGCGCCTTGAGGGCCTACGCGACCAGCCCCACATCGACACTGACCCACCCTGACGAGCGGCGCCTGCCCATCATCCGGCGGGCGAACCTGCGAGTGGCGGGCGACGACAGGATCGCGGTCCGACGGGATCGCGGTCGGCACCCGCGTGTGAGCCTCGTGGCCCGGCCGCTTCGGCCATGAGCAACGGGCGGCCCGTCCTCGCGTCGCCCGTCGGCGGCGGTCGCCGTACGAACGCCCGCCCGACCTCGCACAACGGAGCCCGTCAGTCGCCGGACTGCTGCTCGTGCCGATGGGTCCCACGGGCAAGCTCTTGCAGGATGTCGTGCTCGCTCTTCCCGGTCATCCGGGCCATCGTTCGCAGCAGTTGCGCGCACAGGGCCGCGGTACCGTCCATGAGGGCCTCGGTCGCCATCGGGTCCTCGCGTCGCCGTTCGGCGACATACGTGGACAGCAGGTCGTCTCCGGAGACGTAGGCGGTCATGAACTCGATGCCGGCGCGGATGCGGTCGTAGTCGCTACTCATGAGCCGAACCATTGCACAGCGGGGGCCGCCATGACGGAGGGGGACCCATTGGCGAGCCCCCGTCAATGACGCCCGGTCAGCCGAGGACGTCGCGGGCGCGGTCTGTGCGACCGTCCTCGGGCTGCTGGCGAGCCGGCTGCTGCGGGTGGCGCTGGACGGCCAGGGTCTGCGGTGGGACCTGATGTATCTGTCCGAGCGGCCTCGGTGGTGGCGTCCCCGCCGCCCTGACCTGGGGTGTGGCGGCGGGAGTAGGGGCTGCGGTGACGCTGCGGGTGGCCGTGGGCCGTGTGGGGACCGCCGACGCCACGGCCTCCGCCGAGGGCCCAGCTCAGCCGTAGGTTCTGCTCAAGCCGTCATAGCTTCCCTGGGGTGCTCGTCGTCGCCGTGATGATGGTCTTGGGCGCCGACGTTTCCCTCCCTCAGCCGGTGCCTGACAGCGGCAGGCGCGGGCGGATAGCCTGGCGGGGCTGCTGGATCATCACCGGACGCCTGGACGCCTGGACGCCTGGACGCCTGGACGCCCGCAGAGCACCCTCGCCCGGTGTCCCTGCGGAACATACGAGAACGGAGCAGGCGACGTGAGCGACGCGCACGCCGGTACCCGCGAGGGGGCTGTGGCACCCGCTCCCTCGGCCGACCTGCTCGAGCGGGTACGGCGTCATCGAAGGCACACCCTGGAGCTGCTCACCGTCTGTGCCATCGGCCTCGTCCCGTGGACCGTCCTGCTGGCGTTCACGTTGCCGTCCGGGTACGAGGTTCACCAGTGGCGTGTGACCTGGGTGGGATTCGACGTCCTGCTCGTGGTCGCGATGGCGTCCACCGTGATTCTCGGCTGGCTGCGGCACCGCTTCGTCATCGTGTCGGGGCTGGCGACGGCGGTGCTGTTGATCTGTGACGCCTGGTTCGACGTGTCGCTCGCTTTCGGTACCTCGGACGTCTGGCTCTCGGCCGCGCTCGCGGTGTTCGCGGAGCTGCCGCTGGCCGGCTACTTGATCCACAGGGTGATGGGGATGATCTCGTTGGCGCAGTGGCCGTCCGCCGAGACCACCGCCGACAGTGATGGGCAGGCCGCCGGCCCTGACGCCTGAAGGTTCTGGAAGCGGGACATGAGGAGTAACACCGACGCTCACGCTCACTGCCGCCGCACCGGGTCCAGTTCGGCGCAACCGTACGAAGATCGGCGCACTGTCTCACAAGTCGGCCCAGCCGTAATCCGGGCAACTTCCGTGTCTTCCTTGGAGGTTGAGTCCTGCGCAGACGTACGTTCGTCGCCGCTCTCGGTACGTCGTTTCGGGCAGGTCCATCCCGTGACTCCTGGACGTGGTGCCGGAGGCCGGACAACGATGCGCTGGACGATCCCGCCCTACGCGCCGGCATGTGAGCTCACCGGTCCCGAGCACCCGACCGAACCCGACTCATGACATTCTCACCGCAGTCGTGCCTCGTCGGCCGCGTCACCAAGGAGATCCCGGAGTGCGAAGCCGCTCCGGGATCCCCTCCTCATGGCGTGTGGCTTACTTGAGGCCGCGTACGCCGATGGTGTAGATACCGCGGCCGTGAGTGGCCGCGTAAAGGGTCCTTCCGTTCGGGCTGAGCTTCAACTGGAGCACGGCGACCGCCGGAAGGGAGCCGACGCGCTGCCACGTCGTGCGGCCCGGGGCCCGGTAGACGACGCCGAGATCGGTGGCGACGGCGAGGCCGCCGCCTGGCGTGACGACCGCGGAATCGGCGGGCACATCCGGGAGGTTGTCGGAGATGTCGGTCCAGGTGGTGCCGCCGTCCTTCGATTCGAAGACGTGGCCGACACCGGCACCGGGCCCTTCGGTCCAATGCCGGGAGAAGCCGTTGACGGTGAGGTACACATGGTCGGCGTTCGTGGGGTCGATGGCGAATCCGCTGAGGTAGCGGTTGGGGACGGTGCCGGCCGCACCGGTGGCCGGGAGCGTGATGTCGTGCCAGCCGGTGCCGTCCGCGTTGCCGACGGCGATGCCACGAGTGAAGCCCTGGTTGTTGCAGGGGCCGCACCATGCCGCGTAGACCTTGCCGCCGGACGCGGCGACGGCGGTGGCGGTGTGTCCCGCACCGAGGTCGTACGCGCTGGTCCACTCGTCGCCGCTGCGAATGGCGTAGCCGTGGGTCTGCACCCAGACATGGCGGCCGCCCGCGATCCAGGTGGAGCTGTTCTTGGCGTCGGCCGCGAGCGGGGCGATGAAGCGGGCCTCGCCCGTCTCGTTGTCCGGCGGGGCGACGGAGTACGAGGTGATCTTGCTGGGATCGTCGACCCAGGAGCCGTCGTTGACGGCGCAGTTCTGCGTCACCTGGACGGCGAGGTAGACGTACTCCTCGGCGATGTTGCAGCCGTTGGCCGGGTCGGTGAGGGTGTCGCCGCCGTCGCCGCCGAAGTTGGAGCCCATCACGGTGTCATTGCTGCGCAGCAGGGACTGACCGTTGTCCTGGAGGCCGCCGGTGACCGAGACGCCGCCGTGGTCGACGTCCTTGCCGATGCCCACCGAGTAGTACTGGAGGGTGTCGATGGTGCCGTCGTTGAGCGAGGTCCAGTCGGTGGCGTGGCCGGAGGCGTCCTGGCGGCCGTCGACGGGGCGTTTGTAGACGCCGCCGTCGTTGCCCACGTACACGAAGCTCTTGCCGTGGTAGCGGCCGATCGCGACGCCGTGCTGGTCGGAGTGGGTGGTCTGGTGGCAGTCGCCGGTCTGCTTGGCCGGGTCGATGTTCCAGCAGGAGAAGCCGAAGTTCCAGTACGGGCCGACCGTCGACCAGGTGCTGCCGCCGTCCTTGGTCTCGTAGACCTCTTCCAGTCCCGCGTACACGTGCTCCGGGTCGGCCGGGTCGACGGTCAGGAACTGGTTGTACCAGGCCTGTACGCCGGGCATGTAGCCGCTGGAGGTCAGCGCTGAGCCGTCGGAGGCGAGGCCCTTGTAGTCGGCGATCTTCGTCCAGGGACCGGCGGGGGAGCCGGACTTGGAGACGTAGATGCCCTCCAGGCCGCTGTCCGGGTTGGTGTTCAGCTGCTCCGGGGACTGGTCGATGGCGTAGTAGCGCGAGCCGTCGGCGGAGCGGGCGAAGGTGACGTTGCCGACGTCGTCCGCGTCGGACGGCAGGTCACCCAGGCCACTGGTGATCCGCGTCCAGGTGCCGTCGGAGTCCTTGGTGTAGAAGCCGTTGTAGTCGTCACCGCTGCGCCAACCGACCGCCAGGACCACCTTCGAGGGGTCCTTCGGGTCGATCGCGATGTCGTTGGCGATGTTCTTGTACGGAGCGTCGGGATCGCTCGCCAGCGAACCACCGGGCAGATAGCCGGGGTTGGGTGCGAACTCCAGCTTCCAGGCGCCGCTGTACTTCTTCGCGGAGTGGCTCCACACACCCGCGCTGGTCGCCGCCCAGACTTTGCCGCCGCCGAAGCGCAGCTCGTGGATCGTGGTGCTCTCCAGCTCGTCCCCGCCGACCCGGCTGCGGGAGGAGAAGGTACCGTCGTGCGGGTTCGACAGGACGTAGACGCCACTGCCGAGATAGGCGTCCGCATTGGTGGACGCCTCGCCGGTGCCCAGCCACAGCCGGCCCCCGCCGTCCAGCGCGAGTGCCCCGGTCGACTGCGAGGACAGCCTGTCGCTGATCGGCTTCCAGCGCCCGCCGCCGCCTTGGGAGCGCCACACCCCGCCTCCCGCGCTGCCCGCGTAGACATAACCGTCGTCGTCGGCAGCCATCGCCGCGATACGGCCCGTCACATATCCGGATCCACCACTGGAGTTGGAGTCGTAGTCGCGGTAGCGCGAGTCGTCGGAGTTGTAGGGAAGATCGGTGACGTTGCGCCAACTGCCGCCGGTGCTGGGCAGCTTGTTCAGGCTGCTCCAGGCGGCACCGTACGCGCCCGGTGCCACGATGCCCGGCGAGGTACGGGCCTCGGCGTACTGGTCGGCGCCCTCGGCTATCTCGTCGGCCTCGTTGCCGTCATCGCCGTCATCGCCGTCACCGTCCTGCGTGACAGCCTCAGCGGTGACGCTGCTTGTCGACCGATCGCGCTGGTAGGCGAGTTGGGTAAGGGTGCGAGCCCCGAACGGGCTGCTGTCGTGGCCGGGGGCGGCGCCTGCGGGTAGGGCGACGAGCGCGGCGGATGCGGTGATGGCACAGATCGTGAACCATCGTCTCTTACGGGCCTTGCGGATTGGTGCTGACACCAGGTCCTCCCAAACGGGCATTGATACAGCCGTCGGGAGACCTGATCACGCCCGCGAGGGCTCACCCCGATGCTTGCCGAATCTTGGCCAGCACCTGTCAGGTTTTGCCTCTCGCTTTCAGTTCTGCTGAGCGGACCGGCGAGGGGGGAACACACATTTTGAGTGAATCGACCTGCCCAGTCGACGCGTTCGACGCGTTCGACACGTTCGGCTCGCGGACCCGGCAGCGGCGCGGGCAGCCCGCGCCGCTGCTTCGGCGGCCGGAAGGCGGTGCTGAACCTGTGCGGAACATGAGAATTGGTGTGATCTCTGCTGCGCTGGGAAGGCGCCGCCGTTATGAACACCCCCCACCCGAGCACGGTAGACGAGGCCACGGAGCAGAGCCTGGGCGTGCGAGCGGCGCCGCCTCTCGTTTCCTCATCGGCGCAACGGCTCAGACGCGGTGGGCGGGGCTTTTCGTCGGCACTGCGTGGCGGGCGGGTGGCGGGGCTGGACGGATTGCGGACGGTCGCCGTGGTGTTGGTGATCGTGTATCACGTGGAGCCGGATCCGGTGCCCGGGGGGTCGGTGGCCGTGGACGTCTTCTTCACGCTCAGCGGTTTCGTCATCACCCGGCTTCTGGTCGCCGAGTACGCCCGTACCGGGGGCATCGGCCTGCGGTCGTTCTACCGGCGGCGGTGGCTGCGGCTGGTGCCGGCCATGCTGGTGGTGTGCGCGGTCACCGCCTTGCTGTCCGTGGCGCTCCCGCTGCCACTGTTCGACGGGGCGTGGGTGGCGGCGGCGCTGGCCGCGGCCTCGGTGACCAATCTCGTACGGGCTGGGCAGCCCGGCCCGTACTCGGACCTCACCGCGCCGCTCAGCCACACCTGGTCTCTGGGGGTGGAGGAGCAGTTCTATGTGGCCTGGCCGCTCCTGCTGTTGGTGCTGCTACGGCACGCGACGGCGCGGACGGTGCTGGGCTGGGTCGCGGCGCTGTGCGTCCTGCCGGTGCTCTGGCGCATGGTTCTCTGGGACCCCACGGCGGCTCACCGGATCTACAACGGCCCTGACACCCGCGCCGACCAGCTCCTCGTCGGGGCTCTGCTGGCCGTCGTCCTGGCCCGACTGCGCGCCGACGACCCGCGGTTGGCGCTGCTGCGCCGATGGGCGGGACGGCTCTGCTGGCCCGCGCTCGCGTTGCTGGGGCTGATCGCCTGGCAGGTACCGATCACCGAGGCGAGCGGGTGGAACCCCGTGTGGTACACGGTCGGAATCCTGGCCGCCGCCGTTCTGTCGGCCACGGTGGTGGCCGCGCTGGATCTGAGCCCGCAGTCATGGCTCTCCCGTCTGCTGTCGGTGTCCGCGCTGGCCTGGGTCGGGCGCAACCTCAGCTACGGGATGTACCTGTGGCACTACCCTGTCATCCGGCTGCTCTCCGACCTCGGCGTGGACGGCGGCAGACTGCTCTGCGCCGGCCTCGCGGCGACGGTCGCGGCGGCGCTCGCCTCGTACGTCCTTGTCGAACGGCCCCTGCTGCGACGCAGCCGGTACGGCGTGCGCCGGCTGGAGCCGGTCGTCTCTCCGGCTCGCTCCCCAGTTGTGTGACCGGCGTCTCATGAGGGAACGTCGGGCCGTGTCCGTCGGCGCCTGTGCCGGGGGCGGGTCGTCTGACGAGGATCCGCAGACAGCTGAGAGGACCCGCCGCCATACGCTGCGCCCTTCCCGGGCGGCGAGGGACCGGGTGGTGGTGACCACCGGCATGCTGTCCTTCCTTCGACCCGCTCGCGGGCTGCGCCGCCCCGGGTCCGGTCGCGCCGAGCGCCGCCCGCGCAACGAGCGCGGGGAGCGGTCCGCTCATCCACCTACTGGCGCGTGTGGGAGGGCATACGGCTGCACACTCTCCCGCCGGACGCGTCGAATCACCGCTCGCCGCTCGACCTCGGGCGCCGCGCGACGAGATGCGGCTCGCGCCCCGCACGCCGTGCGTGGGCCACCTCCGGGCCACCGGTAGCCGGACCCGGGAGCTCACATGAACAGAGGTGAGGATCCCTTGAGTCGATGGCGTTGTCAGTGCCCTCTGTCATCATCCCGCCATGCTGTACGACGCCTTGGTGGCCGAATCCCGTAGGAACGACTCGCTCGACGACGTGAGGTCCGACGCGCTCCGCCGCGTCCGCTGGCTCGTCGACCTCCTGGAAGGTCAACGGACCGAGTTCCGTCGGTCCATGGGGCACGAGCACCGGCGATCCAGGGCCGCGGGCGCGGCGACCCAGGCCGAGATCGACGGGCGGCTCGCGGCCTGCGCGGACGAGGAGGGCAGGGCCGCGGTCCTGTGCCTCATGCTGGCCACCCGCTTCGACAACACGAGCTATTGGCAGTACGACGCCGAGATCGAGCCCTTGATCGCGCGGGTTACCGGCTGGACGCCCGACGAGGTCGCGGTGATGCTGCTCCGCGTCACCGAATACGCCAGGGGCTATCTGTTCGCCGATGCGCTGGAGCCGGTGCTGAACGTCGCCGACCAGCTCGACGCCGACGGCCGCCGCGCGGTCATGCCCTGGCTGCGGCACGCGCACACCGAACTCATGGACACCACGGTCGAGGCGCGCCTGCGCGCCTCGCTCGTCCAGCGCCTGCGCGCGCTGCTCGCGAGCGTGGACGAGGCGCACATCCCCGAGGGACTCATCCCCGCCGACGCGCCCTGGGCCGCCCCGCTGCGCGACCGTGCGAAGACCTCGCCGACGCGAGAACTGGCAAGCTTCGTACGGCATTTGGCGATCCCGTCGGGGCCGCGTCCCACGCAGAGGTGGCGGCGGACGTGCCTGGAACGGGCGGACGCGGCGTCGGCGCGGGACCTCGTGGCCGATGTCCTTCGGTCGCTGGCGGGCGACGATCCGCTGTGCAGCACGGGAAGCGGTGCGCACACCGGCTGGATCCACGGCGATCACCATTACCACTACGTCGTGCACCAGAAGGACGGGGACCTGGCGCGCGGCGTCGTCTGGGCCGCCGCGCTGACCGGCGGCCCGGCCGCGGTGCGGCACCTCGACGCGCTTGCCCTGCGGACCGCCGGCCACGGAAACGGCCTGATCGAGGACCTCAAGCTCGCGGGCGCGGCGATCAACGCGCTGGCCGAGAGCGGCGATCCGACCTCTCTGGAGGCTCTGTGGCGGTTGCGGTCCCGGATCAAGCACCGGGCCCTGCGCAAGCAGCTCGACACAGCGCTGGTGACGGCTGCCGGGAAGCAGGGCATCACACCGGAGCAGCTCATTGAACGCAGCGTGCCGGACCACGGCCTGGCGTCGGACGGTTCGCTGGAGCGCGAGTTGGGCGGCTACCGGGTACGGGTGGCGATCGAGGACGCGGCGACCGTGCGGCTCACCTTCACACGCCCCGACGGGGGGACCACCCGCACCGCTCCGGCGGCAGTGAAGGACGGCTTCCCGGACGAACTTCAGGAGCTGAAGGCCCTGGCCAAGGAGGTGCGGGGGACACTGTCGGCCGAGCGGGCCCGCGTCGAGGCGCTGATGTCGGCCGGGCGCGAGTGGCCGTACGACGAGTGGTGCCGCTACTACCGTGACCATCCGGTCACCGGCGTTCTCGTCCGCGGTCTGATCTGGGAGTTCCACAACGTCGGGGATGCCGACGGCCAGTGGCGCGCGGTGGCGCCGATGGCCGAGCCGTCCGGCGAGCCCGGGCGCGTCCGGTTGTGGCATCCCATCCGGGCGTCGGCGGACGAGGTCAGGGCGTGGCGGGAGCGGCTCGTCGCAGAGCGGCTGCGGCAGCCGTTCAAGCAGGCTTTCCGGGAGATCTACCTGCTCACCCCTGCGGAGGAGGAGACCGGCGTCTACTCCAACCGGTTCGCCGCCCACATCGTCCACTACCCGCAGCTCTACGCGCTGTTCAAGGAACGCGGCTGGCAGGCCAACTTCCTCGGCCGGCACGAGGGCGGCTACGACGGGAAGGCGCGGGCCGAGTTCGGCGACGGCGAGTGGCGGGCCTGCTTCCACCACGAGCCCGCCGCGGACGACGACGGCGGCGGCTACGCACCCGACCACGCCGCGACGGACCAGGTCCGCTTCGAGCGGCGGGACGGCAGACGTTGGCGGGAGGTTTCGCTGGCGGAGGTGCCCCCGCTGGTGTTCAGCGAGGCGATGCGCGACGTCGACCTGTTCGTGGGCGTGACCTCGATCGCCGCCGACCCCGACTGGGCCGACCGGGGCGAGGACCGTTACGCCGTGTACTGGCGGACGGCCACGTTCGGTGTG
Organism: Streptomyces sp. NPDC006602; assembly: GCF_042870385.1. Classification (NCBI taxonomy): domain Bacteria; kingdom Bacillati; phylum Actinomycetota; class Actinomycetes; order Kitasatosporales; family Streptomycetaceae; genus Streptomyces; species Streptomyces sp. NPDC006602. Next base: position 60,348 of record NZ_JBIAHG010000016.1, on the reverse strand, counting down.
CTGACGGCGAGCGCCGAGGTCCGCCGCGAGGCACTGGAACGGATCCTGCCGCGCCTGAAGATCGCCGACCGGTGCTCGCTCGACGGCCGCTTCCTGGTGGTCCGCGGGGATGTGGGCACGTACAGGATCCATCTGGGCTCGGCCAACATCCTGATGGAGCCCGACGACGCCTACCTGTGCATCGTCCCGTCGCGCCGCAAGGGCGACGGCAAGGTGTTCCTGCCGTTCGAGGACGAACGGCTCTCCCTCATCCTCAGCAAGGCATTCCTGCTCGCCGCAGACACCAGGATCACCGACGAGACCATCCTCCGCCAGATCAAGAGGGATGCCCGATGAACCTCGCCGCCAGGCTGATGCGCGCGTTGACCGAACCGGACTTCGCACTCAAGCACCTTGAGGACAACGACAGGCACCCCGATCTGTCGCAGGTCTCCGACGAGGAGCTCGGCAGCCTCCTCGTGGCGGCCTACGGCCTGGACGCCTCGGCCCCGCACGCGATGATGACGGTCCGCTTCACGGTCGAGCACGCGGCCGGGGAACGGCAGCCGCGCTATACACCCGACGCGTGCCGCCGGATGTTCCAGGCGCTCGTCGCGAAGTGCGAGGAGCACGGCTGGGCGGACCTCACCCTGGGCCTGGGTGCGCTGCAGCGCTGCACGGGGCCGCTGCCCGACGTGTCCGGACCGGCCCGCCGCCTGGTCGGGTTGTGGCTGGAGAAGGACACCGTGCGCCAGCCGTACGCGCTACTGGCGGTCGCGGGGCTCGCCGGTGACGGAACACTGCGCGCGGCGGTGGAGCGCCTCTCCCGTGATGTGGGCCCCATCGTCGCGGAAGAGATCGCCGTCATCGCCGGCCTCCCCCCGGCCGAACAGGCGCTGCTGTCCGAGATCGACCGGGGCCACAGATTCGTCTCGCCGCTCGCGCACACGTGGGGCAGGTCGGCCGACAACCCCGCTTACGTGGCGTTCGCCCGCCGCGCGCTGGAAGCGGCCGCCGACCGCACCGACGCGATCCGGGCGGGCGAGATCCTCTACCGGGCGGACAAGGCGTTCACGGACCGGGAGATCACCTCGCTCGGACAGGCCCTGCGGGTGGCGCTGTCGTGCGACGAGCCCTGGCTGCCGGAGCTGTTCGAGCGGCTCCTGCCCGGCATCTCCGTCGCCCCGACGGCGGCGAAGACGCTTCCGTCGCAGGCCCTGTTGTACGAGGTGGTCCGCGCCGCGCAGGACTTCCCGACGCCCGAGCTGGTGACCGCGATCCGCACCGTGCGCCGGACCGTCCGGCACGCCGGGGTGCCCAAGCAGCTCGACAAGATGCTGAAGAAGGTCGACGCGGCCCTGGCCGAACGCACCGAAGTGGCGCTACGGCTGCCGAGGTTGGAGTTCGACACCGCATCCGTCAGCGGCTCCGCCGTGGGCGGTGTCCTGGGCCGGCCGGCCGGCGACTACCAGGCCGTCGTCATGGTCACCGACACCGCGACGCTGACCTGGGAGAAGGACGGCCGCCCGCTGCGCGGCGTCCCGGCGCCGGTCCGCCGCGACCACGCCGCCCTGGTCAAGGAGCTGCGCGACCTGGTGAAGCGGGTGAACGCCCAACTCACGACTCTGGTACGCGCGTTGGAGGGTGGCTTCACCGTCGAGGCGGTTCACCCGTACGGCTGGTGGCGCACCGAGCTGGCTGGGCACCCCCTCGCCCGGACCCTCGTACGCCGGCTCATCTGGGAGATCGAGGTCGCGCCCGGCGAGTGGCGGGGCGTACTGCCCGAGACGGACGAGCATCTGCCCGATGTGCGCGACGACGCCTCCGTACGGCTGTGGCACCCCATCCGCTCCGAGCCGGACACCGTGCGGGCCTGGCGGGACCTGCTCGTCGAACGGCGGATCCGGCAGCCGTTCAAGCAGGCGTTCCGCGAGATATACCTCCTCACCCCGGCCGAGGAACTGACGCGCGTCTACTCCAACCGCTTCGCCGCGCACCTCGTGCACTACCGCAAGATGTTCGCCCTGTTCCGGGCCCACGGATGGAAGAGCGACCTGCTCGGCCCCTGGGACGCCGGGGACGGCGACGAGGCCGAGCGCACCCTGGCGGCGGGTCAGTGGCGGGTCCGCTTCCTCCACACCTGGGCCGACCGAGCGGGCGACGACGAACTGGCCTCGACCGACCAGGTGCGCTTCGACCGCCGTGTGGAGGGTGCCTGGCGCGAGGCACCGCTGGCCGACGTGCCCCCGCTGGTGTTCAGCGAGGCGATGCGCGACGTGGACCTCTTCGTCGGCGTGACCTCGATCGCCGCCGATCCCGACTGGATCGACGGCGGCCCTGAGCGCATCTACTGGGAGCGGGCGTCCTTCGCCGAGCTGACCGAGAGCGCCGCGTCGCGCCGCGACGTGCTCGAGCGGATCCTTCCGCGCCTGAAGATCGCCGGCCGGTGCTCGCTCGACGACCGCTTCCTGATCGTCCATGGCGATCTGCGCACGTACAAGATCCACCTGGGCTCGGCCAACATCCTGATGGAACCGGACGACAGCTATCTGTGCGTCGTCCCGGCGCGGCGTTCGGGGGACGGCAAGGTGTTCCTGCCGTTCGGGGACGACCGGCTCTCGCTGATCCTCAGCAAGGCATTGCTGCTCGCCGCCGACACCGAGATCACCGACGAGTCCATCCTCACGCAGATCAAGCGAGGTGCCTGACGGCCACCGTGGCGTTGCGGGACGAGACCGCGACGGGCCGGCCGCTCACCTCGCACGGGCTGCCCGAGCAGATGATCGGCGTGTGTCCGTGAAGAGGGCTGTGCCGGCGGGCCCGGGGCCGTCCGGGCCCTGCGGCGTCAGGGGCGGGGTGGACCAGGGGGATACACGGGGCGCGTGTCGGCCGCTCTGTTCCGGTCCAGCCCGACATCCGGGATGGCCTGGCCCCGGTTCGAAGCCGGCACAAGGCCCCTCACGCGCCCGGCCGGGAGGTCTCGTCCGGCACCTCCGACACATGCGCGCTGACGATGCGCCAGCCTGCGGGGAAACGTGTCCACGTCTGCGTCTGGCGGCCGACGGCGGTACCCCCGGGGTAGGCGAACAGGGTGGTGACCACGGCGTAATCGGTCCCGAACGTGCTGATTCTGGTGTCGAAGAGTTTTCGGCCCGGGGGAAGCGGCGGTTGTTGCCCTCGCCAGTCCCGGATCTCCTCCATCCCGGCCTGCTGATCGGCGATACCGAAGCGGACCGTGTCGGGTGAGTTCCAGAAGTACCCGGTGATGCCGTCGCGGTCGTCGGTGACCAGGGCCTCCTCGTAGCCGGCGAAAGCCACCGTCACTTCGGCGACCGTCTGTGGCAGGTCCACATCCATCCGCTCTCCGTTCGTCATGGGTCCGATCCGTCCCCGAGCGGCCGTGCGGCCAGGTGGTCACCCGGCCGCACGGGAGTCGTCTGAGTTGTCGTCAGTTGTCATGAGCCGTCGTCAGTCGGTGGCCGCCGAGGGGTCCGGCTCGGCGATCTCGGTGGCCTCGTCCGGCAGGACCGCCGCAGCACCGGCGCCGGCGCCGGCCAGCACGGGTTCCGGGGCTGGGGCAGGTGCGTGCTCCGGTTCCGGCTCCGGCGTTGCGGGCACCGAGCCGCCGCCGTGCAGCCGCTCGAGTGCCAGTTCTTCGGCGTCCGGCTCGCGGGGTGCCGGCCGGGTCAGAGCGAAGGCTCCGCACAGGACGGCGGCGAAGAGGTAACCGAGGCTGACACTCCCACTGGCGTTCCAGTCGATCTGCGGGGCGTGGATGAGCCCGATGAAGGAGAGCGCCGCTCCGGCCAGGGCCACCGCTGCCGCCGGGACGAACCGCTTGTCGATGACGAACGCGACGAGCGCGCCCAGGATCAGGCCCGCCAGGATCGCGCCCTGGCCGAGGACCATCAGCCCGTGGTAGACGACACCCGACGACTCCAGACCGGCCTCCCCGACCTTGGACGCGCTGGTGCCGGCGGCCGCGAGGGCGTTGTCGACCTGGCCGACGGCCCAGGAGGCCAGGTTCGGCACGAGTGCGGCGACCACGGCCGCGGCGTGTGCCTTGGGTGAGAGCTGGAAGGCCTGGGCACCGATGAGCAGGCCGATATAGAGCAGGATGGGCACGATCGCGGCGACCGGGAGGATCGCGCCCAACAGGCTGAACATGCCCAGGAAGCACATCAGGGCGATGACCGCGCCGGTGGCCAGCGAGTAGCCGGTGCGCCCGCCGGCCTTCTTCCACCCGGGGTGACCGACGTACACGGCGGGCGGGAAGGGAGAGCCCAGCGCGGAGCCGATGACGGCGCCCGCGCCGTCGGCCAGCAGTACCGAACGCAGGTTGTAGTTGTCACCGGCGGCAGCGGCGCTCTCGACGTTGCTCATGCCCTCGGTGAAGTTGTAGACACCCAGCGGGATGGCGGTGGCGAGCAACGGTGCGACGTCCGAGAGACCGGAGAACAGCGTGCCGAGGTGGAGGCCCGGAAGAGCGAAAGTGATGTCGTCGGCCGCCGCCGAGACCGCGGAGCCGTCCATCGCTCCGCCCGCCCAGCCGATCGCGGTGCCCACCAGCAGCGCGGCGAGTCCGATGGGGATGTTGCCGGGCAGCTTCAGATCGGTCATGAGGCCGATCAGGAGCAGCAGGAAAACCGGCAGGGCGATCCACAGGTTGTCCCACATCTGGCCGGCGGGCCGCATGGAGATGAAGGAGACGGAGATACCGGCGAGGGTGCCGAGCAGGGCGGCTCTGGGTGCGTACCGGCGTATGTACGGGCCGATGAAGGCCCCGATGAGGACGATGACACCGATGATGAAGGCCCAGGCGACACCGGCCTTCCAGGCCAGCAGCGGATCCTTGGTCTTGAGGTAGATCGGCAGCATGATGACGAACACGACGATGAACATGTGCGGCACGCTCGGCCCGTAGGGCATCGCGGTGACGTCCTGCCGCCCCTCCCGCCGCGCGAGTCTGCGGCCGAGGTATGCGTAGTAGATGTTGCCCGCGATCAGGGCGATGCCCAGTGCCGGCAGGATGGTGTGGAAGACGTCGTCGCCGGGGATCTTGAGGACTCCCAGGCACAACCCGGTCAAAGTCAGCACGTTGACCAGGACGTTGACGGCCAGTCCGAAGAACGCGTTGGTGTCGCCCCGTACCCACAGCGGGAGGGGCATGGGTCTGTTCTCGGTGGGGGCGTTGCGGCGGAGCGAAAGCATGGCGGGATCACCCTTCGTCGGGTGGAGCGGTGGATTCTGGCGCGGGGTATGCCGGTCCGGTAACGGAGTTCGGCGGACACCGAGGCACCGCTGAGGTGGCGGGGCGGTCGGGTCGCCGGGTCGCCGGGTCGGCCGAGGGGACGGGGGTGGGGCGCGTGTGCGGCCGGGGCGTTGGTCCGAGGCCCTGTCAGAGCGGCTGCGGCGCCGGTTCGAGGGCGGTTTCCGGAGCGTCGTGGCCTGCGGGCGATGCGGTGGCCAGTGCCGCCAGGAACGCGGCGGATGGCGCGGTCCAGCCGAAGATGCCGCCCTGCGCGGCCACCATCTCCAGGCCCGCCTGCTGGAACTGAGGGAAGTAGGAGCCGACGCAGTCCGACAGCACCAGGCACTCGTATCCGCGGTCGTTGGCTTCGCGGACTGTCGTATGCACACACACTTCGGTGGTGACGCCGGTGATCACGAGACGGCGGATGCCGCGGGAAGTGAGCAGATCGCCGAACCCGGTGGCGTAGAAGGCGCCTTTGCCGGGCTTGTCGATCACCGGCTCACCCGCCACCGGGTAGAGCTCCTCGATGATGTCGTGGCCCTCCTCGCCCCGGACCAGTATCCGGCCCTTGGGGCCCGGGTCGCCGATGCGCATGCTGGGGTTTCCTCGCAGCAGCTTGCTGGGGGGACAGTCGGACAGGTCCGGCAGGTGTCCCTCGCGGGTGTGCATGACCGCCATGCCCGCGGCGCGGCAGGCGTCGAGTACGGTCCGCAATGGAGCGATGGTTCTCCGCAGTTGTTCCACGTCGTTGCCCAGGCTCTCGCCGAATCCGCCGGGTTCGAGGAAGTCCCGCTGCATGTCGATGAGAACGAGTGCCGTCTCGGCGGGGTCGAAGGAGAACGGGTACGGGGCGGCCTCGACACTGAGCGGTTCTGCGACTGCCATGGCGGTTCCTGCTTTCGTCGAGGGGAATTCCGGGTCGACGCGGTCGGCTCGGGCGGATCCGGACCTCGCGTCCGGATGTGCAGGAGTGTTGGAGCGGTGCGGGGCCCGCCCGGTGGGTCAGCTCAGGGGGGTGGTCTCAGTCGTGGCGGCGATCAGGTCGTCTGCGGTGGAGACGCATCCGAAGACGCCGCCCTGCATGGTCACCATGTGCAGCGCGGCTTCATGGTTCGAAGGGTCCGTCGCGCCGGTGCAGTCGGACAGGATCAGACATTCGTAGCCGCGGTCGTTGGCCTCACGCATGGTGGTGTGGACGCAGACGTCCGTGGTGATGCCGGTGAGGACCAGATGGGTGATGCCCCGGGTGCGCAGTACGAGGTCGAGGTTGGTGGCGTAGAACGCCCCCTTGCCGGGCTTGTCCACGATCACCTCACCGGGAAACGGGGCCACTTCGGGCACGATCTCCCAGCCGGGTTCTCCCCGGACCAGAATGCGGCCGCACGGTCCGGGGGCGCCGATCTCGGCGCCGATCTGCGCGGACCGCCAGCGCTTGTTGGCCGGCAGGTCCGCCAGGTCTGGTGCGTGGCCCTCACGGGTGTGGACGACGAGCATGCCCGTGCTGCGGGCGTGCGCGAGCAGCCTCTGCGTCGCCGGGATCCCGGCCCGGGTCAGCGAGATGTCGTATCCCATCGTGTCCACGTAACCGCCGGGTCCGCAGAAATCCGTCTGCCAGTCGATGCAGAGCACGGCGACACGCTTGGCGGGCACGGAGGTGTCGTAGGGCCATGCGTAGGGCTTCGCGGTGACCGGGCCAACGATTACTGTCTGGTTTTGCGGACTTGTGTGCGTTATGTCAGCCATTGACCCCCCAAGCCGGTGAAGCGGTGTATGGGAAAGTAGCGCCCATATTTCTGGTATTCCGTACATGGTGATTATGTGGAAATTAGTTTCGGCCAGACGTTCGCCGGGTTACGGAGAAAACACGCGGCGGATACGGGCCCCATCCCGCGTTGCGCGGGGTGGGGCCCGCTGTGTTGTGTAGTCCGTCTGCCGTCTGCGATCTGTGTTCCTTCGCGCCGTACCCCGCGTGGTAGGCCGCCGGCCTGGTGGTGCAGCATCGGCTCAGCTGTTTCCCGACCGTGAGGGGTCATCATGCGCTCAACCCACGGTGCCGCTTCGTGCGCGGTGCTCGCCTGCCTGCTGCTGGCGGGCTGCTCGCCGACCGCGCTCGGCGGCTCGGTGGTGTCCGGGACCCGGAGTCCGGCGGCGGGTTCCTCAGGGGCGGCGGCCTCGGGCTCAACCACCGGATCGGACATCGCGGTCGGAGCCGGCCCGCGGAAGAGGTACATGGTGCAGCAACAGCCGGCCTCGGGCTCCTGCCACTACCGCTACGAGCACGGGGAGCCGCTGGAGGATCCGAAGTGCACACCCGGCGCCATATCGCCGGCGGTCACGCAGTCCAACGTCGCGTCGACGATCTGCCGCAAGGGCGGCTACACCTCCGGCATCCGCCCGTCCACGTCGGTCACCGGCAAGGAGAAGGAACTCAACGCCGCCTCCTACGGCTACACCGGCCGCATGGGGGACGCCGAGTACGACCACTTGATCAGCCTGCAACTCGGCGGCGACCCCAACGACTACCGCAACTTGTGGGTGGAGCCCGCCGATCCCGGCCACCGGTCAGGGGCTGGGGTCAACAACAAGAAGGACCCGGTGGAGACGAAGCTGCACACCGCGGTCTGCAAGGGCACCGTCACCCTCGCCGCCGCACAGAAGGCCATCGTCACCGACTGGACCACGGCCCTGAGCGTCCTCCACCTCGCCTGAAAGGGACAGCTGGGGACTGCCGCTCACTCCACAGAACGAGCCGCTGTACGAACCCTCGACCTACCCGGGAAGGTCCCCGCCCGCGGACCAGGAAAAGACCTTCATCACCCGGTACCTCGTACTGACGCTGAAGAAGCAGGGCCTGTCCACCGGGATCCTTGACTGCGACCACAACCGGGACGTCATCAGCTACCCGGAATCCCTCTGAACTGTCTCGCCTCATGGCGCGGCACCGTCCCCGAGGAACTGGCCAAGACCTCCGTGCTCTCTCAGCCGGAGTGAAGGATCCGAAAGCGATCGGGTTCCGCCGGATCTCGATCAACGACTTGGACTGACGTCCAAGCCCATTGCCACACGCTGATGCCTGGCACGCGGGAGAACCGGATCTGCCCGCGGGTGCCTTCGACGGCAACGCGCGGCCAGCATGATGCAGTGCGCGCCCGGTCCGCGCCGTGGGAACGCAGCACATCGGCGAGGACGAGGACAGTGTCGTACCCCTCGAAGGCCACGAAGGAGGGCGCTTCGGCCAGCCGCTCGCGGAGGGCCGTCTCGACTCGTGCGCCGAGTGGGCTGAGGCGCTCGGGCAGGTAGCGCAAGAAGGGGATCGCGGCGCTGTCGTCCCCCAGCAGCGTCGCCCATTCGGCGAACTCCGGCTGCCCGGCCGGAGCACCGATCATGATCTCGGCGAGGCGCTGGTCGCGGCGGACGGACTTGACGATCGACACTGCCGGCTCCGGGTGGCCGACCAGAAGAAGGAGAGCTGTCGCGCGATGGTCGACGAGCTCGTCGCACACGGCCGTGGGGGCGAGCGCGCGCATGTCGAGTTCGATGACGGTGCCGCCACGTGGGGCGAGGTAGTCCCGCAGGATGCGGGCCCCGGATGCCCAGTAGACACTCGGCTCGGCTGCTACGGCGATGCGACTGTGGCCCGCGCTGAGGAGAAAGTCCGCGTAGATCCGCCAGCCGTGGGACTGCGCCGGGGCGAGGCGCGCGACCCATTCCGTTGGCTGTTCGGTGAGCGCGTCGAGAACCGCTGACGAGCAGAGGAACGGCAGGCCTAGGGCGTCGGCCCTGGCGGCGGCGGCGCGAGCGACGACGCTGTGGTACTCGCCCGCCACGGCGGCCACGCCCAGGCGGGCCAGTTCGTCCACGGCCGCCGCGGCCCTCTGTGGATCAGCCGCGGTGTCTCGGACCACCAGCTCGAGTGGTCTTCCGACGATCCCGCCGGCGTCATTGACTTCGCGAACGGCCAGCTTGAGTCCGGCGAGCAGGTGTTGGCCCGCCTCGACCCAGCCAGGCCGAGTCAGCGGAACGAGAGCGCCGATCTGGACGGATGATCCGTCAGTCCGCTCCGTACCAGGTGTCGATGCCGGCGTATTCATGTGTTGGCGTCTCCCGTGTCACGATCGGTCGCAGCTTGCCCGGATCGCCGAGTGAACGTCCGGTCAGCCGACAGAGGACGTTACGCGAGCAGGGCGTTCGAGCCGCGGCCAGGAGGTCACCGCGGCCGGCATTGCCACATAGAAGGGCATGACCACCCAAGTACCTCCTGCGTTCCGCCGACCCGAAGCCGTCCGCCGAGGACTTCGCCTGCGGCTACCGCCAACTCCTGGAAGGGGAACGGGGCCAGACGTCCCGTGGACCTGGTTCTGTCAGGTCCGCCGGGCTGGCGGCCGGGTCAGCGGGACCACGCGGCGGTCCCCGAAGGTGACCATCGCGTGCACGGGCGTGGCGCTGGCGCGCATGAGCGCCGCGACGCCCCGGCGGCCCTGTCGGCGGGCGAGCTCCGACCCCGCGCTGATCATCAGGGCGGTGAGGGCCGGCATCGGACGCCCGAAGAGCGTGATCTCCTTGATGCGTGCCTCGTCGTCGAGCCGCAGCAGTTGCGCCTCCTCGAACGGCTGGGATCCCACCCGCGCCCGGTAGAAAAGCGCGTACGCGCCGCCCTCGCCGGTCTGAGTGTGGAAGCGGATGTCCTCGACCGCCGTGAACGCCGAGGTCAGGAAGGAGCGCAGCTGGTCAGGTCCCTCGAAGCGGAACTGCTCGGTGAGCGGCGAGCTGAGCACGACGTCCCGGCTCAGGCACGCGACCGCGGCGTCGACGTCACCGCGTTCTTAGGCTGCGCGCCAGCTCGCGACAGTAGCGGCGGCGGAGTGCAGGGTCTCGGACATGGGTCTCTCCCGGTATCAACGGCGCGATGGGGTGCGTGGGGCGGCGAGTGGCGGGGGTCAGCCGGCCAGCTTGTTCATCGTGCGGATCTGCCTGTCCAGGACCCAGGCGGGAACGAAGCGGAGGAGGCGCGCGCGTCCGGCCATGGGGCCGGCGGCGTAGCGCAGTTTCGGCTTCGCGTCGGTCGCTGCCGCGACGACCGCCTTGGCGACGACGGCGGGGTCGTCACCGTCCTTGATCGCCTGCGTCATCAGGCGGTCGAAGACGTGCCGCTGGTCCGCGTAGACCTGCAGGGGCGTGTCGGGCTTCGCGCTGTTGGCCTCGAATCCGGTCCTGGTGTAGGCGGGTTCGACGAGGAGCGACCGGACGCCGTACTCCCGGACCTCGTGGTCCAGGGACTCGGTGTAGCCCTCGATCGCGTGTTTGGACGCGCCGTAGACGGCCATGTAGGGAGCGGGGATGAACCCCTGCACGGACGAGAGGTTGATGATGCGCCCGCGTCCCTGGGCACGCATGTGCGGCAGGACCTCCTTCACCATGCGCATGGCCCCGAAGACGTTGATGTCGAAGACACCCTGGGCCTGCGCGACGGAGGTCTCCTCGGCCGCACCTATCGAGCCGACGCCGGCGTTGTTGACCAGGACGTCGATCCGCCCGAACCGTTCGATCACCTGCTGGACCGCGGCGGTGACCGACTTGTCCCTGACCACGTCGAGGTCGAGGAACGTCACACCGCCCAGCGGGGCGACGCGCGAGGTGTCGCGGCCTGTGCCGGCGACCTCGAAACCCGCTGCGACCAGTGCGAGCGCCGTTTCCTTGCCGATGCCGGAGGACGCGCCCGTCACCAGGGCCACCGGCCGATTTGTCGTCATCATGCACTCCCGAAGTCGCCTGGGAAACCGATCGGTTTACCCTCGCCTCCCTGTAAACCGATCGGTTTCTGCGCGCAAGCTCGAGCAGGGAACTGATCCCGGGCCGCGTCACCGGCCGGCTTCAGGTTGAGCCGACCGGCGCCCGCAGGCATGGCGGCACGGGCCTGGTGAGCAGGCAGGAGAGGCGCGAGAGCGCCATCCCCGCAGTGCTGTCGCCGAGTTCGCACTCAAGGGCTACTACGGCACCTCTGCCGAGACGATTGCCAAGCGTGTCGGCGTCACGCAGCCGTACCTCTTCCGACTCTTTCCGGGCAAGAAGGCGATCGTCGTCGCTGCCTTGACCGGATCGAGGGACCATTCGGCGCGACCCACCACGAGAAGCGGTATTGTCCAGGCACTTCACGGCCAACCCGTTGGTGCAGTCCGCGCAACATTGCCCAGAGAGTCAAGCCCGGCCGTGTGCCTCGTGTGAGCGTCGTGACAGGGAGTCGATGACCACCGCGGCGAAGAGCACTCCGCCCGTGATGATGAACTGGACGGCGGTGGGGGTGTCCGTGATCGACATGCCTGAGGCGATCGACTGGATGACCAGGATGCCGAGCACCGCGTTCCACGGCGAACCGCGTCCCCCGAACAGACTGGCGCCGCCGATGACGGCTGCGGCGATGGCGTTGAGCAGCAGGATGCCGGAGCCGGAGTTCTGGCTCACGGAGGTGATCCGCGAGGCCAGGAACAGGCCGCCGATCGCCGCCATGGTGCCCGAGACCGCGAGGACCGCGGTTCGTACCCGAGTCACGCTGAGGCTGGCGCGGCGGGCCGCCTCGACGCCGCCGCCCAGTGCGTAGACCTGACGCCCGTAGTGCGTACGGCGGAGAACGACGTCGAGACCGGCCACGAGTGCGAGGAAGAGCAGGAGAGCGAGCGGCAGGCCCTGGAACCGGTTGAGCACATACGCGGCCGCGAACGCGATCACCGCCAGTGCTCCCGTGCGTGCCACGATTCCGGCGAGCGAGCGGTGCGGCATGCCGACGGCCATGCGCCGCCGTCTGTCCTGGTCGGACACGAGGAAGACCACCCCCGCTGCGCCCGCAGCCACGCCGTAGGCGGCGCCGTCATTGGTGAAGTAGTAGCTGGTCAGCTTGGCCACGAGCCCGTTCTCGTCGAGGTTGATGGTGCCCCTGGTCCCGAGGATCAAGAGCATGAAGCCGTTCCACGTGAGCAGCCCCGCGAGCGTGACGACGAACGCCGGTACCCGGGTCCTGGCGAAGGAGAAGCCCTGAACGGTTCCCGTCGCGGTGCCCGCGAGCACCGCGATGATGAGGGCGAGCCATTCCGGCACGCCGTTGTTCACATTCAGGACGGCGAAGACGGCCGCCGCGAGGCCGCTGATCGAGCCGACCGACAGGTCGAGTTCACCGAGCAGCAGCACGAAGACGATTCCGACCGCGATCAGTCCCGTGCCCACGATGTCCACACTGAGATTGGACAGGTTCCGGGGCGAGAGGAAGTTCTCGTTGAGGGCCTGGAAGATGATCCAGACCGTGGCGAGGACGAGGACGACAGGGAGCGAGCCCAGTTCGCCGGCGCTCAGCTTGCGCCGGAAGACGGCACCCCAGCCCTGCACCGCACGGGTGACGGCCTGCCCGCGGTGCGGCTGAGGGGGCTTGGCGGTGGGCGCGGCGGGTTCGGGCTGCGTGTTGTCCGCCATGTTGCGCATCCCTTTCACCATCCCGCCTCCCGGTGGGCCATCCGGCGAGGCACGTTCTCCGTGGCGCCGGTGACGGAGGAGATGATCTGTTCCTGAGAAGCGGTGTTCACGTTGAAGAAGCCGTTGTTGCGACCGAGCCGCAGGACGGCGGCCCGGTCTGCGAGAGCTTTGACGTCCCCCATGTTGTGGCTGATGAGCAGTACTCCCAGACCGCGGTCACGGAACTGGTCGACGAGGTCCAGGACCTCGGTCGTCTGGTCGAAGCCGAGCGCTGCGGTCGGTTCGTCCAGGAGGAGGAGCCGCGGGTCACCGAGGAGCGAGCGGGCGATGGCGACCGTCTGCCGCTGACCGCTGGACAGTGAGACGACGGGGGCACGCAGATCGGGGATGCCCCTGGTCAGGCCCTCCAACAGGTGTCTGGTGCGGCGCTCCATCTCCACCTCGTCGAGGAAGCCGAACCGGCGGATCTCCCGCCCGAGGTAGACATTGCCCACGACGTCGAGGTTTCCGCACAGTGCGAGGTCCTGGTAGACCGTGGCGATGCCGAGGTCCCGGGCGTCGTGGGGGCGCTTGATGTGAACCGTCCGGCCCTCCCACTCGATGACGCCCCTGTCCGCGGGCGTCACTCCGGAGATCGCTTTGACCAGGGTGGATTTGCCGGCCCCGTTGTCGCCCAGAAGGGCCACGACCTCCCCGGCGCGAATCTCCAGCTCGATGTCCCTGAGGACCTCGACGACGCCGAAGCGCTTGCACAGGCCGTGCAGCGCCAGCAAGGGGGGATTCGGCACGGAGAACATCTCCTTCCCGGCCGGACCTCGTGAAGCGGCCTGTCAGGTCAGCCCGGCCTCACGGCAGGCGGCACCAAGTCGGGGCGTACAGATCTGCTGGATCGTGTACATGCCGTCTTTGACCAAGGTGTCCTTGATGTTGTGGACCGTCACGGACACGGGGACGAGCATGACGGCCGGAACCTCTTCGCCAGTGCTGGCCCTCACCTTGTCCGTGGCAACCCGGGTGAGGGTTTCATCTCGGGCCGCGGCCACGGCCAGCGCGGCTCCGGCGGACGCCTCGGGGCCGAAGGGCTTGTAGACGGTCATGTACTGATCACCACCCACAATGCGCCGTACTGCTGCGAGTTCGGCGTCCTGCCCGGTGACAGGGGGCAGCGGATCGACCTTGTTGGCCTTGAGGGCGGCGATGCTGCCGGCGGCTAGGCCGTCGTTGGCTGCGTAGACCCCGTTGATGCTGCCGACGCCGAGGGCCGAGATGGCGCCGGACATGTTCATGTTCGCAGTCTCCGTCCTCCACTGGAGTGTGTCGTACTCCTTGCCGATCCTCACCTTCCCCTCGAGCACGGACAGTGCGCCCGTCTTGAACAACGCCGCGTTGGGGTCGCTGGGATCGCCGTTCATCATGACGATCTGGTTGCCGCGCGCCGTGTCACCCATGGCCTTCAGCAGCGCCCTGCCCTGGAGCTTGCCGACTTCTTCACCGTCGAAGGATGCGTAGCCCGCGATCGGGCCCTCGGCGAGGCGGTCGTAGGCGATGACCGGGATATCGGCCTGGTCGGCCTTCCTGACCGCGGCGCCGAGTGACCTGGCGTCAACGGCGACGAGCACGATGGCATCGACACCCTTGGTGATCATCGAGTCCATCTGTTCTTGTTGGATGGCCACATCACCCTTGGCGTTGGCGTGCTCGACCCTGCAGTCGGCGCACAGCTCGTCGATCTTCTTTTCGAGCAGGGGTCTGTCCTGCGTCTCCCAACGGGCCGTGGTGGCGTCCGGCAGGAGCAGACCGATCCTCGGTGCGTTGCGCTTGTCGGCGTCGCTCTCGGTGCTGGGTCCGCAGGCGGCGAGGGTAACGGCGGTGGAGACGGCGGTCATGGCGAGGGCCGCGTCCCGTGTGCAGGCCTTCATGCGGGGGACCTCCTTGGTCGGCTCCCGTTACCGGTCTTCGACGGGCGTGAGGTCCAGCGGCGGCGCTCCGCCGACGTTCGCCAGGTGGCGGGCGACCGGTGCATGCAGGACCGGCGGTGGTCCGCGCGCGTGGGACGCGGCGTGCGGGGGCCACACGAGGTCGGAGCCGTATCGGCAGGGCGTGGCGCGGTACGACGGCAATCGCTTGGTTGAGTCGGGTCGCCATATCGGCAGAGGGACTCACGCGAACAGCCATGCGCGGCTGGGACCATGGCCGGCGCGACGCGGCCCATAGCGGCGGCGTGCCGGGGGCTCCGCCCGACTGTCCCGGCATCGGCAGTCGGCGGGCCGCCGCGATGCCGAAGCCGAACGTCGGGAGGGAACGCACCGCGTGGAAGTAGCAAGACGACCACGTCGTCAGTGTGGCACCGGGGGCGGCGATCTGCGAATGCACCGGCGATCCGCGGCCAGAGACCACAGAAGTGGATCTGTCTGTTTCGTTGGCATATGAGACTCTGGTAGGTGGGTGCTTGGCTCTCCCAGCGCGTCGGCACCTGTGCCATGGGCGGGAGGTACGTTGCGGACATGCCTCATGACGGCCGGGCCCGGGCCGGAGTCACCGAGCTGCGGGCAGCCGAGGCCGGCACGGCAGGAACTGGTTCTCCGCAGCCTGCGATGCCGGAGGCCGCCGTGAGCGATCGGGCCCTGACGTTCGCCGGAGTGGAGCTGGCAGCGGTCTATGTGCCGGATGCCGAGAACGAAGCGCTTCGTTTGGTGGACACGGCCGGGCCCACTTCCCCGTACGGGGTGCCGACGGGGGTGCCGAGACGTCTGTCTCTGTCCGGTGGCTCGCCCGCCGTGCACGCCTTCCACACCGACCGGCCGGTGTGGCTCACTCCGGCCGTACTCACCTCCTACTTCGAGAACGCGCCGACGCCGCCGCGAGCGGAGATGGCGCTCGGCGCGCTGCCACTCGCGTCGGGGGGCAGACGACTGGGCTGCCTGGTCGTGATGGGTGGGTCCGTGGACGGCTTCGCGGCCGAGCAACGGCTCTTCCTCGAGCGCTACGCCCACGCGATCGCCGACATGTTGCAGGCCGGGACCGGCCGCCCCGATCCTTCCGAGGTCCTGTATCCCGCGCTGCGGAGTCTGCGCGTGGGCTCTTTCGTCCTGGTGCCGGACACCGGCCTGATCGAGGCGGACGAGACGCTGCTCGAACTGGTCGGCATCACGCCGGACGACTTCGACGGCAAGGCTGACACCCTGCTCGCGCACGCCTTCCCGGAGGACATGCACGCGCTGATGTCGGTCTTGGAGCCGAGGGGCCAGGCATACGGCCGGCGGGAGCTGGAGTTCCGTGTCCGGCGCCCTACCGGTGAAATGCGCTGGCTGAGTCTGAGCTGCCGGGTGGCGGCGGGCACCGACGCTCGGCCGGAGCAGGTGCTGGGCGTGGTGACGGCGACCTCGGTCCTGAGCCGGAGCGCAGATGACGTGTCCAGGATCCAGTGGCTGACCGCCGCGCTCGATGGCGCCGCGACGGTCCGTGACGTCGGCCGCGTGGCCGTCACCGCGCTGCGTGTGCCGCTGGGTGCCGACCGCGTGGCGCTCGCCGAGCTGGAGGAAGACCGGCTGATGGTCAGCGTGCTGGATCCGCCGCAGCCCGCCGCCTGGCCGGAGATGTGGCGTTCGCAGTGGCGCTCGGAATGGCCTGACGCGCCGGTCAGTGCTCTTCCCACCCTGCAGATGGCCCTGCAGGACGGACGTATGGACCTGTGGCCCGCCGGTTCGGCCCTCGAATCGGGACTGGCAGGCATCGGCAGCGGCGGTCTGGCCGTGCTGCCGCTTCCCGCCAAGGGGCGGGTCGCCGGTGTGTGCCTGGTCGGCTGGGACCAGCCGCACGAGTTCGTCCCCGAGGAACGAACCCTGCTGACCGCCACCGCCGCGCTGATCGGACAAGCCCTCAAGCGTGCGCACGCGCACGACGCGGAGCAGGAACTCGCGACGATGCTCCAGCGCAGCCTGCTGCCCCGCCGCCTTCCGGAACTGCCCGGGTGCACGGCCGTCGCACGTTATCTGCCCGCCATGAGAGGGCTGCAGGTGGGCGGTGACTGGTACGACGTCATCGCCCTCTCCGAGGAGCGGGTCGCGCTGGTCATCGGTGACGTGCAGGGACACAGCGCCGGAGCCGCGACGATCATGGGCCAGATGCGTACCGCGGTCAGGGCGTACGCGGTGGAGGGCCATCCACCCGACGTGGTCGTGTCCCACGCCAACCGCCTCCTCGTCGGTATGGAGACCGATCTGTTCGCCACCTGTTGTTATGTCGAACTGGACCTGGAGGAGGGCAACACCCTGTTCGTCCGGGCCGGCCACCTCTCACCGCTCGTGCGCCATCCTGACGGACGTACCGAGGAGGTGCAGGTCGAAGGCGGGCTTCCGCTCGGCATCCTCGCGGAGGCGGAATTCCCCATGACCGCCGTCGCATTGGAGCCCGGCACGGTGCTCGCCCTGGTCACCGACGGCCTGGTCGAGGCCTCCGACCTGCCCTTGGACGAGGGTATGCGCCGCACGCGCACCGCACTCGCCGCGGCCGATCCGGCGGACCCGGGGCGCATGGCCGACGAACTGCTCGGCGACGTCGGCCGCCGTGAGGACGACGTGGCGCTGTTGCTGCTGCGCTACGACGGCCTGAAGACGCGGCCGATCCGGGCCGACTGGGTGGTGTGGCGGCTGCCCGACGCCGTCATGCACGCCCGCCGTTTCACCGCGCGCACTCTGCGCCGCTGGAAAACCGAGGAAGCAGCCGACGCGCTGCTCCTGGTCGTGTCCGAGCTGGTCACCAACGCGCTGGTGCACACCCAGGGCCCGGTCCGCGTGGATCTGACGCTGCGCGGTGACCGGGTGCGCGTCAGTGTGAGCGACTCCTCGCCGCGGGCGCCCGCCAAGCCGGTGATCGTGGACTGGGAGTCGACCGGCGGCCGGGGCCTGCTTCTGGTCGAGGCGATGTCGGAGTCCTTCGGCTCGATGCCCGTAGCGGGCGGTAAGCAGGTGTGGAGCGAGGTCGCTGTGCCGCGCCGCAAGTCCGCACCCAGGGACTCGGAGCCCCGGGCAGAACGAGAGGGCCTGCCGTGAAGAGACGTATCCGGTATGTCGCCGCGGCGCTTGTCGCCGGCCTCATGACGATGCCCCTGGCCGCCTGCGGAGGAGAGGACGAGGCGGGCGCGGACAGCTTCGCTGTCGGCCTGCTGCTGCCCAGCCGAGCGCTCCCGCGCTGGGAGCACTCCGACAAGCCATTCATCGAGCAGCAGCTGAAGAAGCTCTGTCCCCGCTGCACGATGCAGTACGCCAACGCCGAGAACGACGCGGCGATGCAGCTGCAACAGATGACCTCCATGATCACCAGGGGGGTCGGAGTCCTGATCCTCGACGCCGCCGACACCAGGGCGATGCGCTCCTCGATCCGGGCGGCGCAGCAGGAGGGTATCCCCGTCGTCGCCTACGACCGGCTCGCCGAAGGGCCGATCTCCGGCTACATCAGCTTCGACGGTGCTCAGGTCGGCAAACTCCAGGGCGAGGCGCTCCTGAAGGCCATGGGCGAAAAAGCAGAGGATGAGGACATCGTCATGATGAACGGCGATCCCACCAGCCCCAACGCGGCGTCGTACCGCAAGGGCGCCCTGTCCGTCCTCAAGGGCAAGGCGAAGATCGCCAGGTCGTACGACACCCTGGGCTGGACCACGGCGAACGCCCACGTCAACATGTCTGCCGCCCTGTCGGCTCTGGGCCCGGACCGAATCGGCGGGGTCCTGGCCGCCAACGACGCCATCGCGGCAGGCGTCATCTCCGCCCTCAAAGGCGCCGGTGTGCGAGAGCTTCCTCCGGTCACCGGCCAGGACGCCGAACTCGCGGCTGTGCAGCGCATCATCAGGGGCGAGCAGTACATGACGGTGTACAAACCATTCAGAGCGGAAGCCGCCGCAGCCGCCGCCATGGCTGTAGCCCTGGGCCGCGGCGAGGACGCCCGCGACGTCGCCAGGACGGCAACCGACAGTCCCACCACCCAGGACATTCCGTCCGTCCTGCTCAATCCGACCGCGGTGACGGCCGGCAACATCAAGCGGACCCTCGTCAAGAACGGCGTGTACACCGTCGACCAGATCTGCACCCGGGAGCTCCGGCCCGCCTGCGATGAGGCCGGACTTACTGGATAAGGGGTGCCGGTCCGGTTTCTGCTGTGCGGCTGAGGTGTCCAGGAAGGGGGGGAATCCCTGCGGTAACGGGGCAGAGCGCGGTGATCGGCCTGGTGCAGGCGGCCATCGCGGTCGGCGGGCTGCTCGGCGCGGTGGTCGCACCCCGGCTGCAAGGCCGCATGCGCCTGGCGACCCTGGCCACCACGATCACCCTGGCCGGGGCTCTGCTGTTCGGCGCTGAGGCCTTGCTTGTCCCGTCGCCGCTGGTGGCGGCGCCGGTCGCCCTGGCGCTGTTGCTCGTGCCGGCCGCGAACGGCGCGCTGGTTGCGGTGGTGCTTCGCAGCGCGCCGGAGGAAATGCGCGGCCGAGTCATCAGCACCGTGGTGATGGCGGCCACCGCGCTGGCGGCGCTGGCGCCACTGATCGCCGGCCTGATCACTCAGCACATGTCCGGCGCCTGGGCGGTAGGCGCCTTCGCCGCCACGACCGCCGTCGCGGCCGTGCTGTGCCTGGTCCTGCCAGGCTTTCGGCACGCGGAGTCCCCGGCGTCAGTACCGGGCTGAGCGGCTGAACGAACAGGCCGCCCGGGGTGGCACGCGCCGTATCCAAGGCCGGCGCAGCGACATTCACCGGCCCACTCCCCATCCGGCTGAGATCGTCAAGGCGGCTGTCCGTCCGTGGTCCGGACGTCGTTCAGGCAGTGGTGTCTGGGGGTGTTGCGGGTTTCGTGTGGAGAATCTCGCGGGCTTGTTCCGCGGCCCGGGTGGTGCTCTCGCTGACGAAGTCGAGGAAGCGGGCGACGTTCTCGAGGCGGGTGGCGGCCGGGGTGTGGGGGCCGAGGACGCCGACGCCCTGGCGTGCGATCTCGACGACCTGGGCGAGGGAGCGGGCGCTGGCCATCATCGACTGGTACCAGACGTCGTCGTCGACGATGTAGCGCTCGCGGCGGCGCTCGTCGCGTTCCCGGCGCACGAGGCCCTGGCTGTCGAGGAACGCGATCGCTTTGGAGATGGACGCCGGGCTGACCTTCAGGCGCTGGACGAGTTCGGACGCGGTGAGGCTGCCGGTGTCGGTGAGGGTCAGGCAGGCCATCACCCGGGCCGTCATCGTGGACATGCCCGAAGCCATGAGGACGGTGGTGAAAACCTCCTCGTACTCGCGCACGGCCTCGGCGTCGCGCCCGTGGGCCTGCTGGGGCGCCTCCGTCCCCCGCGGCGCGGTCTGCCTGCGTCGGTGGGCGCGGTGTTCGGTGGCGCGGTGGGCCAGGTCGGCGCGGTAGGCGGTGGGGCCGCCGTTGCGCATCACCTCACGCGTGATCGTCGAGGTCGGCCGGTCAAGGCGTCTGGCGATCTCCGCGTAGGCGAGGCCGTCGGCCAGCCCCAGCGCGATCTGCTGGCGTTCGGTCTGGGTGAGCCTGCCGCCCGGCATCGCGGTCTCCTTCATGGTCCGTGGTGCCTCGAGTGTAGCGTTCACCGTTAACCCATTGCAACGACGAGAGTGACTGTTGTTGCATTAGCCTCCAAACCATTGCAACGATATATCGGCTCTGAGCTGCATAGATGACTATTCTCTGCAATGAGTTCGTTGCCAGTTCTATGAATGCAACGTAGCTTTTCCCTCATCGGAAACGGCGGGGCCGACGGGGCCACGCGCCGCAGAAGAAGGAGAACCCGATGCAGAAGTTCGACACCCCCACGCCCATCTCCGCCGTCCTCGACATCCCTGCAGGACGCATCCGGTTCATCGCCGCCGACCGGGCCGACACCACCGTCGAGGTCCTGCCCGCGGACGCCTCGAAGAGCCGCGACGTGAAGGCGGCGGAGCAGATCACGGTCGCATACGGAGACGGCATCCTGCGGATCGAGACCCCGGTGGCGAAGAACCGGATCCTCGGCCCCTCCGGATCCCTCGAGGTGACCGTCCGACTGCCCGCCGGCTCCCACATCGAGGCGAAGGCGGCCGGCGCCGAGTTCCGGGGCGTCGGACGCCTCGGCGACGTCACCTTCGAGGGCGCGCAGGGCACGGTCAAGCTCGACGAGACCGCGAGCGCCCGCCTCGCCCTCCTCGCCGGCGACGTCTCGGTCGGCCGTCTGGGCGGCCGCGCCAGGATCAGCACCCAAAAGGGCGACATCCGCATCACCGAGGCCGTGCGCGGCACGGTCGAACTGCGTACCGAGTCCGGCGAGATCTCGGTCGGTGCCGCCCGCGGCGTCTCCGCATCCCTGGACGCCGGCACCACCTACGGCCGCATCCACAACGCGCTGGTGAACACCGCCGGCGCCGACGCCCAGCTCGACATCCACGCCACCACCGCCTACGGCGACATCACCGCCCGCAGCCTCTGAAAGGAGCCCCCACCATGAAGTCGCCGCTCGCACACAAGCCCGAGACGGCGACTTCGGCCGCCCCTGGCCCCGTCGCCGCCTTCATGCGGTTTGTGATCTTAGGAGGTGGCGTCGGGGCCCTGGCCAGCATCGCGGTACCGCTGCTGGCCATGACCATGCCCTGGGTGGTCGCGAACGCGGTCATCACCGCCGCTTCCACCCTGCTGTGCACCGAACTCCACGCCCGCTTCACCTTCGCCAAAGGACGCAGCGCCCGATGGCGAGAGCACTGGCAGTCCGCGGGCTCGGCAACCGCCGCCTACCTGGCCACCAGCGTCGCCGTGTACGGCTTGCATGTGGTGCAGCCCTTGTCCGGCATGCTGACCGAACAGATCGTCTACCTCAGCGCCTCCAGCCTCGCCGGCGCAGCCCGCTTCACCATCCTGCGCCTCTACGTCTTCGCCGGCCGCCGCGGCCAGACCACACAACCGCTGATGCAGCAGGAGGCGGTGGCCCTACCCGACCCGGCGCGAGTGCGGCAGTCGCCGTGCAAGAGCTGGCCGAACGAGTCGCAGCCGCAGCTCGCCGCCTGATGCTGATGTCAAGCCGTGAGCGCGGCGAACGTGTCCGGCCCGGCCTCGGAGAGGCTGACGTGTCGGACCTTGCCGTCGGTGACAGAGGCGAGGCTCTGGCAGGTGGCGGCAGCGCCGGGGCGGTAATGCGATGCCTTGGAACGTCGGCTCACTGAATTGGCCCGGCGGTATCGGAGTAATTGAATCCGGCTGTGACTCGAATGGCAGTTGCCCCAGATGAGGGCTCCGATCGGCAATCGTGGCGTCCGTGGTCCATGCCCGACTCGCACCTCACGAACGGCCACTCGATATCTGAGTCGTAGACCGTGCTCTTGATGCGGGTGATAGAGTCCTGGTTTATGGATGATCGCATATATGATGCGCCGTTGGATAGCGGGTGGCTTCTTGGTCATTTCAAGGACGTCGATGATCCTCGTCACACCCCTGCGGTAGAGGTGAAGTGGGGGATTCATCCACGCGGCGACGAACGGCTGCAGTGGGTGAGGGGTGAAGAGCGAACGGCTCTCCTGGTCCTCATTAGTGGCCGGTTTCGCGTGGATTTCCCGGGGCGCAGCGTTCTCCTGGAACAGCAAGGAGATTACGTTGTCTGGGGTCGTGGAGTCGACCACTCGTGGTTCGCGGAAGATGAATCTGTGTTGTTGACGGTTCGTTGGCCATCCGTATCCGGTTATGCGGTGACACGGGATTAGTTCGCATGGGTGAACGGGTGAGTAGAATTGAGTATTTCACCGTGCTTCCTTCGGGAATTACCCGTCCTGCGGTCCGGTCCTCGTCGCTTCGGGCGAAGGGGCGCCAGCCGGCCGTGGTGGTCGGCTGGAGCTGTCCCTGCGTGACGGACGGGGGTCGTCACATGGAGGTCGCCTCTCCGGGTTGCCGAAGTAGGCGTCGCGGCCGTGTTTGCGGGTGAAGTGGCGGTTCAGGAGGTGTGGGGGGTGGTGGGGCTGTCGGGGACAGGTGGCAGGGGACCCGGTCGGGGCCCGACTCGATCGCCGGGCCCCGACCGCACGTCGTGTCAGGTCCTTGGAGGAAGGTGACCTACTGGACGAGCTCCCAGTCCTGCGAGCCGTCCGTGAGCGCGTTCTGCAAGGTCAGCTGCGTTCCGGCGGACGCACCGGTCAAGTACAGGCTGGTGTTCTTGACGGACTGCAGCTTGTAGAACCCGTCGCTGGTCTTGACGAGGTTCCAGGTGCCCGTGGCGCTGTTGTCCACCCACTGGCCGATCTTCTGGCCGGCCGTCGCGTTCCCCGTCCAGATGGCCGCCGCGCGGCCGCCCGACTTGTTCAGCAGTGTCACGCCACCGTTCGGCTCGGTGGTCAGGTGCCAGAATTGAGTGTCCGCGTTCGCCGCCGAGCCGGGGGCCTCCAGCACGACATCGGGAACGTCGCCGTTGCCGATGTTCGCGTCGTTGGTCTTGTTCCCGGTGCCGATCACCTGGTCGGTCTTGCGGTTCACCAACTGGTAGTAGGGGCCGTTGGAGTGGCCGAGATCGACCTCGGCGAACCTGAGCGTCGAGGTGCCCTGGTTGTTGAGGATCGAGATGCGGCCGGTGCCATCGACGTACTGCAGGTTGCGGCTGTATCCGGCCTGCGAGGTCGTCTGGTACTCCTTCCACGTGCCGTTGCTGCGTCCGCTCTCGTTGACCCAGACGTTGCCGCTGCCGGCGGCGTTGTAGACCAGGCGCCCGCCGGGAAGCCTGATGAGGACCGGGCTGCCGCCTGCCGCGAGGGCATGGGAACCGGTGTCGACCGGCAGTGTGTCGACCCCTGTGCCGGTGGCAGAGCCGGTGTAGAAATTCAGCGGATTGTCGGAGATCCGGTATCTGGTGTTGGCTCCGCCGGCCCAGTACTCGTAGGTGAGCAGCCACTTGCCGTCCGTCGTGCGGACGACGTTCGCCATCCCCGGACGGCCGCCGCCGATCTCCGACTTGCCGCCACCCATGTCCTGGGTCAGCCCGGCGATGTCGACGACCGGGGCGCTCCACGCCGCGCTGCGGCCGTCCCAGGTCTTGTGGGCGAGGATCTGGCCGTGCGAATCCGCGGCGGTGTTGTTGGCGGGGTCGAGGGTCGGGACACCGGTGGTCGCGTTGAAGCCGGTGTAGTCGTTCTCGTCGGAGTAGTAGCAGACGAGTTGGCCCTTGTAGACCATCAGGTACGGCTCCCAGAGGGGATCCACCTGGTTGTTGGTGTTGGCGGCCGCGATGTTCTGGCCGACCGCGCCGGCGCTGCCGCCCTGCCAGCCACCCGTTGCGACGACGTTGACGATTTTCCACGTCGCCCCTTCGTCGGTGCTGGAGTACAGGGCGATCGCCAGGTCCTTGCGGTCCCCGTCGTTGGTCGGGGTCCAGTTCGGGTCGGCGGCCTTGTGCTCCTTGTAGTAGTAGTCATCCCCCGACACGACGCTGGCAAGGAGCAGCGTGCCCTGCTTCAGGTTCCCCACGTCCTGCGGAAGCGAGTAGAGATACGGGTTGGTCCAGTTGCTCGTGTACTTCGCGTACTGAGGGTCGCTGGAGATGTAGGCCGGAGCCTTGACCTCGGACAGCGGCTGCCACGATGTGCCGTCGTCGTCGCTCTTGTAGACGGGGAGCGTCTGCTGGTCGGCGCTACCCGTCGCCGTCACGACCGTGGACTTCTCGAACGACGCGACCAGACGTCCGCTCGGCAGCTGCGCAGACTTCGGGTAGACCGCGCAGTTGCCCCGGCCCTTCAGACACGGTTCGCTGCCGAGCTGGTACAGGGTCCCGCCCGTCGGCGCGTACGCCTGCGCACCGGACGCGGGTATGGCCAGCAACACAGACGTTGCGGCGACGGTTCCCAGCGTTTTCCCTAGCCTGCTTCTCTGCATGATTCCTCCTTCAGGGGATGACACGTTTTTCGGTCACCGGCGCGGTGACCGCGTGGGGTCCGCGCGGCAACCCGCTCACGTAGCCGGGCGGGCGGGGATCTGAGTGCCGACAAAGGGGTTCAGGTGCTCAGCAGACGCGGAGCACGGTCCGGCCCGGTCAGGAGGGAACGCCTGCTTCGGGGACCGGGGTGGTGTCGGCCCAGACGAGGACGCGTACGTCCCATGGGCCCAGGTCCAGGGTGGTGCCGGCCGGTACGGGCTCGTCGTTCAGGGCGTCGGACAGGTCCACCGGGGCCTGGACGCGGGCGGGCTCCCAGCTCCAGTTGTGGACGATGTGCACCCGGCGGCCGTCGGGGGAGGTGCCGGTCGTCGCGGTCACGGATGCGGGCAGACTCTGCCATCCGCTGCGCGTGACCGGAGCCAGCCAGGCGGCCAGTGTCCGGGCGAGGTCCCGGCCGGGCACGGTACCGACGCAGGTGACGCGGCCCTCACCGTGGCGGCGGGTGGTGACGGCCGGCCAGCGGCCGAGGTGCGGGTGCTCGTAGGTGGCGAGGACGTCGGCGTCCGTGACCGTGAGGCCCTCGGCCCAGTGCGTTGCCGTGGCGCCCGCCGGCACCCGGAGCGGGCCGCCGGGCACGGCGCGGACCGGGATGTCGCGTGGGAGGTTGCTGAACTCGTCGTAGGTGACGCCCGCAGCCTCGGCGAGACGCCCGGGGGCCGGTTCGAGCCTCGCGCGGGCCTCGTGGTCGGCGTAGGCGGTACGCGGGCCGAGGACGAGGTGGCCGCCAGCCCGGGCGTAGGCCTCGAGCCAGTCGAGTGTCGTGTCGGCGGCGATGTACAACGCCGGCGCGACGAGGACGGGGTGGCGGCGGACGGCTTCCTCGGGTGTCATGCCCTCCCGTTCGCCCCGCGGGTCGTGCAGCTGGCGGGCGTGGATGATGCGGACCTGGCGGCCGGCGTCGAAGGCGCCGCGGTAGAAGGGGTCGAAGATGCGGTGGTAGGCGGCGGGGTCCGGTTCTCCGTCGGGTGTCGCGAGCGGCGGGTACTTCTGCATGAGCCACTTGCTCGGCGTCGAGTAGACCATCGTGATGTCGGCGTCCGGCTCGATTCCGGCGACGAGCGGGCCCGCCTTGTCGAACTCGGCTCCCAGACGCGCCACTTCGGCGTAGGTGCGGCCGGGTCGGCCGCTGTGCGGGAGGACGCCGCCCCAGTAGGTCTCCGCGCCGAAGCGCAGGGTCTGCCACTGCCAGTACTCGATCATCCGGGCGCCGCGTGCGACGTGCGCCCAGGCGGTCTGGCGCCACTGGCCGTCGTAGCCGGGGCGGTTGTCCCAGGGAAAGCCGATGGAGCTCGCGTTGGTCTCGGTGACCAGGAAGGGTTCCTGGCGGGAGGAGAACATCCAGTCGGCGGTCTGGTACATCGACCAGACTCCGGTGGTCTTCCACTTCTGTTCATGGGCATCGGGTGTCGGGTCGGGCAGCAGCAGGCCGTCCTGCATGTCGTAGTAGGGGTTGCCGGAGGCGATGTCGAGGCGGTCGGTCATCTCGTCGTCCTCCACCCCCTGGCGGGTGTAGGAGATGCAGGTGGTGACGAACTGGCCGGGCTGGGCGTACTCGCGGACGATGTCGGCCTGCCAGCCGATGAAGTCGGTGACCTGGCCGGCCTGGAACTCGCGCCAGGCGACGTCGTACTGGGGCTGGGCGTTGCCGTCCGGCGTCCACAGGTCGGCCCAGGTGGACAGCCGGTGCGACCAGTAGACCAGGCCCCATTCGCGGTTGAGGGTCTCGACATCGCCGTACTTGTCGCGCAGGTGGTCGACGAAGCGCTGGAAGACTCCGTGGTTGTGCAGGAGGTGCAGGCCCGGCTCGTTGTCCACCTGCCATCCGATGAGTGCGGGGTGCTCGGCGTAGCGGGCGGCCATCTTGCGGATGACCCGTTCGGCGTGGAAGCGGAACGCGGGGTGGGTGAAGTCGATTTCCTGGCGGGCGCCCCAGCCCAGACGCTGCCCGGTGGCGTGTTCGGCGGTGATCTCCGGGTACTGGCGGGCCAGCCACGGCGGGGCGGCGTAAGTGGGGGTCCCGAGGATGACGGAGATGCCGCGTTCGTGGGCGCCGTCCAGCACCGGCTGGAGCCAGTCGAGGTCGAAGCGGCCGTTCTCCGGTTCCCAGGTCGACCACACCGACTCGCCGACCCGGATGACGGTGAAGTTCGCTTCGGCCATCAGGTCCAGGTCGGTCTTGAGGCGTTCGTCGGGCCGCAGCTCGGGATCGTAGGCGGGCGTGTATTCGTGGTAGTAAGCAGCGCCGAAGAGGACGCGGGCAGGCAGAGCCGCCATGAATGGAAACCTCCGAGGAGATGGGGGTGGGACGAGGGCTGCGCCCTACGGCTGGATACGAGGACCCGTGTGTCCTACTGTTTGACGCCGCCCGCGGCCAGGCCGCTCTGCCAGTACCGCTGGAGCAGGAGGAAGGCCACGACGAGGGGGAGGATCGAGATCAGCGAGCCGGTCACGACGAGCGCCAGCATGTCGCTGCTGGAGCCGGCCCCGCCGTTCTGGGCCTGGGCGGCCCAGGAGGAGAGCCCGACCGTGATCGGGTACAGGTTCGGGTCGTTGAGCATGATCAGTGGCAGGAAGTAGTTGTTCCAGGTCGCCACGAGGGTGAAGAGCAGGACCGTCACCAGGCCCGGTGCGAGCAGGCGCAGGGCGATGGTGAAGAAGATCCGGGCTTCGCCGGCGCCGTCGATGCGGGCGGCCTCGAGGATGCTGTCGGGGACGGCGTCCTGTGCGTAGACGCGCATGAGGTACAGGCCGAAGGGGTTGACGAGGGAGGGCAGGATGATCGCCCAGGGGGTGTTGACCAGGCCCGCCTTCGCGAAGAGCAGGTAGGTCGGGATCGCCAGGGCGGTGGCCGGGATCATGACGGCGCCGAGGACCAGATTGAAGGCGGCCCGGTCGCCGCGGAAACGGAACTTGGCGAAGCCGTAACCGGCGGCGGCCGCGAGGAGGGCGGCGCCGAGGGAGCTGACGACGGCGTACATGACCGTGTTGAGCAGCCAGTGCACGAAGACCCCGTCGTCCTGGGTGAAGGTCTCCTTGACGTTCGTCAGCAGCTGCGGGGCATGTGAGAACCACAGGCCGAAGCTGTTGAACAGGTCCTGGGTGCTCTTCGTCGAGGCGATCAGCAGCCAGAACAGAGGGAGGAGGAAGTAGGCCAGGACGGCCAGCATGGCGATCGTCAGGGGGGTACTGCGGCGCCGGGAGGAGGACCTGCGCCGACTACGGACGGCAGGCTTGCCGCCCTTCGACGACGTGCTCGCGGTCGCCGGGGGCACGGCTGTTGTCGTCACGGGGTCCTCCTGCGGTTGGCGGTGAGCAGGACGGCGTAGGAGGCGATCACGATGACGAGGCCGAGGAGGAAGGACACCGTGGCCGCGTAGTTGAGTCGTTGGCCGGTGAAGGCGAGGGAGTAGGAGTAGAGGTTGGCGGTGTAGGAGCTGCTGATCACGTCCGGGGCGATGCTCAGCAGCAGCTTCGGCTCGTTGAACAGCTGGAAGCTGCCGATCACCGAGAACAGCAGGGTGAGCGTCAACGCGGGCCGGAGGGCTGGGAGTTTGACGGACCAGGCGACCCGCCAGGCGCCCGCCCCGTCCATCGCGGCCGCCTCGTACAGCTCCTGGGGGATGGTGCGCAGGGCGGCGTACAGGATGATCATGTTGTAGCCGACGAATTCCCACGTCACGATGTTGGCCAGGCTGCCGAGCATCCAGCCTTCGCTGAGGAAGTGGGGGACCGGTAGGTCCAGTTTCCGGCTCAGCTGGGCGAAGGGGCCGAAGTCCGGTCCGTACAGGTAGCCCCACATCAGGGAGGCGACCACGCTGGGCACCGCGTACGGGACGAAGATGCCCAGGCGGATCACCCGGGCCAGCCGCAGCAGCCCGCTGTCGAGTGCCAGGGCGAACAGCAGCGCCAGCACCAGCATCAACGGGACCTGGATCACGAAGAACAGCGCGACCCGTCCGACGCCGTGGATGAGCAGCGGGTCTTTGACGGCCTTGACGTAGTTGTCCAGCCCGACGAACGCCGTTCCCCCGATGAGGCGTTCCTCGAACAGGCTGAGGTACGCGGCATAGCCGAGCGGGGCGAGGAAGAGCAGCAGGAAGAGCACCATGAACGGTGCGACGAACAGCGGCCCTGCCGCACGGCGCCTCCCCTTCGCGGAGCCCGCGGTGGTGACGGCCATGTCAGCTCCCCTTGACGGTGAAGCCCTGGTCCTTGGCGTACGTGGTCAGCCGTGTCTGCCAGGTGCCGAGCGCGCGGACGGTGTCGGTCTTGCCGGCGAGGGACTTGCCGACCGTCTCGGTCCAGTCGGTCGCCGCCTGGTCGAGGAACGGCGGCCACTGGAAGGAGGAGTTGACCGTGGAGCTGATGTCGGCGAACAGCTGGTTGACCTTCTGACCGCCGTAGAACGACGGCGCCTGGCCGACGAACTCGGCGTCCGTGAGCAGGGTCTTGGTGGCGGGGAAGAAGAACTGCTCGGTGGCGAACATCCGGGCGCTGGCCGGGTCGGTGTTGAGGAACTGCGCGAACATCGCCGCCGCGATGGGGTTCTTCGTCGAGCGGATGACCGCGGTGGTCGAGCCGCCCCAGTTGCCCGAGCTGGGCTTGGCCGCGTCCCACTGCGGCAGCGGGGCCGCCCGCCACTTGCCCGCGGTGGCCTTGGCGGAGCCGGACAGGAAGACCGGCCCCCAGGCGGCGGTGATCCAGGTGGCGTACTTGCCCTTGTTGAGGGCGGCGTACCAGGAGTCGGTGAAGTCCGGCTCGACGCCGATGACCCCCTCCTTCGCGAGCCCGCCCCAGTAGTCGCCGAGCTTCCTGGACACCGCGTCGTCGACGCTGATGGCGATGTCGCTCTTGCCGGAGGTGACGTACGGCTTGGCGCCCGCCTGCCACAGCAGACCGTGCCAGGCGGCGACCTGGTTCGCGGCGAGGTTGGTCAGATACGCGTCGGGGTCGGCCTTGTGGAGCTTGCGCGCCGCCGCGGCGAACTCCTCCCACGTGGTGGGCACGTCGATGCCGTGCTTGTCGAAGATGTCCTGCCGGTACAGCATGCCCATCGGGCCGGTGTCCTGCGGGATCGCCCACACCTCGCCCTTGGTGCCGCTGACCTGGCTCCAGGTCCAGTCGACGAACTTCTCCTTGAGTGCGGAGGCACCGTACGGCCGCAGGTCCAGCAGGCTGTCGGTGATCGTGAACGTCGGGATGGCCTGGAACTCGATCTGCACCATGTCCGGGGCGCCGCTGCCGGCCTTCAGCGCGGTACGCAGCTTGGTGTATTGCGGGGTGCCCTGACCGGCGTTGACGACCTTGACCTTGATGGCCGGGTACTTCTTCTCGAAGAGCGCGACCTCCTTTTCGATGTTCGGGACCCAGGTCCAGAACGTCAGCTCGGTCGGCGTCGTCATCGCCTTGTCGATGTCGGCCTGGCCGACCGGCTTGGCGGCGGAGGCGGAGGAGCCGCCGGAGTCGCTGCCGCCGCAGGCGGACAGCGTGGCACTCAGCGTCACGGCTCCCGTCGCGGTGAGGAAGAGCCGACGGCTCATCTGAGAGAGGCTGGGGGTGGAGTTGGATCGGTGCATGGTGAACTCCCGCCAATGGCTGAGGGAATGGCACGCCGAGCGAGGGCGTGCGGAACAAGGGGTGATGAGGGAAAGAGAAGCTGGGACGTGACGGCCAGGACATGGAGGTCGCCTGGCACGGGTGCACGTCCTCGCGGACGTCGCCCGGTGGGCGTTCCACCTGCTACCGAGGTGGAAGCTCCTGGCCGGGGAAAAGCGGGGTGGAGCAGAAAACCGTTGCGGCGAGATTGCTCAGCGGCTGTCGCAAGAAAGAAGTTGATGCGTCAACCGTGTAAAGAGGTGACCGCGAACCGCGTGGTCGGAGAGGAGGCGGTGTGAGCAGAGACCGGTACGGCGGCTTGCCTCGCGATCACCTGCCCGTGGTGAAGACCGTTGCTCGGGCTGGTCTGCCTTCGTCAGTCATGGGCGGATGGACCTCCGCCCGGGGGCGGACTGTGCGGGCCGGCGCTTGACCGAGAGGCGGTACGCCGACCACGACCTGGGGTCATCCGGGTCGGTGGGGGCGCGGTCGAGACGCGGACCACGAGGTCGACCGGTGGGTCGCTCGCCGGCAAGAGGTCTGCCTGCGGGTTCTCGATGGCGTGCACGAGTCGCTTGAGTCCCTCCTGGGCCACAGCGTCGAAGGGCTGCCGCACCGTGGTGAGCGGAGGAGTCACGTAGGCGGCGACGGGGATGTCATCGAAGCCGACGACGCTGACGTCCTCGGGCACACGCCGGCCGGCCTCCGCCAGGGCCCGGATCAGGCCGATCGCCATGTCGTCGTTGGCGGCGAAGACCGCGGTCATCTCCGTGTCGCAGGCGAGTTCGCGGCCCGCCGCGTAGCCGGAGGCGGCCGACCAGTCGCCCTCGACGACGGGCGGTTCGGGACTGCCGTGCGCGGCGAGCGCCGCCCGCCAGCCCTCCAGACGGTCCCGGGCGGCATACCACCGTTGCGGACCTGCAAGGTGGTGGACGGTGCCGTGCCCCAGGTCCAGCAGGTGCTCGGTGGCCGCGCGCGCCATCTGATCGGCGCCGACACCGGCGGCCAAGGCCCTCGGCGCGGGAAGCGGTGGCGCACCGAAGACGAGGACCGGCACGTCGAGCCGGACTGCCAGGTCTCCGTTGTGCCAATCGTCGATCGGTTCTGAGATGACGATGCCGTCCACACCCTGATCGAGGAGTGAGTCCACGGCACCGGCGACTCCCGCCGGGTCGCCTTCCATCGTGTTGACCACACGGAGGGTGTATCCCGTGTCCCGTACGGCGCGCTCAACCCCCATGATCAGCGAGGCGGGCCCGTACAGGGCGGTCCCCAGCGTCACCACGCCGATGGACCGGGTGCGCCCGGAGGCCAGCGCCCGGGCGGCGTTGTTCAGCCGGTAGCCGAGTTCCTCGGCCGCCTCCAGAACGCGTCGGCGCACTTCGGAGGAGACGTACGGCTCGTCGTTGAAGACCCGGGACACCGTCTTCTGCGAGACACCAGCCAGCTGGGCCACGTCCACACTGCGCGGTGCGCCGGAACCTCCGGCCCGTCTTGCCCCTCGCGTCATGGTGTCTCCCGACGATCGTGATCCGAGCCCCCATCATGTCAGCCGGCTTCCGACTGACTGCGCAGCCATGTCTACGCAGTCATAAGGCGTCCGTCAAGAGTCCGGAACACATCCGTAACCTCGTTCGAAGTCAGAGCAGGGCAGGAGGGGAGCGGCCGGACAGCAGGGAGCAGCGTTTCTCGGGCCTGGCGCGGACCGGCTCGGCCGGCCCTGGGGGCTTCCCCCAAGCTGCATACGTCCTGACCTGGATCGGAACAGGACTCGGATCATCGAGTTCTGCACCTGCCCGCCCGAGGGCACAAGGGTCGTCTGCGCCGACGAGCAAGGACCGGTGATCCCCCGCACGTTCCCGTCGGCGCCGAGCCGGGCCGGTCGCGTGCGTACACCGGATCCAGGGACGGAATCGAAGCCCTTGCACGGTGTTCACCAGCTGATTCCGGCGGCCACCGGCAGGTGGTCGCTGCCGGTGGCCGGCAGCACCCACGAACTCTCCGGCTCCACGCCGCGGACCAGGATCTGGTCGATCCGCGCCACCGGGAACTTCGTCGGCCAGGTGAAGCCGAAGCCGTCCCCGGCCGCGTCGTGCACCGACTGTACCTGTGAGGTGATGTCGGCGAACGCGCGGTCGTCCATGGTGCCGTTCAGGTCGCCGAGCAGGACCACCCGCTTGTTCTGCTCGGCGGCGATGGCCTCTCCGAGCGCCTGAGCGCCTCTGTCCCGCGAGTCCGTCCAAAAGCCCGCCCTGGGATTCACGCGTACGGATCCCAGGTGGGCCACATAGACCGTCAGCGGCCCGTGGTCGGCGGCCACCGTGGTGCGCAGCGCCCGGTTGTAGCCCATCTTGATGTCGACCGGCTTGGTGTCCCCCAGCGGCCCGACGTCCTGCTTGATGTCGACCGGCCGGGTGTCCGACAGCGGCAGCTTGCTCCACAGCCCGACTGTGCCCTGGATCGTGTGGTACGGGTACGTCTTCGCCAGCCCCTTCTCGTACGTGCCCCGGGCCTGCTCGGTCATCTCCTGCAGGGCCAGCACGTCCGCCCCGGAGGCGGCCAGGTCGCGGGCGGTGCCGGCCGGGTCGGGGTTGTCGGCGCCGACGTTGTGGCCGGCCACGGTGAGGTCGCTGCCCGGGTGGGACTTGTCGCTGAGCAGCCCGCCGAAGAGGTTCAGCCACACCGTGACCGGCAGCAGCAGCGCGACCACCGCGGAAGCGGAGCGGCGCCACAGCGCCCCGGCCAGCAGCACGGGGATGAACAGGCCGAACCACGGCAGGAAGGTCTCAGCCAGGCTGCCGAGGTTCGCGATCCGGTTCGGGATCTTCGCGTGCAGCAGCATGAGCAGGCCGAGCAGCAGCGCCAGCGGCGCGAGCACCGGGCCGCGCTTCCAGGGCCCCGGCCGGGAGCCGATGCGGATCGCCCGGCGGGTCGGTGTCCGTGCCGATGGTGGGGTCGAAGCCATACCGCCAGTCAAGGCAGCGCGGTGTTGCCGGCACGTATCCGGTTTTCGATATGTCGACGATATGCGCCGGCTCGTAGCCTCGGAGCATGCGTGTGTTGATTGTCGAGGACGAACCGTATCTGGCAGAAGCCGTCCGCGACGGCCTGCGCCTGGAAGCGATCGCGGCGGACATCGCAGGTGACGGCGACACCGCTCTGGAACTGCTGAGCATCAACGCCTACGACATCGCCGTCCTCGACCGCGACATCCCCGGCCCGTCCGGTGACGAGATCGCCAAACGCATCGTCGCCTCCGGCAGCGGCATGCCGATCCTCATGCTCACCGCAGCCGACCGTCTCGACGACAAGGCCTCCGGATTCGGACTCGGCGCCGACGACTACCTCACGAAGCCGTTCGATCTCCAGGAACTCGTGCTCAGGCTCAGAGCACTCGACCGCAGGCGCGCCCACAGCAGGCCGCCTGTGCGAGAGATCGCCGGTCTGCGGCTGGATCCGTTCCGCCGCGAGGTCTACCGCGACGGCCGCTACGTCGCGCTCACCCGGAAACAGTTCGCCGTACTCGAAGTCCTCGTCGCCGCCGAAGGCGGTGTCGTCAGCGCCGAAGAACTCCTGGAGCGGGCGTGGGACGAGAACGCCGACCCGTTCACCAACGCCGTGCGCATCACCGTCTCGGCACTGCGCAAGCGTCTCGGCGAACCCTGGCTGATCGCCACCGTGGCCGGCGTCGGCTACCGCATCGACACGGCCCCCGGCACCGGACGTGAGGGACGAGACCGTGGATAGGCAGCCTGGTTTGAGCGTTCGCGTCAAACTCACCCTCAGCTACGCCGGCTTCCTCATGATCGCCGGCGTCCTGCTGCTCGCGGCGGTGTGGATGTTCCTCCTGCGTTACGTCCCCGATCGTGCGATGCTCATCAACCCCGACGACAAGCCCACGGGTGGTGTTTTCCCCATCCGGTCCGCCCTCCTGAATGTTTTCGCTCCGAGAGCAACCGCAGTACTGGCGTTCCTGCTGGTGTTCGGCCTGGTGGGCGGGTGGATCCTCGCCGGCCGGATGCTCGCCCCGCTGACCCGCGTCACCGACGCCACCCGCCTGGCCACGCACGGATCACTCTCCCACCGGATCCGGCTACCGGGCCGCAGAGACGAGTTCCGCGAACTCGCCGACGCCTTCGACACCATGCTCGCGCGGCTCGAAGCACACGTCGCCGAACAGCGGAGATTCGCGGCCAACGCCTCTCACGAGTTGCGCACCCCGCTGGCGATCTCGCAGGCACTTCTCGACGTGGCCCGCAGCGATCCGAACCGCGACACCGGCGAAATCATCGACCGCCTCCACGCCGTCAACACCCGAGCCATCGACCTCACCGAAGCACTGCTCCTGCTCAGCCGTGCCGACCAGCGGTCCTTCACCCGAGAGCCTGTCGACCTGTCTCTCCTGGCGGAAGAAGCCACCGAAACACTCCTGCCCCTGGCAGAAAAGCGTGGCGTCACCATCGAAACCTCCGGCGACATCACCCCCATGATCGGATCGCAAGCGCTCCTGCTGCAGCTGACCATGAACCTCGTGCAGAACGCGATCGTCCACAACCTGCCTGAACAGGGCACCGTGTGGGTGAATACCGGCGTCCGTCCCAAGACGGTGGTGCTCACTGTCGAGAACACCGGCGAGAAGGTCATCCCACAGCTGGTCTCGACACTCACCGAGCCATTCCAGCGCGGCGCCGAGCGCATACACGCCGACCACGCAGGCGTCGGCCTCGGCCTGGCCATCGTCAAAACCATCACGCAGGCACACGACGGAACCCTCACCCTCGCCCCGCGCTCTGCAGGCGGGATCCGTATCACTGTGGAACTGCCCGCGACGTCCCCGCGCGCCGACAGCTGAAGTGCATCAACCTGGCTTGATGTATCTTCGGTGTATGGGATCTCACCCAGGTGGCGTGGCCGTCACGCCACCGGAGTTCGTCCGGCTGGCTGCGCATCCGCTGCGCTGGCGGCTGCTGACGAAACTCGCTGACGGCGACTATCGGGTCCGTGAACTGGTGGAGCGTGTCGGGGAGCCGCAGAACCTGGTCTCCTATCACCTGCGGCTGCTGCGCGACGCCGGTCTGGTCATGGCCAGGCGTAGCAGCTTCGACGGTCGGGACAGCTACTACCGCCTGGACCTGGAGCGCTGCGGTGAGGCCCTGGCGGCCGGCGCTGCCGCCCTGCACCCGGCGTTGTGCCAGGCCTTCTCACCGCCGCGTCGTCCAGTCGTCCGGGCGCGAGCCCACCGTGTGGCGGTGCTGTTCGTGTGCACCGGCAACAGCGCCCGCTCGCCGATTGCTGAAGCCCTGCTGCGCCACCACACCGCCGGCCGCGTCATCGCGGCCAGTGCGGGCACCCGTCCCAAGCCGCAGGTGCACCCGCATGCTGTCCGGGTGCTGCGTGAGTCGTTCGGCATCGACCTCTCCGGTCGGCATACCCAGCACGTGGACGATCTGGTCGGCCGCCGCTTCGACCATGTGATCACCTTGTGCGACAGGGCTCGCGAGGTCTGCCCGGAGTTCGGCCCGGGGCGGGTCCACTGGAGCATGGCCGACCCGGGCGCAGCCGGCGGCACCGGCCAGGCCGGTTATCAGGCCTTTCAGCACGCGGCGGCCGACATAGACATCCGTATCAAGCACCTGATGCCGGTGCTGAACACCGCCGAGACCGTTGCGAGGTCCGAGCCATGACCACTCACGACGAATATGTCAGTGTCCGCTACCTCGTCGATGACGTGCAGGCCGCCATCGACTTCTACACCACGCACCTTGGTTTCACGCTTCACTCCAGTGCCGTCCCTGCCTTCGCCGACGTGGTCCGTGGCCGGCTGCGGCTGTTGCTGTCGGGTGCGGCGAGCTCGGGTGCCCGCGCTACCCCGAAGGAGGCCGCCGTCCCGGGCGGCAATCGTATCCACCTCACTTACGACGACCTTGATGCCGAGATCGGTCGGCTGCGCAGCGCCGGTGTCTCCTTCCGCAGTGAGGTCGTTGCCGGTCCCGGAGGACGCCAGATCCTGCTGGCCGACCCGGCAGGCAACCTCATCGAGCTGTTCCAGCCCGCCCGCCGGCCCACCGCGCCGGCCGGACCTGATCAGGCGCGACGCTGACCGCTCCCTCACCTCCAGCACGGCGGCGGGCTGCGGGCTGCCGCGCTCGCCGTGCGCGGTGGTGCGTCGCGGGGCCCGTCCGTGTCCTGCGATACAGGTGTCGTAGAGGCGTGCCGGGAGCGTCGGCAAGCTGGACCGGTACCACTGGTTGACTTCCTCCCCGTCGGCCGGTCACCTGACCTGTCCCCGCCACCGCGAAGTCGGCAGCCGCTGGTCGGTTGTCAGCGGGTGCGCGGGGTGACCAGGCCCGATTCGTAGGCGAGAACCACGAGTTGGGCCCGGTCGCGGGCGTGGAGTTTGGTCATGGCCCGGTTGATGTGGGTTTTCGCGGTCATCGGACTGATCACCATGTGGTCGGCGATCTGGTCGTTGGACAGGCCCTGTGCGGCCAGGGCGACCGCTTCGCGTTCGCGGCTGGTCAGTTCCTCGAGTGCGGCACTGGTGGTGGAGAGCGGCTGGGCGACGTACCGGTGGATCAGCTTGCGGGTGATGGACGGGGCGAGTAGAGCGTCGCCGCGGGCGGCTACCCGTACCGCGTGCAGGAGGTCCTCCGGCACGATGTCCTTGACCAGGAACCCGGCGGCGCCGGCGCGTAGCGCGTCGAAGACGTACTCGTCCATGCCGTAGTTGGTCAGCATGACGACGTGCACGCCGGCCAGGGCCGGGTCCGCTGCGATGCGCCGGGTCGCCTCGATGCCGTCCATGACCGGCATCTGGATGTCGATGAGTGCGACGTCGGGCGCATGCTCCTTGATGAGCGCCAAACCCTCCTCGCCGTGGGCGGCTTCGGCCACCACCTCGATGTCGTCCTCGAGGTCGAGCAGCGCGCGGAAGCCGCTGCGGATGAGCGGCTGGTCGTCGACCAGCAGGACACGGATCATGATGTTCGTTCCACGGGTAGTTCGGCTTGGACGGTGAAACCGTGCTCGGTGCGCGGCTGCGCGCGCAGCCGGCCGCCGAGGGCGGTGACGCGTTCGCGCATGCCGAGCAGCCCCAGGCCGGGGACGGGCGCGTCGTCGGGGGTGGCCTTGCCGTCGTCGTCCACCCGGATGGACAGCGCGTCGGTGCGGTATTCGATCCGGACCGCCGCGGTGGTGGCGCAGGCGTGCCGGGCTGTGTTGGTCAGCGCCTCCTGGACGATGCGGTAGGCGGTCCGGCCCACCGCGGTCGGCACGTCGTGCCGTTGCCCTTCTGTCGTCAGCGTCGCCTCCAGGCCCATCGAACGGGCGCGCTCCACCAGTTCCGGTACGTGCTCGAGGCTCTGCGGCGGGGTCGTGTCGTCGTCGCGCAGGGCCTCCAGGGTCGCGCGCAGCTCCCGGGTTGCCTCCCGTCCGGCCGTCTGGATCGCAAGCAGCGTCTCGGGTACCTGTTCGCCGCGCCTGCGGGCTATGTGTACGGCGACCTCGGACTGCACCTTGATGATCGAAATCTGGTGGGTGAGGGAATCGTGCAGCTCCCGCGCGATGTGCAGCCGCTCCTCGTCGGCGCGGTGCCGAGCGGTCTCCTCCCGAGTGCGCTCGGCTTCGTCCGCCCGCCGCTCGGCCTGCCGCAGTGCCTCCCCGGCGGCAACGGCGGCGATCAGCCAGGCGATTTCCAGTACGTTCCGGGCCTGCGCGAACGCCTCGCGGGCCGGCCCGTCGCGGAAGACCAGCGCCGTGAGAGGGAGGACGACGAGGAGAGACACGGATGCCGCCACCGTCAGGGTGCGGTGCCCTGCCCGCACGGCGCCGTACACCGCGACCAGGTACGAGACGGAGAGCACCTCAAAACCCGCCGCCTCGTACCCCAGCGCGCACAGGCCGGTGACAGCCAGCACGGCGATCGGAGCCCTACGACGCGCGATCAGCGTCAGACCGCCCGCTGCCAGCAGCACAGAGCCGAACAGTTCGTGCTTCCCGGCCGGGTGCTGCCCGGACAACCCGGTTCCCAGCAGCAGCGCCGCCACGCTGACGGCAATCGCCCAGTCCATGGCACCGGCCGGGACACGAAAACGCCTTGTGTCCATGCGCGCACCCTAGCCGGACGCCGCTGCGGGCGAGTCCCGCTCGCGGACGAGCGGTCGGCTACCGCACCCGCGGTACTTGGCCGTCGCCTGCCGCATGCGCAGCAGTCGACTGCCATGTCGACGGCAGTCCGAAAAGACTGCACCCGCCGGACGACCAGCGGTGGGGTCGGCAAGCATGCTCAAGGCCCAGCTGAACCGCGGAATACGCCGCGCACAGAGGAGCGGTATACGCCGCGCGCAGAGGAGGAGAGTGGCATGAGCGCAACAGATGTGCTGACGGTGGCCGCCGAGGGCGGAGTCATCGGCGACGGGCGGACGGGGGCCAACCTGGCCCTCGGGGTGGGGCTGATCGGCGTGGCCATTGGCCGGCTGTCGCTGGCCCGCGTCGCCGGCCGTGTCAGTACCGGCAACGCGCGCACCGGCGCCCTGGCGGCCATGGCGGTGGGCCTGGTCGGCACGGCCCTCGCTGCGCTGCATCTGGCCACCTCCAGTGGTGGCCCCGGCACCGGCAACGGGATCGTGGGAGCCATCGTGGCCATCCCCTTGGGGCTGGCCGCCATGGCCCTCGGCCGACGCGCTCTCGCCCGCTCCCGACGCACTGAACGGAGCGCCGACCGCGTCGGACACGAGCGGGGGTCCGGAAGCCGGTGATCGCGCCGATCGCTATGCACTCGTTCGGCTCGCCTGATACTGCCAGGCCGGGCAGGCCAGCGCGTTGACGGCCGCGGAGAACAGCCACGGCAGCCGCTGTGCCACAGGCACCAGCGCTGAGCGAGCCGGGGGAATCCGCGTCGCACCGAGCAGCGCGTGGGTCAGCCAGCGGTAGCGCCGCGTGAGCTGCCGCCACTCCCGCTCGTAGCGCACCAAGTCACCGCTGGTGACGGCCCGGACGGCCGCCGGCGCCTGAGCGAGCGCCAGCGCGATGCCCTCACCGGTCAGCGCATCGACGTAACCGGCGGCATCGCCGACGAGCAGCACTCGCCCGGCGGTGCGCGCGCTCGTGTCCTGGCGGAGCGGGCCCGCCCCGCGCACCGGTCCGGCGTGCCCGGTCCCGGCCAGCCGCTCCCGCAGCTCGGGGAAGGCGGCGAGGTGGTCGTCGAACGACCCGCGGGCGGTGGTGAGCACCGCGACCCCCACGAGGTCGTCGGCCACCGGGGTCACGTAGGCCTCCGCGCATCGTGACCAATGCACCTCGACGTGATCGCTCCAGGGAGCGAGCTCGTAATGACGCCGCAGTCCGTGTCGCGGGCGGGCCCGGCGTGGCCGGTCCAGCCCCAGGGCCCGGCGGATCGGCGAGTGCAGTCCGTCGGCCGCGACGAGGTGGCCGGCACGGGTGCCGTCGACCGACACACCGGCCTCGTCCTGCTCGACACGGTGCGCGGTGCGCTGCTCGACCCGTACGCCGGCGGCGAGCACCATCTCGCGCAGCTCCGCGTGGAGCGTCGTGCGACGTACCCCCCGGCCCGGGCCCGCGGTGAAGTCGGCATCGACCCGGCGCGGTCCGGCGACGTAGCGGATGCCGCGCAGGGCGTGCCCCGGCGGGCGCAGGCCGAGCGCCGCCAAGGCGGTGACGGCACCGGGCATCAGTCCCTCGCCGCACGCCTTGTCGACGGTGCCGGCGCGTTGTTCCCACACGGTGACGTCGAGCCCCGCCCGGGCCGCATGCAGGGCCGTGGCCAGGCCCGCGGGCCCCCCGCCGACGACGAGCAGGTCCATGTGCGTCTCCTTCAGGCCAGTTGTGCCAGCGCGGCGTCCTCGGTGCGGATGCGGGTGGCGAGCAGGAACCCGTTCAGCGCGGTGAAGACGACCGCCGTGATCCAGGCCGAGTGCACCAGGGGGAGAGCGATCCCCTCCACGACGACGGCGACGTAGTTGGGGTGCGGGATCCAGCGGTAGGGACCGTCCGTCACGCGTGCGGCGCCCGGTACGACGATCACCCGGGTGTTCCACTGCCGCCCCAGGGTGGCGATACACCACCAGCGCAGCGCCTGCGAGGCCGCGACGAGGATGAGCATGGACCAGGCGAGTACCGCTGCCGTGTCCGGTCGGCGCATCCACACCTCCACGAGGGCGCCGACGAGCAGACCCGTGTGCAGCACCACCATGACCGGGTAGTGCCCCCGCCCGCACTCCACGCCGCCCCGCGCGAGGCTGAGGGCGGCGTTGCGCTGGGACACGACCAGCTCGGCGACCCGCTCCAGGCCGACGGCCAGGACCAGGACGGTGAACAGGACCTCGCTGCTCACTGCTCACCGCCCGGAGCGCGCAGGAGCACGAACTCGGAACAGAAACCCGGGCCCATGGCGAGCATGAGCCCGTAGGAGCCGGGCGGGGGCGGACGGTCGGCGAGCGTGTCCGCCAGGACGTGCAGCACCGAGGAGGAGGACAGGTTGCCGATCCGGCGCAGCGAGTCCCAGGTCATGCCCAGAGCGTCCCGGTCGACGCCGAGGGCGTCCTGCAGCGCTTCGAGGACCTTGGGGCCGCCGGGGTGCGCCACGTACCAGCCGAGGTTGTCGCCGGTCAGGTGGTGGTCGGCGAGGAAGCCTCGGACGTCGCCGCCGATGTGACGGCGCACCAGGTCGGGGACCGAGGGGTCGAGCACGATCTTCAGCCCGCCGGAGCCCACGTCCCAGCCCATCATGCGCTCCGAGTCGGGGTAGAGACGGCTGCGCGACGCGAGGACCTCGGGACGAGCCGGATCGTCGGACTGCGCGAGCGCGTGCTCGGCCCCGACGGCGACCACCGCCGCGGCGCCGTCTCCGAACAGGCCGCTGGCCACGAGATTGGCGACCGAGGTGTCGTCGCGCTGAAGCGTGAGCGAGCACAGTTCGACCGACATCAGCACCGCGACCCCGTCCGGGCGGCCGCGCAACAGGTCGTGCAGGCGGGCGATACCGGCCACGCCCGCCACGCAGCCGAGGCCGACGAGGGGCAGGCGCACCACATCGGGCCGCAGCCCGATCTCCGCTGCGACGCGGGCCTCGAGCGAGGGGACGGCCAGGCCGGTCACTGTGCACGACACGATGTAGTCGACGTCGGCCGGCGTGAGGCCGACGCCCTTGAGCGCGTCGACGACCGCGCGAGCGCCGAGCTCGACGCCCGCCCGGATGAAGACGTCGTTCGACTGGCCGAAGGTCTCGAGACGGGCGTATTCCGCCAGCGGGAGCACGGTATGCCGGGTCTCGACGCACACGTTGCGGTGGAAGCGTTCGACGATGCCGCGTTTGGCCGTGTCCTGGACCAGCATGGTGGTAAAGGCCTCGGTGATGTCCTCCTGCCGGTGGCGGTGCTCGGGCAGGGCGCCGCGGACGCTGAGGACGCGCATGGTCATGCTGGCTCCTGTGGTCGGCTGGACGAGCGGGTGGACGCGACGAGTGCCCGACCGAGGCCGAGCGCGACGGTCGGGGTGAGCCGGCCGCCGGGCGAGGCGGAGCTCGACGGAGCCGTCGAGGACACGCTGGTCGGCGGCCGAGGTGCGCCGCCCGGCCCCGAGGACCCGCGTGTTGCGGGCGAGGCGGCGTGGCACGGTTTGCTGTGAGGTCCGCCCGGTACAGGAGGGCGACGCGCCGGCCCGGATCGTGTGCAACTGGCCCAGGGTGGCGGCGCCGGCCACCGGGAGGTCGAAGTGGTCGGATGAGGGCGCCATCACCCGGCCGCCACGAGCAGTACGACGTCGAGCAGGGCGATGGCCACCGCGGCTCGGAAGGGAGTACGACCGCGGGCGACCAGCGTGAGCAGTGCGAGGACGGTCACCAGCGCCAGGACCGCCCACGCCCACGCCGGGGGCGTTCCTGCCGGGCCGAGCACGGCGAGCAGCGAG
The DNA here is from genome assembly GCF_042870385.1 of Streptomyces sp. NPDC006602. Taxonomy (NCBI): domain Bacteria; kingdom Bacillati; phylum Actinomycetota; class Actinomycetes; order Kitasatosporales; family Streptomycetaceae; genus Streptomyces; species Streptomyces sp. NPDC006602. The sequence continues at coordinate 18,209 of NZ_JBIAHG010000016.1, read as the reverse complement.
GCTCCGGGCAGCAGCACGGCGGCTAGGACACGCGAGCGACGCTCGCCGATCCGGTGAGGGAGGCCGCGGACGCCGGTGCGTTCGTCGTCGGCGAGGTCGGGCAGCGTGTTGAGCAGGTGCGCCCCGACACCGAGCGTGGCGCCGGCGCCGGTCATCCACAGCGGCGCCCAGCCCTGGGCGGGGTCGGCGAGGGTGACGACCGAGGGCAGCGTCCCAAAGGCGCAGGCGTACGGCGCCCAGGACCATGCGGTCGCCTTGAGCCCAAGGTTGTAGACGTGGCCCGCACCGGTGGCAAGGGTGGCGTTGACCAGCGCGCTGCGCCAGCCGGCCAGCATGGACAGCACGAGGCAGGCGAGTGCGGCCACGACCAGGGCCGCCACCACCCGGCTGACCGGGAGGGCTCCGGTGGCCAGCGGCTTGTCGGTGCGGCCGACGGCACGGTCACGGCGGAGGTCCAGCAGGTCGTTGCCCCAGCCGATCGTGAGCTGGCCGGTGAACACCGCCGCGGTGACAGCGACGGCGTCGAGCGGGGGCAGGTCGGCGCGGAGTGCGAGCAGACCCGCGACGGCGGTGACCGCAAGGGCAGGCCCGCCGTGGGCGGCGGCGAGCAGCGTGAGCACGGGCGGCGGTCCGGGGCGCGCCGGGACCGCGCGGGTGGTCACAGGCATCGCAGCACCTCAACCGGCCTGTGCCGGATCGGGGCGCCGAGCGCGCCGAACACCGTACGGGGGCACGAACAGCCGCTGGACGCCGGCCTTGGCGACGGCTCGGAGCACGCGGCGGGTGCTGCCGATGTCCCGTGGCAGGAATTGGCACTCATACCGACGGGGCGCCGGTCGACGCGACGGCTGCCGGAGCCGTCGGCCAGCCGCTGGGCCAGGTCGAGGAGGTCGTGCGTGCCCTCGGCATGCGGGGGCCGTGCAACAACGGAGCCGATGCTTCCCGTCGCACGGGTGACCATGAGGGGCATGCAGGATCGCTGCCACGTTGCCCGCCCGCTCACACGAGGCACTCCGGCATTTGGTGGACCTCCGGACGTCCGGACGTTCGCCGCATCGGCGGCCCTCGCTGTGCAGTGCGTCGTGCCCACCACCGCCTGAGCGGCTCGTTCGCCGACGTGCGCAGGGCGTCGATCCTGTCGATGATCACGCCGTGGCTCCTGCAGGAGGTCACCCCACCGTTTCGGGGGGAGCACCACGCGCGGCTGCGGCTCCGGGCAGCGTTCCCAGCGGACCGATGTACGCGCGGCCGCGGCCGGAAACGTCATACCAGTCCTATATCAGTGGCGCGAGACTTCGACAACGCCGTCATCTGTTCCGCTGCGGACGACGACGCCGCAGAATGGGGCCATGGACATGGACGTCCTCACGGTTTCCGGCGTGCGGGACAGGCTCGGCAAGGCGCTCTTCAGCCGCGTCGCGGGGCCGGACGGTCCCGCGACGCGGGCTCGTATCCACAACACCCCGGGGACGCGGTGGTTCGGCGCGGAGCGGCCCATCCGCGTCGTGCACGGTGACGCGTCAATGTTCATCGGCGGACTGCGGGCCCTGCTGCTGCAATCCCTGCATCCGCTGGCCATGGCCGCCGTGGCCGCTCATTCCGGGTATCGCGGCGACCCCTGGGGGCGGTTGCAGCGCACCAGTACGTTCCTCGCCGTGACGACTTTCGGAACCGCCGAAGACGCCCGCAGCGCCGTTGAACGGGTCCGCGTGATCCATGAGCGGGTCAGGGGGGTGACAGCGGAGGGCGAGCGCTACCAGGCCGCCGATCCCCATTTGCTCGAGTGGGTGCACGTCACTGAGACGGACAGCTTCCTGCGCGCCCACGAGCGCTTCGGAGCCCGGCCCCTGGCAGCCACCGACTACGACGCTTACGTGGCGGACACGGCGAAGGTGGCGACGGCCCTCGGGGTGACGGACCCGCCACGGACGCGGGCGGAGCTCGAAGCACGCCTGGCCGCGTACCGTCCGGCACTCCGTGCCACCCCGGAGTGCCGCGCGGCCGCGCGCTTCCTGCTGCTACAGCCACCGCTGCCGCTTGCCGCCCGGCCGGCCTACGCCCTGCTCGCCGCCAATGCGGTGACGTCCCTCCCGGAGTGGGCCCGAAGGCTGCTGGGGCTTCCGCGCGTCCCCGTGCTCGAGGACGTTGCGATACCGCTCACCGGCCAGGTCCTCACCAGGGCGATCAGGTGGAGCATGACCTCGACCGACGCCCGGTGAGGGCCAAGTGCACCCTGTCAACGTTGAGACAGAGCGGCTGGGTGAGGGCCCAGTCGGCGGCGGCGTCCTTCGACTTGATCTGGCCGGTGGCGAGCGTGGCCCAGATGCGGGCGAAGGTCAGCAGGACGTTGTATCCGCCGCCATACGGCGCCTGATCGCTCTCCCGGGACCCCCAGGATCCGCAGCCCGAGCGCCAACACGTCCGTCCCAGCGAGGTCGTGATCGGCCTGGGAGGCAACAAGGGCTGACACGTTGCACTCCGATGACGCCCCGTCACCGTCACTCCCTCGCCCGGGCCGTCGCCTCGTCGTCGACGGGGATGCCCAGCCGGTCGGCCACGGTGGTGAGGGCTGTTCCCAGGGGAAGCGCGACCCGGGTGAGGGCGTGCTGGTCGCCTCGGGTCGGGTCCCGGTTGACGATCAGCACTGGCTTCCCGGCCTGGGCGGCCTGGCGGACGAACCGGAGCCCGGACATCACGGTCAGTGAGGAGCCCAGGACCAGCAGGGAGGCCGCCTCACGGACCAGTTTGCGGCAGTGCTCGACCCGCGGCGGCGGAACGTTCTCGCCGAAGAACACCACGTCCGGTTTGAGGATGCCGCCGCAGGCCGTGCAGGGCAACACCCGGAAGTCCCCGACCTGTTCATCGGTGAGGTCGGCGTCACCGTCCGGGTTGGTTCCGGCGGCCGCCGGCTCGAAGCCCACGTTGGCCTCCTCCAGCCGCCGGGCGAGTTCGCGGCGCGGGCTGACGGTGCCGCAGGAAAGGCAGACGACTCGACCCAGGCTTCCGTGGAGTTCCACGACGCCCTCGGCGCCGCCGGCCTGGTGCAGGCCGTCGACGTTCTGGGTGATCACGCCCGCGATCAGGCCGTGCCGCGCGAACGCGCCCACGGCCCGGTGTCCGGCGTTGGGGCGGGCGCGGCCGAAGGTGCGCCAGCCCAGATGGCTGCGCGCCCAGTACCGGCGCCGCGCCTGGGCGCTGGCGGTGAAGTCCTGATAAGTCATCGGAGTGTGCCGGCTCAGGCTCCCGCCCTCGCCCCGGTAGTCGGGGATGCCCGACTCCGTTGAGATGCCCGCCCCGCTGAGCACCAGCACACCACCAGTGCTCAGCACACTGGCGACCGGCTCCAGATCCGTGGAGCCAGGTGGCAGGTCTGCGGTAGGGATCCAGCTCACCGTGGGGCGCATGCGCATACCGCCAGGGTACGGAACCGGCTGCCCCCCGTTGCAGTCGGAACCTACGGATGGGGCTTCTCGGTGTGGTGGGTCAAGGCAGGATCTCGACGTACCCGTCGGTTCCGTGCACGCGGATCCGCTGCCCGTCCCGGATCAGCCGGGTGGCCCGCTCCACGCCCACGACGGCCGGCAAGCCGTATTCCCGGGCGATCACTGCGCCATGGGTCATCTGGCCGCCCACCTCCGTCAGAGGCCCGCGATGCCGACGAACAGCGGCGACCAGATCACTTCCAGGAGGTGTCGATGGCCCGGTCGGAAGCGGTGAAGACGTCGTTGTACCGCTGTCCGCCGAAGAACGGGTCGGGATTGTCGAGTGCCGATCCGCGGAAGACGCCGGTGGCGGCGGGCCAGCCGTAGCCGACGGCGACGTTGAGGTCGACGGCCTTGGGGTCGCTGTTGATCCAGTGCGCGAACGCTTCTTCTGCGGCTCGATCGGTTGTCTACGGCTCGACCAGTACGGCAACTCCGGCTCCGGGCAGCGTGACGCGGTCGGCGGGGGTCGTTGCTCGGGCCAGGGCGTCGGTCATCGGTTCGGGAAGCCTGATCTCGACCTCTTCCTGACCGTGGTTCAGCAGGAAGACGAACCGTCCCCCGTCGCCCTCACGCACGGTCGTCTGGACGTGCTCGGGAAGACCGGGAATTGCGGGGGCGACGGACGCCGTACGGCAGACGTCGTCGATCAGTTCCCGCATGGCCTCCGGGGCGAGGCGCGTCGCGACGTACCAGGTGTTTCCCCCGCCGAAGGAGTGCCGGGTGACGGCCGGCCGTCCGGCAAGGGGCCCGGAGTCGAACTCGGCCACAGCCTGGGCCCCTTCGGCCACGACGACCTCCGACCACAGGTCGGCGCGGCTGACCGTGCCGTCCGAGTGCCGGACGTCGACCGTCTGCTTCTCCGCGAGCGGCCAGAACTCCTCGACGCGCAGGCCCAGGACCTCGCGCAGCGGCCCGGGGTACCCGCCCAGGTGGACGCGGTCGCACTCGTCGACGATGCCGGAGAAGAACGAGACCAGCAGATGGCCGCCGCCGCGTACGAACTCCGTGAGGTGTCGGGCTTCCTGTTCCTTCAGCAGATACAGGTTGGGCGCGACGACCAGGCGGTAGCCGGAGAGATCCCGGTCGGGGGGCACGACGTCGCAGGCGATCCCGGCATCGAACAGCGGCCGGTAGTGGGCGAGCGCGATGTCCATCTGTTTCAGCGCGGTGGACGGGTGCGAGTCCAGCTCCAGGGCCCACCAGCTGTTCCAGTCCAGCACGAGGGCGACATCGGCGGTGGAGCGGGTGCCGGCGATCTGCGGCAGGGAGGCCAACTCGCGGCCCAGTTCACGCACTTCACGGAAGGTGCGGGTGTCGGTGCCGCCGTGCGGGACCATGGCCGAGTGGTACTTCTCGGCACCGCCCCGGGACTGGCGCCACTGGAAGTACAGCACCGCGTCCGCGCCCTGGGCGACTGCCTGCCAGCTCCACAGCCGCATCCGCCCCGGCGGCTTGGGCCCGTTGCGGTCACGCCAGTTCACCGCGCTGGGCGCCTGCTCCAGCAGCATCCACGGCTGGCCGGCGCGGGCGGAGCGGGTGGCGTCGAAGATGAAGCCCGCCGAGACGTGTGTGTCCTCGTCGTGCGGGTCCTGGTAGACGTCGACCGAGACGACGTCCTCCTCAGCCGCCCAGCGGAAGGTGTCGACGGGCTTGTGCACCCCGATGAAGTTGGTCGTGACGGGAACGTCCGGGGTGATCCGCCGCAGCACCGCCTTCTCGGTCAGATAGCACTGGAGCAGCGCGTCGTCGGAGAAGCGGGCGAAGTCCAGCTGCTGGGCCGGGTTGGGGAAGGTGGGCGCGAGCCGCGGCGGCAGCACCTCGTCGAAGGTGTCGTAGTGCTGTGCCCAGAAGGCCGTCGACCAGGCGTCGTTGAGTGCCTCGATGTCGCCGTACCGGTCGGACAGCCAGCGCCGGAAGTCGGCGGCCGACTCGTCGCACCAGCACTGCGGTGTGTGGCAGCCGTACTCGTTGCCGATGTGCCACATCTCCAGCGCGGGATGGTCGGCGTACCGGGTGGCCAGTCGCTCGACCAGGCGTGAGGCGTACTTGCGGTACACGGCGCTGGAGGGGCAGTAGTGCTGGCGTCCGCCGGGCCACATCCGGCGGCTGTCGGAGGTCTCGGGGAGGATCTCGGGGTGCAGCCGGGACAGCCACGGTGGCGGGGAGGCCGTCATGGTGGCCAGGCATACGGCCACACCCGCCCCGGCGAGGTTGTCCATGACCCGGTCGAACCAGGTGAAGTCGTACTCTCCGGGCCTTGGTTCCACCTTGGCCCAGGAGAAGATGCCGGCCGTCACCATGGAGACGCCTGCCTCCTTCATCAGCGCGACGTCCTCGGCCCACACCTCCTCGGGCCACTGCTCGGGGTTGTAGTCGCCGCCGAAGGCGATCCCGGCCGGGCGCAGGCGCCGCCGGGCGTCGATCGGAACTGAAGGTGCCTGATGCATGCCGGTCAGTCTTGGAGCGGCATCGCCACGCCGTCAAGATATATTCATAATTAATTGAAAGAGCTATGGTGGGTGCAGGCGTCAGAGGGGCAGACATCAGATGGGGAGACGGACACGATGACGGAGTGCCGCAGGATGGCGGGCTGCGTGGCGGTGATCACCGGCGCCGCGCACGGAATCGGCGCGGCCACGGCTCGAAGGCTCGCTGACGAGGGTGCGACCGTCGTGGTCACGGACGTGGACGACGCGGCGGGCAAGGCGCTCGCCGCGGGCATCGAGGACGGCGGCGGACGGGCGCAGTACGTACGGTGCGACGTGACCTCGGCCGCCGACTGGGAGAACCTGGCCCGTCACGTGGACGAGCGTCACGGACGGCTGGACGTGCTGCACAGCAACGCCTTCGCCCAACTCAACAAGCCCGCCCATGAGTTGAGTGAGGCCGACTGGGACGGCCAGATGGCCGTACTGCTGAAGCCGGCCTGGCGCGGGATGAAGACCTTCGCGGCCATGCTGCGCGAGGCATCGGGGTCCGTCGTCCTCACCTCCTCGGTGCACGCGGTCATCGGCCTGCCCGGCCATGCCGCCTACGCTGCCGCGAAGGGCGCGCTGTGCTCGCTGGGGCGGCAGTTGGCCGTCGAGTACGGGCCCGACATCCGGGTCAACACAGTGCTCCCAGGCCCCATCCTCACCGCCGCGTGGGAGCAGATCCCGGAGCCCGACCGGGCACGCAGCGTGGCGGCCACGGCGGCGAGGCGGTTCGGGCAACCGGAGGAGGTGGCCTCCGCCGTAGCCTTCCTGGCATCGGCGGACGCCTCCTACGTGACCGGAGCAAGCCTGGTGGTCGATGGAGGATGGAGCGTCATGAAGGAGTCCTCGTGAGCAGCGCGCACCATGCCGGGAACGCGCCGAAAGGATCTGAACGGAAACGGAGAACGTGGTGACCCATCCCACCAGGGGGCTGCACGGCCAGGCGGTGGAGGAACTGGGCCGACGTATCATCCGCGGCGACTACCCTCCGGGCTCCGTCGTGGACCCGGTCAAGTTCGAAACCGAGCTCGGCGTCAGCAAGACCGTCGTGCGGGAGGCGCTGCGGGTGCTGGCGTCCAAGGGCCTGCTCGAGTCGAAGCAGAAACGCGGTACGACCATCCGGCCCCGCGCCGACTGGAACCTCCTCGACAGCGACCTGCTGCGCTGGCAGGGCAGCAATGCTCCCACCGACAGCTTCCTGGAAGACCTCGCCGAGGTCCGCGCGATAGTCGAGCCCGCGGGAGCCCGCTTCGCCGCGGCTCGCCGCACCGCATCCGACCTGGACGCGCTGCGGCAGGCCCTCGACGCGATGGCGGCGGCAGGGACGGACGCGGACGCGATGGTCGAGGCGGACCTGGCATTCCACCGCGCCCTGCTGGACGCCGCCCACAACGAACTGCTCAGCCGGATGGAGGTCGTCATCGAGGCCGGCCTGCGCGTGCGCGACCGGATCGTGCACGGCGCCCGGCACTTCTCCGACTCCATCCCCGTCCACCAGGAACTGCTGGAGGCGGTCGAGGCGGGTGATCCGGACGCGGCGGTGGCCGCCGTCGAATCACTGCTGGCGCAGGCGTCCCACGACCTGGAGGCTGTGCGGGCGCGGGAAGACCACGATGACGTCGAGACCGACCCCCTGCCGAAGGAAGTTCCTTGAAGATAACCGGACTTGAGACCTTCCTGGTGGCTCCGCGCTGGCTGTTCCTGCGCGTCGCCACCGACGAGGGCATCACCGGCTGGGGCGAGCCCGTCATCGAGGGCCGCGCCGAGACCGTACGCGCCGCGGTCCACGAAATGGCCGACTACCTCGTCGGCCGGGACCCGCTTCGCATCGAGGACCACTGGCAGGTGCTCACCAAGGGCGGCTTCTACCGTGGCGGCCCCATCCTCTCCAGCGCCGTCGCCGGCATCGACCAGGCACTGTGGGACATCGCAGGCAAGACCTACGGCGTCCCGGTGCACCGCCTTCTCGGCGGCCCGGTACGCGACCGCGTACGGATGTACGCATGGATCGGCGGGGACCGCCCCAGCGACGTCGCGGAGCTGGCCGAGGAGCAGATGAAGGCGGGCTTCACCGCGGTGAAGATGAACGCCTCGGCCGAACTCGCCCCGATCGACACCCCCGCCCGCACCGCCGAGGTCGTCGAGCGCGTCGCGGCCGTCCGCGAAGTACTGGGTGACCAGCGGGACATCGCCGTCGACTTCCACGGCCGGGTCTCCACCGCCATGTCACGCCGCCTGCTCCCCCTGCTGGAACCGCTGCACCCGCTGTTCGTCGAGGAGCCCGTCCTGCCGGAACACCCCGGCCACCTGCGCAGCCTGGTGGAGTCCACGAGCATCCCGCTCGCGACCGGCGAACGCCTCTACTCCCGCTGGGACTTCCGCGAGGTCATGACCAGCGGCATCGCCGTCGCCCAGCCGGACCTTTCGCACGCCGGCGGCATCTCCGAAGTACGACGCATCGCAGCAATGGCCGAGACGTACGACGTCGCCCTGGCCCCCCACTGCCCCCTCGGCCCGATCGCCCTGGCCGCCAGCCTCCAGATCGCCTTCTGCGTGCCGAACTTCCTCATCCAGGAACAGAGCATGGGCATCCACTACAACCAGCAGGCCGACCTGCTGGAGTACGTGATGGACCCCGAACCCTTCCGTTTCGAGAACGGATACGCCGTCGCAGCGACCCGCCCGGGGCTCGGCGTCGAGATCGACGAGAAGGCGGTACGCCACGCCGCCGAGACCGGACACCGCTGGCGCAACCCCGTATGGCGTGGCCCCGACGGGGCGTTCACCGAATGGTGACTACCGTCAGGCCGACTCCCGAACCTCATGCCTAAGGACAGCCCGCTCCCTTGACTTCCTCCGCCTCGTGAGCGAGGGGGATTCCTACGGCTCGCGCCGTGGGGTTTTCTGCTTCGTCGCTGACTGCCCGCTCGGAGAACTCCGTTGAGGTCTTACACCGGCTCCACAGACTGTCGCCGCCAGCCCGGCGGCCAGAAGGTTCTTCGCCGCGTTCACGTCCCGGTCATGGGCCGCACCGCAGCCGCACGTCCAGGTACGGACACTGAGAGGCATCCTCTCCTGCACAGTGCCGCAGTCGGAGCACAGCCTGGAGGAGGGGAAGAAGCGGTCCACCGCGATCACGTCCCGCCCGTACCAGGCCGCCTTGTACTCCAGCATGGAGCGCAACTCGCTCCAGCTCGCATCCGAAATGGCCCGGGCGGGCGTGTGGTTCCTGACCATGCTGCGCACGGTCAGGTCCTCGATCACGAGCGTTTGGTTGTCACGCACGAGCCGAGTCGTCAGCTTGTGGAGCATGTCCCGGCGCCTATCGGCGATCCTCGCATGGACCCTGGCGACCTTACGCCGTATCGCCGAGGTCTGGTTGTAGTTGACCCGCTCCTGCCGCGCTTACGCCTGCGTGCGGGCGGCGAGCGCCAGGTTGTAAACCTTCCGCACGCACCCGAACGTGCGCGACAGCTCCGCTGCCTGCGCATCACTCGGATAGAAGCGGTACCTGAACGCCCGCTTCGCATGGGTCACGGCCACGCTCAAAAACTAGCCAGACCCGCAGGTGGAGATCAAACCTGCCGGTCAGGGCAGTGTGATCCGCCCTGGGGCGCATCCCAGCTCCTTGCCTTGCTCCGCAGGCGTTTCGTTGCCTCCCCCGGCTCAAGCCGGGGGTATCCACGAAAGGAATCCGATGAACCTGGTGGAATCCCTCCGAGCCCATCGCCTGTTGGCGATCGTACGTGGCAAGGATCCCGCCGCGTCCCTGCGCGCCGTACGCACGCTCGCCGAGGAGGGCGTCGCGGCCATCGAGGTCTCCCTGACCACCGCTGACGCCCTGACAGTGATCAGGCAGGCCCGCACCGAACTGGGGCCCGACGCACTCCTCGGCGCCGGAACCGTGCGCTCGGCCGCGGACGCCGCCCGCGCCGTGGACGCCGGGGCGTCGTATCTCGTCACCCCGGCACTGGTCGACGGGCTGGAGCCCTACGGCGTACCCGTACTGATGGGAGCCCTGACGCCGACCGAGATCGAAACAGCCCTCGCACGAGGCGCCGCGGCGGTCAAACTCTTCCCCGGCACTCTCGGCGGCCCCGGCTATCTGCGAGCCCTGCGCGACCCTTTCCCGGACGTGCCCTTCGTGCCCGTCGGCGGAGTGGACGCGCAGGCCGCCCGCGACTACCTGGACCGGGGCGCCATCGCCGTGGGTGTCGGCTCACCCCTCGTCGGGGACGCGGCCGACGGCGGCGACCTGGACCAACTCCGCGCCCGCGCGGCCGTGTTCCGCAAGGTGACCGCAGGGGAGACGCCGTGACGGCACCGGATCGCCAGGCTCCGCCCGAGGTGGTGACCTTCGGCGAGACGATGGCGGCGCTGCGGGCGCACGGCACGCTGCGGCTCGGCGGCAGCCTCGGCCTGTCCGTGGCGGGAGCCGAATCCAACGTCGCCATCGGCCTCGCCCGGCTCGGCCACCGGGTGCGCTGGGCCGGCCGGGTCGGTGCGGACGAACTCGGAGCGCTGGTACTGCGCACACTGCGCGCCGAGGGCGTCGACATCGACCACGCGGTCACCGACGACACCGGCCGCGCCACGGGGCTGTTGCTCACCGAACCCCGTCTGGGCACGCTCACCCGCGTCAGCTACTACCGTGCAGGATCTGCCGGTTCGGCCGTCTCTCCGGCCGACGTACTGCCCGCCCTGGCTCCCGGATCCCGCATCCTGCACCTGACTGGCATCACACCGGCGCTCAGTCCGTCGGCGGCCGAGGCCGCCCTGGCCGCCGCCACGACCGCCGGCGACGCCGGCATCACCGTATGCCTCGATGTCAACTACCGCTCCCGGCTGTGGACCGCCGACCGTGCCCGCACAGCGCTCCGCCCGCTGCTGGCCCGCACCGACCTGCTCATAGCCTCCGAGGACGAGCTGCCGCTGGCGCTGGCACGACCCGGCGCAGGCGAATCCGATGCCGTGCACAGCATCCTGGCCGCAGGCGTCAGCGAGGTGGTCGTCAAGCGTGGCGCACACGGCGCGACCAGCTTCACCGCCGACGGGGTGACCGACTGCGCGGCGCGACAGGTCGACGCTGTCGATCTGGTCGGCGCGGGCGACGCGTTCGTGGCCGGATACCTGTCCGGACTCCTCGGCGGCGCGGACATCCCCGGCCGTCTGCACCGAGCCGTCACCACCGCGGCCTTCGCCGTCGCCACCCGGGGCGACTGGGAGGGCCTGCCGACACAGGACGAACTCGGCCTGTTCGACCAGCCCGACGGCACGACGATTCGCTGACCCAGGAGACTGCTTCATGACATTCACGGCAGCGCATGCGACGGTCGTCGTGGACGGAGGGTACGAACTCGCGGAGGGCGGCCGCTGGTTCGACGGCCGGTTTGTGTACGTCGACATCCTCAGCGGCCGACTCTTCGAGCTGAGCCACGACTCCGGACCGGCGGCTCCGCGCCAACTGGCCCGCTTGGACGTGCCGTTGGGTGCCGTCGCGCCGGTGGGCGACCGGCCGGACGCGTGGATCGCCGCTGCGGGCACCGGTATCGCGCGGCTCACGGCCGACGGCGCACTGCAATGGCTGGACCGCCCCGAGGACCGCACTCCGGTCCCCAGCCGGATGAACGACGGTGTGGCGGACCCCGCCGGCCGCTTCTGGGCCGGCAGCATGGCTTACGACGGCACCCGTGGCGCGGGCTCCCTCTACAGGACGGACCGCAGCGGCACGGTCGTACGCGTTCTCGACGGCCTGACCATCGCCAACGGCCCGGCGTTCACCTCAGACGGTACGACGATGTACCTCGCCGACACCGCCGTCGGCACCATCCTCCGCCGTCGCGTCGACCCCGTCTCCGGCGACCTCTCCGGCGGTCCGCAGACCTTCGCCCGCCTGCACGATCACGATGGCGAAGGCAGCCCCGACGGAATGACCGTCGACGCCGAGGGCTGTCTGTGGGGTGCGATGTGGGGCGCCGGTGCGGTCCGCCGGTACCACCCGGACGGACGCCTGCTCCACACCCTGACCGTGCCCACCCCCCCACCCCGCGTCGGTGTGTCTGCACCCCAGCGCCAACCGCCTGTTCATCACCACGGCCCGGCACGGGTGAAGAACCCGACTGCGGCTTCCGGCGCTGTGCTGAGCGTTCCCGTACCGGTCGGAGGAACGGCAGCCTGCTCGGTTGCCGGACGCGGATCGTCGACGATCACGTTCCCCTTGTTCGACCACGACGAGCACGACTACGACGTTGCCATTCACGACTGGTCGGGCGGCGGGCCGGACGTGGGGGAGCCTGCGTTGTCGGCCGGGGTGACATCGTCTCTGGGCGATTCGGGCGGGAAGAGGAAGTCTTCGAGCGCGGCTGCGGCGAAGAGGAAGAGCATCATCAGAGCTGGTACGAGCAGGGCAAGCAGAATCACAGGACCTCCCGGTGGGTCGGTCTGTGGGCTTGGTCGAAGGTCACCAGCGTGGGCCGGGGACGAGTCTTTCGAATGAGGGACGGGCTGTGATCACATCGCCCACCGGTTCGGCGTTGTGTCACCCCGATCCCGCAGATCCATCGGTGCGGTCAGGCCAGTTCGGCGCGGCCGAAAAGCAGCGCGTAGCCGGGCGGGAGCCGGATGAGGATGCGCCGCAGCAGGTCGGCGTCGGTGTGGTCGGCCAGGGTGCTCAGGACCGCGCCGGTGTCCCAGCGGGCGGTGTCCGGGGTCGCTCCCTTGATCAATGCAGCGGCGGCCTCGACGAACTCCCGTGGGCTGAGCGGTTTGGTCACCGGCAGCGGATCGAGCAGCAGCGGTGCGCACTGGGCGGGCAGCTGATCGGCGAGTTCCGTGCGCTCATCGCCTTCGAGGTGGGCGCCCAGGGTGGCCAGCACCGCGCGGGCGACCCGTTCGGCTTCCTTGCCGGTGGCGTACTCGCCGCGTTCTTGGATCTGGGTCAGGAATTCTTCCCATGTGATCGCCACAGTGGGCCTCCCAAGGCAGGTTGTCCTCCGTGTACCGCCGCGGCGGCACACGGGCCCGGTGTGCTCGGATGTGTCAGCCGCCGAGCCGGGAGCGCAGGAGCTGCTTGCCGAGTTCGGCGCCCTTACGGCTGTCGGCCTGGGCCTTGCGGAACAGTTCCACGACTTCGGTGTCGTTTGCGCGTTCCGCGTCCTGGAGGTAGCTCTCCATCCGCAGGGCGTTGCTCAGGCAGGCCTCGACGAACCAGATCAGGTTGTAGTCCTTGTCCTTCGTGCCGGTGACGTCGCCGGTTTCCGTGCTACTGACCATTGGTGACCCTTGCCCTTCTTGATCGTGGGGCCGGCCCCGCTCGTCCGGAGGACGCAACAACGGCCGGTGCCGGTTACTGCAGTGGTGAACCACGCGGGAAGCCTCGTCCCGGAGAAAAGGCCGCCCACGCGGAAGCCGCCCGTATCAGGGTCTACGAGGGAGCTGAAGATCGCCCGACGGGGAGTACCGCTCGCCGGGTCCCTGGTGGCGCCGACCGACCCTGCGGCGCCGTGACAACAACACTGGTCGGCCGCCGGCTGCGAGGTCTTCGACTAGCCCGTTGGGGTGACCGGGCGCACCAGGTGACGTGACGTGACGCCCCCTGCGAGTGATGGCGGTCAGCGTCCTCGCCCAGTTTTCGGGGAACGATCGGGGCCTGCGGTGGCTGATGACTCCACGGCCTGCCGTCGGCCGACACGACTTGCCTGGGGCGTGAACCGGTGGTGTGCATGCAGAATCTGCCTTCCTGCTGGAACGGCAGAAGCCTCAGACAAGCCCTATCGTCCCAGTTCATAGGGCACTTTCGCCGTCGACGGGAAGGTCAGCCGGGCCAGGTGCCGGTCAGGCGGCGGGTGGCGGTGGCGCCGCCGCGGTCGACGGCGGCTTTGACGCCGGCGAAGATCGCGCCCTCCAGGACGGCTGCCGACAGGGTCTCGCGCCAGGTGCGGTGCTCATCGGTGGCGTCGGGGGCGTCCTCGTCGTGTCGGAGCTGTTTCCAGACCTGCTTGAACACCGTGCCGGCCAGGACGCCGCTGAGGGCGCCCATGGCCATGCCGACCGGCTTGTAAGCGATCTTCGAGGCTTTCACCGGTGCCTCCTGGAGCGGCGGATGAGCAGCAGCGCGATGAGCGCACCGGCGGCGGCGAGCAGCGGGGTGCGGTTGGCCCGCGCCGCCCGCATGCCCTGGCCGGCCTTCTCGCGCAGCGGCTCTGGAGCCTTGTCCCGGGCCAGCTCGGCGACGTGCACGGCCTGGTCGCGGACCTGTTCGGTTGCCGCGGCGGCCTTGGCGCGCACCGGCTCGGGGGTCCTTTCCTGCACAGCGTGGGCCGCGTGTGTGGCCTTGTCCCGCAACTGGGTCCTGACCTGTGTGGTCTTCTCGGCGACCTGTTGTTTGACGGCCGTTGTCTTCTCCTGTGCGCGGGTCTTGACGTCGGTCTTCGCCGCAAGTGCCTCGACGGTCTCACCGAGTTCCTCACGGGTCGCCTCCACCCGCTCACGCAGTTCCTCAGGGGAAGGTGTTGCCTCATCGCCCGGCTGCGGCTTGTCCTCGGTCATCGCTGTGCCCTCTCCCTGATCTCGGCCGCATCGGCCTTGACGCTGTCCACCGTCCGCTCGGGCGTCGGCGGGGATGCCTTGCTGACCTGCTGCTTGCCGAGAGCTGCCATCACCGCGGTGACGGCGGCCAGGACGCCGGTGACGATCAGAGCCGCCACCCACACATCCATAGCGAGCGACAGCGCGGCGATCACGGTGGCCACCAGGGCCTGCAGGGTGAGGACACCCATCAGCCCGGCGCCGCCGAACAGTCCGCCGCCCTTGCCGAACCGCTTGCCCTTCTCGGTCATCTCCGCCTGCGCCAGGCGCATCTCGTCGCGGACCAGCTGCGACAACTGCTGCGAGGCACGCTGCACCAGGTCGCCCACAGGTTCCTGCGCTCTGTCACCGGTGCGGTGGGAGCTGTCTGCTGTCATGGGTGCTCACCTGTCCTTCGGCGGCGTTTGTGGCAGGCCCGGCGGCCGTTCGTTCGTCCTCGCGCGACCGTGTCCTGCCCGGTGGTCTGACCGGCTGTCCGAGTACCCCCACATCAGCGGATCACCGCCCGTCAGAGGACACGTCGCCGCAGCAGATGCGGTGCCCCGCGTACCAGGGCGGCCGCGGCCGGCCCGATCACGCCCCCGGCGGCCACATCGGAGGGGTAGTGGGCACCGCCTTGCACCCGCTCGGCGGCCACCATCACCGCCGACACCCCACAGGCGGCACCGGCAGCCGGCCACACCGGCGCGACGGCACCCGCGAAAGCGCAGGCCGCGGCGGTGTGCGGCGGACGGATATTGAAAGGGTTCGAAAATCCGTCGGTGGGCCATGATCGCCATGTGCCGATGGCTGCGGCTGAACAAACCTCAGTGGGACTGGTCCGACGCTGTGGGCCGTCGCCCGCCAGGGGAGCTCCGGGCCGTCCGTGCTAGCGGGTGAGGGCGTGTGCGTGTGCCTTGTCGAGCAGTTCCCGCAGCGTCGAGGTGGTTGGTGCGATGGCGGTCGCGAGCAGTGCGGGGCCGCCTGCCAGCGGTGCGAGGACGGCACACCCGTCCTTGGTGCCTTTGCGGAGGAGTACGGGCTCTCGTCGGATGTCGAGGCGCGGGTCCACGAGCAGGAGCTGGCCGACGGCGCGGTGCTTGTTGAGGACGGCCGGGCCGTCCCAGCCGGGTTCTGGCAGCCCCGTAGGCCGTGTGCTGGTCGAGTAGTGGGCGCCCGGCACGGTGGACCAGGTCCGGGGCGTGGCCTCCTCCGGCGCCCTCGACGGGTACTCGTCCAGGGCCTCGAAGAGTCGGGCGATGTGCCACGCGCCCGGGGTCACGGTGGTGGCCGTGCTGCCCTCCGCGGGGCCGGTGCCGCCGCCGATGAGAGTGGTCACGCCCGAGGCCAGGGCCTCGTGGATCTCCCCGGGGCGGACGAAGTGAACATGGGTGTCCACACCCCCGGCGGTGAGGATCCGGCCGTTGCCGGAGATGACCTCGGTGCTCGGGCCGACCACAAAGTTCGTCACCGTCACCGTCACCGGTAGCCGCTCGCCGGTCTGTTCACGAGCGGACTTCTCGAACGCCGAGATCGGGTCCATCGTCTCGGGGTTGTACGCCTTGCCGATGGCAGGGGTCCTGGAGCCGGTCGAGGGTGGCGCGGTCCGCGGTGTCTGCTGATCGGTGGTCGCGGGAGTGCTTCGCCGGGATGGTCCGGCCGGCGACCGGCTGCATCAGGCGGCGGCTCGCTTGGTGTTCAGTTCGGTATCCAGTTGCTCGAAGAGCTCGTTGCCGGAGGCCGTGAACGTGCTGATGCCCTCCTCCTCCAGCACACGCACCACGTCGTCATAGGTGGCTTCGTAGGTGACGGTTGACGCCACTTGTAGGTCAGTTCTGACTCCACCCGGTGCCTGGGGGACCCGATTTTGTAGGTGAGAAATGACTCCACCTGGCGGGCCCCGCTGCGACGGATTGAGCCCGTGCCGGGTCAGGGGCAACTGGACCGACTGCATCTCCAGCCGCAAAGACCCCTGAGACCTGCTCAGCTGCGTCGTGACCTGTCCTCATGGAGGGCCCGGCGGAGCGCCTCCAACGGGTACGGGGTCTCCCTGTTCTCGTCCTGGATTTTGCCGTAGAAGTCCGTCATCACTGCGGCGAGCGGTGCATGGCGGGAGAGGATCGCCCTGGCCTTTTGCGGTCCGTCCGGCGGATCCTCCCCTTCCGCGCATGCACGGATAAGTGCCTCGCGGTCTTTCCGCTCGTAGCCGTATAGAGCTGTGATCAGCCTGTTCACCAGCCAGCTGCGCGTGTAACAGCGATCGTAGGTCCTGTGCAGTTCGAAGAAGCTGGTCTCGGACGCGGACAGATCGAAGTGGGAGGAGACGGCGAGGCCGTAGTCGGCGAAGTAGAGGCGTCGGCCGTCGACCAGGATGTTCTGAAAATGGGCGTCGAAGTGCAGAAGCCCGCGAGCGTTCATGAAGGACGTGCCGGCCTCCAACTCGCTCTCCACCAGGGAACAAGCCCGGTCGGCAGACTTTTCGTCAGCCTGTACCTGCTTGGCAAGCCACTCGTCGAGCGTCTGAGGGATGTACTCCAGGAACAGCGCGAGGCTCGCAGAGGACTGCTGAAGGGCCTCGATACGACGGCGTACCTCCGGACTGCCTCCCCAGTAGGCCACGACCCGCTCCACGTCCGCGAGTTCCTCGGGAAGCGCGGCCGTGTCCGGCAGCACGCGCCAGTGGTACATCATCGGGAACCCTTGGTACTGCCCTGCGAGTACCCAATTCGTCGTCATGGTGTGAACGGCGAGCTCCCGCCACGTCCCGAAACCAGGCCCCCCACCGACGCCGTACTGGCAGAAGGTGGGAATCCCGAACAGGTTGGCCGTGGACCGTGCATGCTCCGGCAGCCGCTCCATATCCGTGAGCGGCACCCGCTTCACGAAGACCGGCTTCCCGTCAACCTCCAGCAGCGCAGACCTCCCGCCGATACCGGAGCCAAGCGGTACGGCGGCGTCCACGAGCCCGCCCAGTCGGCGATCACTTCGCAGGGCGAGGGAGGTGGAGACTGTGCTGTAGGCGGCCAAGCGCGTGTCTTCTGACATATCGGGATGCTCGACCGCTACCTGCATCGGAATGCCGACCTCGTTTCCACCATGCACGCGAGTGCCCACCAGTTGCTGCCTCTGCACTGTAGATGGAGGTCGATGAGGAGATCAGCGGAGTCGACGGACTGGGCAGGTTGCAGGGCGGCCCCACCAACTCTCGAAGGATGCGGAGATCAGGTGCAGCTGAAGCGATTCGACGCCTGACCGGTCGGTTCTGCCCGGCAAGTCGAGGACTGGAGAAGGGCGCCGACGCGCCCGGCGCCGTAGGACGGCGCCGTCTTCTTCAGCCTGCGGCGACCGCGGCGGCCTGTTGTTCGGCGCGGGCGCGGGTGGCCGCGAGGCGGTAGGAGTCGGTGCCGGTCTCGATGATGTTGCCGCCGAACGTCAGCCGGTCCACGATCGCCGCGCAGAGCCTCGGATCCGTAAAGGTCTTGGTCCACCCTCCGAAGGATTCATTGGAGGCGATCGCCACAGAATTCTCTTCCTCACGCTCCGTCAATACCTGGAACAGGAGCTCCGCCCCGCGACGGTCAAGCTCCATATGTTGGGTCGGGGACGAGACGCCGTGCACTGTTTCCAGTGTCGGTTTTCCCGTCCCCGCCCGCCGAACCGGACGTGCCCGTTGGCCGAGCATCCG
>NZ_JBIAHG010000015.1:167709-196247 GCF_042870385.1 Streptomyces sp. NPDC006602 | reverse complement strand
CCCGGTTACATTCCGAACCCGGAAGCTAAGCCTTACAGCGCCGATGGTACTGCAGGGGGGACCCTGTGGGAGAGTAGGACGCCGCCGAACAAATTGTGAGAAAACCCCCGTGCCATCGGCACGGGGGTTTTCTGCTTTTCCGGGTCGTTTAGGGTCTGGGCATGCGCTATGAACTTGTCATCTTCGACAACGACGGTGTGCTCGTGGACAGTGAGCCCATCTCCAATCGGCTCCTGGCCGCCTATCTGACCGAGCTGGGGCACCCGACGTCGTACGAGGACTCCATTCGGGACTACATGGGGTCCGCGATGCACCGGATCCATGACCTCATACGGGAACGCACGGGGCAGCGGTTGCCGGAGGGCTTCGACGACGTCTTCCATGGGCGGGTGTTCGCGGCCTTCGAGCGGGAGTTGGAGCCGGTGGCCGGGGCCCTGGGGGTGCTGGAGAAGCTGGCTGCGGACGGGGTGTCGTACTGTGTCGCCTCCTCCGGGAGCCATGAGCGGATTCGGGTTGGGCATCGGAAGACGGGGCTGGACCGGTGGTTCGACGAGGGGCGGATCTTCAGTTCGCAGGATGTGGGGCGGGGTAAGCCTGCGCCGGATCTGTTTCTGTACGCGGCCGAGCGGATGGGGGTCGCGCCCGAGCGGTGCGTCGTGATCGAGGACAGTCCGTTGGGGGTGCAGGCGGCTGTCGCGGCCGGGATGGACGTGTACGGGTTCACCGCCATGACGCCTGCCGAGCGGCTGGCGGGGGCCACTCAATTCTTCTCGGACATGGGGGAGTTGGCTGATCTGCTGGCCTGACATGTCATGCCGAGGGCCGGACGATCGCTTCTACCGGCGTCTGCGTGCCGGCCGTGAAACTGAGGGCATGACGAAGAAGAGGGCCTTTGGGAGAGTGGGGTCAGCAGCGCGGTGGGGATCGAGGGCTGGTCTCCGTGATGTGGGGGAAGCCGGCGATGACCGCTGCCGTGAAGCCGAGGCTGGTGAAGGGGGACGCGGGGCGGGAGGCCGCCTGGGCGCGGTTGCAGGGTGGGTCCGCTGCCTTTCAGGGGTTGGGAACTGCTGCCGCTCTGCTGAGCGGGGGTGACCTGTGGCGAGTGTGAGTGAATGCCGGGGCTGGACGCGGTTGTTCCACTGCACGCCGCACCAGGGCCACGCACGATCAGTGGGCGCTGGCCCGGCGCGGGCAGGCCGCCTACCTCCCGAGGCTTCCGGTGTCGCTGTCGCTCGCTGACGAAGCAAAGCTGAAACAAACTCATCTTCGGCTGGATCTACCCACGAGTACGCCAGGGCCCTACGCTCGCCGCCATGACTGATGTGCTGCGGCGCGGTAGGGCCTCGCTGGCGTTCAGCTTCTTCGCGCAGGGCGTCGCCTTCGCTCTGCTCGTGACGCGGATCCCGGCCATCCAGGACCGATACGGGGTCTCCGACGCGTTGCTGCCCGCGTTCCTCGCGGCCGTGCCGATCCTCGCCGGGGTGGGGAGCGTGAGTACCGAGCAGTTGGTGAAGCGGATACCGCCGAGCCGGGTGCTCCGGTGGTCCCAGCCCGTGGTGCTCCTGGCGCTGCTCGGGGTGGGGGCGGGAGAGTCGATGGTCGAGCTGGGCGTCTCGCTCGCCGCCTTCGGGCTCGCCGTGGGTGCGTTGGACGCCTCGATGAACATGCTCGGGGTGAGTCTGCAGCGGGGGTACGGGCGCAGCATCATGCTCAGCTTCCACGCCGTGTACAGCCTGGGCGGGATTCTGGGGGCCTCGCTCGCCTGGGTGGGGGCGCACTGGCATCTGGCGTTGTGGGTGTCGTACCTGCCGGTGGTGCTGGTGCTGCTGCCGGCTGCCCTGGTGGGGAGTCGGTGGTACGTCGACGGGGGCGGGGACGCCGATGTCGTGGCGGAGAAGGGCGAGGGCGGGACCCTTGCCTTCAAGTTGCTGTTGCCGCTGTGCCTGGTGATGTGTTTCGCGTATATCGGGGACTCGACGGTCTCCAACTGGAGCGCGAAGTACCTGCAGGACGTGCTGGGGAGCAGTGAGCAGCTGGCGACCGTGCCGTACAACGTGTACATGGTGACCACGTTGCTGGGGCGGGCGATCGGGGACCTCGGTGTACGGCGGTTCGGAGCGGTCGCGGTCGTGCGGGTGGGGGCGCTGGTGGCGGCGGTCGGGTTCGGGGTGGTGGCGGTGGCGCCCGGGCCGTGGGTCGGGATGCTCGGGTTCACGTTGCTCGGGCTCGGGTTGTGTGTGTTGGTGCCGCAGACCTTCGCGGCGGCGGGACGGTTGTTCCCGGGGGCGTCCGACGCGGCCGTGGCCCGGCTCAATGTCTTCAACTACGTCGGGTTCCTGATCGGGTCGCCGTTGGTGGGGGCGTTGGGGGACGCCTGGACCTATCGCGGGGCCATGCTCGTGCCGATGGTGTTGGTGCTGGTGACACTCGTGTACGCCCGGTCGTTCGCCGCTCAACCGGACCGATACGGTGGCGGGCATGAGCGGCCGCGCACAGCTGATGTGGGACGAGGCAGTAACGGGCTATGACTTCGGTCCGGATCATCCGATGGATCCGGTTCGGCTGGCCCTGACCTGGAGGCTCGTTCAGGCCTTCGGGCTTGATCGGGAGATGGAGGTCGTGGCGGCCAAGCCGGCGGGGGACTCGACGCTGCGGCTGGTGCACCGGGAGGACTACGTCGAGGCCGTGAAGGCGGCTTCCGTGGACCCCGGGGCGGCGGACGGGTCGTACGGGCTGGGGACCATGGATGATCCGGCGTTCGCCGGGATGCATGAGGCGTCCGCGCTGATCGCGGGGCAGTCGGTGGGGGCCGCCGAGGCCGTGTGGCGGGGGGACGCGCTGCACGCGGTGAACTTCGCGGGTGGGCTGCATCATGCGATGCCCGGGGGTGCGTCGGGGTTCTGTATTTACAACGACGCGTCGCTCGCCATTGCTCGGTTGTTGGAGCTCGGTGCTGAGCGGGTCGCCTATGTGGATGTCGACGTGCATCACGGGGACGGGGTGCAGGCGGCGTTCTGGGAGGATCCGCGGGTTCTGACGATTTCGCTGCACGAGCATCCTCGTACGTTGTTTCCGCAGACCGGGTGGCCGGAGGAGACGGGGGCGGAGTCCGCGGAGGGGGCGGCGGTGAATGTCGCGCTGCCGGCGGGGACCGGGGACGCGGGGTGGTTGCGGGCGTTTCACGCGGTGGTGCCGGAGTTGATCGCCGACTTCAGGCCGCAGGTGCTGGTGACCCAGCATGGGGCCGACACGCATTTCGAGGATCCGCTGGCTCATCTGGCTGTGTCTCTTGATGCGCAGCGGGCTGTGCAGGTTGCCTGTCATGACCTGGCGCACGAGTACGCCGACGGGCGGTGGGTCGCGCTGGGTGGGGGCGGGTACGCGGTGGTGGATGTGGTGCCGCGGTCGTGGACTCATCTGGTGGGGATTGCGGCGGGGCGGGCTGTGGAGCCTTCGGCCGTGATTCCTGAGGGGTGGCGGCAGGAGGTGTTCGCTCGGACTCGGCAGTTGGGGCCGGGGCGGATGACTGATGGGCGGTGGCCGGTGGGGTGGGCCGACTGGGAGGCGGGGTACGACCCTGCGGATCGGTTGGACCAGGCGGTGTTGGCGGCTCGGCGGGCCGTGTTTCCGTTGCGGGGGTTGTTGGCGTAGGGGTTTTCTCGCCCCTGCCGCCCCTGCCGCCCCTGCCGCCCCTGCCGCCCCTGCCGCCCCTTCCCGTCCCGTCTCCAGGGGCTCCGCCCCTTCGACCCCCGCCAAGGGCTCCGCCCCTGGGCCCCGGGCAGGGAGTACGTCTCCTGAACCCTGGGGCTGCGCCCCAGACCCTCCGCGGCCCGAAAGGCCTTGTCCTCAAACGCCGGACGGGCTGAGAGTGCGGGCCGGTGCTGAGAAGGGTGGGGCCCTGTTTCGCGGGTTACGCCAACTGTGCGGTGTTTGGGCGTTCGGGGCGTGGCGGGGGGTGGGGTGCGTCAGCATCGCAGGCGTGTTGAGCGTCGGGGCGGTGCGCGCCCATCTGCTTGCTGCGCGGTTGGCCGGGAGGGTGGCGACCTCGCGGGAGGAGAGTCTGCGGAGTTATCGGTTGTTCGCCGCTCGGGATCCTCGGGTTTTGATCGGGATTGATCCTGAGTGGTCTTGGGGACAGCTAGATTTGATCGAGTTGATGGCAGTCAAGTGCGGGGTTTCGGCCGATCCTCGCCATGTTGAGGGCCATGATGTGATTGATCCTGAGCGGACGTTGGTTGCTCTGGATGCCTTCGCCGAGCGGCTCGAGGCAGCCGCCCAGCGCAACGCCACCGTCCTCCTCGGCACCGGGCACCCCCATCGACTGCTCGGCTTCTACGCCGCCTTGGCGGACGCGTTGTCGGCGGCGGGATGTACCGTCCTCACCCCGGCGCATGGTCACTCTGTCGACATAACGACCCGGTTCGGTCTACGCACGTACAACCTTGATTACGTCCGAGGAGTCGCGCTGGTGCGGGAACCGGACGCGTCGGGCTCCGGTTGTGCGACCGGCGCGCACACGCACTCGCCGCTCCCGGTTCGGGTCGCGCTGGCCGCGGCCACGGAGGCCGGCGGACCTCTTCCCGAGCTCGTCATCGGGGACCACGGGTGGGTCTGCGGAGCAGGTCAGCTGGGGTTTGAGGCCATTGGGCTGGCGGATACGAATGACCCCGCGCTCTTTGTGGGGGAGGCGGAGGGGGTCGTGTCCGTGGTCGTTCCACTTGATGACGCTGTGCGGTCTGATTACTACCTGCCGCTGACCCGCTACGTACTCAATCGAGCGTGTCTGTCACAGTAGGGCGCCGATGGGTGCACCTCTTCCCCACTTGCATCACCCGCCCCTACATTGGGGAGTGAGCACGCAGCGACGAAGAGTCACCGGAAGGGGAAGCCGGTGGCCGTCGAGTGCGGAAGGTTCAGGTGTGTCATGGCTGCTGAGCAGAGGCCTCTGAGCGAGGTTCAGTTCCTTACCGTGGCGGAAGTCGCCTCGGTGATGCGAGTGTCGAAGATGACCGTGTACCGACTGGTGCACAGCGGTCATCTGCCCGCGATCCGGGTGGGGCGGTCCTTCCGCGTCCCCGAGAATGCGGTTCACGAGTACCTCCGCGAGAGCTACGTGGGGGTGGAAACCGCCTGACGACGACGGTCCGGGGGGATCCTCAGGGCACTACTGGATCACCCCGGTCACCTCGATTACGACCTCAGCGCTCGGGCGGGTAGGCTAGCCCCTCGTAGGTCGTATGGGCCCATGGCGCCCAGCACCGAGTGATGAGAAGTGAGCGAGGGTAGTCGTGGGCTCTGTTATCAAGAAGCGGCGCAAGCGGATGGCCAAGAAGAAGCACCGCAAGCTGCTCAAGCGCACGCGCGTTCAGCGTCGCAACAAGAAGTAAGCGACACCGCGAGAGCGTGTTCCGCGGCCCCCCACCCATGATGGTGGGGGGCCGCACGCGTGTCCGGGGCCGGATGTCGTCACTTCGTGCAGTGGGTGGTCATCACAGCGCAACATCAACCCGCTAAGTTGGGCCTCACACGGGGAACACGGCAGGCTGCAAGTGTTTGGTTGGGCTGGAAGGAAGGCGCTGATCTTGGGCAAGGTCGTGCTCGTGACCGGAGTGGCTCGTCAACTGGGGGGCCGGTTCGTACGGCGGATCCAGCGCGACCCCCAGGTGGACCGGGTGATCGCCGTGGACGCGGTTGCGCCCGAGCACCATCTGGGCGGCGCCGACTTCGTCCAGGCCGACATCCGGCAGCCCGGAATAGCGCGAGTGCTCGCCGAGACGGCCGCCGACACGGTCGTCCATCTGGACGTCAGCGCGACCGCGCTCGGCAGCGGCAGCCGGACCTCCGTCAAGGAGACCAACGTCATCGGCACCATGCAGCTGCTGGGGGCGTGTCAGAAGTCGCCGACCGTGAAGCGGCTCGTGGTCAAGTCCAGTACCAGCGTGTACGGATCCGCGCCTCGCGACCCCGCCGTCTTCACCGAGACCACGCCGCCGAAGTCGCTGCCCAGCGGCGGGTTCGCGAAGGACGCGGTGGAGGTCGAGGGGTATGTGCGCGGGTTCGCCCGGCGGCGGCCGGACGTCGCCGTGTGCGTGCTGCGGTTCGCCAACATCCTCGGCCCGACCGCGGACACCCCGCTCGCCTCGTATTTCTCGCTGCCGATCCTGCCGACCGTGCTGGGCTACGACCCCCGGCTGCAGTTCGTGCACGAGGACGACGTGATCGAGGTGCTGCGGATCGCCTCGCACGAACCGGCGCGCGGCACGCTCAACAGCGGCACCTTCAACATCGCCGGGGACGGGGTGCTGTTGCTGTCGCAGTGCTCACGACGGATCGGCCGTCCCACGGTGCCGTTGCTGCTCCCCGCGGTCACCTGGGCCGGCTCGCTGGTGCGTACGCTGGGTATGACGGACTTCTCGCCCGAACAGATCCGGTTGCTCACCCACGGCCGGGTCGTGGCGACGGACCAGATGCGTGAGACGCTCGGGTTCAAGCCGAAGTACACGACGGCGGAGACTTTCGCGGAGTTCGCGCGCAGTCGCGGACCTGGACTTCTGCCGCCCGAGGCCCTTGCGGGGGCCGTCGACCGGATCGCCGCGCTGTCCCTGGCGGGCAGCGGCCACCCCCCGACGCAGAGCGCCAACTGAGGAGCGCATCAACGATGGCGGACGCCAAGGTCATTCCGTTCGACGACGACCGGTCCCGCGGGAGCGCCGTGCAGCGGCCGCCGCGGCGCCGGAGCGCGGGGAGCCGGCGCAAGGGCACGGAATCCTCGCTGGTCCGTGAGGTCCAGCCCCTGCCCAGCAGGGCGCCCGCGCAGGATGATGTTCCTGTGACCCGTGAGGAACAGCCGCCCCAGCAGCGGCAGGACGAGGGCGCGTACAGCGGCCTGGAGCGGCGTGTCGCGGGCGGACTCGCGTTCCTGCGCCGCCGCCTCACCGGTGATTACGAGGTCGACGACTTCGGCTACGACGAGGAGTTGACCGACCAGGTCCTGATGTCCCTGCTGCGCCCGATGTACGAGAAGTACTTCCGGGTCGAGGTGAAGGGCGTCGAGAACATCCCGTCCGAGGGCGGGGCGCTGATCGTCGCCAACCACTCCGGGACGCTGCCGATGGACGGCCTGATGATGCAGGTCGCCGTCCACGACCACCACCCCGCGGGCCGCCATCTGCGGCTGCTGGCGGCGGACCTGGTCTTCATGCTGCCGGTGGTCAACGAGCTGGCCCGCAAGCTCGGCCACACCCTGGCCTGCGCGGAGGACGCAGAACGGCTGCTGGCCCAGGGTGAGGTGGTCGGGGTGATGCCGGAGGGCTTCAAGGGCATCGGCAAGCCCTTCAGCGAGCGCTACAAACTCCAGCGCTTCGGCCGCGGCGGTTTCGTCTCCACGGCACTGCGCCAGGGCACCCCGATCATCCCGTGCTCGATCGTCGGGGCCGAGGAGATCTACCCGATGATCGGCAACGCCAAGACCCTGGCCCGTGTCCTCGGCTTCCCGTACTTCCCGCTGACGCCGACCTTCCCGTGGCTCGGCCCGCTCGGCGCGATCCCGCTGCCGACCAAGTGGACCATCCAGTTCGGCGAGCCGATCCGCACGGACGGCTATCCGCCGGAGGCCGCCGAGGACCCGATGCTGATGTTCAACCTGACCGACCAGGTCCGCGAACAGATCCAGCACACCCTCTACAAACTGCTGGTGCAGCGCCGCTCGGTCTTCTTCTGACAGCTGTCGGCCGCCGTCTGAGAAACCTGACCGACGCCTGTCGTACGACAACGGGGGCGCTCCTCTCAGAGAGGGGCGCCCCCGTTGTCGTACGGGCTTACTGCTCCGCGTCCCCCGAGTCGATGCCCAGGTCGGGCAGCAGGCCGGGGAGGAGGGGCGGGAGGGTGACGTCCGGTTCGGTGGTCGGTGTCGTGGTGGACGGGGAGGTGGTGTCGGTGTTCTTGGGCGGGTCGAGGAGGCCGCCGGTGCTGCCGCCGAGGAGGCCGTCGTCCTCGCTGCCGGAGCCGGCCGACCTGCTGGGGCTGTCGCTGCCGGTGCCGTCGGACGAGCCGCCGTTGCCGGTGCTGGGCGCCGAGGAACGGCCGGAACCGGCCGAGGTGTCGGAGGATGCCGAGCCGGATCCCTGCCGCTGACCGTTTCCGCTGCCGCCCTGGACGGGGGGCTGCGGGAGGAGGGACTGGAGCGGGGCGACCTCTTCGTCTATGGCGTCGAAGACCGACGAGACCTGCTGACTGACGTCACCGAGCTGGACGGGCAGTCGGTCGCGGAGGGTGCCCCAGACGTCGCGGTGCGAGCGGGAGAAGGTGTCCAGGGCCTGGATGGGGCCCAGGGAGTCCGGGTCGCGTTCGTACACCTCGGTCAGTAGGCGGTGGCCCTCGGAGGCGTCGTGCTGCACGCCGGACAGCGCGCGGCGGATCTCGCCGAGGGACTCGTGGTCGAGTTGGCCGCCGCGGTCGCGCTCCATGAGCCGACGGGCCTCGCTGAGGCGGGTGGAGGCCTGGTCGAGGTAGGCCACGCCGCGCTCGTCGTCGCTGTCGGACAGGTAGGCGAGCTTGAAGTCCTCGATGCCGCGCTTGAGGCCGTACAGCGAGTCGCCGGGGAGTGCGTCCGAGCTGGCCGCTGCGACTCCGCCGAAGGCGCCTGCGGCGATGCCCACGCTGAGTCCGCCCGCGGCGAGGCCCTTGGTGAGCCGGGAACGCGGTCGGAGTTTGCCCAGTGGGCCCGCCCGGTGAGCGCCCCGCGCCCGGTGGGAGCGCTGCTCCGGCACCGAGGGGTCGCCCTCCCCTCCCGCGGTGCCCTCCAGCAGCATGGCCTCCATCGCGGCCACGAGCTGGGCCCGCTGGACGACCTTGACCTCGGGGTCCAGCTGCGGTTTGGGTAGCTCGCCGAGACCGGTCGCGAGGGCCATGAGGCGGCCCTGCTCGGTCTGTTCCGCAGCAGCCGGGGACGGCGGTGGTCCTTCGGACTGCTCGGCCGCCGTGCCCTGGTCGGACTGCTCCTCCAGGGCCTGGGCGAAGGCGTTCGCCCGCCGGTGCGCCGAAACGTTCGCGATCACTGGCGGCACCTCCTCTCGTCGAGACGGTCGACTCCCCAGGGGGTCCTGAGGGTTGCACTCCCTGACCACGAGTACTCGATCGGGTGATCGAAGTCGGCCAGGGAGTGACCACAGGGAGTCTGCATCCCGCACAACGAGTGGCGCGGCACTTGGGTTACGGACGGCGGATGAGCGGATAGGGAAGCCAACGAACTTTCACTGACTGCGAGTTGAGTGTTACCGAGCGTGTTCTTGTCAGCGTGCGTCGTCCGGGAGGAGCCGGGCGAGGGTGCGCACGGCGCGGTACTGGAGGGTCTTGATAGCGCCCTCGTTCTTGCCCATGACACGGGCGGTCTCCGCGACGGAGAGGCCCTGGAGGAAGCGCAGTGTCACGCACTCCTGCTGCTGGGGGTTGAGCCGTCGTACGGCATCGAGGAGGGCGGCGTTCGAGAGGGACTCCAGGACGGAGTCCTCGGGGGAGCGCTCGACCTCGTTGGCGTCGAGCATCTCGCCGGTGGTGACTTCCAGCCGGAAGCGGCTCGACTTGAAATGGTCGGCGACCAGGTTGCGGGCGATGGTGACGAGCCACGCGCCGAAGTCGCGGCCCTGCCAGGTGAAGGTGCCGATCCGGCGCAGTGCGCGCAGGAACGTCTCGCTGGTGAGATCCTCAGCGGTCGCCTTGCCTCCCACTCGGTAGTAGATGTACCGGTACACGGTGTCGCTGTACTGGTCGTAGAGACGCCCGAAGGCATCGGCCTCGCCGGCCTGGGCACGCTCCACAAGGTCCATCATGCGGGCGCTGTCGCTGTCCGCGGCGGGACGGCGGGTGGTGTTGGCACCGGTCGAACGCCCTCGTCTTCCGACGGCGGCGCTGCCGTCGGCGAGCGCGTAGCACGGGCCGACGGGGGTGGTGGCAGCGGCGAGGGCAGGGACGGCGTACGCGGTGGGGACGAAACCGCGCAACAGGTCTTGGACCGTTGCGCGCAGCGTAGCCAGGCCCGAGGCGTCAACCCCGACGTGTGGGTACACGGGACTCCCAGAGGCAGAGCTTCCATCACGTGCAGTACGGAACCTTTCACCCGTCGTAGCGACGGAAGGGGATCCGGATTGCGTCTGAGGAGAATAACGCTTAGTACAGGCGCTGCTACACGCAGTTGCTCAAATCATCGATTACGTCGCTTCTGTAACCGAATGACGGCCGATCAAGTACCGCTCAGTGATCGGTTGTTGATCGAAAAGGGTCGTGTTCCGTCTGGGTGGGGGGCGTGTTGTGGCCGTGTGCAGCCAACGGGACTGGACAGCGGGGTAACGGGGTACGACCCGTGGATTGGCCGGTTGTGCCGGGCGTGACCTGATCTGATGCCCGGTGTCGCCGGCTGTGTCAGCGGCGGCGTTTGTGCAGGGCGATCGCTGCCGCCGTGCCGCCCGCCACCGCGCCCACACCCGCGGCCGCGGGGATGCCGACCTTGGCCGCCTTGCGGCCCGTGCGGTAGTCGCGCAGGCGCCACTCCAGTCGGCGGGCGTGCTTGCGCAGCTTGCTGTCCGGGTTGATGGCGTAGGGGTGGCCGACCAGCGACAGCATCGGGATGTCGTTGTGCGAGTCGCTGTAGGCGGCGCAGCGGGACAGGTCCAGGCCCTCCGCGGCGGCCAGCGCACGGACGGCCTCCGCCTTCGCCGGGCCGTGCAGGGGTTCGCCGACCAGCTTGCCCGTGTAGACGCCGTCGACCGACTCGGCGACCGTGCCGAGCGCGCCGGTCAGACCGAGGCGGCGGGCGATGACCTGGGCGATCTCCACCGGGGCGGCTGTGACCAGCCACACCTTCTGGCCCGCGTCCAGGTGCGCCTGGGCCAGAGCCCGGGTGCCGGGCCAGATGCGCTCGGCCATGTACTCGTCGTAGATCTCCTCGCCGATCGACATCAGCTCGGAGACGCGGTGGCCCTGGACGATCGACAGCGCCGAGTCGCGGGCCTCCTGCATGTGTTCCGGGTCCTCGACGCCGGCCAGGCGGAACCACGCCTGCTGCCAGGCGAACTTCGCGAGGTCGCGGGTTTCGAAGAACTTCCGCTTGTACAGGCCCCGGCCGAAGTGGAAGAGGGCGGCGCCCTGCATCACGGTGTTGTCCAGGTCGAAGAAGGCGGCGGCATGCGCGTCGCCGTGCACCGGGAACTCCGGTTCCTCACCGGCGACATCCTGCGTGGACTTGCGCGCTGCCTCAGCCGAGGCCTCGCCTGCCAACACGCTCCGCGCCGTGGCGGAGCGCCTACGGGGAGTGAGCCATCCGAGAGCGGCCATGGCGTGAGCATAGCCAGTCTGTTCGGAGGTTCCGGAGCCGAGAGGTTCGAAGGGTGTGAACTCTCGGCGACCGCGCCGTTAAACAAGCGGAAGAATGGCCTGCATGACTCCCATCTTTCGGCGCAACGCCCCGAGGGCCCCACAGGACCGGCTCGTCACTCTCGTCCGCAAGCCCGGGTGCCATCTGTGTGATGACGCACAGTCCGTGGTCGAGAAGGTGTGCGCCGACCTGGGTGTCCCCTGGGAGCGGAAGGACATCACCCAGGATCCCCAACTACACGATCAGTACTGGGAACAGATCCCCGTCGTGCTCGTCGACGGAGAGCAGCACACGTTCTGGCGCGTGAACGAAAATCGCCTCCGCAAAGCACTGACCGAGTAGTCCAACTGGTCCGGAACGTCGCTTAGGATCGACGGCGTCTTGGTCTCGGGGGCGGGAATCGTAGAGGAGAGTGTGCGGTTTTGCCCCCAGGAGAAGAGGAACGGTGGTGCGGATGTGCCGGTTCCGCACAGGTGCGCCGGGGGCGCGTGACCCCGGTCACGTTGGCCGGGCAAATCGGACACCATCTTTGTGCACGCGTTCACAAAGACATAGCCTGCTCTCGACGGGGCGGTCCGGGAACGTGTGACCGCCTACAGCCCCGCTCTACCCGCAGGAGCACCGTGGCAACTGGCCGAACTCACCGACCGGCGACCCGTAGCCGAGGGATTCCCGAGGCCACCGTCGCCCGCCTTCCGCTGTATCTCCGCGCGCTGACCGCACTGTCGGAGCGCTCGGTACCCACGGTCTCCTCCGAGGAGCTCGCGGCCGCCGCGGGGGTCAACTCCGCGAAGCTGCGCAAGGACTTCTCCTACCTGGGCTCCTACGGAACGCGCGGTGTCGGCTACGACGTCGAGTATCTCGTCTACCAGATCTCCCGTGAGCTGGGCCTGACCCAGGACTGGCCGGTAGTGATCGTCGGTATCGGTAACCTCGGCGCCGCCCTCGCCAACTACGGCGGGTTCGCCTCGCGCGGCTTCCGGGTCGCGGCGCTCATAGACGCCGACCCGGCGATGGCCGGGAAGCCGGTGGCCGGGATCCCCGTCCAGCACGCCGACGAGCTGGAAAAGATCGTCGAGGACAACGGCGTGTCGATCGGTGTCATCGCCACGCCCGCCGGTGCCGCCCAGCAGGTCTGCGACCGGCTCGTGGCCGCCGGCGTCACCTCCATCCTGAACTTCGCGCCGACCGTGCTGTCCGTGCCGGACGGCGTCGACGTGCGCAAGGTCGACCTCTCCATCGAGCTGCAGATCCTCGCCTTCCACGAGCAGCGCAAGGCCGGCGAGGAGGCCGCTGCCGCCGCCGACGGCGGGGTCCCGCACGTCGCCGCCCGCAAGGAGTCCGCCGACAAGGGTCCAGACGGGGACGTCCCCGCCGTGATGCCGGCATGAGTCTCCTCGTCGTCGGGCTGAGCCACCGCAGCGCCCCGGTCAGCGTGCTGGAGCGGGCGGCGCTGAACGCGGACGCGCAGATCAAGCTGCTCCAGGACACCGTCGCCGCCGAGCCCGCCACAGAGGCCGCGGTGCTCGCGACCTGCAACCGCATCGAGCTGTACGCCGACGTGGACAAGTTCCACGCCGGTGTGGCCGAACTGTCCACGCTGCTCGCCCAGCACAGCGGGGTGGGGCTGGAGGAGCTCACTCCCTATCTGTACGTGCACTACGAGGACCGGGCCGTCCACCACCTCTTCTCGGTGGCCTGCGGGCTGGACTCCATGGTCGTCGGTGAGGGGCAGATCCTCGGCCAGATAAAGGACTCCCTCGCCAAGGCGCAGGACGTGCACTCCGCCGGGCGGCTGCTGAACGACCTGTTCCAGCAGGCCCTCCGCGTCGGCAAGCGCGCCCACTCCGAGACCGGCATCGACCGCGCCGGGCAGTCCCTGGTCACCTTCGGCCTGGAGCAGCTGGCGGCGGGCGCGGACGTCGAGAGGTGGACCCGCGGCAAGAAGGCCCTGGTCATCGGCGCCGGTTCGATGTCCTCGCTGGCCGCGGCCACGCTCGCGCGTGCCGGGGTCGCCGAGATCGTCGTCGCCAACCGCACGCCGGACCGCGCCGAGCGGCTCGCCCGGATTCTGATGGAGGGCGACGACACGGACGTGCTGGCCCGCGCGGTACCGATGGAGTCGGTGCCGGTCGAGCTGGCACGTGCCGATCTCGCCGTCTCCTGCACGGGGGCGACCGGGCTGGTCCTGACGGCCGAGGCGGTCGCGGCGGCGGTCGAGGGCCGCACGGGAGAGGCCGTCGCGGACAGCGGGACCGTTTCGCCATCTTCGCCGCCTGCGCCGTCGGACGGTGACGGCCGTACGGCCGTGGCGGCCGCCGGGCGCGGTGAGCTCCCGCCCACCAGCCTGGGCGCCGAGGACGGCTGTCCGCTGGACCTGCCGGCCGTGCAACAGGCGACCGCCGGGTTCTCCGTGCTCGGGGAGGCCGCCGTGGCCGGGATGGCCGCCGCCGACCTGGAACAGCACGCGGCCTGGGTGGACAACGGCGTCACGCGTCAGCAGAGCTCCGCCACCGCCGGTGCGGTCACCGTGCTCGACCCGGCCGAGGAGGCGGACGCCATCGCGGCGCTGGCCGCCGCCGCGGCCGCCGTCGGCCGGGTGCCCGAGCGGCGCAGGCCCGAGCCCGTCGCCGAGATCCCCAGGCCCGAGCCTGCCCTCTTCCTCCTCGACCTCGCCATGCCCCGTGACATCGACGCGGCCGTGCACCGGCTGGTCGGAGTGCGGCTCGTCGACATCGAGTCGCTGGCGGACGCCTCCGCCGACGCTCCGATGGCGGCCGACGTCGACCAGGTCCGCCGTATCGTCGCCGACGAGGTCGCCGCCTTCGGGGCGGCGCTTCGGGCCGCGCACATCACGCCGACCGTCGTCGCGCTGCGGACCATGGCCGCCGATGTCGTCGCGAACGAGATCGCACGGCTCGACGGGCGGCTGCCCGGCCTCGACGACAAGCACCGCGCCGAGATCACCCAGACCGTGAAGCGCGTCGTCGACAAGCTGCTGCACGCGCCGACCGTACGGGTCAAGCAACTCGCGGCCGAGCCCGGCGGCGCCGGGTACGCGGACGCGCTGCGGACCCTGTTCGACCTCGACCCCGAGACGGTGGCCGCCGTGTCCCGGGCCGAACGCGCCGACGACGAATCAGAGAACAGCAAGAACCGAGGGCCGGCATGAGTAGCAAGGCATTGAGGCTCGGGACACGGCGAAGCAAACTCGCCATGGCCCAGTCCGGGCAGGTCGCGGACGCCGTGAGCCAGGTGACCGGACGGCCCGTCGAGCTCGTCGAGATCACCACCTACGGCGACAGCTCCCGCGAGCAGCTCGCGCAGATCGGCGGCACGGGCGTCTTCGTGACCGCGCTGCGGGAAGCGCTGCTGAAGGAGGAGGTCGACTTCGCGGTTCATTCGCTCAAGGACCTGCCTACCGGGCAGCCCGACGAGCTGGCGCTGGCCGCCGTACCGCCGCGCGAGGATCCGAGGGACGTCATCGTCGCCCGGGACGCGCTGAAGTTCACCGACCTGCCCCCCGGGGCGCGCATCGGTACCGGATCGCCGCGGCGGATGGCCCAGCTGAACGCGTACGCGCGCAGCCACGGGCTGGACATCGAGACGGTTCCGATCCGCGGGAACGTGGATACGCGGATACGGTTCGTGCGCGACGGCGAACTGGATGCGGTGGTGCTGGCCGCGGCCGGCCTCAACCGCATCGGCCGCGGTGACGAAGTGACCGACTTCCTGTCGGTCGACACGGTTTTGCCCGCCCCCGGCCAGGGGGCACTCGCGATCGAATGCAGGGCGGGGAACACCGCCCAGGATGCATACCTGATCGCCGCGCTCGGTGAGCTCGACGACCCGTTCACGCGGATCGCCGTGACTGCCGAACGGTCCCTGCTCGCCGCCCTGGAGGCCGGTTGCAGCGCCCCTGTGGGCGCGCTGGCCGACCTTCCCCCACGCTCGGCTCCGTTCGAGCGGGGGGACCCCCATGCCGACGGGCAGATTGTCAAGGAAATGCGCCTGCGTGGCGTCGTCGGCACGACCGACGGCTCGCGGATGGTGCAG
The DNA here is from genome assembly GCF_042870385.1 of Streptomyces sp. NPDC006602. Classification (NCBI taxonomy): domain Bacteria; kingdom Bacillati; phylum Actinomycetota; class Actinomycetes; order Kitasatosporales; family Streptomycetaceae; genus Streptomyces; species Streptomyces sp. NPDC006602. The sequence continues at coordinate 180,823 of NZ_JBIAHG010000015.1, read as the reverse complement.
TTGTCCACCACCGGTCCCGTGCCCGAGACGTACGACCAGGCAATGGCGCTCGGTCGCGAACTCGCTGCCGAGATGCTTGCCCAGGGCGCGGCCGGTCTGATGGGGGAGCGAGCACAGTGAGCCCCACCACTCTTCCCGCCGCCGGTCCTGAACACGGGCACGTCACCTTCCTTGGTGCCGGACCCGGGGATCCGGGACTGCTGACTCTTCGCGCCGTCGAGGCGCTGGCACACGCGGACGTTCTCGTCGCCGGGCACGAAGTGCTCGACGTCGTACGTGCGCACGCCAGGTCCGGTGTCGCTGTCGTGGACACGGATGCGGATCCCTCTGCGGATCCGTCCTTCGGGTCTTCCGGTCCGACTCCGGGCGCAGGCGCGCCTCAACTAACGGTTGTTGACGGCGCGTCAACGACCGTGGGTGTCCCCGTCGTGCGGGATGCCGCACATCTTGTCATGGAGGCCGCGCGGGGCGGCAGGCGGGTCGTGCGTGCGGTGTCCGGGGATCCCGGACTCGACGCGTACGCCGCCGAGGAGATGCTCGCGTGCGCCGCCGCGGGCGTGCCCTTCGAGGTCGTTCCCGGGATCGCGGCTGCCGTTGGCGTGCCCGCCTATGCCGGTGTGCCGCTGCGGGACGCCGAAGGCGCGGACGTCCGGTTCGTGGATGCGCGGACCGCCTCCGACCGGTGCTGGACGGAGGTGGGGGCGTCCGACGGGACCGTTGTCGTGTCGACGACCCTGGACTCCATCGGCGCCGCTGCCGGCGAGCTGGTTTCCGCCGGGCGCAAGCCCGATACGCCGCTGTCCGTCACCGTCGCCGGTACGACCACCCGGCAGCGGACCTGGACCGCCACGCTGGGGACCATCGCCCAGACGCTGAAGCAGGCCAAGGTGCTGCCCTCCCCGGAGGGCGGGCGGCCGGTGATAGCCGTGGTCGGTGAGCGGTCCGCCGCGGCTCAGCGTGAGCAGCTCTCGTGGTTCGAGTCCAAGCCGCTGTTCGGATGGCGCGTTCTCGTACCGCGTACCAAGGAGCAGGCGGCCTCGCTCTCCGACCAACTTCGGTCCTACGGGGCCGTGCCGCACGAGGTGCCGACGATCGCCGTCGAGCCGCCGCGGACGCCGCAGCAGATGGAGCGGGCGGTCAAGGGGCTGGTGACCGGACGGTACGAGTGGATCGCTTTCACCAGCGTGAACGCCGTGAAGGCTGTCCGGGAGAAGTTCGAGGAGTACGGGCTTGATGCGCGGGCCTTCGCCGGTATCAAGGTCGCCGCGGTGGGGGAGCAGACCGCCAAGGCGCTCATCGCCTTCGGTGTGAAGCCTGACCTCGTGCCGAGTGGGGAACAGTCGGCCGCGGGGTTGCTGGAGGACTGGCCGCCCTATGACCCGGTGTTCGATCCGATCGACCGGGTGTTCCTGCCGCGTGCCGACATCGCCACGGAGACGCTGGTCGCCGGGCTGATCGAGCTCGGGTGGGAGGTCGACGACGTCACCGCCTATCGGACCGTGCGGGCCTCGCCGCCGCCTGCCGATACGCGGGAGGCGATCAAGGGGGGTGGGTTCGATGCCGTTCTCTTCACCTCGTCGTCCACTGTGCGGAACCTTGTGGGCATCGCCGGTAAGCCGCACAACGTGACGGTTATCGCGTGTATCGGGCCCGCTACGGCCAAGACTGCCGAGGAGCATGGGCTTCGGGTGGATGTGATGGCTCCCGAGCCGTCCGTTCACAAGCTGGCCGAGGCTCTTGCCGACTTCGGGTTGCGGCGGAGAGCCGCGGCGCTGGAGGCCGGGGATCCGGTTACTCGGCCCAGTGAGCGGCGGCCGGGGGCTCGGCGGAGGCGGACGACCACCTGATCGGGGTGGGTGTGGGCGTGTATGACGGCCTGATCGGGGCGGGTGCGGGCGTGTGATGACGGTCTGATCAGGCCGTGGTCGTGGTCAGGCCGGGGTCACCGTGTGGCCGTGGCGGAGCAGGTTTGCCGGGTCGTAGGTGGACTTCGCCTGTCGGAGGTGGCTGTAGACCTCCGGGGTCCAGGCTCGGGCTCGGTCCTCCTCGTTGCCCGGGGTGCCGTGGGGCCGGGGTCTGGGGGCGGAGCCCCCAGGGCGGGCACACTCGTGCCGGGTGCCTCCACACGCCGTGGGGCCGACGGGGCGTCGGCAAAGGGGGTGGTGGGGCGGGCGTAGCGTGGGTGCATGACGACGTACGGATCCTTTCCCGGCACGCGGCCGCGGCGGCTGCGGACCACCCCCGTCATGCGGAGGATGGTCGCCGAGACGCGGCTGCATCCCGCCGACTTCATCCTTCCGGCCTTCGTGCGCGAGGGCGTTGCCGAGCCGGTGCCGATCGCGGCGATGCCCGGGGTTGTGCAGCACACGCGGGACACGTTGAAGAAGGCCGCCGCGCAGGCGGTGGCGGCGGGGATCTCCGGGATCATGCTGTTCGGGGTGCCGGAGGAGTCGAAGAAGGATGCCCTGGGGACGCCCGGGACCGATCCGGACGGGATTCTGCAGGTCGCCATTCGGGATGTGCGGGCCGAGGTGGGTGACGAGTTGCTCGTCATGTCCGACCTGTGTCTCGATGAGACCACTGATCATGGGCACTGTGGGGTGCTCGATGGGGAGGGGCGGGTCGACAACGACGCCACCCTCGAGCGGTACGCCGAGATGGCGCAGGTCCAGGCCGACGCCGGGGCCCATGTGGTGGGGCCCAGCGGGATGATGGACGGGCAGGTTGGGGTTGTCCGGGATGCCTTGGACCAGATCGGGCGGGAGGATGTCGCTGTCCTCGCGTATACGGTGAAGTACGCGTCCGCGTTCTACGGGCCGTTCCGGGAGGCTGTCGGTTCGTCGTTGAAGGGCGACCGGAAGACGTACCAGCAGGATCCGGCGAATGTGCGGGAGTCTCTGCGGGAGCTGGCGCTCGATCTCGAAGAGGGCGCCGACATGGTGATGGTGAAGCCGGCCGGGCCCTATCTGGACATCCTGGCCCGTGTGGCGGACTCCGTGGACGTGCCTGTTGCCGCTTACCAGATCTCCGGTGAGTACTCGATGATCGAGGCCGCCGCCGAGAAGGGCTGGATCGATCGGGACCGGGCCATCCTGGAGTCGCTGACCGGCATCAAGCGGGCGGGTGCGCGGAACATCCTCACGTATTGGGCCACCGAGGTCGCGCAGCGTTTGCTGTGACGCTCGGGCGGGACGCAGACAGGGCGCTCTCGGGTGCCTACGGTGTGCAACGGTTCGAACTCGGTCCCGTCACGGACGGAACTCGCTCCGGGAAACAAACGAGCCGCGAACTGTGGTGTTTCGGTGGCGTTTCGGGTTTTCCGTGGTGAGCTTCTGGGGGTCTGTCCGGAAAACGACCCTGAGGAGGGGTCCTGCTCTGCGGCGGGCGGTGGGCTCGGGGCGCGGAACTGGGCGGATGTAACGAATTGACGAGTTCCCGTCAGCGTCCATATCTTCTGCGCCTGGCCTGATCCGTTCGGAGGGGTCTTGGGTATGTCGATCCCTGGGGGGATGCAATGAGCTGGTTCATCGAGGCGCTGAAGAAGTACGCGGTGTTCAACGGGCGTGCGCGTCGCAAGGAGTACTGGATGTACACGCTGTTCGTGTCCATCTTCTACATCGTGTTCGCGATCATCGCGGCCGTCACCAAGCAGCCGCTGATCGCGGTCGTCTTCTACCTCGCGATCCTGCTGCCGAGCCTCGCCGTCACCGTGCGCCGTCTGCACGACACCGGTCGCGCCGGCTGGTGGGTCTTCATCAGCCTGGTGCCGCTCGTCGGCGCCATCGTGATGCTGGTCTTCCTGTGCAGCGACAGCGAGTCGGGTGCGAACAAGTTCGGGCCGAACCCGAAGGAAGCGCCGGTTCTCGTCTGACGCCCATGCTTTTGAAGGCCGCCCGGACGGTGTCCGGGCGGCCTTCGGCGTTCAGCGCGCCGGAGTCGAGGGGGAGGACTCGGGGGACACGGTCGACGGGCCCTCGTCGCGTACGCCCGTTCCGTCCTTGCAGCCCGCCAGCACGAGCGCGAGGAGCGTGAGGGCCGTGGCGAGGAGGAGGCGGTGGCGGAGGCGGTGGCGGGTTCCGGCGGTCATGCGGGGCGGCCTTTCCGAGGTGGTGGGGCGGTGGTGACAGCGTGCGGGGTGGGGGGTGGTGGCACCACAGTTCGCGGGGGATTCGGGACGCGGGGGTGGGGGGAGGCGCGCTGACCTGCGGGGATGTTGTTTCCCTGGGATGTGGTGCGGGACGGAATCCGGGAAATGTGGTGGCGGGCACCATCAAGTGCCGCAGGGAGTTAGGTTGTTGACCGCCCCTCCGCCGACTCTCCGAGGAGACGCCCATGTCCGGTGACGCCCTCAGCCAGGACCCCGCCGAGCTGAGAAGGAGGATCGACACCACCAAGGCGCACCCGGCCCGTGTCTACGACGTCTTCCTCGGCGGCAAGGACAACTATCCGATGGACCGCGCGGCGGCTGCCGCGGCCCTGTCCGCCAATCCGCGCGGCTACCTCGACGTGCGGCACAACCGCGACTTCATGCGCCGCGCCGTGACGCGGATGGCCACGGACCACGGCATCCGGCAGTTCCTGGACATCGGCACCGGGTTGCCCACCGGGGACAACGTCCATCAGATCGCCCAGCGGGTCATCCCCGAGGCGAGGGTGGTGTACGTCGACCACGACCCCGTCGTCCTGGCGCACGCGCGTGCGCTGCTGACCAGCGGGCCAGAGGGCCGTACCGACTACATCGACGCCGACCTGCGCGAACCGGGGCAGATTCTCGAACAGGCCGCCAAGACCCTGGACTTCGACGAGCCGATCGCCCTGTGTCTGGTGGCCCTCCTGCACTTCGTCGAGGACGAGCAGGCCTACCAGGTCGTGCGCGATCTGGTGGACGCGCTGCCCGCCGGCAGCCGGCTCGTGCTCACCCACCTCACCGACGAGATGCACCCCGAGCCGACCCGGGCCGTCCAACGGACCTACACCGAGCGCGGGTTCACCTTCGTGTTCCGGACGAAGGACCAGGTCGAGCGGTTCTTCACCCGGACGCCGGGCATCACGCTCGACGAGCCCGGTGTGGTACCGGTTCATCAGTGGATGCCCGATCCTGCGCCCGCTCCGCCTGCCATCGATCCGGAGGACTTCGAGGCACTCGACGACATCGAGAAGATTCGGTATCGGGACATCAATGACGTGACGGACGATGACATCAATGTCTATGGGGCGACCGGGTCGAAGGGCCAGGGCTGAGGCGGGGGTCCGTCCGTATTGCGGAAACCTGCTTGTAGGTGGCATGTATTTGCCTAGGCTGCGCGGCACGAGTCGCTGTTCTTCAGTCCGTCGTAGTCGAAGGAGCCGCCATGACCGTTGCCGAGGTTGATGTCGTGCCCGCGCCGCCGCTCGCCGCGCGGGCCCGGTCGGTCGGTGGGTCGGCCGTACGGGACATCCTCGCCGTCACCGCCCGCCCCGAGGTGATCAACTTCGCGGGCGGGCTGCCGGCGCCCGAGCTGTTCGACGTGGACGGGATCGCGGAGGCGTATCGGGCGGTGCTCGCGGAGGCGCCCGCGCGGGCGTTGCAGTACTCCACGACCGAGGGCGAGCCGGGGTTGCGGGCCGCGCTGGCGGGACGGATGTCGGTGCGTGGACTGCCGACCGAGGCCGACGATGTTCTCGTCACGACCGGTTCGCAGCAGGCGTTGTCCCTGCTCGCGACCGTGCTGGTGGAGCCCGGGGACACGGTTCTCGTCGAAAGTCCCTGTTACCTGGCGGCGCTTCAGGCCTTCGGTTTCGCGGGGGCGCGGGTGGTGGCGGTGCCGGGGGACGGGGCGGGGCTGGACCCCGCTGCCCTGGAGGAGCTGGTGGTGCGGGAGCGGCCCAAGCTGCTGTACACCGTGCCGACCTTCCAGAATCCGACCGGGCGCACGCTTCCGGCCTCGCGCCGGGCCGCGATCGCGTCCGTCGCCGCCCGGCGGGGGCTGTGGATCGTCGAGGACGATCCGTACGGGGAGCTGCGGTTCGAGGGCGAGCGGGTGCCGTGGATCGCCACGTATCCGGGCGCGGAGGACCGTACGGTCCTGCTCGGCTCCTTCTCCAAGGTCATGGCGCCGGGGCTGCGGCTGGGGTGGCTGCGGGCGCCGGGCTCGCTGCGGCGGGCGTGCGTGGTCGCCAAGCAGGCCGCCGATCTGCACACCCCGACGGTCAACCAGCTCGCCGCGGCACGGTACTTGGCCGACCGGGACCTCGACGCCCATGTCCGGCGGGTCGCCGGGGTGTACCGGGAGCGACGGGACGCGATGCTCGCGGGGCTGCCGGACGCGCTGCCCGAGGGGTCGGTCTGGAGCCGGCCCGAGGGCGGGATGTTCCTCTGGGCCCGGCTTCCCTCGTCGTACGACACGACCGAGCTGTTGGGTCGAGTGGTGCGGCACGATGTGGCGTACGTGCCGGGGGCACCCTTCTACGCCGGTGAACCGGATCGGTCGACGCTGCGGCTGTGCTTCGTGACGCAGACGCCGGGGGAGATCGGGGAAGGGCTGCGGAGGTTGGGGGCGGGGCTTCTCAGGGACTAGGTCCCAACGGTGGTGGGGGGCGTGCTGTGGGGATGCAGGCGTCGCCGGGCTTCCGGGCTGCCGGTCGGCCGCCTGCGTCGGGGTCAGTCCCACCAGAAGGACCAGGAGCGCTCGCCGATGAGAGTCTTGGCGTAGGAGACCAGGTCGCCGGGGTCCGTCTGCCAGATGGTGTCCGGGCAGAACGCGAGGTGCTCGGCGGCGATCGCCTCCGCCTCGGCGGGAGCCACTGACGACGGCCCGTACCGGCCTGGCTACTTCACGCGGCCTTCGAAGCACTCCTTCTCGCCGCCCGCGGCGGGCCGGAGACAGGCCTTCACGACGGTTCCGGGGCGGGTCACGGTCATGGGGGTGTAGACGTAGGCTTCCGCGTCGACGGCGTTCTTGACCTCGGCGCCGCGGACCCGTCCGTCGGTTGTGTCCGCTCCGTCTCGTCCGTCGCTGATGCCCACGGTCATCTCCAACCGGTCGCCGATCCGCGTGTCCCACATCCGCGCCCAACTGGTCCCGCACTCCTCGCTGTGGCGCAGTTCCATCCAGGCACCGGTGGCCGTGCGGTGGGAGGCGAGGGTGTCCGGGTTGGCGGCGCACGTCATCTGCATCGGGCTCCTGCCCTCACAGGCGGCTCCCCGGCAGCGCGGCCCGGTGGCGGACGGGGACGCCGACGGACGCGGTGCGCCGTCCTGGCGCGGCAGGAGCAAAAGGCCCACCGTCACGCCCCCGACGGCCACGGCGCACACGGATGCGAGTACCGCCACGGCCGCCACGCCCTTGTGACCGGCAGGCGTCGTCTCCTGCGGGGGCGGAGCCGGCGACGGCTTCGGCTGCGGCGACGGCCCCTGCGGACGCGGTCCTTCCGTCCCGCGTCCGCTCCATTCCGACTCCGCGATCTCCCACAGCGCCAGGCACCGCCCCTCCGGTGCGCCGACGAGCTGGCACAGCTCCCGCACCGCCTCGCGCGGCGGCAGCGTCTTGCCGTTGAGATAGCGCTCCCAGGACGACTTGCTGAACGGGGTCTTCGACGCGAGGCCTGCCATGCTCAGGCCGGTCTGCGCCTTCAACTCCCGCAGCGCGGCGGCCAGCCGGGCGCATTCCGGCGACGGTGCCGTCATCCCCGCAGGGCTTTCCACGTGTGCGGCCCGATGACGCCGTCCACGACCAGTCCCGCCCGCCCCTGTACGCGTTTGACCGCGCGTTCGGTCAGCGGACCGAAGATCCCGTCGACGACCCCGGGCGAGAAGCCCGCCCTGCGCAGCAGACACTGCGCCTCGGCCACCTCCGGCCCGGCTTCGCCGTCCGCCACGATGGCGTCCTGGGTACGGCTGTTGCCCGCGTACCAGCGGCCGTCCGTCCGCTTCAGGCGGCAGGTGTACGGGGGCGCCGTCCGCGCCGGTGACCGAGGCGCCGACGCGACGGCCGAGACGAGGGGGGCAGCCGCTACTGCGCCGTCGTCACCGTCGCCGTTGTTGAGCCGTACGACCAGGAGGACCGCCGAGGAGATGGCCAGGACCAGAGCCACCGAACCCGCCATGAGCGCGATGCGCAGCGAACGTCCGGGGAACCGGGCGCTCTCGGGGGCACCTGCCGACAGGATCTCCGGCGCGGCCGCCTCCGGCGCGGATACTCCTGCGCGTCCGTTCCCCCAGGCATCGGCGGCGACTTCGTGCAGCGCGAGCAGCCGGGTCGGATCGTCACCGCAGATACGGGCCATCGCCTCCACGGCCTCCGGCGGCGGCAGCGATCGGCCGCTCAGATACCGCTCCCACGACTTCGGGCTGTACCCCGTCTTCGCCGCCAGCTGCCGCAGGTTCAGCCCACTGTGATCCTTCAGCCGGCGTAACTGCACCACCAACTGCCGCACCCGTGGGTCCAGTTCCTCGGGCAGCGCTTTCCAACGCGCCATGTTCCCCCCACTCGCGTTCATGATCAGTGGCCGTGGTCAGCGGCCTCTGTGCCGTCGCATTCTGCATCAGCATCCACGGGACTGCATCGGAACGTGGTTCCTGCATCGATGCGGAATCGGCCACCGCCCGCCATCGCCGTCCCGCACCACCGTCCCGCCACATGGTCTCCCCGCAGGTCAGCGCGTGGGACATCCCGCGAGAACGTCACTTCTGCGGCAACTGTGGCGGCCCTTGCCGCCACTGAGCACTCTCGTGTTGACCAGACCGGCGGCACGGCAGGTGCCGCCTCACGACCCCAAGGGGGAAGCATGCGATCGAACGTGTTGACGAGGACCGTCATCAGCCTCACCGCCGTCGTCGGGCTCGCGGCCGGAACGGTGGCTGCCGCGGGTACCAGCTTCGCGGTGTCCCAGCCGGCCGCCAAAACGTCGGTGAGCGCCCAGGACGTCTCCATCCTCGCGGTGAACAACCTCGGCCTGAACACGACCCGGGCCAAGAACTGGCAGTGCTGGCTGCGCGACACGGGTTACAACCCCGGCACGATCGACGGGCAGCTGGGCACCAACAGCTGGAAGGCGGCGCAGCGGAAGTTCAACGACCTGGGCTACAACGCAGGTACCGTCGACGGAGTCGTCGGCACCAACACGATCAAGGCGCTGCAGCGCTACCTCGGCGTTGCCGTCGACGGGGTCGCCGGACCGAACACCAAGGCAGCGTTCTGGGACTTCAACGCCTTCGGTTGCTGAGCTGAGCTGAGCCGGCCTGACGACCGCACACAACGCCACGGCCCGTCCTTCCCGCGAGGGAGGAACGGGCCGTGCGCCTGTCTCGGCGTGCCTCAGAGCCGCTCGGGCGTCCGGATGCCCAGCAGGGTCATGCCGCGGTGCAGCGTGCGGGCCGTGACGTCGCAGAGGAAGAGGCGGTTCTCCACCTGCGCCGGCGACTCGGCCTTCAGCACCGGGCACTTGTCGTAGAAGGTCGTGTAGAGGGACGCCAGCTGGTACAGGTACGCCGTCATCTTGTGCGGGGCGTACTCCGACGCCGCCTCCGCCACCGTCTCCGCGAAGGCGTCCACGTGCAGGCCGAGCGCCCGCTCCGCGTCGGCCAGTTCGAGCTCCGGGTGCGCAAAGGGGCGTACGTCCCCGGCCTTGCGGAGGATCGATTGGATACGGGCGTACGCGTACTGGAGGTAGACGGACGTGTCGCCGTTCAGCGAGACCATCTGGTCCAGGTCGAACTTGTAGTCCCGGTTCGCCGACGTCGACAGGTCCGCGTACTTCACCGCACCGATGCCCACCTGGGTGCCGCGCTCGGCGATCTCCTCCTCGGAGAGGTCCTGCGCCTTCTCCCGTACGACCGCCGAGGCGCGCTCGATCGCCTCGTCGAGCAGGTCCACCAGCCGGATCGTCTCGCCCTCACGCGTCTTGAACGGCTTGCCGTCCTTGCCGAGGACCGTGCCGAAGGCGAGCTGGACCGCATGGACGTCGTCGTTCAGCCAGCCGGCCCGCCGCGCGGTCTCGAAGACCATCTTGAAGTGGAGGGACTGGCGGGCGTCGACGACGTAGAGGAGGGTGTTCGCCTTCAGGTTGAAGACGCGGTCGCGGATCGCCGAGAGGTCGGTCGCCGCGTAGCCGTAGCCGCCGTCCGACTTCTTGACGATGAGCGGGACCGGGTTGCCGTCCGGACCCTTGACGTCGTCGAAGAAGACGCAGAGGGCGCCCTCGGAGCGGACCGCGACGCCGGACTCCTCCAGGAGGCGGCAGGTCTCCGCGAGCATGTCGTTGTAGCCGGACTCGCCGACGATGTCCGCGTCCCGGATCTCCATGTCCAGTTTGTCGAAGACGGAGAAGAAGTAGATCTTCGACTCGTCCACGAACTTCTGCCAGGTGGCGAGGGTGTGCGGGTCCCCCGCCTGGAGGTCGACCACCCGGCGACGGGCCCTGGTCTTGAACTCCTCGTCGGAGTCGAAGTGCTTCCGCGCGGCCTTGTAGAGACGGTCGAGGTTGGACATCGCCTCCTCGCCGCTCACCTGGGTGTCCTTGTGGTCCAGCTCGTGCGGGTGCTCGTCCAGGTACTGGATGAGCATGCCGAACTGGGTGCCCCAGTCGCCGATGTGGTGCCTGCGCACCACCGTCTCGCCGGTGAACTCCAGGAGATGGACCGCCGCGTCGCCGATCACCGCGGAACGCAGGTGGCCGACGTGCATCTCCTTCGCCACGTTCGGCTGGGCGTAGTCGACGACCGTCGTGCCCGGGTTCTCGGCGAAGGGGACACCGAGGCGGTCGGGGTCGGCGTACCGCGCGGCCAGGTTCTCGGTGATCGCGCCGTCCGTGAGCGTGATGTTCAGGAAGCCGGGGCCGGAGACCTCGATGTCCTTGATCACATCATCGGTGACCACCTGGGAGACGACCTGCGTCGCCAGCTCCCGCGGGTTCGCCTTCGCCTTCTTCGCGAGGGCCAGGATCCCGTTGGCCTGGAAGTCCGCCCGGTCGCTTCGGCGCAGCAGCGGGTCGACGGAACCGGCCTCCGGCAGGGCAGCCGAGAGGGCGGACGCGAGGCGCTGGTTGACGGAAGCGGTGAGGGACGTGACCGGGGCCATAGGAATGGGTGCCGTTCTCCTCGTGGGAACTGGTGGGCACGCCCAGTATCCCATGGGGCGTAAAGCGGTTTTCCCGGGCGCGAGGTGGTCTGGGAGAATGGAGCGTCAGCCGTGCGACCGTACCGGCTGCTCGTGTGAAACCTTCAGGAACCTTCAAAAAGAGGACGTGCCGATCGTGGCTCAGAGCACCGAGACCACCGACTGGGTCTCCCGTTTCGCGGATGAGGTCATCGAGGAGTCGGAGCGTCGGGCCCCGGGCAAACCGGTAGTCGTCGCGTCGGGGCTCTCGCCCTCCGGCCCCATTCACCTGGGGAACCTGCGGGAGGTCATGACCCCGCACCTCGTCGCCGACGAGATCAGGCGGCGGGGCCACCAGGTCCGGCACCTGATCTCCTGGGACGACTACGACCGGTACCGCAAGGTGCCGGCCGGTGTCGCCGGGGTCGACGACTCGTGGGCCGAGCACATCGGCAAGCCGCTGACCTCCGTGCCCGCGCCCAAGGGGTCCTCGCACCCGAACTGGGCCGAGCACTTCAAGGCCGCCATGACCGACTCGCTCGCCGAGCTGGGCGTCGAGTTCGACGGGATCAGCCAGACCGCGCAGTACACCTCGGGTGTGTACCGCGAGCAGATCCTGCACGCCATCAGGCACCGCGGCGAGATCGACGCGATCCTCGACCGGTACCGGACCAAGAAGGCCCCGGGCAAGCAGTCGCAGAAGCCTCTCGACGCGGCCGAGCTGGAGGCTGCCGAGGGGTCGGGGGCCGCCAGTGAGGACGACGGCAGCTCCGGGTCCGCCGGGTACTTCCCGTACAAGCCCTACTGCGGCAACTGCGAGAAGGACCTGACGACGGTCACCTCGTACGACGACGACAGCACCGAGCTGACGTACACCTGCACCGCCTGCGGTTTCTCCGAGACCGTCCGGCTGAACGAGTTCAACCGCGGCAAGCTGGTCTGGAAGGTCGACTGGCCGATGCGGTGGGCCTACGAGGGTGTCGTCTTCGAGCCGAGCGGCGTCGACCACTCGTCCCCGGGGTCGTCCTTCCAGGTGGGCGGGCAGATCGTCGGGATCTTCGGCGGCAAGCAGCCCATCGGACCGATGTACGCGTTCGTGGGCATCTCCGGGATGGCGAAGATGTCGTCGTCCAGGGGCGGGGTGCCGACCCCCGGCGACGCCCTGAAGATCATGGAGCCGCAGCTCCTGCGGTGGCTGTACGCCCGGCGCCGGCCCAACCAGTCCTTCAAGATCGCCTTCGACCAGGAGATCCAGCGGCTCTACGACGAGTGGGACAAGCTGGACGCGAAGGTCGCGGAAGGGTCCGCCCTGCCGGGCGACGTGGCGGCTCACTCGCGTGCCGTCGGGACCGCGGGCGGTGAGCTGCCGCGGACGCCTCGGCCACTGCCGTACCGGACCCTGGCCTCCGTCGCCGACATCACCGCCGGACACGAGGACCAGGCCCTGCGGATCCTCTCCGAACTCGACCCGTCCAACCCGCTCGGCTCCCTCGACGAGGCCCGGCCGCGGTACGACAAGGCCGAGGCGTGGATCAACACGCAGGTGCCCGCCGACCAGCGGACCATCGTGCGGGACGAACCCGACGTCGAGCTGCTGAAGTCCCTCGACGAGCAGGCACAGGGGTCCCTGCGGCTGCTCCTCGACGGGCTGGCCTCGCAGTGGTCGCTGGACGGGCTGACCCACCTCGTCTACGGCGTGCCCAAGGTGCAGGCCGGGTTCCCGGCGGACGCGACGCCGAAGGAGCTGCCCGCGGAGATCAAGACCGCCCAGCGGTCCTTCTTCGCCCTGCTCTACCACCTGCTCGTCGGGCGGGACACCGGACCCCGGCTGCCCACGCTGCTGCTGGCGGTGGGGCAGGAGCGGGTGCGGGCGCTGCTCGGGGAGTAGGCCCGGGTTCTACGACGGAGGGGGGGGGCGGGGGGGGGCCCCGGGGCCCCCCCCCCCGGGGGGGGGGGGGGGGGGGGTGGGGGGGGGCCCCCCCCCCCCCCCCGGGGCGGTTGTGGTAGCGCCGGACCCAGAGGGTGGGCTCGGCGTCCGG
>NZ_JBIAHG010000015.1:0-167699 GCF_042870385.1 Streptomyces sp. NPDC006602 | reverse complement strand
CGGGGGGCGGGGGGGGGGGGGGGGGGGGGGGGGGGCGGGGGGGGGGGGGGGCCGGCGCGCGCCGCCGGCCCCCCCCCCCCCCCCCCCCCCCCCCCCCCCTCCGTCGTACACGGGTGGGTCAGGCGATGTGGTCCTCCTCCAGCTCCGCCGCGTGACGGTTCTGGAAGCGCATGACCATGCGCTTGGCCTCGGAGTCCGGGATGGGGGAGCCGTAGGTCGCTTCCACGTCGTAGCTGAACTGGCTCGGCGTCGGGTAACCGCTGCCGTTTATCGACTGCTTGAAGACCTGGTAGTACGACTCCTCGTCCGGCTCCGTGGCCGGGGTGCCGCCGCCCACGCCCAGGTCGCGGGTGCGGCCGGGGCTCACCGGGATGGGGAAGCTGCCGGTCTCCTCCGGCGAGGGCTCGGCCGAGGGGGGTTCCTGGAGGTACTGCTCCTCGTACTGCTCGGCCTGCTGCTGCTCGGCGTACCACTGGTCGTACTGCTCTTGGGGGTTGTACGCGGGGTTGTAGCCGCCCTGGTAGTCGACCTGTTGGGGGGCGTTGAACCAGGGGCTCTCGTCCTCTGCGGGCGCGTCCTGGGTCGGTGCGTCCTGCGCTGGTGCGTGGGACAGTTGCTCGGGGTGGGCGTTGCTGCCGGGCTGGAGGTGCTGCCCGCTGAGCGGTGCCACTGCGCCCACCCGTGCCGCCCCGGCGGCACGACTGCCCGCAGCTGCGGCGGATTGTGGGGCCGCCTCGGCAGCCGACGCCGTGTCCAAGGCCGCCTGCTGCGGGGCCGGGGGTAGCAAGGCCGGTTCTATGCCTGCCGCTGCCAGGCCCGCCGCGGCTGTTCGGGCCAGGGGGACGCCGTACTTGGCCAGGCGCAGCGGCATCAGGGACTCCACCGGGGCCTTGCGGCGCCATGCGCGGCCGAAGCGGGAGCGGAGGCGGGCCTGGTAGACGAGACGTTCCTGCTCCAGCTTGATGACCTGCTCGTAGGAGCGCAGCTCCCACAGCTTCATGCGGCGCCAGAGGAGGAACGTGGGGCCGGGGGAGAGGAGCCAGCGAGTGAGGCGGACTCCCTCCATGTGCTTGTCGGCCGTGATGTCGGCCATGCGGCCGATCGCGTGCCGGGCTGCCTCGACCGAGACGACGAACAGGACCGGGATCACCGCGTGCATGCCCACGCCCAGCGGGTCCGGCCAGGCCGCCGCGCCGTTGAAGGCGATCGTCGCCGCCGTCAGCAGCCACGCCGTCTGGCGGAGCAGGGGGAACGGGATCCGGATCCAGGTGAGGAGCAGGTCCAGGGCGAGCAGGACACAGATGCCCGCGTCGATGCCGATCGGGAAGACGTAACTGAAGTTCCCGAAGCCCTTCTTGAGGGCAAGTTCACGGACCGCCGCGTACGAACCGGCGAAGCCGATACCCGCGATGACCACCGCACCGGCGACGACCACGCCGATGAGAATCCGGTGCGTCCGTGTGAGCTGAATGGGCGCGGCCACCCGTACTCCCCTCCCCATCGTGCGTGTTGTTGCGCGCAACAGAGTGGCACATGTGTGCGGCGTACGGGCGGCCGGTAGGTTTCGGCAGCCCTGGTTGTGACCTTCGTCAGCTCTTCTGCGCGGCCGACTTGGACGCAGAGGCCGACGGTGACGCGGACTTGGACGCGGACTTGGACGGGGAGGGGCTCGCGCCCGTATCCGTACCGGATCCCGTATCCGTCCCCGTGCCGGATCCCTCGCCGTTCGCCGAGGACACCGACGCCACCGCCTCCTTGGCCGCCTTCTGCGCGAGCTTCGTCAGCGTCGCCGCGCTCGGGGTCTTCTCGCCGGCGAGGCCCGCGCCGTTGTAGTCGACTGTGATGACGACGTTCTCGACGCGCGTGACGACCGTCTGCTGCTTGAAGGAGCCCTCCTTCTTCTTCAGGTCGTACGTCACCGTCGTCGCCGCGTCGCCCGTCCCGGACACCGGCTGCGACTTCGCGTTCTTCGCGCCGTCCACCGCCTGGGCGTCCTGGACCTGACTGTCGTAGTACGACTGCGCCTGCTTGTCCCCCGCACCGAGCGAGGCGTCCGAGTCGAAACGGAGCAGGGACACGCTCAGCCAGCGGAACTGGGAGCCCTTCACGCCGTTGTTGTCGAGGCTGCTCCACGAGCAACTGGCACGCGCGGACGCATCGTCCGAGGTGACCTCCTTGCCCGACTTCGGCGCCTTCGGCACCAGTTCGCCCAAGGTCTTCTTCGAGAACACCGCACACGGCTTCGGGAGCGACTTGTACGCCGCCGCCTGCACCGTCGGTGAGGGGCTCGCGGAGGCCGACGCGGCGGTGTCCGCGCTCTTGCCGCCGGTGTCGTCGGAGCCGGAGTCCGAGGAGCAGCCGGCGGCGATCAGCATCACGGGGACGGCGGCCGCGCAGACAAGGACGCGGCCGAGGCGCTTGGCCCGCCCATCGCGCTGGTCCCGCTCGTCACGCTGGTCTACCTGTGCTGGTCGCTGCATGGTTCCTTCACTCATGACGCTTGTGGTTCCTGCCGTCGGATCTGGTCCGAGGGGCCACGGTACGCGGTGAGGGAGTTGCGCGGCCTCGCTTCCGTCGCTTTGTGCGCGGGCGTGAGAGGGCTGTGAAGGGCCGCTAGCCGGCCAGTGTCTCCGCCAGCTGAGCGGCCAGTTTCCGGGCCTTGTCCTGCATTTCCTTGCTGTCCGGGGTCACACCGATCGTCGTCGGCTGCTCCTCGTACGCGATCGTCACGATCACGTTCGACGTGCGGAACGCCACAGTCACCGTGCGCTGCTGGACCGTCGAACCGGAACTGCTCAACACGTCGTCCAGGAACGCCTCGTCGCCGAGATCGTCGAGGAGACGGGGCTGGAGGTCAGTCGGGGCGACGGAGATCGTGGAGGTGGGGGAGGAGGAGCCCGAGGGGGAGGGGACGGCGGACGCGGAGGCGGCGTCGGTGGGGGTGGCGGCGGGGCTCCCGGTGCTCGTGCCGCCGGTGGCGCCGGTTTCGACGTCGGACGCGGCGCTGGAGCTCGCCGCGGGGAGGTCGGCCTCCTCCTCCTTCGTCGCGAACAGCTGCTGCGCCTGGGTGTCGTCGCTGACGGAGGTGTCGTACGAGACGACCCGCTCGAAGTCGACGAGCAGGTGGTCGGTGGCGTCCGTGGACTCGACCTTCCAACGGCAGCCGACCTTGCGGTCCGTGTCGAAGGTGAGCGTGGCCTCGCCCGCGTACGCGCTCTGCCGCTGCTCCTCGTCCGTGAGCTGCTTGATGCCGGGCAGGAGCGAGTCGAGGGTGCCCTGGCTGACCGCGCCGCAGGGTTCCGGGAGGACGCGGTACTTGCCGGGCTGGGCCGCGGCGGATGCCGTGCCGGCGTCGCCCGGGTTCGCGTCGTCCGTCGTACCGCCGTCTCCCGAGCTGCCGGTGCAGCCGGCCAGCAGGGCCGCGAGGAGTGCGGCGACGCCGGATACGTACGCCTTCCGCTGCACGGTCAGGCTCCTCTCAACGGTGGCTCGGTGCCGGGTTCTTCAGTGTCCCCGCTGGTTAATCGCTTGCCGCACGGGGGCCTGCCCTGGAGACAATGTGTATCGCACGCATGGCCGTGGACGCCGGTCCGTTGTCCCTTACGTAGACCTTGGCGCCGGTTTTGCGATTCAAGACTTCTGTTGTGGTTCCGGGGGAATGAGGACGATATGTCGTACGTGGAAATGCCGGGCGCGAAGGTTCCGATCCGCATGTGGACCGACCCGGCGACGGTCGACGAGGGCGCGCTCCAGCAGCTGCGGAACGTGGCGACCCTGCCGTGGATCAAGGGGCTGGCCGTGATGCCCGACGTGCACTACGGGAAGGGTGCGACGGTCGGGTCGGTCATCGCGATGCGGGGGGCGGTGTGTCCTGCGGCGGTGGGGGTGGACATCGGGTGCGGGATGTCTGCCGTGAAGACCTCGCTGACCGCCAATGACCTTCCCGGGGATCTGTCGCGGCTCCGGTCGAAGATCGAGCAGGCCATTCCGGTGGGGCGGGGGATGCATGACAGCCCCGTCGATCCGGGGCGGCTGCACGGCTTCGCGACCGGTGGGTGGGACGACTTCTGGGGTCGGTTCGACGGGGTGGCCGAAGCGGTCAAGTTCCGTCACGAGCGGGCGGAAAAGCAGATGGGTTCACTTGGAAGCGGCAACCACATGATCGAACTTTGTCTTGATCAGTCAAATTCGGTCTGGCTCATGCTGCACTCCGGGTCCCGGAACATCGGCAAGGAGCTGGCCGAGTACCACATCGGCGTCGCTCAGAAGCTCCCGCACAATCAGGGCCTAGTCGACCGAGACCTCGCCGTCTTCGTCGCTGACACCCCGCAGATGGCGGCGTACAGGCACGACCTGTACTGGGCGCAGGAGTACGCCAAGTACAACCGCGCGATCATGATGGGGCTCCTGAAGGATGTGATCCAGAGGGAGTTCAAGAAGGCGAAGCCGACCTTCGAGACGGAGGTCAGCTGTCACCACAACTACGTGGCCGAGGAACGGTACGAGGGTGTGGACCTGCTGGTCACCCGCAAGGGAGCGATCCGGGCGGGTTCCGGCGAGTACGGGATCATCCCGGGCTCGATGGGCACCAGCTCGTACATCGTGAAAGGGCTCGGCAACGAGAAGGCCTTCAACTCGGCCTCACATGGGGCGGGTCGGCGCATGAGCCGGAATGCGGCGAAGCGTCACTTCACGGTGCGGGACCTGGAGGAGCAGACACGTGGAGTGGAGTGCCGTAAGGACTCTGGCGTGCTCGATGAAATTCCGGGCGCTTACAAGAACATCGACCAGGTGATGGAGCAGCAGCGGGACCTGGTCGAGGTCGTGGCGAAGCTGAAGCAGTTCATCTGCGTGAAGGGCTAGATACGGCGTGGGGCGCGGCGAATGTCCGCCGTGCCCCACGCGAACCGGTCAGTCGGGCAGCGGTACTACGCCGTGCTGCAGTTTCCAACGGCGGACTTGGCAAGCGCTCTGGGAGTAGCCCAGCTCGGCGGCGGCGTGCGAGAGCTTCGGTGCTGCGAGCAGGATTCTGTCCTGCTCTGGCGTCCATTGAATGCGCGGAGGCTTTACTTTCAGCTCCGCTGGCCGGACCCATGTCACGAGTGATTCCGCGGCGTTCAGTTTCCGGTCAAGTGACAGGCAACCGGGGTAGTACAGGCGGGCGCCGAGTGCCTGCGCTGCTTCCTTCGTGTAGAGGATGTTGTGGATGCCGTCTCGGCTGTTGCGCTTGAGGGTGCGTTCGGCTCCTGTGATCTCCCTTGCGTAGAAGCACAGGTAGGCGCCGATGGCCGTGCTGGCCGTGGTCAGGGAGATGAAGGGGAAGCCCTGACTTGTGTGTCCCACCGAGCCGTCGGCGTCGATGACGCCTCGGAGATAGTCGCGGCGGGAGAACTCGACGCGTGGTGGAGTGATCGTCTTCGACTTGCGGCCGTACGGCAGACCGACTTCGTTGAGTTTGGTCCTTGCTTCGAGCGAGCACAGGCTCCAGACCGCTGATCGATGGGTCTCGGCGAAGTTCGTGGACCGGGTGCGCTCGGTGATGCTGCCGTAGTACGGCGTCAGTTTCTGGAACTTGTAGAGAAGACCGATGTCTCGCGCGTTGATCTCCACGGACAACTTGCCCTTCTGCCCTACGCCTCGCTGTAGGTGCCCATCCGCCTGCAAGAAGCCGAACATGTACGCGTACTCCGGGACCGTGAGGTCCATGAACTGGTGGGCGATAGGCTCGCATTCAGCCATGAGGAAGCGCATTCCTTCCTTGCTGGTCAGGCCCTCGACCGGGCGGTATCCCGGTCGAGGGCCGTCGTGTTGACGTGGTGGCGCGAGCCTAGGTGCGGAGTTCGAGCGACGTGCGGGTGATCGACTTGGTTCACTCCTGTGAGTTACCGCAGCCGTTTCTCCAGCAATACGACCGCGTACGGGCTGCCCAACCCGCCCTCCTTTGCCCGCTGTTCGCCTACGACCGTGTAGCCCGCCGACTCGTAGTACGCGCGCAGGCGGGGGTTGGAGGCGAGGCAGTCGAGGCGGGCGTACGGGCGGCCTGTTGCTGTGATGCGGGATTCCGCCTCTGCCAGCATGCGGCGGCCCGTTCCCGGCGGAGCCGTGTGCGGGGTGGCCATCAGGCGGTGGATGTAGCCCGCGTCGGGTGGGCCGGGGCCCCAGGCCGCCGGGTCGGTCCACCAGAGTTCCCAGGCGCCGGCCGGGCTCTGGTCCGCGTACGCGAGCCAGACCTCGCCCTCTTCCATGCGGGTGCGGAAGTGGGTCTCGTCCTTTTCGCCGGGCTGCCATTGGCGGATGCCGCGGGCCAGTTGCCACAGGGCCGCCGTGTCGCGGAGGCGGACCAGGAGCTTCGCGTCGGCCGGGGTGGCCTTGCGATAGGTCAAGGTCGGGTGGGTGGTGGGGGGCGGTTCGAGGAGGGTCTTGCGGAGGGTGTCCGAGAGGGCCTGCGCGTCCATGCCCAGGGCCTGGGTGACGTACGCCTCGAACGAGCCGTGGCGGGACTTCATCGAGGCGAGGAACAGGCGCATCACCGACGCAGGGGCCCGGCCGAAGCCCGGCCAGGCCGGGCTTCGGCCGTCGTTGCGTGCCTTCCAGTCGGCCAGCAGAGCCGGTGTCGCCAGTTCCGTGAGGCTGAAGTCCTCCGTGATCACTGTCTCCGGGACGCCCAGGAGAGCCAGGACCAGGGCCGCCAGCTGGCCCGTGCGGTCTTTGCCCGAGGCGCAGTGGAAGACCAAGGGGGCGTCCGCTTCCGCTATCAGTTCCAGCGCCCTGCGGATCTCCTTCGTGCCGTCCTCCGCGACCTCCATGTAGCGCTCCACCAGGTAGGGGCCGGGGTCCACGTCGGGGGTCTGCACCGCCTGGTTGTAGGAGCGGTGCTCGATGCTGAGGTTGTGGTACGTGAAGGAGGGGTGCGACGGGATACGGCCTTGGGCCTCGATCTCCCAGGGGTGGCGGAGGTCGATGACCGTGCGGATGCCCAGGGACAGGAAGCGGTCCCAGTCCGGTGTGCCGGGGCTCAGCTTGCCGAGGGAGTCGGCGCGGTAGAGACGGCCGGGGCGGATGCGGAGTCCGTGCGGGATCCGGTAGCCGCCCAGATCACGGAAGTTGTGCAGCCGGGAGAACGGTATGTGTCTGTTCACGCACTGGGACTCTATGTCTCGGTCGCGCCGGGTACTTCTCATTTGGGTGTAGCTCTTCCTGAGTGAGATCGCTGGTCAGCCCAGGAGGGGCGCGGACGACTTCGGCACGTCCGGTGATGAGTCCCGCAGACCGCTGAGCGCCAGGACCGTCATCACCACCGCAGCCCCCGCCGCCACGCCGAAACCGGCGTGCGCACCGCCCGTGTCCACCACCCGCCCCGCGACCGCCGCGGCGCCTGCTATTCCTGCCGCGCTTGCGGAGTTGCCCCAGGTGAACGCCTGGGTGAGGACGGCGCGCGGGACCGACGACTCGGTGAGGACGGAGGCGAGGATCAGGAGGACCGGCACGGCGAGTCCGGTCAGGGCGAGGGTGGCGCCGACCGCGAGGGGCGCGTCGAGGAAGGTCAGCGGGAGGCTCGCGAGGGTGAGGCAGGCGGCGGCTGCGGCCTGGCGGCGCCGGGGTGAGCCACCGTGGCGCCATGCTCCGTAGGCCCAACCTCCCACCAGATTGGTGCAGTTGGAGACGAAATAGAGCAGAGCTGCCGCGTCCGGCGTGCCGCGTCCGACGGCATACGCGGCGACGGACACCTGCATCGCGCCGAAGAACACCCCGAGCATCGCTGTCGCGGATGCCGTCGCCGGGCCCCAACCACTGGACGGCTTCAGGCGCAGCCACGGGTCGGCACATTGGGTGCGGCGCTTTTGAAGTGAGCGCGCCGGTCAGGCCAGGAGTTCGTAGTCGTGCTGGCCGGGTCGGGGGTAGAGGCGTTCGCGTTCTCTGCGGGTGTGGAAGGTCCAGTACTGCGGGAAGTCGCCGTTGCTGATGAGGGCCCGGAGGGTCAGAACGGCTTCGGCTCCGGGGACGCTCCACCGACTGCCGGTGATATCAAGACGGTCGGCCACCAGATGACGTGCTGCTCCTTCGACGATGCCGCTGGCGATCGGCCATCCGGCATCGAGGGCCTTGTCGTACCGCCGGTGCTGGGTGGTACTGGTCGACGGCGCCGCCCACCAGCTCGAGCTGATTCACCCAGTACCACCCAGCACCGGCGGTGCTGCGGATCACGGGCTTCTGCCTGGTCGAACGCGGCGGCAATGACGTGGTCGGCGTCGTGTTGAACCGAAACGGTGAGCCATTGCGCGCGGGCCTTGGGCCCTTTGCGTGGCGTGCGGCGGGTGGTGCGGCCTTGGTGCGGGGCGATGATGTCGTGCGGCCGCCGCGGAGCCGGATCCGCGTCGTGGACGACGGCCAGCGTGGCCATTCCACTGCGGCACCAGCCGCACTCCGACCGGCGATCCCTCCGGGGACCGGTACTCCTCACCCCCCGCCCCGCCGGCATCCGCATCCGCCCCGGCAACCGTGACCGTCCCGTCACCGGACAGGACCTCGGTCATCGTCTCCCGTGTGACCTCCAGCCGGGACAGCACCTCCTCCCGCTCAGCAAGACGCTTGGTCAACTCCTCGATGCGGTCCCGCAGTTCGGCGATCTCCTCCCGCGCGGCAGCCTCCCGCCGATCAGGCTCCTCCAACCACGACACCATCGCCGCCTCCAAGACCACGTCCCTGGACACGAGGATCCGCCGTCCGGCCACGAACGGCAACGGCGCACGGCATCACCAGCTCACTGCAGAAGAGCCGCACCCTTCTCATTTCGGCGCGTGCGTCACCGCGTAGATCATGACGAAGGCGACGATGTGGATGCCGAAGAGGAAGTAGGCGAGCCACCACCACATCTTGCGTTCGTTCTTCTTCTCCTCGTCCAGGCGCCGACGTTCGTCGTCGGTGGGGGGCATCAGAGGTCCCTGTGGACCTTCGTGTTCGACGCCTGGGCGCGGGGGCGGACGATCAGGAGGTCGATGTTGACGTGGCTGGGGCGGGTGACCGTCCAGGCGATGGTGTCGGCCACGTCGTCGGCCGTCAGGGGTTCCGCGACGCCCTCGTAGACCTTCTCGGCCTTCTCCTTGTCGCCGGCGAAGCGGGTGAGGGCGAACTCGTCCGTCCTGACCATGCCGGGGGCGATCTCGATGACGCGGATCGGGCGGCCGACGATCTCCAGGCGGAGCGTCTCGGCGAGGACGTGGGCGCCGTGCTTGGCGGCGACATAGCCCGCACCGCCCTCGTACGTGCCGTGGCCGGCGGTCGAGGAGACGACGACGATCGTGCCGTCGCCGCTCGCGTCCAGCTTGGGGAGCAGGGCCTGGGTCAGGTTGAGGGTGCCGATGACGTTCGTCTCGTACATCGTGCGCCAGTCGGCCGGGTCGCCGGTGGCGACCGGGTCGGCGCCGAGGGCACCGCCGGCGTTGTTGACCAGCACGCCGATCGACGCGAAGGCCGTCGCGAACTCGTCCACGGCGGGGCGGTCGGTGACGTCGAGGGCGTACGCCGTCGCCTGGTGGCCGGCCGCGTTGAGCTCCTGGGCCAGCGCCTCGATGCGGTCCTTGCGGCGGGCGGTCAGGACGACGCGGTAGCCGGCCTCGGCGAGCCGGCGTGCCGTGGCGGCGCCGATTCCGCTGCTCGCACCGGTGACGACGGCGATGCGGGACGCGGCGGACGGGGCTGCGGTGGCCATGGGCTGCTCCTCGGACGGTGCGGGACGGACCTTTCCGGCCAGCTTAGGTGTGTGGGGCAACCGGGTGGTTCGGCGTCTCGTTCTCCGGTCTGCCCGTGCGCGGCCCCGGTGGGACAATGAGGTGGGTGATCCGCGGTTCAGGAGGTGGATCGATGGGACAGGCACGTGAGGTCATGGACCGGCTCACGGACGCGCTCACCGCGCACCCGGATCTGAAGGTCATCGGCGAGCTGTACGCCGACGACGCGGTCGCCTTCACCCCCGACGAGGGGGAGATCCGCGGGCGCGACAACATCGTCGAGTACTGGCGGCAGATGACGGAGGCGGTCCCCGAGGCCACGTTCGAGACGCTGCACGCGTACGAGGTCGGTGACACGGCCATCGACGAGGGGTTCTTCAGCGGGCGCAACACCGGGCCGCTGCAGCTGCCCAACGGGGAGACGCTCCCGCCGACCCAGAAGCAGATCAGGATCCGCGGCGTGGACATCGCCACCGTGGCGGACGGACGGATCGTCGACTACCGGCTCTACTTCGACGAGATGGACTTCCTGGGGCAGCTGGGGCTGCTGCCCGAGGAGCCGTCCTGAGCCGACCCCACCCGCGTCCGCTCAGTCGCCCCGCGGCACGTACATGATCACCGCCATGCCCGCGAGGCAGATCAGGGCGCCCGTGACGTCCCAGCGGTCCGGGCGGTACCCGTCCGCGGCCATCCCCCAGGCCAGGGAGCCGGCGACGAAGACACCGCCGTAGGCGGCGAGGATGCGGCCGAAGTTCGCGTCGGGCTGGAGGGTGGCGACGAAGCCGTACGCGCCGAGGGCCAGGACGCCCGCGCCGATCCACAGCAGGCCGCGGTGCTCGCGCACGCCCTGCCAGACCAGCCAGGCGCCGCCGATCTCGAAGAGCGCGGCGACGACGAAGAGGGCGGCGGAGCGCAGGACGAGCATGCGCGCCAGCTTGCCATGCGTGCGCGGGGCGTCATGTGTCACCTGATGGGCCGCACCTGCGGGGCGCCCCGCGTGGGATACATCCCGTATGACCACGGCTGACTGCTGACTGAGGAGTGGTGGTATGCGGGAGCGGGTTCTGCGGTGTCTTGCGGTGTGCGGGGCTGCGGCTGCGGTGGCGGTGGGTGGGGTGGCTCCGGCTGCCTCGGCCGGCGATGGTCCTGAGGCCGACCTGGCCTTTCACGGGTCGGCGGCCATGGCCTCGGGGGTCGTCGATGTGAGGTTCACGCCGCGCAATCACGGGCCGTCCGCCGTGTCGGACGCGACGGTGCGGCTGCGCTGGTCGGAGCCGTTGGCGTTGCGGCAGGTGCTGCCGGGCGGCTGTGCGCGGTCCGGGCTGCGGGTGGTGCTGTGCCGGGTGGGGGCGCTGGCCGCGGACGGGCTGGGGGAGCGGGTGGAGCTGAGGGTACGGCTGCGGGGGGCGCCGTCGGAGGTGCTGCTGGAGATCGACACGGTGTGGAACGGCGGGGTGGTGGACCTGAACCGGGCCAACGACCGGCAGCGGGTGCTGGTCCTGGACACCGGGGACGAGTACTACTTCTGAGCGGGCGACGGCGCCGCACTCGCTCCGGCGGCTGCGTCGTTCGATCTCTGCGCGGCGCGGAGGAGAGGCGGACCGGGTGGCCGGCGAGGCGATGGCTGGTAGGTCGAGGGACGGCGAGGCGATGGCCGGTGAGGCGCGTGAGCGGTTGTTGGCGGAGCTGTCCACCGTCTCCCGCCGGTACCTGGCGTCGTACGCCCTGTTCAATCACGCGGTCGCCGACCATCTCGGGCTGCACGCCACCGACCTGCAGTGTCTGAACCTGCTCACGCTGGAGGGCGGGCCGGTGACGACCGGCCGCGTCGCCGATCTGACCGGGCTGACGACCGGGTCGGCGACGCGGCTGGTGGACCGACTGGAGCGGGCGGGGTACGTCGTACGGGAGCGGGACGCGGCCGACCGGCGGCGGGTGCTGGTGGCGACCGTGCCGGAACGGATCGCCGAGTTCGGGCGGGTGTGGGAACGGCTGGGGGGCGGCTGGTACGCCCTTTTCGACGATCTCGACGACGCCCAACTCGGGCTGGTGGTCGACCACATGCGGCGTACGACGGAGTTCAGCGCGGCTCAGGTGGCGCGGCTGCGGGCGGGCGAGGTGTGAACGCCTGCGCGGGGGCGGGACCAGCGGCGGACGATCGGCTTCTCCACCCACTCGTACAGGGCCCAGGCGAGCAGGACCGCCACCGCGCATTCGGCGGCGAGCACGGCGATCGCGGCCGGTACGGAGTCCAGGTCAGGGCCGAGTAGCTTGCGGCCCTCGGCCAGTACGACGAAGAGCAGCAGGTAGAAGGCGAAGGAGACCTCGCCGAGCCAGGTCATCGCGCGGTTGCGGAAGAGGGTGAACCGGCCCTCGGCGTCCGCGACGGCGCCGGCCGCGATCAGCAGGACGCAGGGCACCACGCACACCGCGCGCTGGGCCAACAGGTAGGGCACCTCCGGGAGTTCGGCGACCGCGTAGCTCGCCACGAGGAGCAGGCCCGACCACACCATGCCGATGTCCCGCCAGCGGCCCAGCAGCACCGCGCGGGCGACGAGGATGCCGAGCAGGAAGTCGAGCAGGCGGGCGGGCGGGAAGACGTACGCGAACCAGAGGTGCAGTCCGGAGACGGAGGGCTCGTTGGACATGCGGACGTCGCCCGCGGGGATGACGGCGGTGGTCACGAAGGGCGTGGCGGCGATGGCGGCGACGACGGCCGCTGTCCAGTACTTGAGGCGGACTGGTCTGGGAGGAGTACGGGTTCGACCTCGCGCCCGAGGCCCTTCGCCCCGGGCCGGCGCTGCCCGAACTGCGGGTGACCTGCAGCGACATCGCGCGCAGGCGCAGCCGGGTGGCCGCCATGACCATGGACGTCGACCTGGTGCGCGACGGCGCCGTTCGCGCCCGGGCCCGCTCGCGCTTCACCGTCCAGGCGCCGGCCGTGTACGACCGGCTCCGCGGCGAGCGGATGGACCCCGCCCGCGCGATGGCCGCGGCGGTACCGCCACCGGCGCCCGCCCCGGCCAAGACGGTCGGACGGGACCGCACCGAGGACGTCGTCCTGTCCCCGACGGACTGCGCGGACCGCTGGCAGCTGCGGGTCGACACCCGCCATCCCAAGTGCTTCGACCACGCCGTCGACCACGTCCCCGGGCATGCTGCTCATCGAGGCCGCCCGCCAGGCCGCCCAGGCGGTACGGCATCCCGCGCCCGTCCTGCCCGTCACCATGGAGACGGCCTTCCGCCGTTACGTCGAGTTCGACACCCCGTGCTGGACAGAGGCCCGGCCCCTGAACGCGGACGGGGACACGGACACCGACACGGTCCGAGTAGTAGCCCGCCAGGACGACGAGGTCCGGTTCACGGCCGATGTTCGGACGCGGGCCCGCTGCGACGGACAGGCCTAGGAAGCCGCCGCGTCCCCGGCGTCGTACTGCTCCCGTGCCTCCCAGACCTCCTCGATGTGCGTCTCCGCCCAGTCCTTCACCGCCAGCAGCAGCAGGCTCAGGCTGCGGCCCAGTTCGGTGAGTTCGTAGTCGACGCGGACCGGGACGGACGGGGTGACCGTACGGGTGAGGATGCCGTCGCGTTCCAGTGAACGCAGGGTCTGCGTGAGCATCTTGGGGCTGACGCCGGCGAGCTTGCGGGCGAGGTCGCTGTAGCGGTGGGGGCCGGCTGCGAGGGCGGAGACGACGAGGCTGACCCACTTGTCGCTGAGCCGGTCCAGGAGCTGGTTGGTGGGGCAGCTCTTGAGGAACGCGTCGTACTCGGCGCGGGCCTCTTCGCGCCGCTGGGCCGCCGTCGTGGTCGCCATGGCTCACCTCCGGGGTATGTACGCACTTCTGGGTAACTACTTCCCGATGGATAGTAACTCTTCCTAGGGTTGCTGACAGCTGAGGAGATACCGAAGCAATCAGTGATTTATGGGGAGTCAACGGTCATGCGAGCAGTGGTGGTGACGACGTTCGGCGGGCCCGAGGTCGTGCGGGTCGTGCAGACGGAGATGCCCGAGCCGGCGGCGAGGCAGGTAAGGATCAAGGTCGCGGGGGCCGCGCTGAACCCGGTGGACGCCGGGGTGCGGGCGGGGGTCTTCGGCGGCGCGGGTGAGCGGATCGGACTCGGCTGGGACGTGGCCGGGACGGTGGACGCGACGGGCGCGGCCACCTCGTGGAGCGTCGGCGACGAGGTGGTCGCGCTCCACTACGGCCCGGTCAAGCCGTTGGGCACGCACGCCGAGTACGTCGTCGTCGACACGGACGCGGTGGCGCGGGCGCCGAGGTCGGTCGACGCGGTGGCGGCGGCGACCCTGCCGCTGAACGCGCTGACCGCGGTACAGGCCCTGGATCTACTGGAGTTGACGCCGGGGCAGTCGCTGCTGGTGACCGGGGCCGCGGGCGCGGTCGGCGGGTTCGCCGTCCAACTCGCCGCGTACCGCGGGGTGTCCGTCACCGCGCTGGCCCGCGAGGAGGACGCGGAGCTCGTACGGTCCCTGGGGGCCTCGTCCTTCACGACCGGTGCGGTCGAGCCGGGCAGCGTCGACGCCGTGCTGGACGCGGCGCTGCTCGGGGAGCGGGCCCTGGAGTGGGTGCGGGACGGGGGCGCCTTCGTGGGCCTCATCCCGCACACGGCCCCGGCTCCCGTGCGGGGGGTGCGGGTCGGCGAGGTGCAGGTGAGCCCCGACGGGGCCCGGCTGGCTGAGCTGGCCGAACTGGTGGACCAGGGGGTGCTGACCCTCCGGGTGGCCGAGACGTACTCCCTCGATGAGGCTCCGAAGGCGCACGCCCGGCTCGCGGAGGGCGGGGTGCGGGGGCGTCTGGTGCTCGTTCCCTGAGCGCCGGGCGGCGGGGTCAGGACAGCGCGCCCAGCGTCATGGCCGCGACCACCGGGGCGGCGTACACCAGAGGGAACGGGATGTGCGAGTACCACCGCGCCCGTACGACGGTGACGATCGCCCCGGTGAAGTACAGCACCAGGCCGATCCCGGCCGCCATCCCGATGACCGGCACGAACAGCCCGACCAGCAGGCCGACGGCCCCGGCGACCTTCGCCGCCCCGAGCCAGGGCCACCAGGCCTGCGGCACCCGGTAGTCGGTCAGGGCCTTGGTGATCCACTCGGTGCGGGTGAGCACGACGACTCCGGAGTAGGCCACCATGGCGGCGGCCAGCAGGGTGACGACGGTGTGGGCGACGGACATGGCGTGCTCCTCGTTGGTGGGCTTCGTCCCGGTGGGTTCGCGCTGCGCTTCGGCGCGTTCACCGGGATGACGGGGAGCGGGGCGGGAGTGTGACAGGACGGCGGGGTTTTCTTCGCCCGCGCGCTGGAGGGGTTCGGAGGTGGGGGTACGGGGGGCCGGTCAGTGCGCGCCCCGCGCGTACGCCGTCGGGGGGACTCCCACCGTCGCCGTGAAGTCCCGGACCAGGTGAGCCTGGTCCGCGTACCCGAGGTCGGCGGCCAGGGCTGCCCAGTCAACCGCCTCTTCCGTCTCCGCCCGCTCCAGGGCCTCGTGGATGCGGTAGCGGAGGATGACCCACTTCGGGCCGACGCCGACGTACGCGGCGAACAGGCGCTGCAGCAGTCGTACGGACATGCCCTCGGAGCGCGCGAAGTCGGCGACGCGACGGATCGTGCGGTCGGCGCCGATGCGGTCGACCAGGGTTGTCGCGAGGTCGGCCTGGGGGTCGGGCCGGGGGTCCAGGCCGAGGAGGAAGGTGTCGAGGGCGGCGATGCGGGCCTTCTCGTCGTCCGGGGAGAGGACTGCCATCGGCTCCGTGCCCGTGCCCGTGGCCGTGCCCGGGAAGGCCTCGGGGAAGGGGATCCGGTGGCCCGTCCACTCCGTCACCGGGCGGTCCGGTGCGAAGGGGCGGAAGCCGCCGGGTCTGAACTTGACGCCGCACACCCGGCCCCGGCCCTCCAGCTTCTGCGCGAAGAGGCCGAGCTGGATGCCCGCCACTTCGACGAAGGGATCCTGGCCCTCGAACCGCTGGAAGACGATGTGGACCGCAGGATGCGGGACCACATGGGAGACGTACGGCTCGGAGAGGTGCCAGTCGATCAGCCAGTACTGCTCGACATACCGGCGCAGCGGCTCGGCGGGCTCGACGCGGCGGAAGTCCACGCGCGTGAAGAGCTCGCCGGCGTCCACGATGCCTCGGGTGTCACGGCGTACGGGGGCCATGAACCGATCGTAGGACGGGGCACTGACAGTCGCCGGGTACCCGGAAGCGCGGCACCGGGTTGCCCGGAATACGGGACCGGGGGCGACCGTTCAAGGCTATAGTTGAACGGTCAACAACAATGGAGGTTGAGCGACCATGCAGTTCGGGATCTTCAGCGTCGGCGACGTCACGCCGGACCCGACCACGGGCCGTACGCCGACCGAGCACGAGCGCATCAAGGCCATGGTCGCCATCGCGCTGAAGGCCGAAGAGGTCGGCCTCGACGTCTTCGCGACCGGCGAGCACCACAACCCGCCCTTCGTGCCGTCGTCCCCGACGACCATGCTCGGCCACATCGCGGCGCAGACGGAGAAGCTGATCCTCTCCACCTCCACCACCCTCATCACCACCAACGACCCGGTGAAGATCGCCGAGGACTTCGCGATGCTCCAGCACCTGGCGGACGGCCGGGTGGACCTGATGATGGGGCGCGGGAACACCGGACCCGTCTATCCCTGGTTCGGGCAGGACATCCGCGAGGGCATCAACCTCGCCATCGAGAACTACGCGCTCCTGCACCGGCTGTGGCGCGAGGACGTCGTGAACTGGGAGGGGAAGTTCCGTACCCCTCTTCAGGGGTTCACCTCCACGCCCCGGCCGCTGGACGGCGTACCGCCCTTCGTCTGGCACGGCTCGATCCGCTCGCCCGAGATCGCCGAGCAGGCCGCCTACTACGGCGACGGGTTCTTCCACAACAACATCTTCTGGCCGGCCGACCACACCAAGCGGATGGTCGAGCTCTACCGCAGCCGGTACGCCCACTACGGCCACGGCACCCCCGAGCAGGCGATCGTCGGCCTGGGCGGCCATGTCTTCATGCGGCGCAACTCCCAGGACGCGGTGCGGGAATTCCGGCCGTACTTCGACGTCGCCCCGGTCTACGGGCACGGGCCGTCGCTGGAGGACTTCACGGACCAGACCCCGCTGACCGTCGGCTCCCCGCAGCAGGTCATCGAGAAGACGCTGAGCTTCCGCGAGTACGCCGGCGACTACCAGCGTCAGCTGTTCCTGGTCGACCACGCCGGGCTGCCGCTGAAGACCGTCCTCGAGCAGCTCGACCTGCTCGGCGAGGAGGTCGTGCCGGTGCTGCGCAAGGAGTTCGCCGCGAGGCGTCCGGCCGGGGTGCCTGAGGCGCCCACCCACCAGTCGCTGCTCGCGACCGCATCGAAGGGAGTGAACGTCGCATGAAGCTCGTCGTCGTCTCGGCCGGGCTGAGCGTCCCGTCCTCCACCCGGCTGCTGGGGGACCGGCTGGCCGCCGCTGCCGGCCGGCAGACCCCGGCCGACGTGCAGGTCGTCGAGCTGCGCGACCTCGCCGTGGAGATCGCGCACAACTTCACCAACGGTTTCCCGGGGAAGGAGCTGTCCGCCGCGATCGACGCGGTGACGGGGGCGGACGGGCTGATCGTCGTCACTCCGGTGTTCTCCGCCTCGTACAGCGGGCTGTTCAAGTCGTTCTTCGACGTGCTGAGCGTGAGCGACAAGGACGCGCTGGCGAGGAAGCCGGTGCTGATCGCCGCGACCGGCGGCACCGCCCGGCACTCCCTCGTCCTGGAGCACGCGCTGCGCCCGCTCTTCGCCTACCTGCGGGCCGTCGTCGTCCCGACCGGGGTGTACGCCGCCTCGGAGGACTGGGGTGCCGCGGGGCTGGACGGGCGGATCGAGCGGGCCGCGGGGGAGCTGGTGGCCCTGATGACGGGGCTGTCGGCGGCGCGGCGGCCCGAGAAGAAGGCCGCCGACTTCGTGGTCGTGCCGTTCGCCGAGCAGCTGGCCGCGATCTCCAGCCCGCCCGGCGTGTGACGAAGCCGTTCGACCAGGCCCCGGCAGGGGCCGTGTGACGGTGAGATCCCAGTAAGAAGGGTGACTGTACGACCGCTCACTCGGCCCAACCGCCGGAGGCCTTGGCACACTGAGGGCGTGCCCCGAACTGTGCTGCTCGCCGAAGACGACCGCGCCATCCGTCATGCGCTGGAGCGCGCCCTGACCCTGGAGGGGTACCGGGTCACCGCGGTCGCCGACGGCGTCGAGGCGTTGGCGCAGGCCCACAAGAGCCCGCCGGATGTGCTGCTGCTCGATGTGATGATGCCCGGGATCGACGGGCTGCAGGTCTGCCGGGTGCTGCGTGCCGAGGGGGACCGGACGCCGATCCTGATGCTGACGGCGCTCGTGGAGCCCCAGGACCGGATCGCCGGGCTGGACGCGGGCGCCGACGACTACGTGGTGAAGCCCTTCGACGTCGAGGAGGTCTTCGCCCGGCTGCGGGCGCTGCTGCGCCGGACCAGCCCGGTCGGCGCGCTGAGCGGCGTGCCGAAGCCGCAGCCGCAGGTGCCCGCGGTGTCCGAGGGACGGATCGAGGCGGCCGGGCTGCGGATGGACGTACAGGCGCGGCGGGCCTGGCGCGGGGAGCGGGAGCTGGAGCTGACCCGCACCGAGTTCGAGCTGCTGGAGCTGCTGGTCCGCAACGCGGGGATCGTTCTTGACCACTCCAGAATCTACGACCGGATCTGGGGCTACGACTTCGGGCCGGGCTCGAAGAACCTCGCCGTGTACGTCGGCTACCTGCGCCGCAAGCTCGACGAGCCGGGGGCGCCGCTGCTGATCCACACGGTCCGCGGTGTGGGTTACGTGCTGCGGGAGGACTGAGCGGTGGGCCGCCTCGGGCGGCTGCTGGTGAGACGGCGGCCCCGGCTCCTGTCCCTGCGGACCACCTTCGCGGTGTCCTTCGCCGCCGTGACCGCCGCCGTCACCGTCCTGGTCGGCGTGCTGTCCTACAACGCCGCCGCCCGGCTGGTCCGGGTGGACCAGGAGTCCGTGTTCGACCAGGTCGTGCAGGACCTGCGGGACGAGGTGCGCACGCACCGGATGACACCCGACGACTTCTCCTCCTCCGCGCCGGGCCACGACCTCGTACGGCCCGCACGCACCGACGTGCAGGTGCTCGGCCCGGACGGCGGCGTCGTCGACCCCGGTCGGCCGGGGCTGCCGGTCGTCGCCCGGGACCGGCGGATCGCGGTCGACTCGCTGGCCGGGACGATGGTCGAGCACAAGGACGTCGACGTCGGCCACGACGTCTACCGGATCGCGACCGTCTCGCTCGGCGGCGGGCGCGGAGCGGTGCAGGTCGCGCAGGAGTTCAGCGACACCGAGGACCTGCTGCGAGCCCTGCAGCAGCGGACGCTGATCCTGATGGTCGCGGTCGTGATCGCGGCCGGACTGTTCGGCTGGTGGCTGGCCCGGCGCATCACCCGGCGGCTGGTGATCCTCACCTCCGCCGCCGAGGACGTCGCCCGCACCCGCCGGCTCGGCATCCAGGTGCCCGTCGCCGGCTACGACGAGGTCGGCCGCCTCGGCCGCGCCTTCGACGGCATGCTCGGACGGCTCGCCCAGTCCGAGGAGGACCAGCGGCGGCTGGTCCAGGACGCGGGGCACGAGCTGCGTACGCCGCTGACCTCTCTGCGTACGAACATCTCGTTGCTGCGCCGGATCGACGAGCTGCCCCCCGAGACCCGGGACGAGCTGGTGGCGGACCTGAGCCAGGAGGCCCGTGAGCTGACCGACCTCGTCAACGAGCTGGTCGACCTCGCGGCCGGGCAGTCCGACACCGAGCCGCCGCAGCGCGTCGACCTCGCCGACATCGCCGAGGACGTCGCCGGGGTCGCGGGTCGCCGTACCGGGCGGGAGATCGTCGTCCGCGCGAGCGGGGACACGACGACCGACGGCCGCCCGGGGATGCTGCAGCGTGCGCTCTCCAACCTCGTCGAGAACGCCGCCAAGTTCGACCGTGACGGCACCGCGCCCATCGAGATCACGGTCAGCGGTCCGGCCCTCCCGCACCGGCTTCGCCCGAACGGGGCCGCCCCCACCGGCACGGTCCGCGTCGAGGTCCTCGACCGGGGTCCCGGCATCGCCGACGCCGACCTGATCCGCGTCTTCGACCGCTTCTACCGCGCCGCCGACGCCCGCTCCCTGCCTGGCTCGGGCCTCGGCCTGTCCATCGTGCGCGAGGTGGCCCTCGCACACGGGGGAGCGCCGTTCGCCGTACGGCGGGAGGGCGGCGGGACGGTGATCGGGTTCACGGTGGGCGGTGGCTGAGGCGGGTAGGGTGCGCGGTGGTGAGACGGCGCCGCGTGCCGCGAAGGACTCGGGACCGGTCGCTCAGGCGCGTTGGCCGCGGCCCTTGAACAGGGCCGTTCCGGCTCCCAGGGAGACGACCGCCATGCCGATGCTGGTCGCGATGCCTTTCGCGCTGTCGTCGATGAGCGGGGCGGCCAGGGCGACGGTGAGGTTGAAGAGGAACAGGAACCACAGGACGGGGCGGGAGGAGAGCATCGCCTTCATGGGAGGTGCCTTTCGGGGAGGGGTGGATCTCCCCGACGGGGAGCCGTTGACCTTGTGAGATCAACGATCCCGTCCGCGGGCTGCCGTCACGAGAGAGTGCTCTCCCCAATCGGTGGTGTAGCCCGCTCCACCTACGCCCTTCCTCCGGGGTCCGGTGGAATGCCGCTCATGCCTTCCGCGCACGCCTTCCGCGCACGCATGCCGCTCACGCCTTCCGCTGGGCGTCGATCTCGGCGATCAGGGCCTCGACGCGGGTCTTGATCTCGTCGCGGATGGGGCGTACGGCCTCCACGCCCTTGCCGGCCGGATCCTCCAGGGCCCAGTCGAGGTACTTCTTGCCGGGGAAGATGGGGCAGGCGTCGCCGCAGCCCATGGTGATGACGTAGTCGGACGCCTGGACGGCCTCGGTGGTGAGGATCTTCGGCTTGGCGTCGGCGATGTCGATGCCGACTTCCTTCATGGCCTCGACGGCGGACGGGTTGACCTGGTCGCCCGGGACGGAACCGGCGGAGCGGACCTCGATCCGGTCGCCCGCGAGGCCGGACAGGAACCCGGCGGCCATCTGCGAGCGCCCGGCGTTGTGGACGCAGACGAACAGCACGGAGGCGAGCGGGCTGGAGGAGGGCATCGGTTCTTCCTTGGCGATGTGGATCAAGGGGGCGGGGATGTGGGTCCCGGTTCAGCCCTGGCTGGTATCAGTTCGAAGTGATGTGACAGTATCAGCCCATGATGACGTCAGTCGACACTGATCTGATGCGGGTACTGGCGGACCCGCTCCGGCTCCGGATCGTCACCCTGCTCGCCACGGAGACGCTCTGCAGCACCCACCTGATCGAGGAGACGGGGGCCAGGCAGACCAACCTCTCCAACCATCTCAAGGTGCTGCGCGAGTCCGGCGTCGTGGAGACGGAGCCGTGCGGCCGGTTCACCTACTACCGGCTCAAGCCCGATGTCATCGCCTCGCTCGCCGGTCAGTTCGCCGACCTCGCGGAGACCGCGCGCGCCACCGCCGAGAACAACACCAAGCGGTCCTGTCCCTGAATCCCGCGCCTACGGCATCCCCGCCGCTACGGCGTCCCCGCCCTACGGCGACTGCACCGAGGAGACCTGTTGACCGCCACCGAGCCCACCGAGCGCGCCGGAGCAGTGGACTCGGAGTCCGCCACGGCCCCCGTCGGCGCAGGCCTCGCACGCACAGCCCTCGCGGGCCCCGAGCCGCAGCCCGCCGCCCCCGGTGCCACCCCGCCCCACACCCCTCCGCTGATCTCCAGGGCCGCCGCCGAACTGGTCGGCACGGCGGGGCTCGTCGCGGTGGTGGTCGGCTCGGGCATCCAGGCCACCGAGCTGACCCAGGATGTCGGCCTGCAACTGCTGGCCAACTCCCTTGCCACCGTCTTCGGTCTCGGCGTCCTGATCACTCTGCTCGGCCCGGTCTCCGGTGCCCACTTCAACCCCGTGGTCACCCTGGCCGAGTGGTGGACGGCCCGTCGCGGTGGCCCTGGCGTCACCCTGCGCGAGGTCGCCGTCTACGTCCCGGCACAGGCCGTGGGTGCGATCGCGGGGGCCGTCCTGGCCGACGCGATGTTCGGCGAGCCGCTGGTGAAGTGGTCCACCCACGACCGGTCGGCGGGGCACCTGCTGCTCGGTGAGGTCGTCGCGACGGCCGGTCTCATCCTGCTGATCTTCGGCCTGGCTCGCACCGACCGCCTCCGCTTCGCCCCCGTCGCGGTCGCGTCGTACATCGGCGCCGCGTACTGGTTCACCTCGTCCACGTCCTTCGCCAACCCGGCGGTGACGGTCGGCCGCGCCTTCAGCGACACCTTCGCGGGCATCGCACCGGGCTCCGTCCCGGCGTTCATCGGCATGCAGCTCGTCGGCGCGGTGGTCGGGCTGGCCCTGGTCGCGGTCGTCTTCATGCGCGGACGGCACATGACAAAGGCGGGGTCCGAAAACCCCGCCCGAAACCAGTGAGACCCGAACTCAGGGCCACACAAGGCAGTACGGCTGATGCCCGGCCTCGTGCAGGCGATGGCTGAAATCCTGCCACTCGTGCAGCAGTTGGTACACGTTGAACGCGTCCCGGGGACCGCCCCGGTCCGGCACCGTCGACCAGATGAACGCCGCCGCGCCCACGGCCTCCTCGCCTATGCCGCGAAGCGGGTCGACGACCGTCATCGGGAGCTTCACGACCGCGTAGTCGGGGTGCAGGACGACGAGTTCCAGCGGTGGGACCTTGTGGAGGGGGACGCCCTCGATGCCGGTGAGGACCATCGCCGCCATGGTCTCCGGCTTGATCTTCGTGAACATGCCGTTCATGCCGAGCTCGTCGCCGCCGAGTTCCTCGGGGCGCATCGAGATCGGGACGCGGGCTGCGGTCGCGCCGTCAGGCGCGCCGAAGTACTTGTACGTCACCCCCACCCGACCACCATTCCTGCTCCCCGCCCTCAGCCGGTCGACCCTTCGGTCGGCCCGCTCCGCCTCATCACCAGGTACACCCGGTACAACGTGTCCCGGCCGGGCTTCGTTCGATTCCTCCGCGTCGCGTCGGTGCTTTCCCCGCCGGGCACGTCGAGGACCGAGGTCGTCAGTCCCCTCGCCCAGTCCTCCACCGCGATGCATATCTCCACCCGACTGCTTTTCTAGGACGCGTGGCCCCCGCCGCGCAACCCGATCATCGTGTCAGTGACCTCCCCCACGGCCGCCCGCCGAAACGTGCGTTGAAACACCTGTCCGCAGGATCTTTGCAGCCCCTGAACAGGGCGCACGACAACATCGTCCCTGTGAGCTGTGTGTATCAGGTGCCAGTCTCGCAGATGACGGGGGGCCCGGACTGGTTGCCGGGTCAGTAGCCGCCTCGGCGGCGCGTCCGAGGTCGCCCGGCGGCGCGTCCGCGGCCGCCTCAGCTGCACGTCCACAGTGGCCCGCTGTCCTCGGCGCCCCCTGGCCTACCCTGAGGAGGTCACTGGCAAAACCGGAGTCCGAGCAGTCGGAGAAGGTCGGAGAAGTCGCAGGACATGAGCGAATTGCCCTATTCATACGATGCGCCTGTCTCGCAGGCCCTGTTCGACCGTGCGGCCGCCGTCACACCCGGCGGCGTGAACTCCCCGGTGCGCGCCTTCCGTGCCGTGGGCGGAACGCCCCGGTTCATGGTGTCCGGCACTGGCCCGTACCTCAAGGACGCCGACGGGCGCGAGTACGTCGACCTGGTCTGTTCCTGGGGGCCCATGATCCTCGGGCACTCCCACCCCGAGGTCATCGCCGCCGTGCAGGACGCCGTCTCTCGCGGCACCTCCTTCGGTACGCCCGGTGAGGGGGAGGTCGCGCTCGCCGAGGAGATGGTCGCCCGGATCGAGCCGCTGGAGCAGGTGCGGCTGGTGTCCAGCGGGACCGAGGCCACCATGTCGGCCATCCGGCTCGCCCGCGGGTTCACCCGGCGCACCAAGGTGGTCAAGTTCGCCGGGTGTTACCACGGTCACGTCGACTCGCTGCTCGCCGCCGCCGGATCCGGGGTCGCCACCTTCGCCCTCCCCGACACCCCCGGTGTCACCGGCGCCCAGGCCGGCGACACCATCGTCCTGCCCTACAACGACCTCGACGCCGTGCACGCCGCCTTCCAGGCCCACCCCGGCGAGATCGCCTGCGTGATCACCGAGGCCTCCCCGGGCAACATGGGCGTCGTACCGCCGCTGCCCGGCTTCAACCAGGGGCTGAAGGACGCGTGCGCGACGAATGGCGCGCTCTACATCTCCGACGAGGTCATGACCGGCTTCCGGACCAGCAAGGCAGGCTGGTACGGCATCGACGGCGTCCGGCCCGACCTGATGACCTTCGGCAAGGTGATGGGCGGCGGGTTCCCGGCCGCCGCCTTCGGCGGTCGTGCCGATGTCATGGGGCACCTCGCGCCCGCCGGGCCCGTCTACCAGGCCGGCACCCTCTCCGGTAACCCCGTCGCCACCGCCGCCGGTCTCGCCCAGCTGCGGCTGCTCGACGACGCGGCCTACGCCAAGATCAACGACGTGTCGGCGCGGATCCAGGCGCTGGTCTCCGGGGCCCTCACCAAGGAAGGCGTCGCGCACACCGTGCAGAACGCCTCCAACATGTTCTCCGTCTTCTTCACGGACCGCCCGGTCCGCGACTACGAGGACGCGAAGGCGCAGGAGTCGTACCGCTTCAGCGCCTTCTTCCACTCCCTGCTGGCGAACGGCGTCTACCTGCCGCCGTCGTCCTTCGAGTCCTGGTTCGTGTCCACGGCCCATGACGAGCGGGCCGTCCAGCGGATCGCCGACGCCCTTCCGGCGGCGGCCCGAGCGGCTGCGGAGGCCACGGAAGCATGAGCCCGAACAACGAGATCACCGTCGTCCACCTCATGCGGCACGGTGAGGTCGCCAACCCGGACGGCGTCCTCTACGGCCGTCTCGGCGGCTACCACCTCTCCGAACTGGGCCGGCAGATGGCCGACCGGGTCGCCGAGCACCTGGCCACCCGTGACGTGACGCACGTCGTCGCCTCTCCGCTGGAGCGGGCGCAGGAGACGGCGATGCCCATCGCCAAGGCGCACGGCCTGGACATCGCCACCGACGAGCGGCTCATCGAGGCCGAGAACGTCTTCCAGGGCAAGACCTTCGGGGTCGGGGACGGGGCGCTGCGGCGGCCCGAGAACTGGAAGCACCTGGTCAACCCGTTCAAGCCGTCCTGGGGTGAGCCGTACGTCGACCAGGTCATCCGCATGATGGGCGCGCTGAGCGTGGCGAAGGACCAGGCGCGCGGCCACGAGGCCGTGCTCGTCAGCCACCAGCTGCCGATCTGGATCGTGCGGTCGTACGTCGAGAAGCGGCGACTGTGGCACGACCCGCGCAAGCGGCAGTGCACCCTCGCGTCCCTGACGACCTTCACCTACCAGGGCGACAAGATCGTCTCCGTCGGCTACACCGAGCCGGCCCGCGATCTCGTCCCCGCTCATCTCCTCGCCGGCGCCCGGCCGGTGAAGGGGAAGAGTAAGGCCTTCGGGGCGTAGACCCCGAGGCCTTCGGGGCCAGGGCCCCTACACGCCCCTCCCTTTCGACGGTCCTCTGTTACGGAATCCGGAAGTACCGGAGGAACCTCCCCGTTCGTCGCCACCTCTGACTGGGTGACCACCAGAGAACGTGACGAACGGGGATGCAATGCGCACTCTCACCCGTAGGGGAGCACTCGGACTCGGCGCGGGCGCCGCGACCGCCGTAGGACTGGCGGGGTGCGGCACGCTCACGTCGTCGGACGGGCCGAGCCCTGCCGGAGGTTCCGGGTCCGGGAAGAACCGTTCCGGCAGCCCGAAGCCGACCGCCCGCCCCCTCGGCGACGGCTCCACCTCCTTCACGGGCAAGCAGCCGCACCAGCCCGCCAGGCCCGAGCCGTTGGAGCCGGGGCAGACCCCGCCGCAGTTCGTGATCTTCTCCTGGGACGGGGCCGCCGAGGTCGGCAACGGCCTCTTCCCGCGCTTCCTGGACCTCGCCAAGGAGCACGGCGCGAGCATGACCTTCTTCCTCTCCGGGCTGTACCTGCTGCCCGAGTCGAAGAAGCGCCTCTACGACCCGCCGAACAACCCGCGCGGCGCCTCCGACATCGGCTACCTCACCGACGAGCACGTCAGGGCGACGTTGACGAACGTGAGGCGGGCGTGGCTCGAAGGGCACGAGATAGGCACCCACTTCAACGGCCACTTCTGCGGCGGCGCCGGCACCGTCGGCAACTGGACGCCCCAGCAGTGGCGCAGCGAGATCGACCAGGCCAAGTCCTTCGTCAAGGAGTGGCGGACCAACACGGGATGGACGGATCTGCCCGCGCTGCCCTTCGACTACGACAAGGAACTCGTCGGCGGCCGCACGCCCTGTCTCCTCGGCCAGGACAACCTGCTGCCCACCGCCCGCGAACTGGGCTGGCGCTACGACGCCTCCTCGCCCGGCGGCCGTCAGGTATGGCCGCAGAAGCGGGAGGGGATGTGGGACCTGCCGCTGCAGGCGATACCTTTCCCCGGCCACCGTTTCGAGGTGCTCTCGATGGATTACAACCATTTGGCGAACCAGTCCATCAACTCCACCAACGCGCCCTCCTACAACTACCCGGCCTGGCGCGAGCAGTCCGCCGGTGCCTACATCTCGGGATTCAGGCGGGCATACGAGACGAACCGCGCCCCCTTCTTCGTCGGCAACCACTTCGAGCAGTGGAACGGCGGCATCTACATGGACGCCGTCGAGCAGGCCTTCAAGTACATCGCGCGGGAGAAGGAGAAGGGCGAGGACGTGCGCCTGGTCTCCTTCCGGCAGTTCGTCGACTGGATGGACGTACAGAAGCCCGAGGTGCTCGCCAAGCTCCGTACGCTCGATGTCGGGCAGCAGCCGGTCGGCGGTTGGAAGACGTTCCTCCAGGAGGCCCCCGAAACCTCCCCGGCAGCCTCCCCGAACGCCGCCTGAAATGCGGGTTTCCGCCCCCAAGGGGGGTGTGCAAGATCCTCAGAACGGGCATGCGAAACTTTTCACATGAGTGCCGCCAGCCGTAGTCGCACCCGTAGTCGCGCCGTCCTGCTCACCGCCATTGCCGCGGCGGCCGCGCTGACGCTGTCCGCGTGCAGCTCGGGCGGTACGTCGGGCGGAGGTGGCGACACCAACTTCGTCACCGGCAACAACGGCATCGACACCGTCGCCGCGACCGAGCGGGTCCCCGCACCCGAACTCTCCGGCGCCACCATCGACGGCAAGCAGCTCGACGTCGCCGACTACAAGGGCAAGGTCGTCGTCCTCAACGTCTGGGGCTCCTGGTGCGGCCCGTGCCGCGCGGAGGCGAAGTACTTCTCCAAGATCTCCAAGGAGTACGCCGACAAGGGCGTCCAGTTCGTCGGCATCAACACCCGGGACACCAGCACCGGCGTCGCGATCGCCTTCGAGAAGGACTACGGCATCACCTACCCGAGCCTGTACGACCCGACGGGCAAGCTGATGCTCCGCTTCAAGAAGGGCACCCTCAACCCGCAGCTGATCCCCTCCACGCTCGTCATCGACAGGGACGGCAAGGTCGCCGCGCGGGCGCTGCAGGCCCTCGGCGAGGAGGATCTGCTCAGCATGCTCAAGCCCGTCGTAGCGGAGAAGTGACGTGAGCGCGCTCCTGACCCTCGCCGAGGCGACGGGCCGCAACGAGACCGTGTTCAGCGGTGCCCTCCTGGTCGCCCTGCCCATCGCCCTGCTCGGCGGACTCGTCTCCTTCTTCTCGCCGTGCGTCCTGCCCCTCGTCCCCGGCTACCTCTCCTACGTCACCGGAGTCACCGGCACCGACCTGGCCGAGGCCCGCCGCGGGCGGATGGTCGTCGGCGCCTCGCTGTTCGTGCTCGGCTTCACCGCCGTGTTCGTCTCCGGCGGGGCCCTGTTCGGCTACTTCGGCCAGACGCTGCAGGAAGAGAAGGGCATCCTGTCCAAGGTGCTCGGCGTGCTCATGATCCTCATGGGCGTCTTCTTCATGGGCCTGATGCCCTGGCTCACCCAGCGCGAGTTCCGCTTCCACCAGCGGCCGACCGCCGGACTGGTCGGCGCCCCCGTCCTCGGCGCCCTCTTCGGCATCGGCTGGGCGCCCTGCATCGGACCCACCCTCGCCTCCGTGCAGGCGCTGTCCTTCAGCCAGGCGAGCGCCGGCCGCGGGGCCATACTGACGGTCGCGTACTGCGTCGGCCTCGGCCTACCGTTCGTGCTCGCCGCGGTCGCCTTCCGCAAGGCGCTCGGCGCGTTCGGCTGGGTCAAGCGCCACTACGTCTGGGTGATGCGCGTGGGCGGCACCATGATGATCGTGACCGGTCTGCTGCTGCTGACCGGCGCGTGGGACCACATCGTCGCCCAGATGCAGACCTGGTCCAACGGCTTCACTGTGGGGATCTGATCGATGAGCAAGACGACCACCGGCGCGCCCGCCGAGGCGACCCCGGACGAACAGGACCTCGGCGCCGCCGGATCCCAGCTGTCCACCGCGCCGAAGGAAGAGCTGCCCAACCTCCCCTCCCTGGGCGTCATCGGCTGGGCCCGCTGGTTCTGGCGACAGCTCACCTCCATGCGGGTCGCACTCCTGCTGCTCCTGCTGCTGTCGCTCGGCGCGATCCCCGGCTCGCTGATCCCGCAGTCCGGGACCGACGAGACGAAGGTCGCCGACTTCCGCGACGCGCACCCCCTCCTCGGTGACGTCTACGACAAGCTCGGCCTCTTCCACGTCTACAGCTCGGTGTGGTTCTCCGCGATCTACATCCTGCTGTTCGTCTCCCTCATCGGCTGCATCGTCCCGCGCACCTGGCAGTTCGTGGGCCAGCTGCGCGGCCGCCCGCCGGGCGCCCCCCGGCGCATGACCCGGCTGCCCGCCCACACCACCTGGCGCACCGAGGCCGAGCCCGAGCAGGTCCGCGAGGCCGCGCTCGCCCTGCTGAAGAAGCGCCGCTTCCGCGCCCACCTCGCCGGGGACTCCGTCGCCGCCGAGAAGGGCTACGTCCGCGAACTGGGCAACCTCGCCTTCCACATCGCCCTGATCGTGCTGCTCACCGCCTTCGCCTGGGGTCAGCTCTTCAAGATGGAGGGCAACAAGCTGGTCGTGGAGGGCGACGGCTTCTCCAACACCATCACCCAGTACGACGACTTCAAGTCCGGCAACCTCTTCAGCCAGGACGACCTGGACCCCTTCAGCTTCACCCTGGACGACTTCACGGGCACCTACGAGACGAACGGCCCGAACAAGGGCACTCCGCGCACCTACCAGGCGACCGTCGACTACAGCATCGGCGCCTACGGCAAGGACGAGAAGACCACCGTCAAGGTCAACGAGCCGCTGCAGATCGGCGACTCGAAGGTCTACCTCACCGCCCACGGCTACGCGCCCGTCATCACCGTCCGCGACGCCAAGGGCAACGTGGTCTACAACCAGGCCGTGCCCCTCCTGCCGCTCGACTCCAACGTCACCTCCTCCGGTGCGATCAAGGTCATGGACGGCTACCGCAACGCCCAGGGCGTCAAGGAACAGCTCGGCTTCCAGGCGTTCTTCCTGCCGACCTACGTGCCGGGCAACGAGGTGGCCTCGCAGTTCCCGGCGCTGACCAACCCGGTGCTCAACCTGGAGGCCTACCACGGCGACCTCGGTGTCGACGCGGGCATCCCGCAGAGCGTGTACCAGCTCGACAAGAGCCACCTCAAGGGTTTCAAGGACGCCAAGGGCCAGCAGCTGCGGGAGAACCTGAAGCCGGGCGAGACCATGAAGCTCCCGAACGGCGCCGGCACGGTCACCTACGAGGGCACCAAGGAGTGGGCCAACTTCCAGATCACCCGGCAGCCCGGCAGCGGCTGGGCGCTGGGCGGCGCGGTCACCGCGATCTTCGGTCTGGCCGTCTCCCTGTTCATCCAGCGCCGCCGCGTATGGGTGCGGGCCGTCAAGGGCGCCGACGGCGTCACCGTCGTCGAGATGGCCGGCCTCGGCCGCAGCGAGTCCGCCAAGGTGCCCGACGAACTCGGCGACCTCGCCGGGATCCTGTACGACCAGGCACCGGGGGCGCCCGAACCCGAATCCCCCGACGACACCGCCATCCCCGACCCCCAAGTCGTACCTGC
The DNA here is from genome assembly GCF_042870385.1 of Streptomyces sp. NPDC006602. Taxonomy (NCBI): domain Bacteria; kingdom Bacillati; phylum Actinomycetota; class Actinomycetes; order Kitasatosporales; family Streptomycetaceae; genus Streptomyces; species Streptomyces sp. NPDC006602. Next base: position 137,816 of record NZ_JBIAHG010000015.1, on the reverse strand, counting down.
CGAAGGGGCTGAGAAATGACTCTCGCCGCCGCAACCGACCTCGCCGCCGCCACCAACGAAAACCTCGCGAACCTCAGCAACACGCTGATCTACTCCGCGATGGCCGTCTACACCCTGGCCTTCTTCACGTACATCGCCGAGTGGACCTTCGGCGGCCGCAGCAAGATCGCCCGGACCGCCGCCGCGCTCACCGCCGAGAAGGAGGCGAAGGCGCCGGCCGTCACGGTGAAGAAGGGCGGCTCGACCGCCGTACTGGAGCGGCCGAAGGTCGTGGTGCGGTCCGCGGCCGGGGCGCGTGACGTGCCCGACGGGCCCGGCGCCCACGGTGGGGACGCGCAGGGCGACCTCTACGGGCGTATCGCGGTGTCCCTCACGGTGCTCGCGTTCCTCATCGAGCTCGGCGGGGTCGTCGCCCGCGCGGCCTCGGTGGAGCGGGCGCCCTGGGGCAACATGTACGAGTTCAACATCACCTTCTCGACGGTCGCGGTCGGCGTGTACCTCACGCTGCTAGCGCTGAAGAAGAACGTGCGCTGGCTCGGACTGTTCCTGATCACGACGGTCCTCCTCGATCTCGGCATCGCCGTCACTGTCTTGTACACCGCCAGCGACCAGTTGGTTCCCGCCCTCCACTCGTACTGGCTGTACATCCACGTCTCGACCGCGATCCTGTGCGGCGCGGTCTTCTACGTGGGCGCCGTCAGCACGATCCTCTACCTGTTCAAGGACTCGTACGAGAACAAGCTCCAGAGCGGCGGCAAGCCCGGCCAGTTCGCCACCTCGTTCCTCGAGCGGCTGCCCGCCTCGGCCTCCCTCGACAAGTTCTCCTACCGCGTCAACGCGGCCGTCTTCCCCCTGTGGACGTTCACGATCATCGCGGGCGCGATCTGGGCGGGCGACGCCTGGGGCCGCTACTGGGGCTGGGACCCCAAGGAGACCTGGGCGTTCATCACCTGGGTCGCCTACGCCTGCTACCTGCACGCCCGCGCCACGGCCGGCTGGAAGGGCCGCAAGGCCGCCTACCTGGCGCTGATCGCCTTCGGCTGCTGGCTGTTCAACTACTACGGCGTCAACATCTTCGTGAGCGGCAAGCACTCCTACGCGGGCGTGTGAGTCGGTAACTCGCTTACGGTGAAGGCCGGTTGCCTGTGACCTGGGTCACGGGAACCGGCCTTCGTCATGCGGACAGGTAGAGGGCGTGGATACGAATCTACGGAAACGGATTCGCGCGGGGGACCACGACGCCTTCGGCGACCTCTTCGACGCGTACGCACGCTCCGTGTACAACCATGCCTACCGGCTCACGGGGGACTGGACGGTCGCCGACGACGTCGTCTCGCTGACCTTCCTCGACGCCTGGCGGCTGCGGACGAAGGTCGACGAGGAAGGCGGCTCCCTGCGCCCCTGGCTGCTCGGCATCGCCACCAACGTCACGCGCAACACCCGCCGCGCCGCCCGAAGGCACGCCGCCGCCGTCGCCCGACTGCCCCGTGACGAGGCGGTGCGCGATTTCGCCGACGAGGTCGCCGGGCGCCTCGACGACGCCGCGCAACTGGCCGTCGTACGCACCGCGCTGGCGAAGCTGCGGCGGTCCGAGCGGGAGGTGCTGGCGCTGTGCGTGTGGTCCGGGCTGGACTACCGGGCCGCCGCCGAGTCGCTGGGGGTGCCGGTGGGGACCGTACGGTCGCGGCTTTCGCGGGCGCGGACAAAACTCGCGAAACATGTGGAACTCCCCGAAGCGCGCGGACAGATGAGAGGTGACCGCGGCACCGCGGTCGGGCCCCTGAGGGAGGGAAACCGATGAACCAGCTTCCAGAACTTCCAGAACTTCCAGAACTTCCGGAGCTTCCGGAGCTTCCGGAGCTTCCGGAGCGAGACCTTCCGCCGGGGCGTCACCGACTCCTCAAGGAGCGCCTGATGACCGAGATCCGGCAGGAACACGAGACCCGGCCAGAACGCCGGCCGTCCACCACCCGCGGGCCCTGGCTTCGTCCCGCCCTGGTCGCGGGAGCAGTGGCCGTGGTCAGCGCCATCGCCTTCACGCTCTCCCTGCCGTCCGGCGGCCAGGAGCGTTCCGATCCCGCCGCCTCGCAGAAGGTCGAGGCACTGTGGGAGGACATCGCGCTCGCCGCCGAGCACGCAGACGTGCCGGCCGACATCCGCGACGACCAGTTCGTGTACGTCAGGAGCAAGGTCGGTTGGACCACGCAGGACGGCGACGGGCCCGCGAAGCTCGAACCGATCCACCAGCGCGAGGTGTGGCTGTCGGTCGACGGCACCGAGGAGGGCATGCTGTACGACGCCGACGCCGGGCACCACGACGAACCGCTGGAGAAGGAGACCCCCGGCATCCCCTCCAACACCAGCTACCGCCACCTCCAGACCCTGCCGACCGACCCCGACAAGATGTTCGAGTGGCTGAACAGCGTCAGCGAGGGCAGCAGCAGCAAGGACGAGGCCAACTTCGTCCTCGTCGGTGACCTCACCCGCGAGTCCCTGATGCCGCCCGCGCAGGCCGCCGCGCTCTATCGGGCGGCCGCCAAGATCTCCGGTGTCTTCGTGATCGACGACGCGGTGGACGCGGCCGGCCGACATGGGGTCGCGGTGGCCAGGGTGGACGACGGGGAACGGGTCGAGCTGATCTTCGACAAGAAGACGAAGGAGTACCTGGGGGAGCGCGAAGTCGCGGCGGAGGACCTTGGGTGGGGCTTCGACAAGGGCGACGTGACGGGCCGTACCGCGGTCCTTGAGCGTGCGGTCGTGGACAAGAAGGGCGAGCGTCCCTGACGCGTGCGCGACCTCCGATCCGCTTCCACCTGGAGCGGCACGGGGACGACGGGTCCGCCCTGCGCTTCAGCCACGAGTTCCGGGGGGACCGGGAGCCGGAGGCGCGCTGGCGGGCCCGGTTCGAGCGATTGATCGGTGAGTTCGAAAAACGGAGCTAGGACGGCGGCAGACACTCCTTCGCCGGTGGCTTCCCCTCCGGCCAGGCGATCTTCACGAAGCGGTTGGTGCCCTGGGGGGTCACCTCCACCACCGGTACGGCCTTGTCGTACGGGTTGCCGTGCACGTCCAGACAGATCCAGCCGCTCGCCCCGCTCACCTTCAGCGAGCCCTTCACCTGCGGCCACTGCAGGCCGACGTCGGCGAGCGGCGGGACCACCTCGCCGTCGGGGGTGGCCTCGCGGATGCCCTTGACGGCCAGCTGCATGGCGTCGTACGCGGTGATCAGCTGGCCGTCCGACAGCGTGATCGGGCCGAGCGGGCCGACCGGTGCGCGCTTGCTGCTCGCCAGCAGCCCGTTGAGGGCCTGCGCGTCCTTCGCCGAGCCGCCGGTCTTCACCGGGTCCTTGGTCCAGGCGTCGGGGTGGGCGAGGGCGGTGTAGCGCACGGAGAGGTTGTGGGTGAGGGCGCTGCGGTCGAGATCCTTGTCGCCGGTGAGGTAGGAGCCCTCGTCGCCGGTCAGCAGGGTGAACTTTCGGTCCTGGCAGCCGCGTCCGCCCAGCGCGTTGATGAACTGCCGCAGCTGGGTGTGCCGTCCGGCGAACAGGATGGTGTCGGTGTCCGGCGCGGTGTCGCAGACGAGGTGGGTGATCTGCCGGAAGGTGTTGGCGGTGGTGCCCTCCTGGCTGCGGTCGTCGGGCGGGGTGAAGGGCTGCGGCTCGTACGGCGAGCCGTCGATGAGGTCGGCGAACGACTTCTGCAGCGTCGTCGTGTACGGGTCGCCGGGCTTGTCGTAGACCAGCAGGGCGTTGCCCGCCGTCACCTTGGCGAAGGACGCGAGGGCGCGGGCCTCGTCGGTGTTGGTGGGGGAGACCCGGGCCAGCCCCGGGAAGGGGTCGGTGCCGTCCTGGCCGTTGGCGAGGTCGTCGGCGGTGATGGAGGTGCCGATCACCGGAATCCCGCGCCGGGTGAGTTCGGCGACGGCCTTCTTGTTGTTCTCGGTGCTCAGTCCGACCCCGGTCACCGCCCGCAGCCGGTCGGATCCCTTGGTCATCTCCTCCAGCTGGTTGACCGTGTGCTCCCAGTGGGCGCCGGTCGCCCCGGGGTTGGCCAGCACCAGTCGGATCGCCGGGGTCTGCCCGGCCGACTTGTGGTTGGCCTGGTACTGCGCCAGATACGCGCCCTGCAACTCGTGCAGGACGTCGCCGAGGTTGTCGGCGTCGGTCGCGGTGAAGGGCTCGAGGAGGGCGACGGTGACATAGCTGTCCGCCTTGAGGGACCGGTTCTCGCGGTCGATCGCCCTGACCGTGTCCCGTAGCCGGGCCCGGCCGAAGTAGTAGCCCGTCGTCGACACGCCCACGCACTCGTCGCTGCCCTCGGGCCGTACGACCCCGGCGGCGCAGGACCGGTCGTCGTGCGCGAGCGCCCGTACACCGAAGACCAGGCCGGCCACCACGGCGGCGGCGACCAGCAGGGCGAGATAGCGGCGCAGGGGTATCTCCCAGACACTCTCACGCAACCGAGCGCCGAAGCCCCTGCCCGAACCGCTGCCTCTGCCGGAACCGCTCCCCGCCATCACGTCCCCCCGTCCGGTTCGTCCTCGTCGTCGTCCGGGACGCGCAGCGCCCGCCCGGCGAGCGCGTCCTCGGGCCAGTCCCGCGAGGCCCGCCACAGCAGCGCGTTGCCCGCCGGGCGCAGGTTGGACAGCTGCTCCAGCTCGAACCGCAGCCGGTCGCACACCTTCGGGTCGGGCAGCGCGAGCGGGTCGGTGAGCTGCCACACGGCGTGCAGCAGCCGCCGTATGCGCAGGTGCAGTACCGCGTCGGCGCCCTCCGGCACGACCTGTTCGGCGTCGGTTCGCCCGAGCGCGATCGCCGCCCGCCGGTCGGCGCGCCCGGCCCCGGCGAAGTCGTGGCCCTCGGCGTCGTGCGCGTGGAAGTAGGGCGCCGACGCGATGAACCGCAGGGACCGCAGCCAGACGCGGATGTCCAGGGCGGGGAAGGTGTCGCGGAGGTACGCCACCGCCGACTCCGCGCCGCCGAGGGCGAGTTCGTGGTGCAGCCGGTAGCGGGCGCGGGCCGGATCGTCGTCGTCGGCCGCGTGCGCGTAATAGCGGATGAGCGTCTCGTGCGCCCGCCGCCACTGCCCGTGGTCCGCGTCCCGGTGGTGCAGCCGCAGCAACAGCAGGGTCCGTACGAAGGAGTCCCCGACGAACCGGCCCGGCACCTCAGGCAGCCCTTCCGCCACGAGCCGGGTCTGCAGCGCACGCACGTCGGCCGGTCCGAAGTCGTCCGGGAGGAGCGCCTCGGCGAGCGCGCAGGCCGAGTCGTGGTCGTGGGCGGCGGCCAGCACGGTCAGCTCGTCCAGGCGGTCGGCGGGCACCAGCCCGTCGAGGAGTTCGAGGTAGGTGGGCCGCCCGTCGCGGTCGTCGTCCAGCCGTACGTCCGAGGTCAGCAGCTCCCCGAGGGAGGCGGCGCCCGGCAGGTTCTGCGCGGCGGAGTCGGCCAGCCGGACGATCCCCAGCGGGTTGCCGCCGGTCAACCGATGTGTGGCGTACGGCAGTTGGGGCGGCACCGGCATGTCCGCACAGGCGGCGCCCACCAGGTGCAGGGTGTCGTCGGGGCTGAGCGGCGACAGCGCCACCAGCAGCGCACGGGACGACGGGGCCGCCGGGTCCGGCACCCAGTCGCTGCGCCGCGCGACCTCGGCCAGGGTCCGCCGGACGGCGTTGCGCAGGACCGGGCGGTCGGTGCCGCGCAGGCCGCCGACGAACACGACCTGGTCGGCGATGCCGTCGGCGCGGTCGCGCAGTATGGCGTCCACCAGCCCGGGGCCGGGAGCCCGGTGCGCGTTGTCGATGAGCACGACGGGCCGCCCCAGCCGCTGCATCCGCGGCAGCATCCCCGCGTACGCGTCGGTCAGGTCGGCGAGCAGCGCCCGTACGAGATGGCGCTCGGCGTGCTCCCGGGAGGTGCCGCCGGCCCGGAAGTGCCCGGACAGCAGGATCAGGCCGCGCCGGGCGTCGCGGCCCGCGTTCGGGTAGTCGCGCCACCAGGCGGAGGCCCGCTGCTGGCGCCGGTTGACGAAACTGTCGGAGAACGACTCCAGGGTCGCCTCGATCGCCGACGCCACGAGCGGCCCGGTGCCGCTCACCGCCGCGACGACGTTGGCGGTGACCCGGCCGGCCATCCGCCCCGCGAACCCGGCGATCCACGAGCCGCCCTCGTTCAGCAGCAGAATCCGCTCCACCTCGCGCCGGATCCGCTCGGAGTCCGCGTCGCCCCAGCCGCCCGCCGCGACCGCGACCAGCCCCGACATCAGTCGCGGGAACGTGATCCGCCCGGCACCGGTCACCGGCTCGGCCAGCTGCTCGGCGACCACCAGCAGCGCCTGCGACACCGGCGACCAGGCCTCCAGGGGCCGCCCGCCGGTCGGCCGCGCGAACTGGACGTCCTCGCAGTCGATCAACGCGACCGGCGTATGCCCCTTGTAGGCGTCCCGCAACTCACCGAGCACCGCGCTCTTGCCGAGCCCCCGCCCGCCGGTGAGCAGCACGAAGGGCAGCTCCTTCGGATGCTCCACGGGGGTGGCCCGGCGCTGATGCGGACGCAGGCCCACGAGCCGCGGAGCAAGACCGGCCGGATCGGTGTCGAACAGCGCCCCGCGCCCGTGCAACGCTCTGCCCACCGCATCTCTCCCCCCAGAGACTCCAACCTCAGAGTAAGGAGAGGGAGTTGGTGCGGGCCAGACCCCGCGATGTCCGTTGGGTTACGAAACTCTCGGCCCACCCCGATGACTCACGCGACGGTGATCGAGTCCAGCTTCGCCCGCAGGTACGTGTGCGAGTCGACCGGCTCGTAGGCCACCCGCCCCACTGGCGCCGGCAGCGACTCGACCAGCGTGCCCGGCGTGCACTCGCCGAAGTAGACGAGGGACATCAGCTCCTCGGCGGGTGCGTCGGCCGGCGGGGGCAGCACACGGTGGCGGCCCGAGCGCCAGCGGTCGCCGGTCCAACGCGCCAGCAGGTCACCGACGTTGATGGTGAACGCCTCCGGATCGAAGGGCGCGTCCTCCCAGCCACCCGCGTCCGTGTAGACCTGCAGTCCGCCCTTGCCGGCCTGCCGGTCGAGGATCGTCACCGTCCCGAAGTCGGTGTGCGGGCCGATCCGGAACTGCCCCGGCTGCGGCTCCCCGACGACCTCCGTGCCCGGATACCAGTTGATGTTGAAGCCGTACGTCGGATGGTCCATGTGCTTCGAGAAGAAGTCGGCGTCGAGCCCGAGCGCCTCGCCGAGCAGGGAGAGCAGCTCCTTCTCCAGGTCGGCCATCCGCGCCAGGTACTCCTCGCAGAGTTCCCGCAGCTTTGGCACCTCGGCGGGCCAGACGTTCGGCGCCGCCCACTCCGCGTCGACCACGGGGTCCTCGAAGTGCTCGTGCGTCGCGAACGTCAGCGACTCCTTCAGGTCCGGCGGAGTCTCAGTACCCTCCGAATACCCGTTGGCCTCCGCGCCCGGCCCGAGCCAGCCGCGGCCGCCGACCTTCGCCGTGTACGGCTGCTTGACGTCGACGGGCATCCGGAAGAACGCCCGCGCCGCCTCCCGGATCCCCGACCGCAGGGCCGGGTCCACACCGTGCCCGGTGACCAGCAGGAATCCGGCTGTTTGAAGGGCCTCGTCGACGGTGCGGGCGATCTCGGCGCGGGTGTCGGGGGTGCCTTCGACCCAGGGCTTCAGGTCGATCGTGGGAATGCGGGGCTTACTCACCAATGTCCTCGTTCCACAGTGCCGGGTTGTTCTTGATGAAGTCGCGCATCATCTCGACGCACTCGGGATCGTCCAGGAGCACGATCTCCACGCCGTGCTCCGCCAGCCAGTCGTGCCCGCCGTGGAACGTGGCCGCCTCGCCGACGACGACCCGCGAGATGCCGAACTGGCGGACCAGGCCGGAGCAGTACCAGCACGGGGAGAGGGTGGTCACCATCGTCGTACCGCGATACGACCGCTGCCGTCCCGCGTTCCGGAAGGCGGCCGTCTCCGCGTGCATCGAGGGGTCGTCGTCCTGGACGCGGAGGTTGTGGCCGCGTCCGAGGAGGGTGCCGTCGGCGCCGTACAGAGCCGCGCCGATCGGGATGCCGCCCTCGGCGAGCCCGGTGCGGGCCTCGTCGACTGCGGTGGCCAGCCAGGTGCGGGCCGTCGCCTGATCCATAGGGTCCATGACTGCACTCTCCTGTGGCGGAAACACGAGGGCAACGTGCGGAAAGTACTCTCCGGGCATCCCGCAGCCGGACGAACTGTCAGCACCCTGGAGGTTCCCGTGCCCGCACTCACCCTCCGCGAAGTCCTGGAGCTGGACCCGGTGCGGGCCGCCGAACCCCGGCTCCTGGCGGGCGAGGGTTCGCTGGACCGTCCCGTCCGCTGGGTGCACTCCAGCGAGGTGTACGAGGGTGCGAACTTCCTGGACGGCGGGGAACTGCTGCTGACCAACGGCTTCGGACTGACGGACGCCGACGAGGAGGTCCGGCGCCGGTACGTGCGCGAGCTGGCGGCACGGGGTGCGGCCGGGCTGGCGGTGGAGGTGGGGCGGTCGCTGCCGTCGATGCCGGCCGAGGTGACCGACGAGGCCCGTCGGCTGGGTCTGCCGCTGCTGGCACTGCATCGCGTCGTGCCCTTCGTACGGATCACGGAGGCCGCGAACCGCGCGATCGTTGCCCGTGGCCTGTCGGGGCGGTCGGTGGTACGGCCGTGGGGCGACGACCATACGGCGGCCCTGCTGGCGGACCTGGCGGACCGGGCGGCGCTGAACCAGCCGGAGGTGGAGGCGCGGGCGGCACTGGCGGGATTCCATCCGGGCCCCGGGGCCCGCCTTCTCGGCGTGTCCCTGCATGGCACGCGGGACGTGAACACGGTGGACCGTGCGGTACGGCTGCTGGGCGGGGCGGGGGTACTGCGGGCGGCGTTCCCGGGGGACGTACTGGCGCTGCTGTCCCTCCCCGGCTCCCGTGCCGGCGACCCCGTACGGGCCGTCCAGGACGCCTTCCGTACGGCAGCCGAGCCCGGCCTGACCGTCGCGGTCGGGCACGCCGTCGCCGCCGGCGGAGGCTGGCTGCGCTGGAGCGACACGCTGCGTGCGGCCCGTACGACGCTGGAGCTGGCGCTGACCGTGCCGGCCGCCGAACCGGGTATGGCGGGCGGCCCCCTGGTGACGTCGTCGCGCGCGCTGGCGTTGGAGCGGGAGCTGACCCGAGGCGGCGTGGACGCCAACCGAGAGCGGCTCGCCGGGCTGGTCCAGCACGCTTTGGGCCCGCTGCTGGCCTGGGAGGCGGCCCACCCCAGCGACCTCGTCCGCACCCTGGAGGTCCACCTCCGCCACGGCTGCTCACCCACCCGCACGGCCGCGCTGCTCCACATCGGCCGCCAGTCCCTCTACCAGCGCCTGGAGCGCATCGAGTCCCTCCTCGGCCTGGAGATCGGCGACCCGGACCTGCTGGGCGAGCTCCTGACGGCGGCCTGCGCGCACCGGGTGGTGCGGGGGATGAGCCCGGCGGTGGCGGGCGGACTGCGGACGGTGGCCTGGATCCCGGCCAGCGCAGTGTGACCTCGCTCGTCCCGTTGTACGGCGCCATGCACAGGACGGTCTTCGGGGTTCCGTACTGCACGGGCCAGTTCGGCGAGGTTGGCTCGAACCGTGTCAAAATTCCCCGCGAAATGTCCAGACGTCCGGGCGGGTAACCTGTGCCGATCACCGCCGTGTCAGCGGCAGTTGGGCCCCCTTGGAGGAACGTTCATGGTTGCTGCTCCGGTTCTGGAGGAGCTGCGGGAGGTCTGTCAGCCGCAGGCCAAGCTGGCGAGCCGCAACGGCGAGCACTGGGCGGGGCGGCTGTACATGCGGCGCGTCTCGCTGCGGTTCACCCGGCACCTCGTGCGCACGCCGGTCACCCCCGACCAGCTGACCTGGACGATGGTGGTGTGCGGGATGGCCTCCGGGGCCGCGCTGATGATCCCGGGGCTGACGGGGGCGGTACTGGCGGTCATCCTCATGCAGTTGTTCCTGCTCTTCGACTGCGTGGACGGTGAGGTCGCCCGCTGGAAGGGCCAGAACAGCGCGTCCGGCATCTACGTCGACCGGCTCGGCGCCTATCTGGCCGACGCGGCCCTGCTGGCGGGCGCGGGCTACCGGGCCGCCGAGTCGGGTGTCGGCGGCTGGCTGTCGATCGGCATCGCCACCGCCCTGGGCGTGGTGCTGCTGAAGGCCTCGACCGACCTCGTGGACGTGGCACGCGCTCGGCGCGGGCTGGGCGTCGTCGACGACGAGTCGACCCGCCCGCGCTCGCAGGGCGTGGCGACGGTACGCCGCCTCGCCGCCGCCTTCAAGATCCACCGCGTGACGAACGGCATCGAGGCGTCGCTGGTGCTGCTGGTCGCGGCCGTGGCCGACGAGATGACCGGCGGCCTGGAGCCGACCCGCTGGGCGTTGGGCGCGCTCGCCGTGATCACGTGGGTGATGGTCCCGGCCCACCTGCTGTCGATCCTGTCGTCGTCGCGGCTGCGGTGAGACAGCAGCCGTACTGCTGTGTCGCTACCTGAGCTGCCCGGCGGTGTAGTAGCCGTCCGTGATCAGCATGCGGTAGTTGGTCTTGTCGACGCTCTGTGGCTGCAGCAGGTGGACGGGCACGTCCTTGACGCCGTTGTTGTAATCAGTTCTGTTGTCCACCCTCGGCAGCCTGCCGGTGAGTATGTCGTCGACCATCTCTGTGGCGGCCTCGGCGAGCGCGCGGATGTCCTTGTAGACGGTCTGCGACTGTTCACCCGCGATGATCAACTTCACCGACTCCAGCTCGGCGTCCTGACCGGTGACGATCGGGAGGGGCTTGCTGCCGGAGCCGTAGCCGTCCGACTTCAGCGCGGACAGGACGCCCCGGGAGATGCCGTCGTACGGCGACAGGACCGCGTCGACTTTCCGGCCGCTGTACCACTTGGTGAGGAGGCCGCTCATACGCTTCTGCGCGGTGGCCCCGTCCCAGCGCAGGGTGGTGATCTTGTTCATCTCGGTCTCACCGGACCGGACGACCAACTGCTTGCTCTCCAGGTACTCCTCCAGGAGCGCCATCGCACCGTTGTAGAAGTATTTGGTGTTGTTGTCGTCGGGGGAGCCGGCGAACATCTCGATGTTGAACGGGCCCTTGCCCTTCTCCAGGCCGAGCTTCTCGATGATGTAGCGGGCCTCTTGCCGGCCGACCATCTCGTTGTCGAAGGAGACGTAGTAGTCGACGTTCTTGGTGCCGAGGATGAGCCGGTCGTAGGAGATCACCGGAATCTTCGCGTCGGCGGCCTGTTGAAGCACGCCGTTCAGCGACTTGGCGTCGATGGCCGCGATGATCAGCGCCTCGACGCCCTGCTTGACCAGGGTCTCGATCTGTGAGTACTGGGCTTTCGGGTCGTCGTCGCCGTAGACCAGCTTGGTCTTGTACCCCATGCCCTTCAGCTTCTCGACGACGCTCTTGCCGTCGGTGAGCCAGCGCTCGGAGGCCCGGGTCGGCATGGCGATCCCGACGGTACCGCCGCCCTCGGAGCTGCTCGCGGAGCCGGCCTCGCTGCTCTGGCCGCAGGCGGACAAGGTGAGGGCGAGGGAGGCGGCTCCGCCGAGGAAGGCAAGAGCGGCTCTTCGGTTGACCATGGTGATTGTTCCTTGTTGTTCTCGTCGTGAGGGGATGACGGCATAACAGGCGTCGATGGGGGAGCGGTGCAGCGGGTCGGGCAGTCGGCCGGCAGGTCGAGAGTGAGTCGGACGCGCCGTGCCCACTCCCGGGCGGTCAACAGGGGGCCGGCGCCGCAGATGGGTGCCGTACGGGTAGATCCCCGGGTGCCCTGGACGGGCGGAACTTCAGACAGAGCGGTGCGCCGGGGCGGATCAGCCCCGCGCCCTCGTGGATCCGCACGCAGCCACCGAGGTCGTCGGGGGTCTTGGCGTACAAGGGTTGAGGTCAGTTCGGTCCGGCACGTTGCTCGAGTCGGTGCTCGGGCGCGTCGGTGTCCCGCCGCGGCCCGGCATCCGGCGCTCGCGGACTCCCGTCATCCCTTTGCCGGTGTGCTCCTGTACGCACGCCGAGCTGCGCCACGGCGTTCAGGCCACGGGCGTGCTGATTCCGGGGGTGCACAGGGCAATCGCCTTCAAGTGTTCGAAATCTCGTCACATGTTCTAAAGGTTGGCTGAGATTAAGGGGGGGTGCGCGGGGTGTCAACGGGGCGAACTGGAACGGTTACAGAAAGTTCCTAGATCGCTTTCCGGCTCGGACCCGGCTTACCGGCGTTCGAACACCGCGTAGTCGGCGAAGCTGCGGCGATAGCGCAGGTGGCGGGTCTCCTGAGTGTGCCGGCGCTGCCACTCCTCGACCTCGGCCGGGGCCTGGCACGGGCCGGAACTCGCCCCGCAGTCGGCTTCGTCGCCCGAGACGCAGTGCGCCTCGTACTCCGGCTGTGCCGAGGCGTCCTGCACGATCGTGTAGGGCACGTACCGGAAGATCCGGCGCACGGCCGGGGTCCCGCCGTGTTCCCGGCCCTGGTGTTGCCGCAGCACTACGTTCGCGTCGGTCTCCGCGCTGCAGTCGAACGCGGCCCGTGCTTCCTCCCGCCGGGTCGCCAACTCCTCGCACGTCGCGCAACCGGGGACCGGAACGGGTGGCCGATCCGTGTCGGCCTCCAGCAGCGGCGGGGGCACGAACCCTTCCCTGGAACGGTCGTTGGCCGCCCGCACGCCCGCGCTCAGCCGTTCCTCCCGGGTTGCGGCCCGGATCCGCGCCGGGTCCGCCTGCCATTCCCGGCCGCCGCCGACCGGGCGCAGCATCGCGTACGGGCCGACTCCGTCCTGGTACTCGCCCACCTTGCGCGTCTGTGGATCGTAGACGAGCGTTCCCGGTTCCAACCGCTCAGGCATGTGCAACTCCCGGCACCTTTCGTAACTCTGGGTGTACCGAGCGTCGCCCAGGGGAACGGTCGGTATCAATGCCTGGCGCGTGCGAGTGGGTCTTTGACACGGAGGGGGACACGGTGACGCGGCGCAATGCGGAAGGGGCGTCCGGGGTCACGAGCGCCGACCTGTTCGGCGAGGTGCTGCGCCATTTCCGCGAGCTGGCCCTGCTCACGCAGGACGGGCTGGCCAGGGAGATCCCCTGTGACCGCTCGCACGTGGCCCGCGTGGAGGCGGGGACCCGGGTGCCGCAGGACACGTTCGCGAAGAAGTGCGACGAAGTGCTGGGCACGGGTGGGATGTTGGCGCGGCTGTGGGGGAAGGTCGACTGGTATCCGCAGGTGGAGCATCCGGATTGGTTCCGGCGGCGGGCTGAGATGGATGAGGTGGCGGTTGCTCTGCGGGAGTATCAGGAGCGCGTCGTCCCCGGGCTGTTGCAGACGGAGGACTACGCGCGTGCCCTGTTCTCACGGCTCGTGAGCGGTGACGAGTTGGAGGAACGCGTCCGGGCTCGACTGAGTCGACAGCGGCGCTTCCTGGTCGACGGCGGCCCGTTCTACGCAGTCGTTCTGGACGAGAGTTGTCTGCGCAACGTGGTGGGCGGCCCGGCCATCATGCGAGACCAGTGCGCTCACTTGCTCAGCCTGGGGCGGCGCCCCAATATCCATATCCAGGTGGCCTCGGCCGACCGCATCGGACTGGTCCGGCCCAGCGGCTCCATGTCGTTGATCAAAATGCCTGACGGGCACGAGTGGGTCTACTCGGAATCGCTTGACCGTGGCCATTTCAACGGCGATCCAGCCGTCTACGCGCGGCATAGCCAGACCTATGATGTGCTCAGGGCGGACTCTCCGTCAGCCCCCGAGTCCGCCGTTCTGATCGGCGACGCGATGGAGAGGTACGAGCATCATGAACAGCCACGATCTCAGCGCGGCGACCTGGATCAAGAGCAGCCACAGCGACGCCAACGGCGGCAACTGCATCGAAGTAGCCCCCGGTTTCCCCACCGTCGTCCCCGTCCGCGACAGCAAAATCCCTGACGGCCCGGTGCTGATCGTCAGCCGCCTCGCCTGGTCGGCGTTCACCTCCGCTCTGCGCTGACCTTCAGCAACAGCTTCCCCGTGCTGGCCCGCGTGCCCATCAACCGGTGTGCCTCCGCCGCCTCTGCCAGCGCGAACTCCGCCGTCACCGGCAGGGACACCGTGCCGTCGGCCACCGTGGCGAAGGCTCGGTCGGCCACCGTACGCAGCGCCTCCGGGGCCGTCTTCGCGAGCGTCAGGATGGAGAAGCCGCCCACTGTGATGCCGTAGGGATACAGCTCCGGCTGGCCCACGCCCCACGGGTCCGCCCCGCTCGCGTTGCCGAAGGAGACCAGGCGTCCGAAGACCGCGAGGGAGGCCAGGCTGCCGCGGAACGTCTCGCCGCCCACCGGGTCCAGGGCCAGGTCGACGCCCCGGCCGCCGGTCGCCTCCCGTACCGCCTTCTCGAAGTCGCCGACGAAGACCTGGTCGTAGCCGTGCTCGCGGGCGTAGGCCGCCTTCGGCTCGGCCGACACCACGCCGTACACCGCCCCGGCGCCCGCAGCCTTCGCCAACTGCCCGACCACCGTGCCGATGCCGCCCGCCGCGCCCTGCACCAGGACACTCTCGCCGGGTTGCAGCCGGCCCACCGTGTGGACGAGGGCGTACGCCGTCGGCAGCACCGTGGGGAGGGTCGCGGCCGTGCGCAGGTCGACGCCGGGCGGCAGCGGGAAGACCGTCGCCGCCTCCGCCACGGCCACCTCCGCGTAGGCGCCGCCCTCCGTCAGGGCGGTCACCTCCTGACCCACGGCGAGCCCGGCGACTCCCTCGCCGAGCGCCCGCACTCGGCCGGAGAACTCCAGGCCGGGGCGGAAGGGGAGGGCGGGCACCCGGTAGCCGTCCGAACGGGCCTTCAAGTCCGCGAAGTTCACGCCCGCGTACGCCACGTCGACGCTCACCTGGCCGGGGCCCGGTTCGGGTACCTCCGCCTCCACCGGCTTCAGGACCTCGGGACCGCCGTACTCCTGGATCTCGATCGCGCGCATGCCAGACTCCTGGTTCGACTGTTCCCGACTGTTCAATGAAAAGCGAACACTGGCGAGTGTATGGTTTTCATCGAACACTCGGCAAGCCGTCAGTCGTCATCCATGAGGCAGGACAACGTGGCCACCACCAGTCATCGGGCCGCCCCCGAGCACACCCACCCCGACGACGTCCCCCTCCTCACCGCGCTCGCCGCGCTCGCCGATCCCGTACGCATCGCCCTGGTGAGGGAGTTGGCGGGGTCGGCCCAGTGGTCGCGCAGTTGCGGCAGCTTCGACGTGCCCGTCGGCAAGGCGGCCCTCAGCCATCACTTCTCGGTGCTGCGTGCGGCGGGCCTCGTCGAGCAGCGGGACATGGGGCCCAAGCGGGTCAACAGGCTGCGGCGGGAGGAGTTCGAGGCGCGGTTCCCGGGGCTGCTGGAACTCGTCCTGCGCGAGGTCGAGCACGTGGAGCAGGCCCACCTGCCATGACCCGCCGGAGGGGGCGCCGACTAGCGCGCCGCCCGGCGCAGCACCGCGTACAGTCCCGCACTCACCACGAACCCGACCAGGCACGTGATGTCGCCGAAGGACGGCCACTGCTCCGGCACCCATCCCACGTACTTCTCCTGGTTGGAGAAGAGCGGCACCGACACCGCGATGCCGATCAACAGGGCGGCGATACCGGGCCAGTTGGCGAACGTCCGGTCGCCGAGCCGGGCCGCCAGCTGCTCGACCGGCGTCCGGGCCTGCAGCCACCGCTCGACCAGTACGACCCCGAGCCACGGCCCCACCCAGTACGCGATCACCAGCAGGAACGCCTCGTACGCGTGCCCCGCGTCCGCCAGTGACGCCCACGCCGCCGCCGTACCGGCGACACCGCACAGGACGACAATGGCGCTTCGGCCCAGCCACGGCGGGAGCTTGAAGCCGAGGGCGGTCACCGACATGGCCGACGAGTACACGTTCAGGGCGTTCGCGGAGACCGCGCCGAGGATGATGGCGAGCAGGACGAGGTTGCTGAGCCAGCCCGGGAGATGGCCCGTGAAGGCCGCCGTGGGCGTGGCGCCTTCGGGGGCGACGATCGTCGCCGACGCCGCGCCGATCACCGAGACGATCGCGACCGACACGAACAGGCCTACGGCCGGGTACAGGGCGGTCTTGAAGCGGTTCGCCGTGCGCGGGAGGTAGCGGGAGTAGTCCGAGGCGCCCGGGTTCCAGCCGGCCGCGTAGCCCCAGGCCGTACTGAAGGCGAGGAGGAAGCCGCCGATGCCGCCGCCGGCGCCCGCCCCGCCGAGGTCGGCCTCCTTGAAGGTCCAGACACCCGCCAGCAGGAAGATCACCGCCAGTGCCGGGAAGGCGTACTTCTCGAAGGCGTGGACGAAGTTGTGGCCGATGAAGCCGATCACGACCTCGGCGACCACCACCAGCAACAAGGAAGGAAGCGGACGCAGGTCCGTCAGCGTGTTCAGCGCGAAAGCGGCGCTCACACTGTTCACCGCGAACCAGCCGACACCCGCGACCAGTGCGTTCACACCCGCCGGCAGCAGATTGCCCCGGAAACCGAAGGCGAAGCGGCCGACCGCCATCTGCGGTACGCCGAAGCGCGGGCCGTCCAGGGACAGGATCCCGTGGGTCAGCGAGCCGAGCGCCGTGCCCAGCAGCAGCGCCGCCGTCGCCTGCCAGAAGTTCAGGCCGAAGAACAGCACCGAGATCACGCCGATGTACACGGTGGCGAACTCGATGTTCGGGGACGCCCACGTCCACAGCAGTTGGAGCGGGCTGCCGTGCCGTTCGGCGTCGGGGATCGGTTCCGAGCCCGCCGTCTCGACGGCGATGACCTTGTCACCGTATTCGGGGGTGAGCGTGGTGCCGGTGGAGTCGGCGGGAGCTGTCGTCATGCGAGGTAAGTCTCCGGCTCCCACCCGCCGCCGCCCAGGGGCGCATTGTCCGCTTCCGGCGGCTTACCGGCGTACACCTTGTCCGGTGTCAAGGACAATCGGTGGGATCAGGCGGTGGGGTCATCGCCGTCGTCCCTCTTGTCCCGGTCTCTCTCGTCCCCGTCCTTCTTGTCCTCGTCCTTGAGGGACTTGAGGAACTCGGGATTGTCGTCCGGCGCCACCCACTGCTGCCTGCCGCCCCGGCTCCACGGCGAACCGGCGGAGCCGGCGAGGCCCGCGGGGCCGCCCGCGCCGGCCGGGTTTCGCTGCTTGCCCGCGATGAACCACGAGATGGAGCCGGCGAGCGGGAAGACGAGGACGAGGATGGCCCACAGCGGCTTGGGCATGTAACGGACGTCCTCGTCCTTCGTGCTGATGCAGTCGATGAACGCGTACACGCTCAGCGCCAGTGGCACGAGGAACATCAGTACCCGGAGCATGGAGGCCTTCCAGTGGAACGGTCGTCGGGGCCACGAGCACGGGACCCCAGGTACCGGGCCAGGGTAGCCGCTCGGGGATACTTGACCGCATGGCTTACGACGATCTTCGTTCCCTGCTCAGGGCCCTGGAGCGCGAGGGTGACCTCAAGCGCGTCAAGGCCGAGGTGGACCCGTATCTCGAGGTCGGGGAGATCGTCGACCGGGTGCAGAAGTCCCAGGGCCCGGCGCTGCTCTTCGAGAACGTGAAGGGCTCCGCGATGCCCCTCGCGATGAACGTCTTCGGAACGGACCGGCGACTGCTGAAGGCCCTGGGGCTGAAGTCGTACGCCGAGATCTCCGAGAAGATCGGCGGGCTGCTGCGGCCCGAGCTGCCGCACGGCTTCGTCGGCGTGCGCGAGGCCTTCGGGAAGCTCGGCGCGATGACGCACGTACCGCCGAAGAAGGTGAAAGAGGCGCCGGTCCACGAGGTCGTGCTGCACGGCGACGACGTCGACCTCGATGCCCTCCCCGCCCTCTTCACCTGGCCGCAGGACGGCGGCTCCTTCTTCAACCTGGGGCTCACCCACACCAAGGACCCGGAGAGCGGGATCCGCAACCTGGGCCTGTACCGCCTCCAGCGCCACGACAAGCGCACCATCGGCATGCACTGGCAGATCCACAAGGACAGCCGGAACCACTACCAGGTCGCGGCGCGGCGCGGCGAGCGGCTGCCGGTCGCGATCGCCTTCGGGTGTCCGCCCGCCGTGACGTACGCCTCCACCGCCCCCCTCCCCGGTGACATCGACGAGTACCTGTTCGCCGGGTTCATCGCGGGCAAGCGGATCGAGATGGTCGACTGCAAGACGGTGCCGCTGCAGGTGCCCGCGCAGGCGGAGGTCGTGATCGAGGGCTGGCTGGAGCCCGGCGAGATGCTCCCGGAGGGTCCTTTCGGGGACCACACCGGCTTCTACACGCCGCAGGAGCCCTTCCCCGCCCTGAAGATCGACTGCGTGACGATGCGGAAGCGGCCGTTGCTTCAGTCGATCGTCGTAGGCCGCCCTCCGACGGAGGACGGACCGCTGGGCCGTGCGACGGAGCGGTTCTTCCTCCCGCTGCTGAAGATCATCGTGCCGGACATCGTGGACTACCACCTGCCGGAGGCGGGCGGTTTCCACAACTGTGCGATCGTCTCGATCGACAAGAAGTACCCGAAGCACGCGCAGAAGGTGATGCACGCGGTGTGGGGGGCACACATGATGTCCCTGACCAAGCTGATCGTGGTCGTCGACGCCGACTGCGACGTCCACGATTTGCACGAGGTCGCGTGGCGGGCCCTCGGCAACACAGACTACGCCCGTGACCTCTCGGTCGTGGAGGGTCCCGTCGATCACCTCGACCATGCCTCCTACCAGCAGTTCTGGGGCGGCAAGGCGGGCATCGACGCGACCAGGAAGTGGCCCGAGGAGGGCTACACGCGGGACGGCGGCTGGCCCGAGATGGTGCTGTCCGACCCTCAGACGGCGGCGAAGGTCGACCGCCGGTGGAAGGAGTACGGGCTGTGAGTTCAGCTTCTGCGGCGCTCCCGCAGCCGGGACGCACCAAGGCCTTCCTGCGCCTGGTGATGATCGAGCACTCGGTCTTCGCGCTGCCCTTCGCCTACATCGCCGCCCTCACCGCGATGTTCCAGTGGGACGAGAACATCCACTGGGGCCGTCTTCTCCTGGTCACCGTCTGCATGGTCGGCCTGCGGACCTTCGCGATGGCGGTCAACCGGATCATCGACCGGGAGATCGACGCCCGAAACCCCCGGACCGCGCACCGCGAG
Source organism: Streptomyces sp. NPDC006602 (assembly GCF_042870385.1). Lineage (NCBI taxonomy): Bacteria > Bacillati > Actinomycetota > Actinomycetes > Kitasatosporales > Streptomycetaceae > Streptomyces > Streptomyces sp. NPDC006602. The sequence continues at coordinate 118,688 of NZ_JBIAHG010000015.1, read as the reverse complement.
CTGGTGACCGGCGCCATGTCGGTGAAGCACGCCTGGACGGGCGCGCTGGTCGCGTTGGTGATCTTCCTCGGCTCGGCGGCCCTGCTGAACCCCCTGTGCCTGGCGCTCGCCCCCATCGCGGTGATCCCGATGGTGGTCTACCCCTACGGCAAGCGGTTCACGAACTTCCCCCAGGCGATCCTCGGCCTCGCCCAGGCGATCGGCCCGGTCGGCGGCTGGCTGGCGATCACCGGCGAGTGGTCCTGGGACGCGGTGATCCTCGGTCTCGCCGTCGGCATCTGGATCGGCGGCTTCGACCTGATCTACGCCTGCCAGGACGTCGACACCGACCGCGAGATCGGCGTCATGTCGGTCCCGGCCCGCTTCGGCATCCCGGCGGCGGTGTGGGGCGCGCGGGTCTGCCACGCGGCCACGACGGCGTTGTTCGTCTGGTACGCCGTCGCGACCGACGCGGGGACCTTCTTCTGGTTCGGCCTGATGATCGTCGCGAGCGCGTTCGTCTACGAGCACTCGATCGTGCGGCCCCATGACCTGTCCCGCCTGAACAGGGCGTTCTTCAGCGTCAACGGGTTCATCGGGATTGCCCTGTTCGTGTGCGCGTTGCTGGATCTCTTGGTTCGGGGTCTGACCGTGTAAGTACGGTGCGGCCTACCATTGAGGGTGGCCGTAGAGACCGAACTCGGGCGCGTCACCATCGACACCGCTGCCCTCCCTGTCGACCCGGACTCCTGACGCACCTCACCAAGGTCCCCGCCGGTAGGCTCAGGGTGTGAACGCAGGAGAAACGCAGCGCACGCCTTGGATCGTGGGGGTGTCGGGAGCATCCGGTACGCCGTACGCGGCTGCCGTCCTGCGCGCACTGCTCGCCGCCGGGGAGAGCGTCGACCTGGTGGTGTCCCGGGCCTCGCGGCTGACTCTGCTCGACGAGACCGGGATCTCTTTCCGGGACGCTCACTGGCGGGGTGACCTGCGGGAATGGCTGTCCAGGGGCGCCGACGGGAAGCCGGGGACCTTCGAGGTCGACATCGAGGGCGTACGGCACTGGAGTGCCGGGGACCTCGCGGCGGGGCCGTCCTCGGGGTCGTACCCCTCGAAGGGGATGCTGATCGTGCCGGCCTCCACGGCGTGTGTCGCCGGAGTCGCGCTGGGGCTGTCGAAGGACCTGCTGCAACGCGCCGCGAGCGTCACGCTGAAAGAGCGGCGGACGCTGGTCGTGGCCGTGCGGGAGACCCCGCTGAACGGGCAGACCCTGCGGCACCTGGTCGCACTCGACGACGCGGGCGCCAGCGTCGTACCCGCCTCGCCCGCCTTCTACGCGGGCGCCACGCACATCCAGGACCTGGTGGACTTCGTCGCCGGGAGGGTCCTCGACGCGGCGGGCGTCGGGCACGGGCTGTACCGCCGGTGGCAGGGTGAGATCGGCGGCGGCTCCCGTCCTCCTGCCTGAGCACCACGCACCACCAACCTCAGATTCAGACCTCTTCAGTCTCTTCATCGGAAGGCTTCGATCGCATGGACGCGGTGGACAGGCAGCTCATCCAGGCCCTGAGGGAGAACGGCCGGGCCTCCTACGCGGAGCTGGGACGCCTCGTCGGTCTGTCGGGACCCAGCGTCACCGACCGCATCAACCGGCTGGAGGCGGCCGGCGTCATCACCGGCTACCGGGCCACGGTGGACGCCGCCTCGCTCGGTCTCGGCGTCATCGCACTGATCGGCATCTCGCTCTCGGACGCCGCCGACCACGAGGACGTGGCGCGCCGGCTGAAGGACCTCGGCGAGATCGAGGACTGCTGGTTCATCGCGGGCGACGACTCGTTCATGCTCAAGGTGCGGGCGACGGACGTCGACGGCCTGGAGAAGATCATCCGGCGGCTCAGCGGTACCAAGGGCGTGTCCCGGACCCGTACCACGATCGTGCTGTCCACGAAGTGGGAGAACCGGGTCGGGGAGCTGCCCGAAGAGGCATAGACGTACGGTGGGAAGTCGTCGGAGAAAGGTGTGGGTATGGACGTCGGACTCAAGCGCGAGCTGGAGCAGAAGGTCCGCTCTGGTGAGCGGCTGACCCGCGAGGACGGCATCGCGCTGTACGAGTCGGACGACCTGGCCTGGCTGGGCGGCCTCGCGCACGAGGTGCGGACGCGGAAGAACGGCGACGTCGTGCACTTCAACGTCAACCGCCACCTCAACATGACCAACGTGTGCACCGCGTCCTGCGCCTACTGCTCCTTCCAGCGCAAGCCGGGCGAGAAGGACGCGTACACGATGCGCATCGAGGAGGCGGTCAAGCTCGCCAAGGCGATGGAGGGCGAGAACCTCACCGAGCTGCACATCGTCAACGGGCTGCACCCGAACCTGCCGTGGCGCTACTACCCGCGGTCGCTCAAGGAGCTCAAGGCCGCCCTGCCGAACGTCTCGCTGAAGGCCTTCACCGCCACCGAGATCCACCACTTCGAGACCATCTCGGGGCTGAGCGCGAGCGAGATCCTCGACGAGCTCATCGACGCCGGTCTGGAGTCCCTCACCGGCGGCGGCGCCGAGATCTTCGACTGGGAGGTCCGGCAGCACATCGTGGACCACCGCACCCACTGGGAGGACTGGTCGCGCATCCACCGGCTGGCGCACGAGAAGGGGCTCAAGACCCCGAGCACCATGCTGTACGGCCACATCGAGGAGCCCCGGCACCGCGTCGACCACGTGCTGCGGCTGCGTGAGCTCCAGGACGAGACCGGCGGCTTCCAGGTCTTCATCCCGCTGCGCTACCAGCACGACTTCGTGGACATGAAGGACGGCAAGGTGCGTAACCGCCTCCAGGCGCGTACGCAGATGGCGACCGGCGCGGAGGCCCTCAAGACCTTCGCCGTCTCCCGCCTCCTCTTCGACAACGTCCCGCACGTCAAGGTCTTCTGGGTCATGCACGGCGTCCAGACCGCCCAGCTGGCGCTCCAGCACGGCGCCGACGACATGGACGGCTCGGTCGTCGAGTACAAGATCACGCACGACGCCGACAACTACGGCACCCCGAACAAGCTGACCCGCGAGGACCTGCTGGACCTCATCCGGGACGCCGGTTTCCGGCCGGTGGAGCGCAACACGCGGTACGAGATCATCCGGGAGTACGACGGTCCCGACCCGGCGCGTCGCGAGTCGCCGCAGCCGATGCGGGTGTGAGTTCTTCGGGGTGCGGGGGTACTCGGCGGGTGTGAGCCCCCGCACGACCGCACCAGAGGACGCGTACACCGCCGAACCCTTCGTTCCGGACAGCGGCGGTCTCACCGCCCTGCGCCGCGCCGCCGGCGAGTGCCGGGGCTGTCCGCTGCACCGGGACGCCACGCAGACCGTGTTCGGGGCGGGCGCGGCAGACGCGCGCGTGATGCTCGTGGGAGAACAGCCCGGGGACCAGGAGGACCGGCAGGGCAAGCCCTTCGTCGGTCCGGCCGGGAAACTGCTGGACCGGGCGCTGGCGGAGGCGGGCATCGATCCCGGCGAGGCGTATGTGACCAACGCCGTGAAGCACTTCAAGTTCACGCAGGCCGAGCCCCGCAAGCGCCGTATCCACAAGGCGCCGACCCTGCGGGAGATGACCGCGTGCGGGCCGTGGCTGGCCGCCGAGCTGTCGGTCGTGGAACCCGAGCTGATCGTGGTGCTCGGGGCCACGGCGGGCAAGGCGCTGCTGGGGTCGTCGTTCCGGGTCACGCAGGTGCGCGGGACGGTGCTGGAGGAGGAGATCCACGGGCACGCGGAGCGGCTGGTGCCCACCGTGCACCCCTCGTCGGTGCTGCGGGCGGACGACCGGGAGGCCGCGTATCGCGGGCTGGTCTCCGATCTGCGGGTCGCGGCCCGCGCCCTGGGGTGAACAACCGGCCACAGCCGGTGCACGGTTTTCGGAAACCTTGATTTAACGCCCCGGTGTCTACGCGTGTTGATCAACGGCGACTACAGTCTTGGCCTTCAAGTCGCTTTCCGGTCAACTGGCCGGGCAACACGGGGAGTTGCGGCACATGGGGCTGAACGGTCAGGGGTTCACCATCTTCGACGTGCCGCCACTGGGGGAGGCGGCGCTGACGGAGTTCGAGAAGCTCCCGCTGGACAAGTACACGGGCTCGCGGCAGCGCTATCGCCGCTACTCGCAGTTCCGGCTCACCCATGAGGGCGGCGCGTGGACGCCGCGGGTGCTGCCGCACCGGGAGTTCGCGCAGGCGCGGGAGTACAACGCGCTGGTCGGCGGGCAGCCGCGGTCCTTCGAGCCGCTGGGCGTCGTGCCCGAGCCGCTGATCCGTGCCGCCGCCGAGGCGATCGGCCTCGACGAGGACGCGTCCTGGCAGCTCAACGTGCACCAGGTCCGCATCGTCTCCGCACCCGGTGTGAAGGGCGTCGCCGTGCCCGAGGGGCCGCACCGCGACGGGCACCACTACACCGTCACCGCGGTCAGCCGCCGGCACAACATCAGCGGCGGCGAGACCCAGTTGATGCCGCCGGGGGGCGGGAAGCCGTTCTTCCGTACGGTGCTGCAGCCGGGGCAGGCCATCGCGCTCAACGACCGCGAGATGTTCCACCACGCCACCGACATCGACCACCTCGACGACAGCGGCGGCCTGCGCGACGTCTGGCTGATCGCCGTCAACCCCTGGGACGAGCGCCGGTACGGGGAGGAGTGGGAGGCGAAGGTCCTGGAGGGGCAGCGGGCGTCGGCGTGATGACGACCGAGGCCCCGACCGCCTCCGACGCCCTCTACGACCGGATCGGCATCGGCTACTCCTCCGTACGGCGGCCCGATCCGCGCTGGGCCGCCGCGATCCGCGACGCCGTCGGTGACGCGCACAGCGTCATCAACGTCGGTGCGGGTGCCGGCTCCTACGAACCGCGGGACGTCCCGCTGCTCGCCGTCGAACCCTCCGCCGCGATGCGCGCCCAGCGGCCGACCGGAGCCGCCCCCTGTCTCACCGGACGGGCCGAGGAACTCCCCTTCGACGACGCGCAGTTCGACGTCGCCCTCGCCGTGCTCACCGTGCACCACTGGACCGACCTCGCCGTCGGCATCGCCGAACTGCGGCGCGTGGCCCGGCGGTTCGTCGTCGTGACGTACGACATGGCGGTGCAGCGGGAGTTCTGGCTCACCCGCGAGTACCTGCCCGAGATCGCCGAGGCGGAGGAGAGCAGGGTGCCGCCGCTGCCGTATCTGACCGGGCTGCTCGGCGAGTGCGAGGTCCGCCGGCTGCCCGTGTGGCACGACTTCACCGACGGTTTCATGACCGCCTTCTGGCGGCGGCCCCACGCCTACCTGGACCCGGCGCGCCGCCGCTCCTGCTCGGCGTTCGCGCTGACCGACCCGGCCGCGGTGGAGCGGGGCATCGGGCGGCTGGCCGCCGACCTGGAGTCCGGGGCGTGGGCGCGCGGGCACACGGGGCTGCTGGAGCTGGACCACATCGACGCCGGGTTCCGGCTGATCACGGGATCGGGATCTGGACCGGGACCGGTAACCGGATCTGGACCGGGAACCGGAGGGGAGCGGCCATGACCGGCTGGGACGGGGCACGCCTCACGGACATCGCCGGGCGGTACGGCACTCCCGTGCACGTCCTCGACGTGCGGCGGGCCGAGCGGGCCGCCGACGAACTGCTGGGTGCGCTCGGCGGGTTGGCGAGGCCGGGACGGGCCTACTACTCGGTGAAGACCAACTACCTTCCCCACCTGTGCGAGCGGTTCGCGGCGCGCGGCCTCGGTGCGGACGTGGTCTCCGGCTACGAGCTGCGGGCCGCGCTGCGCGCAGGGTTCGCGCCCGGCGACATCGTCTTCAACGGGCCGGTGAAGAAGGACGACGAACTCGCCCTCGCCGTACGGAACTCCGTGCGCGTCAACATCGACGGCGAGCACGAGATCGCCGCCCTGGAGCGGGCGGCGGCCGAGGCGGGGACCGTGGCGGAGGTGGGGATACGGCTGTTTCCGGGGCTGCCCGTCACCGGATCGGACGACCCCGCGTTCGTCGCACAGGCCGAACGGGCCGCCCGGCGCGGGCGGTTCGGCTGGCCGACGGGAAGCGGGCAGCTGGCACGGGTGCTGGCCGCCGTGGACGCGGCGCAGCACCTGCGGCTGACCGCCGTGCACGCGCACCTCGGCAGCCAGATCAGGTATCCCGAGCTGCTGCTCGCCGCCCTCGATCCGGTGCTGGAGGAGGCCGCTCGGCTGGGCGTGCGGGAGGTGAACATCGGCGGCGGGTTCGGCGTGCCCGGGATCCTGCGGCCGCGCGGCACCGACCGGTCGCCGGGGCCGGGACTCGACCCGGCGTCCTTCCTCACCGCCGTGGACAAGCGGATGGCCGAACTCGGGCTGGGTGACGCCGTGCTGGCGTGCGAGCCGGGGCGGCTGCTGGTGTCCGACGCGATGTGCCTGCTCACCCGGGTGATGTCCCGCAAGGAGCTGCCGGACTCCAACTGGCTGATCCTCGACGCGGGCCACCACATCGCCCCCTGGACCGGCACCGGCGAACTCCACCGCTTCACCCCGCTGGGGCGGGAGTTCTCGGCGGACCTCACCCCGTGGTCCCTGGCCGGCCCGCTCTGCTACGAGGCCGACGTCCACGCCCCCGACACCGACCTGCCCGCCGACCTCGGCGTCGGCGACCTGCTCGCCATGCACGACTCCGGCGCCTACTCGCTGGGCCGCAGCAACAACTTCATCCGCCTGCGCGCCGGGGTCGTCGCGATCGACGGGGAGCGGGAGGACCTGGTGTGGCGGGCGGAGACGGACGAGGACGTGTTCCGGTTCGCGGTGGAGGCCGGCGTATGAGTCTTGTCGCCAAGTACGCCGAGCTGCTCCGCCTTCCCGGCGCCCGCCCCGCCGTCCTCCCGGCCGCCTGTGCCCGTCTCGCGGTGACCATGGTGCCGGTGGCGTTGCTGCTGAGCGTCGTCGAGGCGGGGCGGTCGTTCGCCGTGGCGGGCGGGGCCGCTGGTGCCTACGCCGTCGGCAGCGCGTGCGGGCAGCCCTTCGCCGGGCGGGCCATGGACCGGCTGCGTCCGGCGCCCGTGCTGCGGGTGCTGGGCGCGGGGGTGTGCGTGGCGCTGGTCTGCGTCGCCGTGGCGGGCGTTCGCGCCCCGGTCGCCGTACTGTTCGCGGGCGCCTGTCTCGCGGGGGCGTGCGCGCCGCCGGTCGGGGCCTCGGTGCGGGCGCTGTGGAGCAGGCTGACCGAGGACGAGGGCCTGCGGCAGCGGGCGTACTCCTTCGAGGCCACCCTGACCGAGTTCCTCTTCATCGCGGGCCCCTCCCTGATCACCCTGCTCGCCGCGACCGTCGGCGCCCGCCCCGCGCTCGTCACGGCGGCGGTGGTGATGGGCGCCGGCACCTGGGCCTACGCCCAGGCACCCGCCGTACGGCAACAGCGGCCCGTCCCTTCGGTGGCCAGGCCCCGCAAACGCGGCGCGCACCGGCCGATCGCCGCGCTCACCGTCCTCGTCGCGATCGGTCTGACCGCCGCCCTGTCCAGCGCGCTCGCCGTCGCCGTCGCCGCGCTGCTGGACGGGGAGCGGTCGGACACGGCGTTCGCGGGCGTGCTGCTCGCCCTGCAGTCGGCGGGGAGTGTGGCCGGTGGTCTCGTCTACGGGGCGAAGCTGCGGCCCGGCTCCACCTACGGCCGCTATCTGCGGCTCCTCGTCGTCCTCACCGCCGGGCTCGCGCTGCTGCCGCTGGCCGGCCTCGCGGACGGCACCACGGCCGTCGTACTCCTGGCGGTCCTGCTGATCGCCAGCGGGACGCCCATAGCGCCCGCCGGTGCCGAGGAGTTCCAGCTGATCGGCGACATGACGGAGACCGGGCGGATGACCCAGGCCTTCGCGGGCGTCGGCAGCTTCATCCAGGCCGGCAGCGCCGCCGGTTCCGCGGGGGCCGGTGTCGTCGCCGAGCAGCTGGGCGCCTCGGCCGCGCTGCTCGTGCCCGCCGCCTGTACCGCCCTCGCCCTGGTCCTCGTCGTCGCCGCCCGCCATCCCATCGCGGTGGCGACCGCACCCCCCGCACCGGCCCTCGAAGGGAAGACCGCATGAGCACCATCCCCGTGATCACCACCCCAGTGATCGCCGTCATCGAGAGCCAGCTCTCCGACTTCGGACTCACCCCGCTGCGCGCCGCCCACGAACTCGGCCACCGGGCCGTGCTGGTGAGCAACGACCCCGACCGCTACCGGATCGTCTCGACCGCCGACGAGGTGTACGCCAAGTACATCGACGGCATCCTCACCGCCGACACCAACTCCGTGGCCGCCGTCATCGAGGCGCTCACGCCCTTCCACGCCGAGGGCGTGCTCGCCGGCGTCATGACGGTCACCGACTACAACATCCCGATCGTCGCCGAGATCGCCGCGCACTTCGGGCTGCCCGGCATGGACGTCGGCGCGGCCGCCGCCTGCCGCGACAAGCTCGTCCAGCGCGAGCTGATGCGGGACGCCGGGGTCGCCGTACCGCGCTTCACGCAGGCCGTCACCGAGGCGGACGCGCTGGCCGCCGCCGAGGAGTACGGGCTGCCCGTCGTGGTGAAGCCGATGACGGAGTCGGCGAGCATCGGCGTCAGCCTCTGCCGCACGCCCGAGGAGGTCGCCGCCGCGCACCACGCCATCGCGTCCGTCCCGCTGAACTTCCGGGGCCAGCCGCGCCGCCCGGGCGCGCTCGTCGAGGAGTACCTGATCGGCTACGAGCTCAGCGCCGAGATCGTTCACGACGGTGAGGCGCACGTCGTGATCGGGCTGACCGACAAGGCACTCGGCCCGCACCCGTACTTCGCCGAGCTGGGCGAGGTGTTCCCGTCGCTGCTGTCCGAGCCGGTGCGTCAGGCCTGCGCCGAGCTGGCCGCGCGGGCCCTTACGGCCGTCGGGCACGACTTCGGCGCCGCGCACGTCGAGGTCAAGGTCACCGAGCGCGGGCCGTACGTCGTGGAGATCAACGGGCGGATGGCGGGGGCGGAGATTCCCCGGCTGATCCTCGAATCCACCGGCATCCACATGCAACGCGAGGTCGCCAAGCTGCACGCGGGCGTGCCGGCCGACCTGACCCCCACCCAGTCCCGGGCCGCCGCGTCCCGGTACCTCACCGCACGGTCGGCGGGGATCCTCGCGGGCGTCGAGGGCGCGGACCTGGCCCGCCGGGTGCCGGGCGTCGTCACGGTCGTCCTCCAGCCCAAGGTGGGCAAGCCGGTCAAGCCGGCCGAGAGCAACCTCGACTACCTGGGCACGGTGGTGGCCACCGCCGACACGGCGGGAGACGCGCTGCGGTGCGCGGACGCGGCGATCGGACAGCTGACGCCGGTGGTTCAGGGGGAGGGGGAGTGACGGACATGACCGACCCCGGCCGCCTCACTGTCGGCGTCCACCGCAGCCCCCACGCCCTCGCCCCGGCCTGGGACTCCGCCTTCGGCGCCCGGTCCTTCTTCTCCGCCACGCCCTGGCTCCGGCACGCCCACGCCACCGCCGCCACCGCCCCGTACTACTTCACCGCCCACTCCACGGACGGGGACCTGCTCGCCGCCCTCCCCGCGCACCCCCTCGAAGACGACGCCCCCTATGTCTTCTGCCGCCCCGACTTCGTCCTTGGCCGTACCTACGACGCCCCCTGGACCCCGGGCCTCATGCCCGCCCTCGCCCTCGGCGGCCGCAACCCCTCCCACGGCAAGGCGGCCGCCGCCGACCCGGACGCCCTGCGCGGCCTCCTCACCACTGCCGAGGAACAAGCCCGCGACGACGGCATGCGCTCGGTCTGTTTCCTCTACGTCGACGAGGACGACGCCGTCCTGCGCACCGCCCTCACCGACGCGGGCTACACGGACCTCGCCTTCGAGACGACGTACTCCCTGGACGTGCCGCCGGCGGCCGACGGAGGCTTCGACGCCTACCGCGCCCGCTTCGGCCGCGAGACCCGCCGCCGCATCCGCCGCGACCTGCGGCGACTGGAGGAGGCGGGCGTGAGCTACGAGCTCTCGCCCCTCACCGACGACCTCATCGACCGCATCGCCCCCCTGGAACTCAACCTCTACGCCAAGTACGGCACCCCGGCCGACGCCGACGCCTTCCGCCGCGTCCTGACCAGCGTCGCCACCAACACCGGCGACACCGCCCGCGTCCTCACCGCCGAGTTGGACGGACACCTCGCCGGTTTCGTGCTCTTCTTCACCCACCGCGGCGAGATGTACGCCCGCCAGACCGGCTACGACTACGAAGCCAAGGGCGACACCCCCCTCTACTTCGGCCTCCTCTACTACGAGCTGCTGCGCCTCGCCGTCGCCGAGGACGTGACGGCGATCCACTACGGCACCGGCTCCGGCGACGTGAAACTCTCCCGCGGCTGCACCGGACGCGCCCAGCTCGCGTACGTGAAGGCCTTCGACCCGGAGACGGGCGCACGGCTGGCCGAACTTAAACTTGCCGACCATGGAGCTCATATTCCGGCCTGACCCCGACCTCACCCCCGAGCTGCTCGACGAGCTGACCCGGCTGTGGACGGACGTCAACAACAAGGGCGGAGCGGTCGGCTTCGTCGGCGACACGACGTACGAGGAGGTACGTCCCGAAATCGACCGGTACGCGGAGTCGGTCGCGGCCGGACGCCACCGCCTGATCGCCGGGCTCGACCCCGACGGACGGCTGCGCGCCACCGCCTTCCTCGGCTTCAACACACACCGCCTCCAAGGCCACTACGCGTGGCTGACCACCGTCATGGTCGACCCCGCCCTCCAGGGCGGCGGTCACGGCCGGGCCCTGCTCTCGGCGGCCGAGGAACACGCCCGCGCCCTCGGCCTGGAGGCGCTCAAGCTGACCTGCCGCGGCGGAATGGGCCTGGAGAACTTCTACGCCTCCGTCGGCTACAAGGAGGTGGGCCGGGTGCCGGGCGGGCTGCGGGTCGCCGCGGACGACTACCGGGACGACATCATGATGTGGCTTCCCCTGAACTGAGACCGGTACCGAGGCCTCTCCTGGACGGAGACACCCCCTGCAAGATCGCATGCCGGGCGTGCTTCACTGGATGGTGCCTTCGGGAACGCCCCCAGTGGGGGGACCCCCAGTCGGAACGGAAGAGTGGATTGAGATGCTCCGCTACACACTGATGCGCCTCGGGATCTTCGTGGGCTGCCTCGTGGTCGTCTGGGGCCTTGTCTACTCCGGTGCCGTCCCGCGCGGCGTGGGCGACGCCAACGGCATGTGGGTCGTCCTGCTCGCCCTCCTGCTCTCCGCCCCGATCAGCTTCGTCGTGCTGCGCAAGGAGCGGGACCGCGCCTCGGTCCAGGTCGTCCAGAAGGTGGACCGCATGAAGTCCAACCTGGAGGCCAACCGCAGCCAGGAGGACGGGGCCGACGACAGCGCCCGGACGCAGGGCCAGGCTCCCCAGGCCTCGTAGGGGCGTTGCTCACGGCCGTGCCCGATTAGTCTTTCCGGCATGGGTGCCGTGAAGAGCAAGCGGATGCCGCGTGCCGTCCGTGAACAGCAGATGCTGGACGCCGCCGTGCGGACCTTCGGGCAGCGCGGTTACATGGCCGCCTCGATGGACGAGATCGCCGAACTCGCGGGCGTGTCCAAGCCGTTGGTGTACCTGTACCTGAACTCGAAGGAAGACCTCTTCACCGCCTGCATCCGCCGCGAGGCCAAGGCCCTCACCGAGGCCGTACGGGCCGGCGTCGACCCCGGCCTGCCCGCCGACCGCCAACTCTGGGACGGGCTGGGGGCGTTCTTCACGCACACCGCGCAACACCCGGACGCCTGGTCGGTCCTGCACCTCCAGGCCCGCACCCACGGCGAGTCGTTCGCCGCCGAGGTCGCCGCGATGCGCGAGGGGATCGTCGCCTTCGTGACCCAGCTGATCGTCGTCGCCGCCCGCGAGGCCCACCGCGACCCCGACCTCCCCGAACGCGAGGTCGCCGGCCTCGCCGAGGCCCTGTTCGGCGCCGCCGAGTCACTCGCCGCCTGGGCCAACGCCACGCCCGGCGTCAGCGCCGGACAGGCGGCGGCGACTCTTATGAACTTCGCGTGGGCGGGGCTCGGCAACCTGATGAACGGGAACCCGTGGTCGCCGCCGGAGCCGGTTCACGAGGCGATCGGATAGATGTCGGTTCACGAGGCGATCCGGTGGACCTCGGCCCACGAGGCGATCGGCTCGACGTTTCGGTTCACGAGGCGATCGGATAGATCTCGCCGCTCATGTGCACCCGGTCCCCGCCGCGCAGCTCGAACCGCTCGTCGTCCGCGGCGTACGTCACCGTGCCCGGCAGCGGCACGGGCGCCTTGAACTGCGCCCGCACCAGGGCGGCTTGCGGTGTGCCGTGCGCGGCCAGGCAGCGGGCCAAGGTCCACATGCCGTGCGCGATGGGCCGGGGGAAGCCGAAGAGGCGGGCGGTGAGCGGGTACAGGTGGATGGGGTTGCGGTCGCCGGACGCGGCACCGTACCGGCGTCCGATGTCCCCGGCCAGCCGCCACTCGGCGACAGTGGGAAGCGGCTCGCGGGCCGATACGCCGGTCTTCGCGGCAGGGCCGTCCGTGCGGTGCCGGGCGAGATACGTGCTCCTCGACTCCCACACGACGCTCCCGTCCGCCCGCACCTCGGTGACGACGGCGGCCTCCGTGCCGCGTCGGTGCGGCGCCAACCCGTCGACGTACACCGTGAGTTCGTAGTCCCCGGTGGCCGCCGGCGCCTCGTGCTGTGCGATCTCGACCGACGTGTGGACGAGCCCGAGCAGCGGCAGCGGGAAGTTCCGCCCGCTCATCAGGCGCATCGCGAGCGGAAAGCCCAGCACATGCGGATACGTCACCGGCAGGGCGTCGTCCCCGGTCGGGAAGCCGCACACCCGCTCGTACGCCGCCAGCCGCGCGAGGTCGACGCGCAGGCCGGGCAGGACCAGCCGGGTGCGGGGGAAGTCGGCGGCCGGGCGGGGCCGCTTGAAGGGGGACAGCAGGGCGCCGCGGGCCAGGAGGGGCGCGAGGGCGGGGGGCCGGGTCAGGACGAGGGACACGAGAGAGAAGTTACCGTAGGTAATGCCACGTCACGCGGGATGTGCCTGAGGCTCACTCGCATAAGCGCCGAGGTTGCACATCCCCGGCTCCGGACCACCGCCGAACCCGCACGAACCTTCCACGTGGGCCCCGTACGATCACCGTCTTAACCCGCGGTAACCCGTCAGCCGCGCACCGCTGGTGAACGCCCGGTATGCCCCGTGCGTACCACATGCAGCAGAGCGGAACGCTGCTGCACGCCCCTGGAGCTGCCCATGTCCCTCTCCTACACGTCCGGTCACGACTACGACGGCGCGCCCGTGCTCGTGGAACCGGAGATCCGGCGGCTGGACGGAGAGGTCCGGGAGGTCTCCGTACCGCCGATGGTCCCGCCGCTCTCACACGGCTCGCTCGCGGACCTGCCCTTCGACAACGCGGACGCCGCGCCGGAGCACCGCGTGCTCAGCCGCCGTACGCCGGAAGGCGACTGGGCGGACGTGACGGCGGCCGAGTTCGCCGGGCAGGTGCTCGCCCTGGCGAAGGGGATGATCTCGGAAGGGCTGATGCCGGGCGACCGGGTCGCGATCATGGCGCGTACGACGTACGAGTGGACGCTCCTCGACTTCGCCGCGTGGGCCGCCGGACTGGTCACCGTCCCGATCTACCCGACCTCCTCCGTCTACCAGACCCGGTGGATCCTCCAGGACTCGGGCGCGGTGGCCCTGGTCACGGAGACCGTCGCCCAGGCGTCGGCGCTGGGCCCGGAACTCAGCCAGATCCCCGACCTGCACCACCTGTGGATCCTCGAGAAGGGCCACCTGGAGCGCGTCGCCGAGCTGGGGCGGGGCGTCGCCGACCAGGAGATCGCCGTACGGCGCGGGGTGCTGGTCCCCGACACGCTCGCCACCGTCGTCTACACCTCGGGCACCACCGGCCGCCCCAAGGGCTGTGCGCTCACCCACGGCAACTTCCTCATGGAGGTCGACAACGCGATCGAACTCCTGCACCCCGTCTTCAAGTCGAAGACCGCGGCCGAGGACGTCGCCACCCTCCTCTTCCTCCCCATGTCACACGTCTTCGGCCGCATGGTGGCCGTCGCCTGCATCCGTGCCCGGGTCCGCCTCGGTCACGCGCCGAGCCTGCAGGCGGAGGACCTGCTGGCGGACCTCGGCAGCTTCAAACCGACGTTCCTGCTGGTCATCCCGTACATGCTGGAGAAGGTCTTCAACAACGCGCGCGCCAAGGCGGAGAGCGGCGGCCGGGTCAAGGTCTTCGACCGCGCGACCGGCGTGGCCTGCCGCTACGCCGAGGCGGTCGAGGCCCGCCAGGCCGGCACGGGCTCCGGCCCCGGCGCCGCCCTCAAGGCGGCCCACGCCGTCTACGACCCCCTCGTCTACCGCCGCATCCGCAACGCCATGGGCGGCCGCATCCGCCACATCATCTCCGGCGGCTCCCCCCTCGGCCGCCGCCTCGCCGCCTTCTACGCGGGCGCCGGCATGGAGATCATCGAGGGCTACGGCCTCACGGAGTCCACCGGCGCCGCCACGGTCACCCCGCCCCTCAAGCCCCGCCTCGGCACGGTCGGCTGGCCCCTCCCCGGCACCAGGATCCGCATCGCCGCGGACGGCGAGATCCTCCTCAGCGGCGGCCAGGTCTTCCGCGGCTACTGGGACCCGCACGGCAGCGGCCTGATTCCCGCGTCCCCCGACGGCTGGTTCCCGACGGGCGACATCGGCCGCCTCGACGACGAGGGCTACCTGACGATCACGGGCAGAAAGAAGGAAATCCTCATCACGGCGGGAGGCAAGAACGTGGCCCCGGCGCCCCTCGAGAACTGGCTCCGCTCCCACCCCCTGATCTCCCAGTGCATGGTCGTGGGCGACACCCGCCCCTACATCTCCGCCCTCATCACCCTCGACATGGACGGCGTCACCCACTGGCGCCGGATGAACGGCAAACACCCCGTCCCGGCGGAACTCCTCGTGAACGACGACGAGTTGAGAGCCGTCCTGCAACGAGCGGTCGACGAGGCCAACAAGCTGGTCTCCCGCCCGGAGTCCATCCGCCGCTTCACGATCCTGCCCGTGGACTTCTCGGAGCAGGCCGGCCACCTGACCCCGTCGATGAAGCTGCGCCGGGACGCGGTCATGAAGGACTTCGCGCAGGATGTGGAGGGGCTCTACGAGCGGTGACGGTCGGCGACCTTCCGGTTCAATCGAGCATGTTGTGCCCAGTGCACGACCCTTGACTTCCCAAGACCCCCGCGCGACATTCCCGTCCCCTCACCCCTTTCATTCCCCGGCGGGCTGGAGCGGCCATGACCACGAGCGTGGGCTCTGCGAGAACAGGCGACAGGCTTCCTGGACGCCCTTCCCGAAGACACCTCCTGGCAGGCGCCGCCGGTGCGGGCCTCGCGGTCGCGGCCGGGGTGCAGCAAGGCGCCCGTGCGGCCGACCTGCCTGTCCTCGGGACGTACGACGTCGTCGTCATCGGCTCGGGCGCGGCCGGCATGACCGCCGCGCTGACCGCCGCCCGGCAGGGGCTGAGCTGTGTCGTCGTAGAGAAGGCGGGCACCTTCGGCGGGTCGGCCGCTCGTTCCGGTGCCGGGATCTGGATCCCCAACAATCCGGTGATCCTGGCCGCAGGCGTTCCCGATACTCCCGCCAAGGCCGCCGCCTACCTCGCCGCCGTGGTGGGCACGGACGTCCCCGCCGACCGGCAGCGTGCCTTCCTCGCCCACGGGCCCGCCATGATCTCCTTCGTCATGGCCAACAGTCCGCTGCGCTTCCGCTGGATGGAGGGATACAGCGACTACTACCCCGAGCTCGCCGGCGGCCTCCCGAACGGCCGCTCCATCGAGCCCGACCAGCTCGACGGCAACCTCCTCGGCGCCGAACTCGCCCGCCTCAACCCGCCGTATCTCGAAGTCCCCGCCGGAATGGTGGTCTTCAGCGCCGACTACAAGTGGCTCGCCCTGACCGCGGTGAGCGCGAAGGGTGTCGCCGTCGCCGCCGAGTGCCTGGCCCGGGGGACGAAGGCCGCCGCGCTCGGGCAGAAGCCGCTCACCATGGGGCAGTCGCTGGCGGCGGGACTGCGCCTCGGGCTCCGGGCCGCCGGGGTGCCGGTGTGGCTCTCCACCCCGCTCACCGAGCTGCACGTCGAGGGCGGCGCCGTCGTCGGGGCCGTGGTCGCGCGGGACGGAGTGCCCGGTCTCGTGCGCGCCCGGCGTGGGGTCGTCGTCGGCTCCGGCGGTTTCGAGCACAACGCGGCGATGCGGGCGCAGTACCAGCGGCAGCCGATCGGCACGGACTGGACCGTCGGCGCGAAGGAGAACACCGGGGACGGAATCCGGGCGGGGCAGCGGCTCGGGGCCGACCTCGCGCTCATGGACGACGCCTGGTGGGGGCCGGCCATCCCGCTCCCCGACCAGCCGTACTTCTGCCTTGCCGAACGCACCCTCCCCGGCGGCCTGATGGTCAACGCGGCGGGGCGTCGGTTCGTCAACGAGGCCGCGCCCTACAGCGACGTCGTCCACACCATGTACGAGCGGAACCCGACCGATCCCGACATCCCGGCCTGGCTGATCACCGACCAGAACTACCGCAACCGCTACCTCTTCAAGGACGTGGCGCCGACCTTCCCGTTCCCGGACGACTGGTACACCTCCGGCGCGGCACACAAGGCCTGGACCCTGGACGCTCTGGCCGCCGCCATCGGCGTCCCCGCGGCCGCCCTGCGCGCCACAGTCGACCGCTTCAACTCCCTTGCCCTGAAGGGCGACGACACCGACTTCGGGCGCGGCGACAGCGCCTACGACCACTACTACACGGACCCCGCCGTCCTCCCCGACTCCTGCCTCGCGCCCCTGTGGCTGCCCCCGTACCACGCCTTCCGGATCGTCCCCGGCGACCTCGGCACCAAGGGCGGCCTGCGCACCGACGCCCGCGCCCGCGTCCTGCGCCCCGACGGCTCGGTCATCCCCGGCCTGTACGCCGCCGGGAACGCCAGCGCAGCCGTGATGGGCCACAGCTATGCGGGCGCGGGCTCGACGATCGGCCCGGCGATGACCTTCGGGTACGTCGCGGCGCTGGACCTGGCGGGCGCGCTCCAGCCCTTCGGGCGGACGACGGGCACTTGACGACAGGGCCTAGCCGACGGTCTCCGTCGGCTTCCGCGCGATCAGGAAGGCCTGCGGGATGTCTTCCCCGAGGCCGGTGTCCGGTTCGCGCACCGTCCGCGCCACCATCTCGAAGCCGGACGCCGACAGCAGCTCGGCGATGGCCTCCGGCCGCCTGCGTTGGAAGGCGAGCGACACCGGGTGGCCCCACGGCCGGTCGTGGTACCGGGGTTCGTCGCCGACCTGGAAGGCGACGAGGAGGTGGCCACCAGGGGCCAGGACGCGGTGGAACTCGGTGAAGAGGTCGGGCAGCCGGTCCACAGGGGTGTGGATGGAGGAGTAGAAGGACACGACCCCCGCGAGCGCCCCGTCGGCAATGCCCAGCTCCAGCATCGAGCCCTGCTCGAAACGCAGGTCGGGGTTCTCCCGGCGGGCGATGGCCAGCATCGACTCGGACAGGTCGAGCCCGAACACGGACAGCCCGAGCGAAGCGAGATACGCGGTCGTCCGCCCCGGCCCGCACCCCAGGTCCGCCACCGCACGGTCGTCACCGACGAGTTCGGCGAACGCGGTGAGCACGGCCCGGTCCAGCGGCCTGGGGGCGAGAGCGTCGCGGAAACGGTCGGCGTAGTCCTCGGCCACGGTGTCGTAGAAGGTGCGGGTGGTGGTCAGAAAGTCGGTGTCGGTCATGGGCGGGGACCCTAGCGGCCGCCACCGACAGTCATGGCGACCCGGCAACCGGATCAGGCCACCCCCAGCACCCGCAACCCCGCCGTCACCCCCGCCGCTCCCAGCACCACCACCGCGAACGGCGCCCGCCGCCACGCCAGCACCCCGCCCACCAGCACCCCGGCCGGCCGGGCCCAGCCCGCGAAGCCGCCCCCCTCGGTCAGCGCCCCCGTGGCCAGCAGGGCCACCAGCAGCACGATCGCCCCGGCCGACAGCAACTCCTGTGCCCGTGCCGGGAGTTCCACCCGCCCGTGAAGCAGCGGCCCGACCAGTCGGAAGGCGTACGTCCCGACCGCGAGTGCGACGATCATGGCAACCGTGGCACTCATGTCGAGGAGCTCCTACGGCCGTGCAGCGCGAGCCCGGCCAGCGCCACCAGCACCGGCACCCCCGCCGGAACGGCCGGCGTCACCGCCAGGGCCAGTGCCGCGCCGGGCAGCGCGGATCGTCGTACGGCCGCATCCTCGCGGAGAGCGGGGAGGACCAGTGCGAGGAGTACGGCGGGGAAGGCGGCGTCCAGGCCGTACGTGCCCGTGTCGCCCAGGGCGCTGCCCGCGAGGGCCCCGGCCAGGACGGCCGTGTTCCATACGACGAACAGGCCGACGCCACAGATCCAGAAGGCGGCCCGGCGCCGGGCCGGGTCCGGCTGGGCGAGGGCGAAGGCCGCCGTCTCGTCGGTGACGAGGTGGGCGCCGAAGAGACGGGCGAGGCGGCCGCGGCCGATGGTGTCGGCGATGGCGAGGCTGAAGGCGGCCGTGCGGGTGTTGAGGAGGAGACCGGTGGCCGCCGCGGCGACCGGGCCGCCCCCGGCGAGCAGCACGCCGACCGCGCTGAACTGGGAAGCGCCCGCGTACACGACGACAGACATCACCACCGGCACCCAGACCGGGAGTCCGCCGGTGACGGCGATCGCGCCGAAGGAGACGCCGACGATGCCGCCGGCGAGCCAGATGAGGGACGCGTCGCGGATCAGTTCCGGGTGGCGCATGAAACGCGGTGTTCGCTCTGCCGTACGCATGTTCTCTACAATGAACAGGAGAGAGTCTGTTCGTCAAGGCGAACGAGCGTACCGATGGAGCGAACAACGTGACCGACGCCCTGCCCCCGTCCCGCCTCCCCCTCGACTGGATCGCCGCCTCCCTGCGCCGCGAACGCACCCGTGCCGGCCTGTCGTTGTCCGAGCTGGCCAAGCGGGCCGGGATCGCGAAGTCGACCCTGTCGCAACTGGAGGCGGGGAGCGGGAATCCGAGCGTGGAGACGCTGTGGGCACTGGGGGTGGCGCTGGGGGTGCCGTTCAGTGCGCTGGTGGAGCCGCCGGCCTCTTCCGTTCAGGTGATCCGGGCGGGAGAGGGGCCCGCGGTCGCGTCCGAGCAGGCGAACTTCGTGGCCACGCTGCTGTCCGCCAGTCCGCCCGGGGCGCGGCGGGACATCTACCACCTGCGGGCGGAGCCGGGGGCGGCGCGCGCGTCGGAGCCGCACATTCCGGGCACGGTGGAGCATCTGGTCGTCAGCACGGGGCGGGTGAAGGCGGGGCCGCGGGGCGAGGAGGTGGAGCTGGGGCCGGGGGACTACATGGCGTACCGCGGTGATGTGCCGCACTCGTACGAGGCGTTTGCGGCCGGGACGACGTTCGTGCTGGTCATGCAGCACGTGTGAGGGCCGGGGCGCCGAGCGAAAGGCAGGAGCCCCGTTGCCTTGCGGCACGGGGCTCCTTGGGTACTGCTGTCGATTCCGGATCAGAGCTTTGGGCTCATGAACTCAGACAGGGGTGACGTTCTCCGCCTGCGGGCCCTTCGGGCCCTGGGTCACGTCGAAGGAAACCTGCTGGTTCTCCTCCAGCGAGCGGAAGCCGCTCGCGTTGATCGCGGAGTAGTGGACGAAGACGTCGGGGCCGCCGCCTTCTTGGGCGATGAAGCCAAAGCCCTTTTCGGCGTTGAACCACTTCACGGTTCCGGTAGCCATAAGCCCTCCTTGGGCCCAAAGGGTTGCCCTGCTCCAGAACCCTGCAAAGTGTGAAAGCAAAATGCCGCACAACTGCATACGTCTGAAAACGACTAGAGCCCGCGGTCACATGCTCCGCAGGCTCTGTACTGCAAGGGAAACCAAACTGCAACTTGCGGTGAGCCTAGCACGCAGGCAGCCGAATGCAAGAGAGGTCAAGATCACGTCACCCGGACGTTTGAAAGGCGCGTTTCCTGGTTGACAGGGGGCAGGTGAAGCGAAGGTGACATGTGAGCCACAGATGGGTCACGCCCGAGTCGCACCCTGGGCCCTGCACGCTACGCCATGGGGTCTAGTCTCGCGATGTGGACATTTCTCGCACCCGGCCGCGCGTCGGCCACATCCAGTTCCTCAACTGCCTGCCCCTGTACTGGGGGCTCGCGAGAACCGGCACGCTGCTCGACTTCGAGCTGACCAAGGACACCCCGGAGAAGCTCAGCGAGCAGCTGGTGCAGGGGAGCCTCGACATCGGGCCCATCACCCTGGTCGAGTTCCTCAAGAACGCGGACGACCTGGTCGCCTTCCCCGACATCGCGGTCGGCTGCGACGGGCCGGTGATGTCCTGCGTGATCGTCTCGCAGGTCCCGCTGGACGAGCTGGACGGTGCCCGGGTCGCACTCGGCTCGACCTCGCGCACGTCCGTACGCCTGGCCCAGCTCCTCCTGTCCGACCGCTACGGCGTGCAGCCCGACTACTACACCTGCCCGCCCGACCTCAGCCTGATGATGCAGGAGGCCGAGGCCGCCGTACTCATCGGGGACGCGGCGCTGCGCGCGAACCTGCTCGACGGGCCGAAGTTCGGGCTCGAGGTGCACGACCTGGGTGCCCTGTGGAAGGAGTGGACCGGGCTGCCGTTCGTGTTCGCCGTGTGGGCGGCCCGCCGCGACTACCTGGAGCGCGAGCCGGCCATCACCCGCAAGGTCCACGAGGCCTTCCTCGCCTCCCGCAACCTCTCCCTGGAGGAGGTCGGCAAGGTCGCCGAGCAGGCCGCCCGCTGGGAGGCCTTCGACGAACAGGTCCTGGAGCGCTACTTCACGACCCTCGACTTCCGCTTCGGCGGCCCCCAACTCGCGGCGGTCGCCGAGTTCGCCCGCCGGGTCGGACCGACGACCGGCTTCCCGGCGGATGTGAAGGTCGATCTGCTCCAGCCGTAACCGCGCGGAGTACGGCGCACTACGCTGCTGATGCCTTGGCAGTGGCACGGGGGAGGAGTGACGCCATGCAGCCGCTCGGAGTCGACGAACCCACCGTCGTGGGGCCCTACCGGCTGCTCGGCCGGCTCGGCTCCGGCGGGATGGGCCGGGTCTACCTCGGCCGCAGCACCGGCGGCCGCACGGTCGCGGTGAAGATCGTGCACCCGCACTTCGCGCTGGACGAGGAGTTCCGTGCCCGCTTCCGCCGCGAGGTCGACGCCGCGCGCCGGGTCGGCGGCGCCTGGACCGCGCCGGTCCTGGACGCGGACCCGGAGGCGAACGTGCCCTGGGTCGCGACCGCCTACGCGGCGGGACCGTCCTTGTCGGCGGCGGTCGCGGACGCAGGTGCGCTGCCCGCGCATTCGGTACGGGCGCTGGGGGCGGGGCTCGCCGAGGCGCTGACGGCGGTGCACGAACTCGGGCTCGTGCACCGGGACGTGAAGCCGTCCAACGTGCTGCTCACCCTGGACGGCCCCCTGCTCATCGACTTCGGTATCGCGCGGGCCCTGGACGGTACGGCCTCCCTGACGTCCAGCGGAGTCTCGATCGGCTCGCCCGGCTACATGTCGCCCGAGCAGATCCTGGGCAAGGGGGCGACCGGCTCTGCCGACGTCTTCTCCCTCGGCGCGGTGCTGACCTACGCGGCGACCGGGGAGGCGCCCTTCCGGGGGGACTCATCGGCGGCGCTGCTGTACCGGGTTGTCCATGAGCCGCCCGAACTCGGGTCACTGGACGGTGACCTGCGGCCACTCGTGGAAGCCTGCCTGTCCAAGGAGCCCGACGCGCGGCCGACGCCCGCCGAAGTGGCCCGGTGGCTGGCTCCCGAGGGAGCGGCGCGGCTGGTCGCGGGCGGGTGGCTGCCGGGGGCGCTGGTGGAGCAGGTCAGCCGGGGGGCCGTACGGCTGCTGAACCTGGAGACGGCGCAGGAGGTGACCTCCGGGCCGGTGGAGTTCAGCAGGACCTCGGAGGCGGCGCCGGTCATCGGGGAGTTCGGGCCGCCGCCCGTCATGGCTCCCGCTTCGGCTCCGGGTGTCGCTCCGGTTGAGGCGCCTGTCCCCGTGCCGCCCCTGTCCGTTCCCGAGCCCCGGGACGCGCGCGAACCCCACCGCCACGAACCCCACCCGCACGACACGGCTCCCTCCGACCGCGGGCCCGGCAAGCTCTCCGTCTCCTTCTCCGCCACGGCGGCCCCCGCCGCCACCGGCCGAGGGCGTCGGCTCAGCTGCACGGTGGCCCTCGCGGTCGCGGGGGCGCTGGCTGCGGTGACCGTCGGGTCGGTGTTCGTGTTCGACCTGTTGCCGGACAACAGCAGTCCCGGCGCCGGTGACTCCGGCAGCAGCGCCTCCTCCCCGAGGCCGAGTGCCAGTGGCGACGCGGTCGCGGTGCCGGCCCGTTACGTCGGGACGTGGGAGGGACAGGCAGTCGCCCTCGACGGCACGCTCCCCATGGGGACCTTTCGGCTGAGCGTCGAACGGGCCGACGTGGGCGAGAAGTTGGGCACCCTCCGGCACACCGATGTGCTCGGCGGTGTCTGCGACGACGTACTGACCCTGAAGAAGGTGACGAACAAGCAGGTCGTGGCGACCGCCGTCGGCGCCGCGTCGAACCGGGGCGTGTGCAGCCAGGCGGCCCACACGGTTCGGATCACGCCGGTCGGCGACGACCTCCAGTACGACTCGGACAGCGAGGACTCCGGGCGGCCGCGGGCGCGGCTGTCGAAGGTCGGGCAAGGATGACCGGTGTGTCCGGCCTGACCGGTCCGCTGATCGCCGTCGCCGCGGTGTGGGGCGCGGTGGCGGGTGCGCTCGTGCCGCGGCTCGCGTACCGGTTCTCGGTGCCCTCGGAGGAGGTCTGGCGGGAGCGGTGTCCCGGCGGGCATCCGATCCGGGGGCCGGTCCGTGGGTGGCTCGGGTGGGCCCGATGCGGGGAGTGCGCGAGCGAGGTCGCGGTGGGGGCGGAGGCCGAGACCCTCGTGACGACGAAGTCCGCGCACGGTACGTACGGCCCCCGCACCCCCGTTCTCGCCCTCGCCACCGCCCTCCTCTGTGCCGGCCTCGCCGCCGCCACCGGCACCCGGCCCGAGATCGCCGTCTGGCTGCTGCTCGCGCCCGTTGGGGTGTTGCTGGCCGTCGTGGACTTCCGGGTGAAGCGGCTGCCGGACGTGCTGACGCTGCCGCTCGCCGCCCTCTCGCTGGTGCTGCTGGGGCTGGTCGCGCTGGTGCCCGAGCATGTGGGGAGCTGGCCGACCGCCGCGCTGGGCGCCCTCGCGCTGGGCGCCGGGTACTTCGTGCTGTGGCTGGTCAACCCCGGGGGCATGGGCTTCGGCGATGTGAAACTGGCGCTCGGGACGGGGGCCGTGCTCGGGTGGTACGGCTGGGGGGCCGTGCTGCTCGGTACCTTCGCGGGGTTCCTGCTGGGGGCGTTGTACGGCGGTGCGCTCGTCTTGGCGCGGCGGGCCGGGCGCCGGACGACGATCCCCTTCGGGCCGTTCCTGATCGCGGGGGCGTACCTCGGGCTGCTGATCGGCGCGTACGCGGCCTGAAGTCCGTCGGGGAAATGGCCTGGCGTAGGCTGGTTCGGACGTGTCCTCACCCCTTGACGAAAGGGACGCCCCCGGTGACCGAGAAGGCCGACCTTCAGTCCGTCCTCGACCGTGCCGCCGAAGGTGGGCGCATCACTCCCGAGGAGGCGCTCCTCCTCTACCGCGACGCCCCGCTGCACGCGCTGGGCGCCGCCGCCGACGCCGTACGGCGCCGCAGGTACGCGGGGACCGAGCACATCGCGACGTACATCATCGAGCGCAACATCAACTACACGAACGTGTGCGTCACGGCGTGCAAGTTCTGCGCCTTCTACGCCGCACCCAAGGACACCGCCAAGGGCTGGACCCGGGATCTCGACGACATCCTGCGCCGGTGCGCCGAGACCGTCGAACTCGGCGGGACGCAGATCATGTTCCAGGGCGGTCACCACCCGGACTACGGCGTCGAGTACTACGAGAAGCACTTCTCCGCCATCAAGCGGGCCTTCCCGCAGCTGGTGATCCACTCACTGGGCGCGTCCGAGGTCGAGCACATGGCCCGGATCTCGAAGGTGTCGGTCGAGGAGGCGATCCAGCGCATCCACGCGGCCGGTCTCGACTCCTTCGCCGGTGCCGGTGCCGAGCTGCTGCCCGAGCGTCCGCGCAAGGCCATCGCGCCGCTGAAGGAGTCCGGCGAGCGCTGGCTGGAGATCATGGAGACCGCGCACCGGCTGGGTGTCGAGTCCACCTCCACCATGCTCATGGGGACCGGCGAGACCAACGCCGAGCGCATCGAGCATCTGCGGATGATCCGTGACGTACAGGACCGGACGGGCGGCTTCCGCGCCTTCATCCCGTACACCTACCAGCCCGAGAACAACCACCTGAAGGGCCGTACGCAGGCCACGCTCTTCGAGTACCTGCGGATGATCGCCATCGCGCGGCTGTTCATGGACAACATCGCCCACATCCAGGGCTCTTGGCTGACCACCGGCAAGGAGGTCGGCCAACTGTCGCTGCACTACGGCGCGGACGACCTCGGCTCGATCATGCTGGAGGAGAACGTCGTCTCCTCCGCCGGTGCCAAGCACCGCTCCAACCGGATGGAGATCATCGACCTCATCCGCAAGGCGGGACGCGTCCCGGCCCAGCGGGCGACGACGTACGAGCACCTCGTCGTGCACGACGACCCGGCGAACGACCCCGTCGACGAGCGCGTGATGTCCCACATCTCGTCCACGGCGATCGCGGGCGGCACGGCTCATCCGGAGCTGAAGCTGCTCGCCTCCAACTGACCTCGCCGTGCTGACGATTCACGCCGCCGACCTCCTGATCACGGGAGATCGGCGGCCGCCCGTGCCCGGTGGGGCGGTGCTCGTCGACGGGCGGGAGATCGCGGCCGTCGGGCCGTACGAGGAGCTGGTCGCCGCGCATCCGACCGCTCGCGTGCGGCGCTGGCCGGGGCTACTCACGCCCGGTCTGGTGAACGTCCATGGGCCCGAACTCCTGGAGCGGACCTACCATCCGGATCCGCGCGAGGCCGACGAACTGGGCACCGAGCCGCTCACCGGCGCGGCCCTCGCGGCGCTCACCATGACCGACGCGCGGTGGGGTGCGAGCGCGCGGCGGGGAGTGCAGCGGATGCTCGCCCACGGGACCGTCGCCGTGGCGGGGCACCTGCGGCGGCCCGCCGCTGTCGACGCCGTGTACCGGGCGGGGCTGACGGCGGAGGAGCGGTTCGAGGATCCCCCGGGCCCGCCGACGCTCGACCCGTTGGCCGGGCCGGCCGGGTCGGTCCGGTCGGCCGGGGGGAGCCTGGCGGAGGCGATCCTGCTGCCGCTTCCGCCGGACGGAGTGCGCGGCGTGGACGCCACGTTCGCCGTGTTCGACGTCCCCGACGAGGCCGCTCTCGAGCTGCGCGGAGCTGTGAGCTGTGTGGCGACGGTCGTCAAGGGGCGCCTGGTGTACCGGCGCCGGTAGCCGACAGCCCCCGTAGGCGGCTGCGTTTCGGCGGGCTCAGCCCGCGAACGCCTTCGCGAACGCACCCGAACTCTGCTCCACCCCACTGCAGTCGGTCGCCGCGTCGTCCTGCCCCGAGCTGCCCTCCTCGCACTGCTGGTCGCGCTCGGTCGACCACATCGACACCCACGCGATCCCCTTCTCCTCCGCGAACGACCGCACCTGGGCCGCGTCCGAGAGCGTGAACGTCTCGTTGTCCACGTCATTGACGCCGATCATCGAGGTCAGGGCCATCCCCCGCCAGGCGGCCGCGTCCGCGAGACCGAAGACGTCCTTGAGCTGGCCATGAGCGGCCCTCGCCGAAGTCAGCGCGTAGTCGCCCATGTCGCCGTCGTACGACTCGCCGTAATTCATCGTCATGAGGTTGACGGTGGACACCTGTACGTCGTGCTCGTTGGCCGACTCCAGAAGAGCGAGGCCGGCGGCGTCGAGGCCGGACGGCATGACCGGGAGCGTGAAGGAGACCTCGAGGCCGGTGCGCTCCTCCTGCAGCGCAGCGATCGCCTCCGAGCGCAGGGCGACCGAGTCGGAGTCGGTGAGTTCGTCGCCCTCGATGTCGAAGTCGGCCTGGGCGGAGCCGGCCGCGTCCAGCGCCTTGCCGTACGCCTCGGCCAGCTCGGCCGCGCTGTCGCAGGCCGCCGCCAACTCCTCGCCGGAGGCGCCGCCGAAGGAGACGCGGACCGTGGCGCCGTCCTCCTTGAGCCGCGATATCCGGGACTTCACCGCGGAGTCGCCGATGGCGTGCGTCCCGTTCCACTTCGGCGTGCAGCCGCTGCCGTCGGAGATCACGAAGGCGAGGTTGTACGTCGTCGGGGAGGCGGCCGAGTCGTTGTCGGACGCGGTCGTGGCGCTCACGTAGGGGGCGTACGAAGTGGTCGGCCCGGCCTCCTCGGCGGGGGACGCGGTGGGGGAGGCGCTCGACCGCTGCGGCGCGTCGGGCGCCGCGTCCGCGGTGTCGTCGGATCCCGCGGAGCACCCCGCGGTGGCCAGGGCAAACAGGCAGGTGAGCCCGGCCGCCGGCTTCAGTAAACTCCGCATCGAGTGTGCTCCCGCTCTCGTGACTTCTGTCTCAGGCCGGAAACAAGGCGCGTTTCCGAAGTGGAAATGTCTCACACGGAGCTGAGCTTCGGGCGGACAACGACCGCACAGGCGCTTCATGGGCACAAGCGGTCAAAAGGTGCTCTCCGGGCATGTAATTCGGGCATTCGACCCCTTTCTCGCTGTCCGGAGTTGCGCAGGGTTTCCGGGAATCTCTCAGGGAAAGGACAGGTTTCCGGGTTTCTCATGGTTCTCTCACATGCAAGCCTGAGTTTAGGCCACATAAAGGGTCCCTAATATCCGGGGAATGCATTCCGAGCCTGCCATCGAAAACCGCGCCGCCGCAGCAGTCGTGCGCGGTCGCCGCCGCAAACGCGGCAACGGGTCCGCCGAGGGTCCGGTGTTCGTCGACAACTCCGGACGCCGCTCCAAGGCGCTGCGCCGGATCGGCCTCCTGGTCGGTGTCGTCTGCCTCGGGTACGCGGTCGTGCTGGGCATGGCCTTCATGGGCATCGGCACCTCGATCAACCCGTCCTCGCTGGTGCCGTTCGGCGGTGGGAGCGGGAGCGGGAGCGGGGGCGGGCCGGGTGGCACGGGCCCCGCCGGCTACCGGCCGCAGGGCGGCATCGGCAACCCGGGCGTCCGGCCCAGCGGTGCCCCGTCGGTGCTGCCCTCGGTCACCTCCACCCCCTCGGCGGCGTCATGAACACGAACGTGCCCCCGCGCCGCCGCCGGCGCGCCCCCACCCGGATCGAACGGGCGGCGGGCAAGGCCGCGGCGCTGCAGAAACCGCGGGCCATCCTCGCCCTGCTGCTCCTGCTCGCACTGACCAGCATCATGCTGCTCGACGGCTATCTGCGCGCCGAGGTCGGCGGCGACCAGCGCGTGCGCGACGGGGCCAGCGCCAGCAAGGTGCCAGACAAAATCCTCGACGGCGGGCCGATCGTCAGCTTCCGGGGCGGACAGGCCACCACGCTGTCCGTGCCGGACAAGACGATCGCGCTCACCTTCGACGACGGCCCGAACCCGACGTACACGCCCCGGGTCCTGGACATCCTGGAGAAGTACGACGTCCCCGCCACGTTCTTCGTGGTCGGCTCGATGGTCTCCCGTTACCCGGGCATCGTGCGGGACATGGTCGAGCAGGGCAACGAGGTGGGCATCCACACCTTCACCCACGTCGACCTCTCCTACCAGAGCGACGCCCGCATCCGTCGCGAGATGACGCAGACGCAGCTGGCGCTCGCGGGCGCGGCCGGCATCACGACCACGCTGTTCAGGGCGCCGTACTCCTCGGAGACGGACGCCATCGACAACTACAGCTGGCCCGTCTACAAGGAGCTCGGCGCGGACGGCTACACCAGCGTCTTCGTCGACACCGACAGCGACGACTGGAAGAAGCCGGGCGTCTCCAACATCGTCAAGTGGGCCACGCCGTCGGGGAACGACGGGGCGTCGGTGCTGATGCACGACGCGGGAGGCGAGCGCGAGCAGACGATCAAGGCGCTGCCGACGTACATCGAGAAGATGCAGGCGAAGGGGTACACCTTCACCACCATCAGCGGTGTCATGGAGCAGCAGAACGGGGGCGCCGCACAGGCGGCCGGGGCGGCCGGGGCGGCCGGGGCCGCGGGGGCTTCGGACGCGTCCGGGGCGTCAGGGGCGGCCGGTTCCGAGCAGCCGGGTGGCGTGCCGAACGGGCAGGGGGAGGCGCAGACGGAGGGGCCGGCAGGGGCCCGGCGTTCGGCCGCGGACCGTCTCCAGGCCGCGCACCGCGAGGCCACCGGGGCGACTCTCTACGAGGGCAAGGCCCTCCTGGTGGCCGTCGCCGTCGCCGAGTGGACCGTACCGACGCTGTCCGTCGGACTGGTCGTCGTGGGCGTCGCGGTCATCGGCCGGTTCGGCATGATGCTGATCCTCGCCCGCAGCCACTACAGACGGCGCAACAAACGCCGGTTCAGCTGGGGGCCGCCGGTCACCCGGCCGGTGAGCGTGATCGTCCCGGCGTACAACGAGAAGGAGTGCATCGCCAACACCCTCAAGTCGCTGGCGCGCAGCACCCATCCGATCGAGGTCATCGTCGTGGACGACGGCTCGACGGACGGCACCTGCGAGATCGCGCGCAGTGCCGCCGACTCGCTCGGCATGTCGAACGTCCGGGTCATCCGCCAGGAGAACGCGGGGAAACCGGCCGCCCTCAACAACGGTGTGCGCAGCGCCAGTCACGACATCGTCGTGATGATGGACGGCGACACGGTCTTCGAGGCGGACACCGTACGCCGGCTCGTGCAGCCGTTCGCCGACCCCGAGGTGGGCGCGGTCGCCGGCAACGCCAAGGTCGGCAACCGCGACACGGTCATCGGCGCCTGGCAGCACATCGAGTACGTGATGGGCTTCAACCTCGACCGCCGCATGTACGACCTGCTGCGCTGCATGCCGACCATCCCCGGTGCGATCGGCGCGTTCCGCCGCGAGGCGGTCCTGCAGGTCGGCGGCATGAGCGAGGACACCCTCGCCGAGGACACCGACATCACCATCGCCATGCACCGCGAGGGCTGGCGGGTCGTCTACCAGGAGCACGCGCGTGCCTGGACCGAGGCGCCGGGCTCTCTCAAGCAGCTGTGGTCGCAGCGCTACCGCTGGTCCTACGGCACGATGCAGGCGCTCTGGAAGCACCGCAAGTCCCTCACGGACAAGGGC
Organism: Streptomyces sp. NPDC006602; assembly: GCF_042870385.1. Taxonomy (NCBI): domain Bacteria; kingdom Bacillati; phylum Actinomycetota; class Actinomycetes; order Kitasatosporales; family Streptomycetaceae; genus Streptomyces; species Streptomyces sp. NPDC006602. The sequence continues at coordinate 89,418 of NZ_JBIAHG010000015.1, read as the reverse complement.
CCTTCGGGCCGCTTCGGCCGCGTCGGCATGCCGCTGGTGGTGATCTTCCAGATCGTCACGCCGGTCTTCGCCCCGCTCATCGACGTGTTCACCGTCTACTCGATGATCTTCGTCGACTTTCAGGCGGCGCTGCTGGCCTGGCTCGCGGTCCTCGGCGTCCAACTGTTCTGCGCGGCGTACGCCTTCCGCCTCGACCGTGAGAAGTACCGCTACCTGCTGATGATGCCGCTCCAGCAACTGGCCTACCGCCAGATGATGTACCTCGTCCTGATCCACTCGTGCATCACAGCCCTGACGGGTGGCCGCCTGAGGTGGCAGAAGCTCAAGCGGACGGGCGAGGTCGGGACGCCGGCGGGGGCGGGCTGATGGGGGCGCACAGCAAGGGCGCGATTCAGCAGCCCGCAGCGCCGGTAACGGTCTCCAGGGACGCCGAGCGGTCCGACCCCGCGGCACCACAGCGCGACCGCTACTTCGACACCCTCCGGGCCCTCGCCCTGATCCGCGTCGTCGCCTATCACACCTTCGGCTGGGCCTGGGCCGGCCTGGTCTTCCCCTCCATGGGGATCATGTTCGGCCTGGCCGGCACGCTGATGGCGAAGTCCCTGGAACGCCCGGCGTACCAGGTGGTGAAGAGCCGGCTGCGTCGCCTCCTGCCTCCGTTCTGGTTCTGGGGCTTCTTCGTGGTCGTCGCGATGCTGGTCCACGACTGGATGCCGGGTTGGCAGATCGTCTACTGGATCGTCCCGCTCGGCGACCCGCCGGGCAACGAGTGGGGCGTACAGGCCTGGGAGATCCTCTGGTACCTGCGGACGTATCTCTGGTTCGTCCTGCTCTCCCCGCTCCTGCTGAAGGTCTTCCGGCTCGCCCCCGTGCCGGTGCTCCTGCTGTCCCTCTTCCCGATCCTCGTCCTGACCTTCGTCCGGTCGGGCCCGGACAACCGGCTCGGCAGCGCGCTGTGGGACCTGTCGACGTACCTCTTCTGCTGGATCCTCGGCTTCGCCCACCGCGAGGGCGTGCTGCAACGGATGCCGTCGGCCGTGGTGGTCGTGCTCTCGCTCGCCGCGATGGGCTACGGCGGCTGGTACGCCTTCTCCCACCAGGCCGACTTCGGCACCTACGACCTGGACGAGATCCCGCTCGCGCAGGCCTTCTGGTCGGCCGGCTTCGTGATGCTGTTGATGTGGGCCAAGGCCCGTTTCCGGATCGACTTCGCCGGGCTCACCCGCTTGCGGCGGCTGGACAGGATCGTGACGGTCTTCAACGCGCGCGCGGTCACGATCTACCTCTGGCACGAGATCGCGCTGATCCTGGCCGTCCCGCTGGTCGACCAGTTCTGGAAGGTGCCGGCCTTCGAGAGGTATCTGCCGCTGGAGAGCCAGTGGTTCATGTTCGGCGTCGGCTGGGTCCTGATCGCGGGGTTCATCCTGGCGTGCGGATGGGTGGAGGACGTGGCCGCGAAGAAGAAGCCGCGCCTACTCCCATGAGCGGGCGCGAGGGGACGTACTGCAACAATGGCCCCGTGACCCGCGCTTCCCTGAACAAGCAGCCGCACGAAGTCGCCTCGATGTTCGACGACGTCGCGGAACGGTACGACCTGACGAACGACGTGCTCTCGCTCGGCCAGGACCGGGTGTGGCGCAAGGAGGTCGCCAAGGCCGTCGACGCCCGCCCCGCGCAGAAGGTCCTGGACCTGGCCGCCGGTACGGCCACCTCCTCGCTGCCCTTCGCCCGCACCGGCGCCTACGTCGTCCCCTGCGACTTCTCCCTCGGCATGCTCCAGGTCGGCAAGCGCAAACACACCTGGCTGCCGTTCACCGCGGGCGACGCCACGAAGCTGCCCTTCAAGGACGACACCTTCGACGCCGTCACCATCTCCTTCGGGCTGCGCAACGTGCAGGACACCGACACGGCCCTGCGTGAGATGTACCGGGTGACCAAGCCCGGCGGCCGGGTCGTGATCTGCGAGTTCTCGCACCCGACCTGGGCGCCCTTCCGCACCGTCTACACCGAGTACCTGATGCGCGCCCTGCCGCCGGTCGCGCGCGCGGTGTCGTCCAACCCAGACGCGTACGTCTACCTCGCCGAGTCCATCCGCGCCTGGCCCGACCAGCCCGCGCTGGCCGAGCGCCTCCAGAAGGCCGGCTGGTCGAAGGTGGCCTGGCGGAACCTCACGGGGGGAATCGTGGCGCTGCACCGGGGCTTCAAGGTGAGTTGAACCCGGCCACGGCGTAGTAGGGGGCGCACGGCTCGTCGAGCTCGCGCTGCATGCCGCCGCCACCCGGACGCGGTAGGCGCGGCTCATGTACGCCCGCACCTCCGCCGCCCTCACCCTCGCCGAACTCGAACCACACGGTCACCACGGCCCCGCGCGGCACTTCGACTCCGGGTGGTGGGTACTGCCGTACGACGTACTCCACGACCGTGCGACGGAAGTCGGGTCGGTCCGGGGCGGCGAGCAGCACGTTCGATGCCTCGGCCGCCTCGCGCGCGTCCACGGCCATCAGGCCCACCAACCTCGGTACGCGCACCTCGGGCGATTTGGGTGTTATGCGCACAGATGTCACCCCCCAGCGGTACTGGCAGGGTAACCCCGGTCGCACGTCGCCCGGAAGCGCCAAGTGTCGTTCTGTGACAGTCGATTACTATCAGTAACTACCGGCTGCTTCTGGTGCTTCCGGCCGGTCCGGCTGGTCGCGGTTGCTCCGGCTGGTCGCGGCCGCTACAGATCGAGCCGGTAGCAGTGCCCCTCCCGCTCCGGCGCCGGCGTCCGGAACACCTCTGCGAGGCGCATGCCCAGCCGCCGGGTGACCGCGACGGACCGGGTGTTGCGGGCGTCGACCATGGCGACCACGCTCGGCACGCCCGCCGCACGCAACCGTTCCAGCGTCATCCGCGCGGCCGCGGTGGCGTATCCCAGGCCCCATCGCTCGCGCCCGAGCCGCCAGCCGATCTCGATCTCACCCGTCGGTCCCCAGCTGTGCTCCCACGGCTGGGCGCCGGTGAAGCCGATGACCTGCCCGAACTCGTCGGTCATGGTCCACAGGCAGTACCCGCGCTCGGCGTCGTGCCGGCGCTGGCGGGCGGTGAGCTCCTCGTAGACGGACAGCTCCGCGGCCTTGCCGCCGTGGAACTCCATGACGTCCGGGTGGGCGAAGGTCCGGTGCCAGGCCACGGCGTCCTCGTCGGTGGGCACACGCAGCCGTACTACGGGGAGAGCTCGGTTCACAGGGCAGCCCTTCAGCCGGGTGATCAATTCTGCTGAATAGACTGCCCATGTCCAGTGCCCGTCGGCACGCACATTCCGAACTTGGGGAGATCCCGCCGTGACCGAGCCCCTCTCCGAAAACACCGCCGATGTGATCGTCGTCGGCGCGGGGCCAGCCGGCTCCACCACCGCCTACCACCTCGCGAAGGCCGGACTCGACGTACTCCTGCTGGAGAAGACCGAGTTCCCGCGCGAGAAGGTCTGCGGTGACGGCCTCACCCCGCGCGCCACCAAGCAGCTCGTCGCCATGGGCATCGACATCTCGGAGGAGGCCGGCTGGCTGCGCAACAAAGGCCTCAGGATCATCGGCGGGGGTGTGCGGTTGCAGCTCGACTGGCCGGATCTCGCCTCCTTCCCGGACTACGGCCTCGTCCGCAAGCGCGACGACTTCGACGAGCAGCTGGCGCGGCAGGCGCAGAAGGCGGGCGCGCGGTTGTACGAGCGCTGCAACGTGGGTGCGCCGATCGTCGACGACCGCACGGGCCGCATCACCGGCGTGCACGCCAAGCTCGGTGACACCGGGGAGAAGCGGGAAGTCACCTTCCACGCGCCGCTGGTCGTCGCCGCCGACGGCAACTCGACCCGGCTCTCCCTGGCGATGGGCCTGCACCGTCGCGAGGACCGCCCGATGGGCGTGGCGGTCCGTACGTACTTCACCTCGCCGCGCCACGAGGACGACTACCTGGAGTCCTGGCTGGAACTGTGGGACCGGCGGGGCGCCGAGGACCGTCTTCTCCCCGGCTACGGCTGGATCTTCGGGATGGGCGACGGCACCTCGAACGTCGGCCTCGGCGTCCTGAACACCTCGGACTCCTTCAAGGAACTCGACTGGCGCGAGGTCCTCAAGGCATGGTGCGCATCGATGCCGGAGGACTGGGGCTACACCCCGGACAACATGACCGGGCCCATTCGCGGCGCCGCACTCCCCATGGCCTTCAACCGCCAGCCGCACTACACGCGCGGGCTGCTGCTGGTCGGCGACGCCGGCGGCCTGGTGAACCCGTTCAACGGCGAGGGCATCGCCTACGCCATGGAGTCCGGCCAGATCGCCGCCGACGTCATCGTCCAGGCCCACGCCCGCTCGACTCCCGCGGGCCGCGAACTGGCCCTCCAGCGCTACCCCCGTGTCCTCAAGGACACCTACGGCGGCTACTACACGCTGGGCCGCGCCTTCGTGAAGCTCATCGGCAACCCGAAGGTCATGAAGATTGCGACCCAGCGCGGGCTGTCCCATCCCCTGCTGATGAAGTTCACGCTGAAGATGCTCGCGAACCTCACCGACCCGACGGGCGGCGACGCGATGGACCGCATCATCAACGGCCTGAGCAAGGTGGCGCCGAAGGCGTGACGAAGGCCGGGTGACGGCAGCGCGCGAGAACACGCGGCGCTCGGGGGACCGGCGAGCACGGCCCCCCACCACCCCCTGCCGTGGCCGGCCTCCTCTGCCTGAACCCGGCGGCGAGGGGCCACGGCGGCCTTTGCTCACGGTGGCCTCGGGCTCGCCGTGCTGGTCGCCTTCACGATCCCTCGTCACGAACCGCCGACGGCGCGGCCCGTTGCCGAGCGCGCCCTCCTGTCGGCCCGGAAGGGGCCGCTGCCCCCGAGCGGCTGCGGCCCCTTCCCTACGGCTGTGCGTGCCTGTGTGTCAGAGCACCCGCACCGCGCCGGTCGGCGGGTCGTAGGACAGCGGCTTCTCGGCGACGCCCGTGGACGGGTTCTGCGCGCCGACGAACATGCCGTCGCCGACGTACACCGCCACGTGGTACGCACTGCCCGCGCTGCCCCAGTACAGGATGTCGCCCGGCTGCAGGTTGCTGAGCGAGACCTGGGTGCCGGCGGTCGACTGGTCCTGCGAGACGCGCGGCAGGCTGACGCCGATCTGGTTGAAGGCGGCCTGCACCAGGCCGGAGCAGTCCCAGGAGTTGGGGCCGGTACCGCCGGAGACGTAGGCGTCACCGACCTGCGCCTTGACGAAGGCGATGACCGCGGCGGCCGAACCGGTGGCCTTGGACGTGCTGGTGGACGTGCTGGCGCTCGCCGCGGCGGACAGGGTGGCCCGCTCGGCGGTGCGGGACGCGCGCTCGGCAGCGGCCTTGCGAGCGGCTTCCTGGGCCGCCTTCTTCTTGGCCTCGGCCTTCTGCTTCGCCTCCGCGAGGTCCGCCTTGGCCTGCTTCGCGGCGTTTGCGGCAGCCGCGTCACGCTCCGCCTGCAGCTGGTAGTTCGCCGCAGCCTGCTGCGTGGCGTCGGCGGACTCGGCGACCTGCGTGGCCAGGTCGGCCGTGAGGGTGGGCAGTTCAAGCGTCTGCGTCACGGGCTCGGCAGCGTTCGCCGAACCCGACGCCCCGGCCACTGCCAGGGTGCTGAGAACGCCACCGGCAACTCCGGCCCGCATCGCGATTGTCGACGCGCTGCGGCGGGGTTTCCGGTGGCTGCGTATGTGAGCGGTGTGGGACATGAGAACAACCGGTATCAGGGGCTCCTCCATACCTTCAAGAAACGTGTGGTGCGCCACAGTTGTTCAATCGCCACCACGAACGCCGGGCGTGTCGTTCTTTATTGACGCCGTAACGGACATTGCGGACACTGGTGATCAAGCCTGTGATCATGGCCTTTCGCTGTTACGCCCGAATTGCCCGCCACCTACCACTGGTTGGGACAGGTGGCCAACCCCGCTTCTCGTGGGCTTCTCGCGGATGTGGTGGAGGTCACGCAACGGTTACGAGCGCGGGTGCGTCCGGTGTGCGGAACCCGTCGAGCCGCGCTCGTGAATGTGTGCACGCGTCCACACGGCACCTCGCGATTCCCTCTGATGTGTAAACGCGGTCCTCTACCAAGGCGTCGCTTCCAGCGCCAATTTGCATGCAAGGGAAGTCTCTTGATATGGAGACTCCCTTTTTCACCTGCGCCGACGAGCGAAGATGTCACCTCTGGTGATCAATCGGACGCTTCTCGTACGAAGATCGCCGCTCCTCCGACTTCATGATCCTTGGTCAGGTGGTGGAGATCACAAAGCTTGTGCAATACCCCGTGTCGCAGATCACAGAGCGGCAGGCATAAGATGCGTGGCAGTTGGGCTTGTGACCTGCTTCACATGTTCGCGATCTTCGCCGGGACAAGCGGGGCCCGTGTGATCTGTGGGGCGGCTGAGTCCGATGTGCCATCGCCAGCAGTCAGTGCCGACTGAGAGGAGCGAGGAGCGGTGAACGCGTATGCGCCCATCCTCGTACTGGGAGCCCTCGGGGCAGGCTTTGCGATCTTCTCCGTGGTCATGGCCACGCTGATCGGTCCGAAGCGGTACAACCGGGCCAAGCTCGAGGCCTACGAGTGCGGTATCGAGCCGACCCCCACGCCGGCCGGCGGCGGGCGCTTCCCCATCAAGTACTACCTGACGGCGATGCTCTTCATCGTCTTCGACATCGAGATCGTCTTCCTCTACCCCTGGGCCGTCACCTTCGACGCCCTGGGCGTTTTCGGGCTCGTGGAGATGCTGCTCTTCGTGCTCACCGTCTTCGTCGCGTACGCGTACGTATGGCGGCGCGGCGGTCTGGAATGGGACTGAGGGGCCTTTAGACATGGGACTCGAAGAAAAGCTGCCGAGCGGCTTCCTGCTGACCACCGTCGAGCAGGCCGCGGGCTGGGTGCGCAAATCGTCCGTTTTCCCCGCCACCTTCGGCCTCGCCTGCTGTGCCATCGAGATGATGACCACCGGCGCCGGCCGCTACGACCTGGCGCGCTTCGGTATGGAGGTCTTCCGCGGTTCGCCGCGGCAGGCGGACCTGATGATCGTCGCCGGCCGGGTCAGCCAGAAGATGGCCCCGGTGCTGCGGCAGGTCTACGACCAGATGCCGAACCCGAAGTGGGTGATCTCCATGGGGGTCTGCGCCTCCTCGGGCGGCATGTTCAACAACTACGCCATCGTCCAGGGCGTCGACCACATCGTTCCGGTCGACATCTATCTGCCCGGCTGCCCGCCGCGGCCCGAGATGCTGATGGACGCCATCCTCAAGCTCCACCAGAAGATCCAGACCTCCAAGCTCGGCGTGAACGCCGAGGAGGCGGCCCGGGAGGCGGAGGAAGCGGCGCTCAAGGCCCTGCCGACGATCGAGATGAAGGGGCTGCTGCGGTGAGCGACGCGAACGGCACCAACGGGGCGTCGAACGGGGTGAACCCGGAAAAGGACCTCGGCGCCTCCAACCTCCCCGGCCGGCGTGGCGAAGGCGGCGAGGAGATCCGCGTCCAGCGCGGCATGTTCGGCGCCAACAACGGTGGCGACACCACCGGCTACGGCGGCCTGGTCCGCTCGATCCGGCTCCCGGGCCCGGCGAGCCGCCCCTACGGCGGCTGGTTCGACGAAGTCGCCGACGAGCTGGAAGGCGCGCTGGACGAGCAGGGCCTGCTGCCCGAGAACGCGATCGAGAAGACGGTCGTCGACCGCGGCGAACTCACCTTCCACATCGAGCGCGAACACCTGCTGCGCGTCGCCCGCACCCTGCGCGACGACCCGGCCCTGCGCTTCGAGCTCTGCACCGGCGTGAGCGGAGTCCACTACCCGCACGACAAGGGCCGCGAGCTGCACGCCGTCTACCACCTGCGCTCGATCACCCACAACCGGCTGATCCGCCTCGAAGTCAGCGCCCCCGACGCCGACCCGCACATCCCGTCGCTGGTCTCGGTCTATCCGACCAACGACTGGCACGAGCGCGAGACCTACGACTTCTTCGGCATCGTCTTCGACGGTCACCCGGCTCTGACGCGGATCATGATGCCGGACGACTGGCAGGGCCACCCGCAGCGCAAGGACTACCCCCTCGGCGGCATCCCCGTCGAGTACAAGGGCGCCCAGATCCCGGCTCCGGACCAGCGGAGGTCGTACTCGTGAGCACTTCCCACGCTTCTCCCAGGGAGACCACCGAGGGCACCGTCTACACGGTCACCGGTGGCGACTGGGACGAGGTCGTCCAGTCCGCGGCCCGCGCCGACGACGAGCGCATCGTCGTCAACATGGGCCCCCAGCACCCCTCCACCCACGGGGTTCTGCGTCTCATCCTGGAGATCGACGGCGAGACGGTCACCGAGGCCCGCTGCGGCATCGGCTACCTGCACACCGGCATCGAGAAGAACACCGAGTTCCGCACGTGGACGCAGGGCACCACCTTCGTGACGCGCATGGACTACCTGACGTCCTTCTTCAACGAGACCGCCTACTGTCTCGCCGTCGAGAAGCTCCTCGGCATCGAGGACCAGATCCCCGACCGCGCCACCCTCATCCGCGTGCTCCTGATGGAGCTCAACCGGCTGTCCTCGCACCTGGTGTGCATCGCCACCGGCGGCATGGAACTCGGCGCCACCACGATCATGATCTACGGATTCCGTGATCGTGAAATGATTCTCGACATCTACGAGCTCATCACGGGCCTGAGGATGAACCACGCGTACATCCGCCCCGGCGGACTCGCGCAGGACCTGCCGCCCGGCGCGGTGGACCACATCCGCGAGTTCGTGAAGAAGATGAAGAAGAACCTCCCGGAGTACGACAAGCTCGCCACCGGGAACCCCATCTTCAAGGCCCGCATGCAGGACGTCGGCTATCTCGACCTGGCCGGCTGCATGGCCCTCGGCGCCACCGGCCCGATCCTGCGCTCCGCCGGCCTGCCCCACGACCTGCGCAAGGCGCAGCCGTACTGCGGCTACGAGACGTTCGACTTCGACGTCCCCACCGCCGACTCCTGCGACTCCTACGGCCGCTTCCTGATCCGCCTGGAGGAGATGCGCCAGTCCCTCAGGATCGTCGAGCAGTGCCTGGACCGGCTGCAGCCCGGCCCGGTCATGGTCGCCGACAAGAAGATCGCCTGGCCCGCCCAGCTCGCCCTGGGCCCGGACGGCCTGGGCAACTCCCTCGACCACATCAAGAAGATCATGGGCACCTCCATGGAGGCCCTGATCCACCACTTCAAGCTGGTCACCGAGGGCTTCCGCGTGCCGCCGGGACAGGCGTACGCGGCCGTCGAGTCGCCCAAGGGCGAGCTCGGGGTGCACGCCGTTTCCGACGGAGGCACCCGCCCCTACCGGGTCCACTTCCGGGACCCGTCCTTCACCAACCTGCAGGCCATGGCGGCGATGTGCGAGGGCGGCCAGGTCGCCGACGTCATCGTCGCCGTCGCGTCCATCGACCCCGTGATGGGAGGCGTCGACCGGTGACCACTTCTTCTTCGGAGCGGGGCGTCAGCCTGGGCATGCCCGAGCTGCCCGCGCCCACATACCCGGACGACGTCCGCACCCGGCTGGAGACGGACGCGCGGGAGATCATCGCCCGCTACCCGGACTCCCGCTCGGCCCTGCTGCCGTTGCTGCATCTCGTGCAGTCGCAGGAGGGCCATGTCACGCGCACCGGGATGCAGTTCTGCGCGGACGTGCTGAACCTGACCACGGCCGAGGTCACCGCGGTCGCCACCTTCTACACCATGTACCGGCGCCGGCCGAGCGGTGACTACCAGGTCGGCGTCTGCACCAACACCCTGTGCGCGGTGATGGGCGGCGACGCGATCTTCGAGTCCCTCCAGGAGCACCTGGGCGTCGGCAACGGCGGGACCACCGAGGACGGCAAGGTCACCCTGGAGCACATCGAGTGCAACGCGGCCTGCGACTTCGCACCGGTCGTGATGGTCAACTGGGAGTTCTTCGACAACCAGACCCCGGCGAGTGCCAAGCGTCTCGTCGACGACCTGATCGAGGGACGGCCGGTCGAGCCCACGCGCGGGGCGCCGCTGTGCACCTTCAAGGAGACCGCCCGGATCCTGGCCGGCTTCCCCGACGAGCGGCCCGGGGCCGTCGAGGCAAGCGGCGGAGCGGGACCCGCTTCGCTGGTGGGCCTTCGCCTGGCAAGGGGAGAGGCCGCACCCGCGCGCGTGGTCCATCCGCGCGACGGCGGACCGCACGACGCGCCGCAGGACAGGGCGGTGCACCACCCGTCACCGACGGAGCACTTGAGCTCGCACGACGCGCCGCAGGACACGTCGGCCTCCGACCCGGCCCACCCGGCAGGGCCTACCGCCGAGGAGGGGGAGTGATGACCTTGGCACCCGAGATCAAAGACACCAGCCCGGAGAAGCTGCTCGCACCCGTGCTGTCGGCCTTCTGGGACGAGGACAGGTCCTGGACGCTGGACGTCTACCGAAGGCACGAGGGGTACGAGGGACTCCGCAAGGCGCTCGCCATGTCGCCGGACGACCTGATCGCGTACGTCAAGGACTCCGGTCTACGCGGTCGCGGCGGTGCGGGATTCCCCACGGGAATGAAATGGCAGTTCATTCCCCAGGGGGATGGAAAGCCACACTATCTAGTTGTCAACGCCGACGAGTCGGAGCCCGGAACGTGCAAGGACATTCCGCTCCTCTTCGCGAACCCGCATAGCCTCATCGAGGGCATTGTCATCGCGTGTTATGCCATCAGGTCTTCGCATGCCTTCATCTATCTGCGCGGTGAAGTCGTCCCTGTTTTGCGGCGGTTGCACGAGGCCGTGCGTGAGGCCTACGCGGCGGGCTATCTGGGCGAGAACATCCTGGGCAGCGGACTCGACCTCGAACTCACCGTGCACGCGGGCGCGGGCGCGTACATCTGCGGTGAGGAGACCGCACTGCTCGACTCGCTCGAAGGCCGCCGGGGTCAACCGCGGCTCCGTCCTCCTTTCCCTGCTGTCGCGGGCCTCTATGCGTGCCCGACTGTTGTGAATAACGTCGAGTCGATCGCGTCGGTTCCCGCCATCCTGCAAAAGGGAAAGGAATGGTTCAGGTCGATGGGCAGCGAGAAGTCTCCGGGCTTCACGCTCTACTCGCTCAGCGGCCACGTCGCCAGCCCCGGCCAGTACGAGGCCCCGCTCGGCATCACCCTTCGCCAACTCCTCGAGATGAGCGGCGGGATGCGGCCCGGACACCGGCTCAAGTTCTGGACGCCCGGCGGCTCCTCGACGCCGATGTTCACCGACGAGCACCTCGACGTCCCTCTTGACTACGAAGGAGTGGGCGCCGCGGGTTCCATGCTCGGCACAAAAGCTCTGCAGTGCTTCGACGAGACGACCTGCGTCGTGCGCGCCGTGACCCGCTGGACCGAGTTCTACGCCCACGAGTCCTGCGGCAAGTGCACACCGTGCCGTGAAGGGACGTACTGGCTCGTGCAGTTGCTGCGTGACATCGAGGCGGGCAAGGGCGTCATGTCCGACCTCGACAAGCTGAACGACATCGCCGACAACATCAACGGCAAGTCGTTCTGCGCCCTCGGCGACGGCGCCGCCTCGCCGATCTTCTCCTCGCTCAAGTACTTCCGCGAGGAGTACGAGCAGCACATCACGGGCCGCGGCTGCCCCTTCGACCCGGCCAAGTCGACGGCCTGGGCCGACCGCACGGAGGTGAACGCATGACTGTGACCACCAACGCTCCCGCAGGTGGGGGAGAAGCGGCGGTCCCGCCGGAAGATCTCGTCTCGCTGACGATCGACGGCGCCGAGATCAGCGTGCCCAAGGGCACCCTGGTCATCCGGGCCGCCGAGCAACTCGGCATCGAGATCCCCCGGTTCTGCGACCACCCGCTCCTCGACCCGGCCGGCGCCTGCCGCCAGTGCATCGTCGAGGTCGAGGGCCAGCGCAAGCCCATGGCGTCCTGCACCATCACCTGCACCGACGGGATGGTGGTGAAGACCCACCTCACCTCGCCGGTCGCCGAGAAGGCCCAGCACGGTGTGATGGAACTGCTCCTCATCAACCACCCGCTGGACTGCCCGGTCTGCGACAAGGGCGGCGAGTGCCCCCTGCAGAACCAGGCCATGTCGCACGGCAACGCGGAGTCCCGCTTCGAAGGAAAGAAGCGGACCTTCGAGAAGCCCGTCCCGATCTCCACGCAGGTGCTGCTCGACCGCGAGCGGTGCGTGCTGTGCGCCCGCTGCACCCGCTTCTCCAACCAGGTCGCGGGCGACCCGATGATCGAACTGCTCGAACGGGGCGCGCTCCAGCAGGTCGGCACCGGCGAGGGCGACCCCTTCGAGTCGTACTTCTCCGGCAACACCATCCAGATCTGCCCGGTCGGCGCGCTGACCTCCGCGGCGTACCGATTCCGCTCCCGCCCCTTCGACCTCATCTCCTCGCCGTCGGTCTGCGAGCACTGCTCCGGCGGCTGCGCCACCCGTACCGACCACCGGCGCGGCAAGGTCATGCGGCGGCTCGCCGCCAACGACCCCGAGGTCAACGAGGAGTGGATCTGCGACAAGGGACGGTTCGCGTTCCGCTCCGCCCAGCAGCGGGACCGGCTCCAGACGCCGATGGTGCGCAACGCCGAGGGCGAGCTCGTGCCGGCCTCCTGGCCTGAGGCGCTGCAGATCGCCGCCCAAGGGCTGCTCGCCTCACGGGGCCGGACCGGTGTCCTGACCGGCGGCCGGCTGACCATCGAGGACGCCTACGCCTACAGCAAGTTCGCGCGCGTGGCGCTCGACACCAACGACATCGACTTCCGCGCGCGCGTGCACAGCGGCGAGGAGGCCGACTTCCTGGCCGCCCGGATCGCCGGACGTGGACGGGACCTCGACGGTACGGGCGTCACGTACACCGCCCTGGAGAAGGCGCCCGCCGTTGTGCTGGTCGGGTTCGAGGCCGAGGAGGAGGCGCCCGGAGTCTTCCTTCGGCTGCGCAAGGCATGGCGCAAGCACGGGCAGAAGGTGTTCTCCCTCGCCACGCACGCCACGCGTGGCCTGGAGAAGGCCGGCGGCACGCTGCTGCCCGCCGCTCCCGGCACCGAGACCGAGTGGCTGGACGCACTCGCGAGCGGAGTCGGCCTGGAGGAAGACGGCGCGAAGGCATCGGAGGCGCTGCGCACCGAGGGCGCGGTGATCGTCGTCGGCGAGCGGCTGGCCGCCGTGGCGGGCGGGCTGACCGCCGCCGTACGGGCCGCCTCCGCGACCGGCGCCCAGTTGGTGTGGATCCCGCGCCGCGCGGGGGAGCGCGGTGCCGTCGAGGCGGGCGCGCTGCCCACGCTGCTGCCGGGCGGGCGTCCGGCCACCGACCCGCGCGCGCGGGACGAGGTCGCCGCGGCCTGGGGCCTGGCTGAACTCCCGCACCGCTATGGGCGCGACACCGGCCAGATCGTCGAGGCCGCCGCGGGCGGTGAGCTTCAGGCGCTGCTGGTCGCGGGCGTCGAGGTCGCCGACCTGCCCGACCCGGCACGCGCGCGTGAAGCGCTGCGCGAGGTCGGCTTCCTGGTGTCGTTGGAACTGCGGCCCAGCGAGGTCACCGAACTCGCGGACGTGGTCCTGCCAGTGGCGGCGGTCGCCGAGAAGGCCGGCACCTTCCTCAACTGGGAGGGCAGGGTGCGCTTCTTCGAGGCCGCGCTCAAGCCCGACCACATGACCCGGCGTCTGGCGCCCACCGACGCGCGCGTACTGCAGATGCTGGCCGACGCCATGGACGTACACCTGGGGCTGCCGGACCTGCGGACGGTGCGCGCGGAGCTGGACCGGCTCGGGGCCTGGGACGGGCCCCGGGCCACCGAGCCCCTGGAAACCGCCGCGCAGTTGCCGCGGCCGGCCGCCGGGGAGGCCGTACTGGCCGGGCACCGGCTGTTGCTCGACCAGGGCGTCCTCCAGGAGGGCGACGAGGCGCTCGCCGGGACGCGGCACGCGGCCCACGCGCGCGTGTCGCCCGCCACGGCGGCCGAAGCCGGGGTGAAGGACGGCGACCTGCTCGCCGTGACCGCAACCACCGGAACGGTCGAACTGCCCCTCAGGATCACCGAGATGCCCGACCGGGTGGTCTGGCTCCCGCTGAACTCCCTGGGTGGCGGCGTCGCCTCCGACACCGGGGCGCTGCCCGGCGCACTCGTCCGCATCGGTTCGGCGACGCTCGCCGCCGAAGCCCCCAAGGAGGTGGAGGCATGAGCCCGTACCTCGCCGCTGAAGACCTCTCGATGTTCGGCACCGACCCCTGGTGGCTGGTCGTCGTCAAGGCGGTGTTCTGCTTCGCCTTCCTGATGCTGACCGTGCTGTTCTCCATCGTGTGGGAGCGCAAGGTCGTCGCCTGGATGCAGCTGCGCATCGGCCCCAACCGGCATGGCCCCTGGGGCATGCTCCAGTCGCTCGCCGACGGCATGAAGCTGATGCTCAAGGAAGACGTCATCGTCAAGCGCGCGGACAAGGTGGTCTACGTCCTCGCGCCGATCGTCGCGGCCATCCCGGCCTTCATGGCGATCGCGGTGATCCCCTTCGGCCCGGCCGGCAACGAGATCTCGATCTTCGGGCACCGCACCGCGATGCAGCTCACCGACCTGCCGATCGCGATGCTCTACATCCTCGCGGTTGCCTCGGTCGGCATCTACGGCATCGTCCTCGCGGGCTGGAGTTCCGGATCCACCTATCCGCTCCTCGGCGGCCTGCGCTCCTGCGCGCAGATGATCTCGTACGAGATCGCCATGGGCGCCGCGTTCGCCTCGGTGTTCCTCTACTCGGGGTCGATGTCGACGTCGACGATCGTCGAGCAGCAGCACGACCGCTGGTACATCGTCCTGCTGCCGGTCTCCTTCTTGATCTACATCGTGACGATGGTGGGCGAGACCAACCGCGCCCCCTTCGACATGCCGGAGTCCGAGGGCGACCTGGTGGGCGGCTTCAACACCGAGTACTCGTCGATCAAGTTCGCGATGTTCATGCTCGCCGAGTACGTGAACATGGTGACGGTCTCGGCCGTGTCGGTGACGCTCTTCCTGGGCGGCTGGCGGGCCCCGTGGCCGGTCAGCACCTTCTGGGAGGGTGCCAACCACGGCTGGTGGCCGATGCTCTGGTTCGTGATCAAGGTGCAGTTGCTGCTGTTCTTCTTCATCTGGCTGCGCGGCACGCTCCCGCGGGTCCGCTACGACCAGCTGATGAAGCTCGGCTGGAAGGTTCTGATCCCGGTCTCGCTCGTCTGGCTGATGCTCGTGGCCACCGTGCGGACCCTCAGGAACGAGAACTACGACTTCGCCGACATCGCCCTCTACATCGGCGGCGGCGTCCTCGCTCTGCTGCTGCTCTCCTTCGTCGTCGACATCTTCCGCGAGAAGACGAAGGCGGCCGAGCGGCCCGTCGAGGAACCGGTCGGCTTCGACCCGATGGCGGGCGGGTTCCCCGTGCCGCCGCTGCCGGGACAGGAGCTTCCACCGGTGCCGCGGCGCAGCTCGCGCCGCGAGCGGGAGCTGATTGTCAGTGGTGGGCCCGATACTCAGAGTGACGGATCTCTGGATGGAAAGGAGGCGTCCGATGGCTGAGGAGCCCAAGGAGACCAAACCCGGTTTCCAGAACCCGGTGGCCGGCTTCGGCGTGACCTTCAAGGCCATGTTCAAGAAGCGGCTGACCGAGCAGTACCCGGAGCAGCAGAAGACCACCGCTCCCCGGTTCCACGGACGGCACCAGCTCAATCGCCATCCGGACGGCCTGGAGAAGTGCGTCGGCTGCGAGCTGTGCGCCTGGGCCTGCCCCGCCGACGCCATCTATGTGGAGGGCGCCGACAACACCGACGAGGAGCGCTATTCGCCGGGCGAGCGGTACGGCCGCGTCTACCAGATCAACTACGCCCGCTGCATCCTGTGCGGCCTGTGCATCGAGGCGTGCCCCACGCGCGCGTTGACGATGACGAACGAGTTCGAACTGGCCGACTCCAGCCGCGCCAACCTCATCTACACCAAGGAGCAGCTGCTCGCCGGCCTCGAGGAGGGCATGGTCGACAGCCCGCATTCCATCTTCCCGGGGACGGACGAGCAGGACTACTACCGGGGTCTGGTGACGGAGGCCGCGCCCGGCACGGTGCGGCAGGTCGCCCTCTCCAATGGCGAGGTTCCGCAGGAGGCCGCGTCGACCTTCGGCGAGGACGAGCCGACGTCGGAGAAGGTGATCGGCCGATGAGCGCGCAACTCGCCGCCTACTCCACCTCCACGGGTGAGGCCTTCCAGTTCTGGGTCCTCGGTACCGTCGCGGTGATCGGTGCACTGAGCACCGTCTTCATGAAGAGGGCCGTGCACAGCGCGCTCTGTCTCGCCGGAACCATGATCATCCTGGCGGTGTTCTACCTCGCCAACGGCGCCTACTTCCTGGGCGTCGTCCAGATCGTGGTCTACACCGGCGCGATCATGATGCTGTTCCTGTTCGTGGTGATGCTCGTCGGCGTCACCGCGGCGGACTCCCTGAAGGAGACCATCAAGGGCCAGCGCTGGCTGGCCCTGATGTGCGGGTTCGGCTTCGGCGTCCTGCTGTTCGCGGGCATCGGCAACGCCTCCCTCAACGAGTTCAGCGGACTCGCGCAGGCGAACGCGAACGGCAACGTGGAGGGCCTCGCGGCCCTCATCTTCACGAAGTACGTCTTCGCCTTCGAGATCACCGGCGCCCTGCTGATCACGGCCGCCGTCGGCGCCATGGTGCTCACCCACCGCGAGCGCACCGAGCGGGCCAAGACCCAGCGCGAGCTGTCCGAGGAGCGCGTCCGCGAGGGCAAGCACCTGCCGCCGCTGCCGGCGCCCGGTGTGTACGCGCGGCACAACGCCGTGGACATCGCGGGCCTGCTGCCCGACGGCACCCCGTCCGACCTCACCGTCAGCAAGACGCTGCGGGAGCGCGGGCAGATCCGTGACGTGTCGCAGGAGGCACTCAACGACCTGCGGGCCCTGGAACAGCGCGCCGAGGAGCGCCTGGAGCGGACCGCGATCGAGCCGTCGACCTTCAAGCGGTCCGAGGAGGCGTCGAAGTGAACCCGGTCAACTACCTCTATCTCGCCGCCCTGTTGTTCACGATCGGTGCCACCGGCGTGCTGATCAGGCGCAACGCGATCGTCGTGTTCATGTGCGTCGAGCTGATGCTCAACGCCTGCAACCTCGCGTTCGTCGCCTTCTCCCGGATGCACGGCAATCTCGACGGCCAGATCATCGCCTTCTTCACGATGGTCGTCGCCGCCGCGGAGGTCGTGGTCGGGCTCGCGATCATCGTGTCGCTGTTCCGTTCCCGCCACTCGGCCTCGGTCGACGACGCCAGCCTGATGAAGCTGTAAGGGGTCGCTGAATCGTGGAGAACCTCATTGCGCTGCTCATCGCGGCGCCCCTGCTCGGAGCGGCGGTCCTGCTGTGCGGCGGCCGGAGACTGGACGCCGTCGGCCACTGGATCGGCACGGCCCTGGCCGCCGCGTCCTTCGTGTTCGGTGTGATCCTCTTCGCCGACCTGCTCGGCAAGAGCGCCGAACACCGCACGCTCACCCAGCACCTGTTCAGCTGGGTGCCGGTCGAGGGCTTCCAGGCGGACGTCGCCTTCCAGCTCGACCAGCTGTCGATGACGTTCGTGCTGCTGATCACGGGTGTCGGCTCGCTGATCCACCTGTACTCCGTCGGGTACATGGAGCACGACGAGCGGCGCCGCCGCTTCTTCGGCTACCTGAACCTGTTCCTCGCGGCGATGCTGCTGCTCGTCCTCGCCGACAACTACCTGCTGCTGTACGTCGGCTGGGAGGGCGTCGGTCTCGCCTCCTACCTGCTGATCGGCTTCTGGCAGCACAAGCCCAGCGCGGCCACGGCGGCGAAGAAGGCCTTCCTGGTCAACCGCGTCGGCGACATGGGCCTGTCGATCGCGATCATGCTGATGTTCACGACGTTCGGCACCTTCGCCTTCGGCCCGGTGCTCGGCAGCCATGAGGAGCCCGGGCTCGTCGGTGACACATCAGAGGCCACGCTCACCGGCATCGCCCTGATGCTGCTGCTCGCCGCCTGCGGCAAGTCCGCCCAGGTGCCGCTGCAGTCCTGGCTCGGGGACGCGATGGAGGGCCCGACCCCGGTCTCGGCCCTCATCCACGCCGCGACGATGGTGACCGCGGGCGTATACCTGATCGTCCGCTCCGGCGCCGTCTTCAACGCCGCGCCCGACGCGCAGTTGGTGGTCACCGTCGTCGGTGCCGTCACGCTCCTGTTCGGTGCGATCGTCGGTTGCGCGAAGGACGACATCAAGAAGGCGCTGGCCGGCTCGACCATGTCGCAGATCGGCTACATGGTCCTCGCCGCGGGCCTCGGCCCCATCGGCTACGTCTTCGCGATCATGCACCTGGTGACGCACGGCTTCTTCAAGGCCGGGCTCTTCCTCGGCGCCGGTTCGGTCATGCACGGCATGAACGACGAGGTCGACATGCGGAAATACGGCGGCCTGCGCAAGTACATGCCGGTCACTTTCGTCACCTTCGGCCTCGGCTACCTCGCCATCATCGGCTTCCCGGGCCTGTCCGGCTTCTTCTCCAAGGACAAGATCATCGAGGCGGCCTTCGCCAAGGGCGGCACCGAGGGCTGGATCCTAGGCGGCGCGGCCCTGCTGGGCGCGGCCATCACGGCGTACTACATGACGCGCGTGATGCTGATGACGTTCTTCGGAGAGGAACGCTGGCGCAACCAGCCGACCCGCTCCCCCGAGGCCCCGAGCGCGGAGCCCGCCGCCGAACACCAGGGCGAGCATGCCGAACCGCATCCGCACGAGTCGCCCCGGTCCATGACGATCCCGATGATCGTGCTGGCCTTCGGCTCGGTTTTCGCGGGCGGGTTCTTCAGCATCGGCGACAGCTTCCTGCACTGGCTGGAGCCCGTCACCGGGCACGACCACGGAGACTCCCCGGTCAGCGCGCTGACGGTCACCCTCGCCACGATGGTGGTGCTGGTGGTCGGCGTGGCGATCGCCTGGGCCCAGTACGGCCGCCGTCCGGTCCCGGTCGTCGCCCCGCGCGGGTCGCTGCTCACCCGGGCCGCCCGGCGCGACCTGCTCCAGGACGACTTCAACCACGTGGTCCTCGTGCGCGGCGGAGAGCACCTCACGCGCTCCCTGGTGTACGTCGACCACAGCCTGGTCGACGGCGTCGTCAACGGCACGGCGGCCTCGATGGGCGGCCTGTCCGGGCGGATGCGCAAGCTGCAGAACGGCTTCGCGCGGTCGTACGCGGTCTCGATGTTCGGCGGTGCGGCGGTCCTCGTCGCCGCGACCCTGCTGATGAGGGCGGTCTGATACCGATGTCCTTTCCCCTCCTGACAGCGACGGCGGCGCTCCCGGCCCTTGGGGCGGTCGCCACGGCCGCCGTACCGGCGGCGCGGCGCACCGCCGCCAAGTGGTTGGCGCTGCTCGTCTCGCTCGCCACGCTCGCGTTCGCGATCGTCGTCCTGGTGCGCTTCGACCCGGACGGCGACCGTTACCAGCTCACCGAATCCCACTCCTGGATCAAGGACTTCGGGGTCAGGTACGAACTGGGCGTGGACGGCATCGGGGTGGCGCTCATCGCGCTGACCGCGCTGCTGATCCCGTTCATCATCCTCGCGGGCTGGCACGACGCCGACCCGCTGGAGACGGGCAACACACGCTGGCGGCCCACCCAGGGCTTCTTCGCCCTGATCCTGGCCGTCGAGGCGATGGTGATCATCTCCTTCGAGGCCACCGACGTCTTCCTCTTCTACATCTTCTTCGAAGCCATGCTGATCCCGATGTACTTCCTCATCGGCGGCTTCGGGGACCGTGCCCACCAGCACGGCGAGGAGGCGGCGTCGACGCAACGGTCGTACGCCGCGGTGAAGTTCCTCCTCTACAACCTGGTCGGCGGCCTGATCATGCTGGCCGCGGTGATCGGCCTCTATGTCGTCGCCGGAAGCTTCAGCCTCCAGGAGATCGCCGAGGCGCGCGCCAACGGCTCGCTGGACATGGCGACCAACACCGAACGCTGGCTCTTCCTGGGCTTCTTCTTCGCCTTCGCGGTGAAGGCGCCCCTGTGGCCGCTGCACACCTGGCTGCCCAACGCGATGGGGGAGGCCACCGCCCCGGTCGCCGTCCTCATCACCGCGGTCGTCGACAAGGTGGGCACCTTCGCGATGCTCCGCTTCTGCCTTCAGCTGTTCCCGGAGGCGTCGAAGTGGGCGACGCCCGTCATCCTCGTACTGGCGCTGATCAGCATCATCTACGGGGCGCTGCTCGCGGTCGGCCAGCGGGACATCAAGCGGCTGGTGGCGTACGCGTCGATCTCGCACTTCGGGTTCATCATCCTGGGCATCTTCGCGATGACCAGCCAGGGCCAGTCGGGCGCGACGCTCTACATGGTCAACCACGGCATCTCGACCGCCGCGTTGATGCTGGTGGCGGGCTTCCTGATCTCGCGGCGCGGTTCGCGGCTCATCGCCGACTACGGCGGGGTGCAGAAGGTCGCTCCGGTGCTCGCCGGCACGTTCCTGATCGGCGGCCTGGCGACTCTGTCGCTGCCCGGGCTCGCGCCGTTCGTGAGTGAATTCCTCGTCCTGGTCGGCACGTTCGCGCGCTACCCGGTGATCGGGATCATCGCCACCTTCGGCATCGTGCTGGCCGCGCTCTACACCCTCGTCCTCTATCAGAGGACGATGACCGGTCCGGTGAAACCCGAAGTCGCGGCGATGCCCGATCTCAGGGTCCGGGAACTCGTGGTCGTCGCCCCGCTGGTCGTACTGCTGATCTTCCTGGGCGTCTACCCGAAGCCCGTCACGGACATCATCGATCCAGCGGTCAAGCAGACCATGTCCGACGTCCATAAGAAGGACCCCCAGCCCGAGGTGGAGGCGGCCAAGTGAGCGCAGCAGCCGTCCACAGCCTGTGGACAACCGCGGCCGAGCCGATCGCGAAGATCGACGCGCCGACGTTCGAATACGGACAACTGTCGCCCACCTTGATCGTCGTCGGCGCGGCGATCGTCGGGGTGCTGGTCGAGGCGTTCGTCCCGCGCAAGTCCCGTTACTACGCCCAGATGTTCGTGTCCGTCGTCGCGCTGGTCGCCGCCTTCGCCGCGGTCGTCGCGCTCGCCGCCGACGGATACGGAACGACCAAGGCGCGCATCGCGGCGATGGGCGCGATCGCGGTCGACGGCCCGGCCCTCTTCCTGCAGGGCACGATCCTGCTGGTGGCCCTGGTCGGCCTGTTCACCTTCGCCGAGCGGCGGCTCGACCCGGAGGCGCACGGCAACCGCATCGACTCCTTCGCCGCGCAGGCCGCCTCAGTGCCGGGCAGCGAAAGCGAAAAGGCCGCGGTCAAGGCCGGTTTCACCACCACAGAGGTGTTCCCGCTGCTGCTGTTCGCCGTGACCGGCATGCTGATCTTCCCGGCGGCCAACGACCTGCTGACGCTCTTCGTGGCCCTGGAAGTCCTCTCCCTCCCGCTGTACCTGCTGTGCGCGCTGGCCCGCCGCAAGCGGCTCATGTCGCAGGAGGCCGCGGTCAAGTACTTCCTGCTCGGCGCGTTCGCCTCCGCGTTCACGCTGTTCGGCATCGCACTGCTGTACGGCTACGCGGGCTCGATGTCGTACGCGACGATCGCGCAGGTCGTCGACGGCCAGGTCCAGACCGTCAACCCGGCGCTCGCGGACACCATGGGCAACGACGCGCTGCTGCTCATCGGTGCCGCGATGCTGGTGATGGGCCTGCTGTTCAAGGTCGGCGCCGTGCCGTTCCACATGTGGACGCCGGACGTCTACCAGGGCGCGCCCACGCCGGTGACCGGGTTCATGGCGGCGGCGACGAAGGTGGCCGCCTTCGGTGCGCTCCTCCGGGTGCTGTACGTCGTGCTGCCCGGCCTGCGCTGGGACTGGCGGCCGGTCATGTGGGGCGTTGCCATCGTCACCATGCTCGGCGGTGCGATCGTCGCGATCACGCAGACCGACATCAAGCGGCTGCTGGCGTACTCGTCCATCGCGCACGCGGGATTCATCCTCGCGGGTGTCATCGCGACCACGCCCGACGGTGTCTCCTCCGTCCTCTTCTACCTGGCCGCCTACTCGTTCGTGACGATCGGCGCGTTCGCGGTCGTGACCCTGGTGCGGGACGCGGGCGGGGAGGCGACGCACCTGTCCAAGTGGGCCGGCCTCGGCCGCCGTTCACCGTTGGTGGCAGCCGTGTTCGCGGTGTTTCTGCTGGCCTTCGCGGGCATTCCGCTGACCTCCGGGTTCGCAGGGAAGTTCGCCGTGTTCAAGGCGGCGGCTGAGGGCGGCGCGGCTCCGCTGGTCGTGGTGGGTGTGATCTCGTCCGCGATCGCGGCCTTCTTCTACATCCGTGTCATCGTGCTGATGTTCTTCAGCGAGCCGCGGCCCGAGGGACCGACCGTGGCCGTCCCCTCGCTGCTGACGACGACCGCGATCGGAGTCGGCGTGGCGGTCACGCTGGTGCTCGGTGTGGCGCCGCAGTACTTCCTGGACCTGGCCAACCAGGCGGGAGTGTTCGTGCGCTGACCTGCGGTGCGTGAGATGAAGGGCCCCGGCTCCCGGTGAGGAGCCGGGGCCCTTCGTGTGGGGAGGGCGGGCCGGCAGGACATCGACCTGTGGATAACTCCGGCGGTGTCAGTCCGGACCCCTATCGTGGGGGCAGTGGTCGAGGGACGACGTACGGGGGACACGGCAATGGGTGGGACGGGCGGGATCGGCGAGATGCCAGGGACGATCGATAGCGAGGCGCTGGCCACGCTGCACCGTGTCTTCGGGTACGAGGCCTTCCGCGGTGAGCAGGAAGCGGTCATCGAGCATGTGGTGGCCGGCGGCGACGCCGTGGTCCTCATGCCGACCGGTGGCGGCAAGTCGCTGTGCTACCAGATCCCGTCCCTGGTCAGACCCGGTACGGGCATTGTGGTCTCGCCGCTCATCGCGCTGATGCAGGACCAGGTGGACGCGCTGCGGGCGCTCGGCGTGAACGCCGGGTTCATGAACTCGACGCAGGACTTCGACCAGCGGCGGGTGGTGGAGGCCGAATACCTGGCCGGTGAACTGGACCTGCTGTACCTGGCGCCGGAGCGGCTGCGGCTCGACTCGACGCTGGACCTCCTGTCACGGGGGAAGATCGCGGTCTTCGCCATCGACGAGGCGCACTGCGTCTCCCAGTGGGGCCACGACTTCCGACCCGACTATCTGTCCCTTTCGCTGCTCGGCCAGCGCTGGCCGGACGTCCCGCGGATCGCCCTCACGGCGACGGCCACGGACGCCACGCACAAGGAGATCACCCAGCGGCTGAACATGCCGACGGCCCGCCATTTCGTGGCGAGCTTCGACCGGCCCAACATCCAGTACCGGATCGTGCCCAAGGCCGACCCCAAGAAGCAGCTGCTGGGCTTCCTGCGCGAGGAGCACGCGGGCGACGCGGGCATCGTGTACTGCCTCTCGCGCAAGTCCGTGGAGGCGACGGCCGAGTTCCTGTCCCGCAACGGCATCGAGGCGGTGCCGTACCACGCGGGCCTGGACGCGGGCACGCGTGCCGCCCACCAGTCCCGCTTCCTGCGGGAGGACGGCCTGATCGTGGTCGCGACCATCGCCTTCGGCATGGGCATCGACAAGCCGGACGTCCGCTTCGTCGCCCACCTCGACCTGCCCAAGTCGGTCGAGGGCTACTACCAGGAGACGGGCCGCGCAGGCCGCGACGGACTGCCGTCCACGGCATGGATGGCATACGGGCTCAACGACGTCATACAGCAGCGCAAAATGATCCAGTCGAGCGAGGGCGACGAGGCGTTCCGGCGCCGGGCCGCCGCCCACCTGGACTCGATGCTGGCGCTGTGCGAGACGGCCCAATGCCGACGCGGGCAGCTCCTCGCCTACTTCGGCCAGGACCCGGACCCGGTGGACTGCGGGAACTGCGACACATGCCTCACCCCGCCGGAAACCTGGGACGGCACGGTCGCGGCCCAGAAGGTGCTGTCGACGGTGGTGCGGCTGCAGCGGGAGCGCGGACAGAAGTTCGGCGCCGTGCAGATCGTCGACATTCTCCTGGGGAAGCGCTCGGCCAAGGTCATCCAGTTCGATCACGACCAGTTGTCCGTGTTCGGTATCGGCGAGGAGCTCTCGGAGGGGGAATGGCGAGGCGTCGTACGACAGTTGCTGGCGCAGGGGCTGCTCGCGGTCGAGGGGGACTACGGCACGTTGGTGCTCACCGAGGCGAGCGGGTCGGTGCTGCGGCGGGAACGGGAGGTGCCGCTGCGGAAGGAGCCGAAGAAGGTCGTGACCTCACGGTCGGCTGCGGGATCGTCGGGTTCCGGGCGCGGGGAGCGCAAGGCCAAGACCGCCGCGGCCGAGCTGCCCGAGGTTCTCGTGCCCGCGTTCGAGGCGTTGCGGGCGTGGCGAGCCGAGCAGGCTCGTGAGCAGGGAGTTCCGGCGTACGTCATCTTCCATGACGCGACACTGCGGGAGATCGTCACGGTGTGGCCGACGTCCGTGGCACAGCTCGGCGGGGTTGGCGGGGTCGGCGAGAAGAAGCTGGTGACCTACGGGGAGGGCGTGATCGGGGTGCTGGCCGGGTTGGGCGGGGCTCCAGGGGGCGCGGCGCCGAGTCAGGAGGGGGACGCGGACCCGGGTGCGGACCACTGGCCCGAGATGGATGCGGAGCCGGAGCCGGACGACTGGATATAGAGGAGCCGGACGACTGGATAGAGAAGGGGACTGCGGCGCGCACCGTCACAGAGCTCGCGCCGCGTACGCCCTGACATCCGCGTCGGAGTCGGTGGTGGCCGTGGCGAGGGCCGCACGGGCATTTCGGCACCGGCGTGCCGGATCAGCGCAAGGCCCGCCGCCTTACGGCCGTCGGCGTTGAGGTCGGCGAGGGCCTTGGCCAGGGCCGGGACGGCAGAGTCGCGAGTCGCGGCCGACAGGGCGGTGGCCGCGCCGGCCCGGACCTGCCACGCCGGATCGGACAGGGCCGCCGTGGCTCGTTCGGCGAGCGGCGCCGGGCAACCGGTGGTGCCGAGCGCACCGTAGGCGGCCGCGCGTACCAGGGCGTCGGGGTCGCCTACGAGGTCGTTGAGGGCCGCCCGCACCGGATCGGGTTCGGGCCCGACGGAGGTTGGACCCGCCGGGCCCAGGCGTCCCGCGGACACGGTGGCCAGGCCCTTGTGGCGATCGTGACGCGGACCTCGTGCGACGGGTCTGCGGTCGCGGCGTGGGCGAGCTCCTCGGCGGCGTCGACCGACACCAGCGCACGCACGGCCTCAATGCGGACGGCGACGTCGGCGTCCGCCAAGGAGGTCGCGAACAGGCCGGTGTCACCCAGGAGCAAGGCGCGCAGCACGTCCAGTGAAGCGGCCCGCACGACCGGGTCGGGCTCGGCCAGGGCGGCGATCAGGCCGCCGCGGCGGCGCGCACCTCCGCGGCGCTGTCGCGGAGCGCGTCGTGTCGGTTGCCCTCAGCTGGGGTGGCGCGGTTATGAGAGCGCTGTCAGGCCGGGGGCGAAGGTGATGAGGAGGGGGAGCAGTGGGATCAGGGTGGCCACGGTCGTCGTGAGGGCTCGGTGGCGGGGGCCGAGGCGGGGCTGGGGTTCCAGGAGGCGGTCCACTCGTTCGCCGAGGAGGCGGTGGGTGGAGGCGCAGGAGAGGACGCCTCGGTGTTGGTTCAGTTCGATCAGGGCGAGGGCCGTGGTCAGGTGGCCGCAGCGGCGGGAGGCCGTGTCGTCGGCGGAGAGTTCGACCAGGCGGTGGGTCTGGTCGCAGAAGTGGGCGAAGAGCGGTATGCGGGGGAAGCCGGTGGCGAGGGCGGTGGAGAGGTGGAGCAGCCAGTCGTGGCGGGCGCGGGCGTGGCCGCGTTCGTGGGTGAGGACCGCGTCAAGCTGGTGGTCGGTGAGGCGGTGCAGGGCGCCGGTCGTGACGATCAGCTGGGGCGGGCTGCCGGGCATCCACCAGGCGTCCGGGTACTCGTCCTCCAGGACGAGGAGAGGGCCGCGCGCGGCGGGCAGGCCGGCCGGCAGGTCGGGGGCACGTTCGCGCAGGTGGGCGCGGGCCTGGCCACGGCGCCGACGGGCCTCGACGAGCTCACGGGCGAGCATCGCGGTCGTCCAGGCGGCACCGCCGGCCAGGAGCAGGGTGAGGGCGGCGGCCCAGGGCGGGGCGGCGGAGAGGTCGTACGCGGCGGTCACGGCGGGCGGCGCCGGAGCGAAGACATGGTCGCGGACGGTGTGGAAGACCGCCGCCGTGCCCAGCACCAGGGCCGCCAGACAGCACAGCAGGACGGTGGCGACCAGGCACTGCCACACCCACAGCGCGACCACCGGGTCCCGCTCGGGCCACGCGGCCCGGGTCAGAGCACGCGGAACCGGCACGGCGGCCGCCAGGGCGACGGCGCTCAGCAGGAGCAGGCAGACAGTCATGCCACGGGCTCCGGATCCTGATCGGAAGAAACGGCTGCTATGGGTGCACAGTGCGAAGAGCGCAAAGGGCAAGCACCGCAAGGGCTCTACGGGCGGCGACGGTGTCGTCCTCACAAGCCACGCCGCCCGACGCCAGTATGACGGCGGCGGGCGGCGTACGGCAGGTGTCGGGAGTCGTTCAGTGGGATCGGGGGTGGGGTGTGGGGTGGGCCGCGGAGGGCACCACCCGGCCGGTGACCTCACCCAGTCCCACCCGGACGCCGTCCGGTCCGGGGGCCCAGGCCGACAGTGTCACCACGTCGCCGTCCTCGAGGAAGGTCCGCTTGCCGTCCGGGAGTTCGAGGGCGTCGCGGCCGTTCCAGGTCAGTTCGAGCAGCGATCCGCGTTCCCGCTCGGCAGGGCCGCTCACCGTGCCGGAGCCGTACAGGTCGCCGGTGCGCAGACAGGCGCCGTTGACGGTCATGTGGGCCAGCTGCTGGGCGGCCGTCCAGTACATGGTGGAGAAGGGGGGCTCGGAGACGACGTGGCCGTTGACGGCGACAGAGATACGCAGGTCGTAGCCGCCGGGTTCGTCGTCCGTGTCGTCCAGGTAGGGCAGCAGCGGGTGGGTCCGCTCCGGGGGCGTCACCCGCGCCGGCTCCAGGGCGTCCAGCGGGGTGATCCACGCCGACACCGAGGTGGCGAAGGACTTGCCGAGGAACGGGCCGAGAGGGACGTACTCCCAGGCCTGGATGTCGCGGGCGGACCAGTCGTTCAACAGGCACAGTCCGAAGACGTGCTCGCGGAAGTCACCGAGTGCGACCGGCTCGCCCATCCGTGAGGGTGCCCCGACCACGAAGCCGACCTCGGCCTCGATGTCCAGACGGACGGAAGGCCCGAAGACGGGTGCCGGGTCGGAAGCGGCCTTTCGCTGCCCCGACGGGCGTACGACGTCCGTGCCGGACACCACGACCGTGCCGGAGCGGCCGTGGTAGCCGATCGGCAGGTGCTTCCAGTTGGGGGTCAGGGAGTCGGCGGCGTCCGGGCGGAAGATCTGGCCGACGTTCCGGGCGTGGTTCTCGGAGGCGTAGAAGTCGACGTAGTCCGCCACCTCGAAGGGGAGATGCAGAGTCACGGAGGACAGGGGGTGGAACAGCGGCTCGATGGTCTCGCGGTGCGACGGCACCGTCACCCATGCCGTCAGCGCACGCCGTACATCCGACCAGGCGGTGCGGCCCGCGGCGAGCAGCGGGTTCAGGGAGGGCCGCGCGAGGAGGGAGACGTACGGGGAGCCGAGGGCGGCGGCCGCTGCGCCCGCGTCCAGGACCTGGTCGCCTAGACGGACACCGACCCGCCGGTCGGCAGAAGCAGCAGAAGCGGCGGAACCGTCGGATCCAGGGAGCGAGAACACGCCGTACGGCAGGTTGTGCGTGCCGAAGGGGTCGCCCTCGGGGACATCGAAGGGGGGCATGGGTGCTGCCTCACTCTCGTGCGTACCGTGCGTTCGATGTGGTCACGTCACAGCTGTCACGTCACAGCTGTCGCGCCACACGCTGTCGGGCCACACGTTACGGCTGAGTTGCCTGCCATGGGCAGGACCAGAGATTCCTCCGGCCGACCTGTCACAACAGCTGCCTCCGTTCCGTCAGTGCAGTGAGACCGAGAACAAGAACGCGAACCTGACACAGGAGGCAGCACCATGCAGGCTCGGATGACGAACCCGGCGTACGTCCTTCCCGGCGCACTCAAGGGCATCGGCACCCTCAACCAGGCGATCGGCGAGAGCGGTCTGTCGCAGGAGGTGGCGGAGATCGTCGGGCTGCGCGCCAGCCAGATCAACGGCTGCAGCGCCTGCGTCCACGGACATGTGCACAATCTGCGCAAGGGCGGGGCCAGCGAGGAGCGCATCGCGGCCGTCGCCGCCTGGCGCGAGGCGCCCTGCTTCTCCGACGCCGAGCGGGCCGCACTCCAGCTGACCGAGTCGGTCACCCGCCTCGCGGACCGCTCCCACGAGTCGGTGTCGGACGCGCTGTGGGACGAGGTCGCCGACCACTTCGACGAGAAGGAACTGTCGGCGCTCATCCTCACCATCGCCCTCACCAACCTGTTCAACCGCATCAACACCACCATCAAGGAGCCGGCGGGGACGACATGGGGATGACCTGGGGATGACCGGAGACGCCGGTCCGGCGCCGGCCCGCGCGCGGGCCCGGACCGGTGTCACGAGGTGCAGACGTCCTTCAACTTGTCGGCGGCCGCGTCGATCTTGCCGGTGTCCGGGTCGGTGTCGCCGTTCAGGATGGCCCTGTTGTAGTCCTCGATCGCCTGGTTCAGGTCGTCGGCCGCCTTGTCGACCTTGCTGTCGTCCGTGTCGTTGTTGATCTTGTCGAGGTTCTTCTCGATCGTGTCGATCGACTCGTCCGTGCGCGACGGGTCCTTCGCCGCGTCCCAGCCGGCCTCGTGGATCGCCTTGAGGCTGTCGGAGATCGTGTCGGCGTTGGACACGCAACCCAGCGAGTTGTCGAAGTCGTCGGGGTCGCAGGCGGTGGCGAGCCCGGCGGTCAGGGCCACGGCAGCCACGGCGGTGGCGATGGTGGTGATACGGCGGCGGCGCGGACGGTTCGCGGACATTGGGCTGGTCCTTTCGTAGAGGATCTCGGTCGAGGACTCGGTCGAGGTCTGTGCCCCTTACGATTCCGTCGCCCGCCCGCCGCCACGAGGGAACGGCCACCCGTATCCGGGGTGTAGCCCACTACACCGTCCGGCGGCGACAGGTTCGCCGCCGCCGGTGAACAAGACCCTACGACCGGCCGCCCTACGACCGGCCGCCCTACGACCGGCCGCCCTACGACCGGCCGCCCTACGACCGGCCGCCCTACGACCGGCCGCCCTACGACCGGCCGCCCCTATAACCGGCCGCCCCTATAACCGGCCGCCCCTATAACCGGCCGCCCCTACGCCCGATAGCGCCCCAGTGTCCTCAGCCCCGGCAGCGCCCGGTCCTCGAAGTCGAACAGGGCGAGGTTCTCCCACGCGTTGCCGGACGTCGGGTCCTCCGGGTTCCAGCCGCTGCCGGCGCGGTACGTCCACAGGCCTTCCCAGTAGCAGTAGCCGAGGCCCTGCCCGCCGGGGACGGCGGACGCGAGGTCGGCCACCGTGCGCAGCCAGGCCGCCTGGCCCTCGGGCGTGGCGGGGAAGCCCTCGGTGAGCTGCGAGGGGTCGTTCATGATGTCGTTGACGTCGTCCTCGCTCTCCAGCGTGAACGGGTAGGCCGTCTCGGCGATCACGCACGGCTTGCCGTAACGGGCGGTGATGTCGGCCATGTTGGCGGCGGCCTGCTCCAGCGGCCCGTGCCAGAAGGGGTAGTAGGAGAGCCCGATGATGTCGAAGTCGACGCCGTAGGAGACCGCGTTGTCGAACCACCACCGGTACAGCCCGTTGTCGCCGCCGTTGGCCAGGTGGAGGATCGTGCGGATGCGCGGCTGGGTGTCGCGGGCGGCGCGGAGGCCGGCCTTGAGGAAAGCGGCGAGGTTGTCCCAGTGCTCCCAGTTGCCCTCGGGCCAGAGCATGCCGCCGTTCAGCTCGTTGCCGATCTGCACCAGGTCGGCCGGGGTGCCCTGCCGCCGCAGCGCGCCGAGGACGTCGGCGGTGTGGTCGTAGACCGCCCTGGTCAGGCCGGCCGCGTCCAGGTCGGCCCAGGCGGTCGGCTTGGTCTGGTGCGCCGGGTCCGCCCAGGTGTCGGAGTAGTGGAAGTCGACCCAGATGCCGATGCCGGCCCGCTTCAGGCGACGCGCCAGCGGGAGTATGTGGGCCTTGTTGTTGTAGCCGTCGGCCGGGTTGACCCACACCTTGAGGCGGGCGTGGGTGACGCCCGAGTCGGCGAGGATGCGGAGGGGGTCGTCGCGGCGGCCGTCGGTACGCCGGTAGACGGCACCCTTGTCCTCGTTCTTCGGCAGCGAGGAGATGTCGACGCCGCGGATCTCCAGGCGGCGACGTTCCCCGGCCGTCGAGGCGGGCGTCGAGGCGGGCGTCGAGGCGGCCGTCGAGGCGACGGCGGGGGCCGCGCCGACCACGGGAATCGTCAGCGCGGCGGCTCCGGCGGCGGTCAGAACACTGCGTCTGCGCATGTCAGGGTCCCTTCACAGTAAAAGCAACAAGGAAGAACAAAAGGAATAGACAAAGAGAACAAACGGCGCAAGACGGGGCAGGAAGCTCAGCGCGGTTCGCGGAACACCTCGACCGCCCCCGCCGGCACCGCCACACGACTCCCGTCCGCCAGCGCCACCTTCACCTCGGCGTCGGTGTGGTTGACGGCGAAACGGAACGCCCCCGACTCGCCCTCCCGTACGACGACTTCGACGTCCCTGGGTAGATCCAGAGGCGTCACCCCCGCGTCCGCGAGGGTGAGGTCCACGACCGCCGCCAGATCGGCCCCGGTCAGCCGGGTGGCCAGATACCAGGCGGCCCCGTCGCCGAGCGCGCGCCGGGTGAGCGCCGGGCGCCCCGCCGTACGGCCGTCGCCGAAGACGGCGACGGTGTCGCAGCCGTCACCGGGGACGACGTACTCGGACCACACCTCGGCCCGGAGCAGGTCTCCCTCGGCCGTGCGTACGGTGACGGCCTCACCCGGCAGCAACGGGTCGAACTCCTCGATGGTCAGCCCGAGTACGTCCCGCATCGCCCCCGGATACGCCCCGGGGTGCACGGCGTCGTGCTCGTCGACGATGCCGGAGAAGTAGGAGACCAGGAGGGTGCCGCCGCGCGAGACGTACCGCTCCAGGTCGGCGGCGATGCCCGAGGGCGCGGAGTACAGCTGCGGGACGACGAGCAGCGGATACCGGGCGGGATCCACGTCCCCGAGCGCGGCCGGCGCGAAGAAGTCGACCGTCAGATGCCGGTCGTAGAGCGCCTCGTAGAACGCGTCGAGCCGCTCCCGCGCGTCGAGGTCCTCGCTCGGACGCCAGTCCAGGCCCTGCGCCCACCACGACTCCCAGGACCAGACCATGGCCACGTCGGCCCGGGTCCGCGTGCCGCGCAGGTCCGCGAGGCCCGCCACCCGCTCGCCGAGCTCGACGACCTCCCGCCAGACCCGCGTGCCCGTCCCCCCGTGCGGCAGCATCGACGAGTGGAACTTCTCGGCGCCGCTGCGGGACTGCCGCCACTGGAAGAACATCGCGCCCTCGGAGCCGCGGGCGACATGGCCGAGGGAGTTGCGGGCCATCTGGCCGGGCTCCTTGGCCGGGTTGTGCGGCTGCCAGTTGATGCCCGACGGGGAGTGTTCGAGCAGCAGCCAGGGGGCGCCGCCCGCGACGGAGCGCGTGAGGTCGGCGGCGAGGGCGAGGTTGACGTGGGTGCGGCGGCCGTCGGTGATCAGGTAGTGGTCGTTGGTGACGAGGTCGACCTCGCGCGCCCAGGCCCAGTAGTCGATGGAGGCGCACTGGCTGGGCGCGACCATGAAGTTGGTGGTCACGGGCACGCCGGGGGACAGGTGGTGCAGGATGTCCCGCTCGGCGACGAAGTTGGCGCGGGCCTGACCGTCCGCGAACCGCTGGAAGTCCAGCTGGTGGGCCGGGTTGCCCACCGTCGGTGTGGCCCGGGGCACCCCGATCTCCTCCCAGTCGCCGTAGAGCTGGCCCCAGAAGGCGGTGCCCCAGGCCTGGTTGAGGGCGCCGAGGGTGCCGTAGCGGTCCTGGAGCCAGGCCCGGAAGGCGTCGGCGCAGGTGTCGCAGTAGCAGGTCAGCACGGGAGCGCCGTACTCGTTGTGGACGTGCCACAGGACCACGGCGGGATGCCGTCCGTAACGCGAAGCGATCCGCGAAGTGATCTCAGCGGCGGCGGCCCGGTAGTCCGGATTCGAGTGGCAGACGGCGCCGCGTGAGCCGAACGCCAGCCGCACCCCTTCCCGGGTCACGGGCAGCGCTTTTGGATGCGCGCGATAGAACCAGGCGGGCGGTACGACGGTCGGCGTCGCCAGGTCCACCAGGATGTCGGCCTCGTACAGCATCCCGATGATCAGGTCGAGCCACTCGAAGTCGTACTCGCCGGGCCGGGGTTCGATCCTCGACCACGCGAAGATGCCGAGCGAGACCATGGTGACCCCGGCCTCGCGCATCAGCCGTACGTCCTCCTCCCATACCTCCTGCGGCCACTGCTCGGGGTTGTAGTCGCCCCCGAAGGCGAGTGGCAGGCGGTCGTGCGGGGCGGCGGAGGACATGCGGAGGCTCCCGGGAATCGGCAGAGGTGACGCCAGGTTTCTGTGATCGTGCACAGTACTGATTACGGCTGGCATCGGTGAGCAACAAGTAGGTAACCCCAGGCATCCGCCATTGACAAGGGGCCGAAACAATTCTCTACTGTGCACGATCACAGAGCCGCGCGGCCCTCGCGCACCAGCCCCTCGGTCACGTGTCGCAGCCCCTCCCCCCACGGCGGTCGCCGCGAACGCGAGACGTTCCGAGGCGGGCTCGTTCTCAGTCAGGGGAGATTGAAGATGTCGATCCACCGCCGCCAGATCAGCAGGCGCAGCATTCTCGCCGGGGCCGCAGCCCTCGGCCTCACCAGCACCCTCGCCGCCTGCGGCGGTTCCGACGACGAAGACTCCGGAGAGAGCAGCGGGCCGGTCAAGCTGACCTACTGGTCGTGGGCGCCCAACATGGAGAAGGTCGCCGCGATCTGGAACAAGAAGAACCCCGACATCACGGTCACCGTGTCGAAGCAGGGCAGCGGCGCCGAGATCCTCACCAAGGTGATCACGGCGAAGAAGGCCGGCAACGCGCCCGACCTGATCCAGGCCGAGTACCAGTCCCTGCCGACCCTGGTCTCCAACGACGTGCTCGCCGACATCTCGAAGTACGTCGGTGACGCCAAGGGCGAGTTCGCCGAGGGACTGTGGGACATGGTCACCCTCGGCACCGACGCGGTCTACGGCGTCCCCCAGGACTCCGGGCCGCTGATGTTCTACTACCGCGAAGACCTCTTCAAGAAGCACGGACTGTCCGTGCCGAAGACCTGGACGGAGTTCGCCGAGACCGCGCGCGCCGCCAAGAAGGCCCTCCCGGACGCCTACCTGACCACCTTCTCCTCGAACGACCCGGGTCTGTTCGCGGGCCTCACCCAGCAGACCGGCGCCAAGTGGTGGACGGTCGACGGCGGCGGCAAGTGGACGGTCGGCATCGACGACGCGGCCAGCCGGAAGGTCGCCGAGTTCTGGGGCGGCCTGGTCCAGGAGGGCGTCATCGACAATCAGCCGATGTACACGCCGGCCTGGAACAACGCCCTGAACAAGGGCACCCACATCGCCTGGGTCTCCGCCGTGTGGGCGCCCGGTGTGCTGGTCTCCGCCGCCCCCAAGACCCAGGGCAAGTGGCGGATGGCCCCGCTGCCGCAGTGGAAGGCCGGCGACAACGTCACCGGCAGCTGGGGCGGTTCCTCCACCGGTGTCTCCACCGACTCCAAGCACGCCGAGGCCGCGGCGAAGTTCGCCCACTGGATCAACACCGACCCCGAGGCGCTGGCCGCCCTGGTCAAGGAGGTCGGCATCTACCCGGCGGCCACGCAGGGCCAGTCCGGCGACGTCCTCACCACGCCCGCGTTCTTCCCGAACCAGAAGGACTTCTACACCACGGCCGCGGAGATAGCCGCCACCACGGCCACCGCCGCCTGGGGTCCGAACGTCCAGACCGCCTACACCGCCTTCAACGACGGTTTCGGCAAGGCCACCAAGGCGAAGAAGGAGGCCCAGTTCCTCTCCGCCCTGAGCACCATGCAGTCGAAGACCTTCGACGACATGAAGAAGCAGGGCTTCGAGGTGACCGAGGCATGACCAGCGCTCCGCTCAAGGGCTCCGACCGCATCACGGTCGGGCCCTTGGCGGACGGCACCGGCACCGCCCCGTCCGTCCGCCCCAGCCGCCCCCGCCGCCGTGGCCGTGGTCGCAGCGCACCGTACTGGTTCCTGACGCCGACCCTGGTCCTGTTCGCCGCCTTCACCGTCGTCCCCATCGGGTACGCGATCTGGCTGAGCCTCCACAAGGTCCGGGTCAAGGGCATCGGACTCGGCAAGGGCGCCCGCGAACAGGTCTGGAACGGCTTCGGCAACTACACCGACGTCCTCCAGGACTCCGAGTTCGGCCACAGCGTGCTGCGCGCCTTCGGCTACGGCCTCATCGTCATCCCGACGATGCTCGGACTGGCGCTGCTGTTCGCGCTGATGCTCGACACCCCGAAGGCGCGCAGCGCGCCCTTCGCACGGCTGATGATCTTCCTGCCGTACGCGGTGCCCGGCATCATCGCCGCCCTCATGTGGGGCTTCCTGTACCTCCCGGACGTCAGCCCGTTCTACTACCTGCTGAACAAGTTCGGGCTGCCGCAGCCGGACCTGTTCGACGGCGGCAACCTGTACCTCTCCTTCGCGAACATCGCGGTCTGGGGCGGCACCGGTTTCAACATGATCGTCATCTACACCGCACTCCGGGCGATCCCGCCGGACATCTACGAGGCGGCGCGGATCGACGGCGCGTCCAACTTCAAGATCGCGCTGAAGATCAAGATCCCGATCGTGATGCCCTCCCTGGTGCTCACCTTCTTCTTCTCGGTGATCGCCACCCTCCAGGTCTTCACCGAGCCGATGACGCTCAAGCCGCTGACCAACGGCCTCTCCACCACCTGGAGTCCGCTGATGGCCATCTACGACAGCGCCTTCCTGAAGTCCGACATCTACGGTGCCTCCGCCACCGCGGTGGTCCTGGCCCTGGGCACCTACCTCATCTCCTTCACCCTGCTGCGCGTCTCCGACCGCTACACCCGGGAGGACCGGGCATGACCCCCCTCACCCTCACCGCCGACACCGCCGGCAAACCCCCCGTCAAAAGCCGTGCGCGGCGCACCGCCTGGGTCCCCACCCTCGTGCTGGTCCTCGGCGCGCTGTACTGCCTGGTCCCCATCGCCTGGGTGGTGATGGCGGCGACCAAGGACCGGTCGGAGCTGTTCTCCACCTTCACCTTCGCGCCCGGCACCGGCTTCCTCGACAACCTGAGCGAGCTGAACGCCTACCGGGACGGCATCTACTGGACGTGGATGGGCAACTCCGCCCTCTACGCGGGCTTCGGCGCCCTGTTGTCCGCCGCGGTCTCCGCCGGCGGCGGCTACGCGCTGGGCCGGTTCGTCTTCCGGGGGCGGGAGTTCATCTTCAAGCTGATCCTGGCCGGCGTCCTGGTGCCGAGCATCGTGCTGACCGTCCCGCAGTACCTGCTGCTGTCGAAGTTGGGCATGGCCGACTCGTACTGGTCGATGCTGCTGCCGTCCATCCTCTCCCCGTACGGCGTCTACCTGGTCCGCATCTACGCGGCCGCCGCGGTGCCCGCCGAACTCCTCGAGGCCGCCCGCATGGACGGCGCGAGCGAGTGGCGGATCTTCTCGCGGATCGCCGTACCGATGATGATGCCGGGTCTGATCACGGTGTTCCTCTTCCAGTTCGTCGCCATCTGGAACAACTT
Source organism: Streptomyces sp. NPDC006602 (assembly GCF_042870385.1). Lineage (NCBI taxonomy): Bacteria > Bacillati > Actinomycetota > Actinomycetes > Kitasatosporales > Streptomycetaceae > Streptomyces > Streptomyces sp. NPDC006602. The sequence goes on along the minus strand of NZ_JBIAHG010000015.1, from coordinate 53,549 downwards.
CCTGCTGCCGTACGTGATGCTGGCCGACGACACCAAGTTCCCGCTCACCCTCGGGCTCTACACGCTGCTCGCGCAGGGCGCCTCGCAGCCCGCCCTCTACACCCTGGTCATCACCGGATGTCTGCTGGCGATCATTCCGCTGATCGCGCTCTTCCTGGTGATCCAGCGGTTCTGGTCCCTGGACCTGCTGAGCGGCTCGGTCAAGGCCTGAGGCATCCGCCGTCTCCACCGTCACGAACGAGGAACATGACCACCAGCGCCAACGGACGCCGCCGACCGCCCACCATCCACGACGTGGCGCGGGAGGCCGGCGTGTCACGGGGCACCGTCTCCCGCTTCCTGAACGGCGGCCACTACGTGTCCCCGGCCGCCCGCCGGGCCGTCGAGGCCGCCATCAGGAAGACCGGGTACGTGGTCAACCGGCATGCACGCAGCCTCAGTACGGGACGTTCGGACTCGGTGGCCTTCCTGCTGACCGAGCCGCAGGAGAAGTTCTTCGAGGACCCCAACTTCAACGTACTGCTGCGGGGCTGCACCGAGCGCCTCGCGCAGCACGACATCCCGCTGCTGCTCATGCTGGCGGCGAGCGACGACGACCGGCGCCGGCTGACCCGGTACATCACCTCGGGCCACGTCGACGGCGTGCTGCTGGTCTCCAGCCACAGCGGGGACCCGGTCGCCGCCGAACTGCGCGACGCCGGCATCCCGTTGGTGGCCTGCGGCAAGCCGATGGGCCTCGGCTCCAAGGTGAGCTACGTGGCGGCCGACGACCGCGACGGTGCCCAGGAGATGGTCCGCCACCTCCTCGTCGGCGGCCGCCGACGCATCGGCATGATCACCGGGCCGCTCGACACCCCGGGCGGCACCGACCGCCTGGCGGGCTACCGCGATGTGCTGGCCGAGGCGGGCCTGCCCTACGACCCGGCCCTGGTGGTGGAGGGCGACTACCGCCGCACCGGCGGCGAGCAGGCCGCCCGGCGGCTGCTGGCGCAGGCCCCCGACATGGACGCGGTGTTCGTCGCCTCCGACCTCATGGCCCAGGGTGTCGTCAACTCCCTGCACCAGGCCGGGCGTTCGGTTCCCGATGACATCGCTGTCGGCGGCTTCGACGACTCGGCCGCGGCCACCGCCATCACGCCGGCCCTCACCACCATGCGCCAGCCCTACGACCGCATCAGCGCCGAGATGGTCCGCATGCTGCTCGCGCAGATCGCGGGGGAGGACACGGCGGGAGTGATTCTCCCGACGGAACTGGTCGTACGGGACTCCGCCTGAGCGTGCCGGCCGCCGTAACCGGAGCAGGCGTCAACGCATGTGAAGGCTGCAGCCGTCCGGTTCCCGTCGAGTCGATGCGGCGTTCCATCCGTATTCTCTGATCATGGCCGCTCCCACCGCATATTCACTCATCGCCACGGACCTGGACGGAACGCTGCTGCGAGCCGACGACACGCTGTCCGACCGGTCGCTCGCCGCGCTCGCGCGGGTGGCGGCGGCCGGGGCGCGGCATCTGGTGGTGACCGGCCGCCCGGCGCCCAGAGTGCGGCCGCTCCTCGACGACCTGGGCAGCACCGGCCTCGCGGTGTGCGGGCAGGGGGCGCAGGTGTACGACGCCGGCGCGGACCGGCTGCTGTGGTCGGTCACCCTGGACCGGGAGCTGGCCGAGACCGCCCTCGGCAAGATCGAGGCCGAGATCGGGCTGGTGTACGCGGCCGTCGACCAGGACGGCGTCGACGGGCTCACGCTCATCGAGCCGGGCTATCTGATGCCGCACCCGACCCTGCCCGCCGTACGGGTCGGGCGGCGCGACGACCTGTGGTGCGAGCCCATCAGCAAGGTGCTGCTGCGTCATCCCGACCTGTCCGACGACGAGTTGGCGGCGACGGCCCGTTCCGTGGTGGGTTCCCTCGCCACGGTCACCATGTCGGGACCCGGGACCGTCGAACTCCAGCCATGCGGCATCACCAAGGCGACGGGGCTCGCGCTCGCCGCCGACCATCTGGGACTCGGGCCCGAACACACCATCGCCTTCGGGGACATGCCCAACGACATCCCCATGTTCGACTGGGCCGACCACGGCGTCGCCATGGCCAACGCCCACCCCGAACTCAAGTCCGTGGCCGACGAGATCACCCTGTCCAACGAGGACGACGGCATCGCCGTCGTCCTCGAGAGACTGTTCCCCGTTGTTCCTCGGTACGCGCCTCAGTACACGACTCAGTACGCGCCGAAGACGTTGTCGATCGAACCGTAGCGCGCGGCGGCGTAGTTGCAGGCGGCGGTGATGTTCGCGACGGGGTTGTAGGGGTCCCACGAGGTGCCGTCCACGTGGTACGCCTGGAAGGTCGGGTCGATGGTCTGGAGCAGGCCCTTGGACGGGGTGCCCGCCGCCGCGTTGGAGTCCCAGTTGTTGATGGCCAGCGGGTTGCCGGACGACTCGCGCATGACGTTGCGGTAGATGCCGTCGTACGAGCCGGGGATGCCCTTCTGCGCCATGATGTCCAGCGATTCGCGGATCCAGCCGTCGAGGTTGTTCGCGTACGTCTTGGCGGAGGCCTGGGTGGCCTTGGCGACGGACTGGGCGGCCTTCTTGGTGGACGTCGAGGCCTTGTCGGCCGTCTTGCGGGACGTGCTCGCCTTCTTCGCCGTCCTGACCGTCAGCTCGAGACCCGGGTGGATCAGCCTCGGGTTGTCGCCGACGGCCTTGCGGTTGTCCTTGTAGAGCTGTCGCCAGCCGCCGGGGGTGTCGTACTTGTCCGCGATGCCGTAGAGCGTGTCGCCCTTGACCGCGGTGTACGTGATGGACTTGACCTGCGCGGCGGCCTGCGCGGCGGCGGGGGCCTTGGCCGGCTGTGCGGCGCTCGCGGTGGTCGCGCCCAGGACCGGGAGGGCGAGGGCGGCGACGCCTGTTCCGGCTGTGACGACGCCTCGGGTGAGCGGGCTGGTTCGGGTACGACGGTGCTTGCCTCGTGCGGCCATGGCGCTGTTCCTCTCCGGCGCCTACGAGGTGAGCTGTCGGGTTCGGGCGGGAGCTGCCCGGCCGTGCCGTGGGGACGGCGCGACTTAACCCCCAGCCGCACCGGCGTGATCTCCGGTGCGGCGACTTACCTGGGTCCCCCGCTCCTGCCGTGCGGTGTTGGTCGATGGGTGTCCTGTTGGGCGGCGGCAGGATTAGGCGTCCGCCCGACAGGCCCGGAACGTATGCGAGAGCACATGTCCGTAACAAGTGGCGGATTCACACATCACCCTGTTGACCTTGACCTGAGGCATATGGGGCGCTTGATCCTTTGCGGTTGCCAAGACTCAACTGGCGCACCGGGCAAGGCGAGGAGTGAGCCTGTGGCGGCGAGGCCGGAGGGCGGCGCGAGTGACCCAACTCACGTGTGTTCGCAAGGGTGTCAAATCGGGCAATGAGCCCAACTCATAGTCAACCGGCCGTCCGTGGGATCCGCTTCTCCCACGTCCGGTGAAAAACGACCTCGTCGCCGTCCGTGCAGATCACCTCGTTGGACGTGAGGAAGTCCGTCCCGTCACAGCCGAGCTCCGACCGGGTACGGACCGTCGCCCGCCAGGGGAGCTCCGGTCGGTGCAGCACGATCGTCCAGTCCGAGCGGGCCCGGGCCGACAAGGGGTCGGACTCGTTGATCGTGTACGTCTCCAGAGTGTCCTCGGTGAACTCCAGACCGTCGGGGTACACCCGGGTGCCGCCGTATCGCGGATCCACCTCCAGCCGCCACTCGCCCTTGGCCACATCGCGGACGACCAGCCGCTCGGGGCGGGGTTCGTCGAGCGTGACGGGGCTCCATCCGTCAGCGGCCACGCCGCGGGTCATGGCGAGGGGCTCGGACTGCTCGGGCTCCTCGAAGATGATGCCGGAGTCGGATTCCCTTGTCCTGACCGGGAGTTCGAGGAAGCAGCCCGCCGGGTCCAGGGTGAAGCCCGCCGCCGAGTCGGGCTGCGGCCAGATCCACGGCCAGTACGCGGAGGAGACGGCGAGCCGGACCCGGTGGCCGGCCGGGAAGGCGTGGCCGATGCCGTTCAGCTCGAACTCGACGTCCTGCGTGGTACCCGGCTCCCACGGCACGACCCGGTCCGGACCCTGCCGCGCCGACAGGTTCAGCACACCCCGGGTGACCAGGGTCGAGGAGCCGTCGGGGGCGACGTCACACACCCGGGCGATCACCTGGCCGCGCGGCACCTCGGAGGTCAGCCTGAGTCGTACCTTCGGCCGCCCCAACACCCAGGTCTCCTCGTCGGCTTCGAACTCGAACGACACCGACCGCGCGTCCTCCTCCCGCTGGTCGGGCGGCAGGTCGGTGTCGTTCCCGAGAGGGAGGAAGCGGCCGGCGTCGACGCCCGTGTGCTGCGGGGAGCGGACGAGGAGAGGGGCGCCCTGAAGGACGTGCGAGACCGGGGAGACGTTGGGGGAGGGCCAGGCCGGCTCGCCGACCCAGCGGCCGGGCAGGGCGTCGTAGACCGTGGCCGGGGGATGGGAGTCGCTGACGTAGGCACGGAGCAGGGGCTCGCGCATCGCGCCGGAGTCGACCCCCTTCAGCCAGTGGTCCCACCAGCGCAGGGTCTCCTGGAGGAAGCCGATCGCCGGGCCGGGCGGCCGGCCGTGATCGGGGTACTGGTGGGACCAGGGGCCGATCAGGCCACGGACCCGGTCGGCCGGGAGGTGCTCGACGAGGCGCAGGACCGTGTCACGGTACGGGTCGTGCCAGCCGCCGACCGCGAGGACGCCGGCGTCGATCGCGTCGTAGTCCTCGCGGACGCTGCCGTGGCTCCAGTAGCGGTCCCGGGTCTGGTGGTCCAGCCAGGTGTGGATGAGGGGATCGATCTCCTCCAGACGCTTGAGCCACATGTCCCGCCAGGTCTCGCCGACGTACCGCGGGTCCGGCGGGCGGGAGGCGAAGGCCAGCATGGTGGCCGCCCAGGCGTGCATGTCCACCGCCAGGACGGAACCTCCCATGTAGTGCGCGTCGTTGTCATAGGGGTCGTCGGTCGAGCAGACCGTGACGACCGCTTTCAGCGGCTCGGGTGCGAGGGCCGCGATCCGGAGGGAGTTGAAGCCGCCCCAGGAGATGCCGAACATGCCGATCTTCCCGTCGCACCAGGGTTGCGATGCGAGCCATCGGACGACCTCGACACCGTCGGCCGGCTCGGTCGCCGGGTACTCGTCGCCCGGCATGCCCTCGCTGTTGCCGTGTCCGCGCACGTCCACTCGTACGGAGGCGTAACCGTGGCCCGCGTACCAGGGATGGCGTTGCCAGTCGCGGGGTGCGGTCCAGTCGGTCAGGCGGTAAGGAAGGTATTCGAGGATCGCGGGTACCGGTTCCTCCGTCAGGGGGCGCCACACGCGCGCGTAGAGGAGGGTTCCGTCCGGGAGCGGGATACGGAGGTCCTCGTGGGTCGTCTCGTAGGGGAAGGTCGTACGGATGTGCATGAGCGTGACCCCGTGAGTTCAGTGGATCGCGGGTCGGAGATTTCCACTACTTCCATGTAAGTCGATAGATATCCGTTCTTTTCAAGTGATCAAAAACATACCCGGCGTGATCCGATACCGCCCGACCTGGACGGGCGGGCGCTATCGGTGATCGAAACGTGACCGGATACGCTGACTTGAGTGATGGCAGCGACCTATCGACAAACCGTGTAAGCGCCAGTAGACACAGCAGACAGGAGATCCCTCGTGACCGTCGTCGGGCCGTTCGGGCTGAGCGTGCGGGACCAGGCTCTGGAAGCCGATGTCCAGGCCGGATTGGCGGCTGTCGAGGAGGGACTGCTCGAAGCCACCAAGAGTGAGGTGCCCTTCATCACGGAGGCCGCCCAGCATCTGGTGCGGGCGGGTGGAAAGCGGTTCCGGCCGCTGCTCGTGATGCTCGCTGCCCAGTTCGGGGACCCCTATGCGCCGGGCATCGTGCCGTCGGCCGTGGTCGTGGAGCTGACCCACCTGGCGACGCTGTACCACGACGACGTGATGGACGAGGCCGAGGTGCGGCGCGGGGTCGCCAGCGCGAATGCCCGCTGGGGCAACTCCGTCGCGGTCCTCACCGGTGACTTCCTGTTCGCGCGCGCCTCGCACATCCTGGCCGACCTCGGGCCCGAGGCGGTCCGGGTCCAGGCGGAGGCGTTCGAACGGCTCGTGACCGGTCAGATCCTGGAGACCGCCGGCCCGACGGACGGCCGTGACCCGGTCGAGCACTACCTCGACGTCCTCGGCGGCAAGACGGGATCGCTGGTGGCGGTGGCGTGCCGCTTCGGGGCGATGATGTCCGGCGCCGACGAGACGGTCGTCGACGTGCTCACCCAGTACGGCGAGCGGCTCGGCGTCGCCTTCCAGCTCGCTGACGACGTCCTGGACATCGCCTCCGACTCCCACGAGTCCGGGAAGACCCCGGGGACGGATCTGCGTGAGGGCATCCCGACCCTGCCGGTCCTGCGGCTGCGCGAGCGGGCGGAGCGGCTGGGGCTGGCCGAGGACATCGCGCTGTGCGAGCTCCTGGACTCCGACCTGACCGACGACGCGCGGCACGCCGAGGCGCTGGCGGGTCTGCGGGCGCATCCCGCGCTGGAGCAGGCGCGACGGGACACCGTGCGGTACGCGAAGGACGCGCGGGCGGCGTTGGCTCCGCTGCGGGAGTGCGACGCGAAGGCCGCGCTGATGGAGCTGTGCGACGCCGTGGTGCATCGGGCGGGCTGATTCTCGCCCCCGCCGCCCCTTCCCTCCCCCACTCTCGGCTCCGCTCGAGCGGGGGGACCCCCATCGTCCCTGGGGGCTGCGCCCCCGGACCCCCCTTCGGCCCTGAACGGGCCTCGTCCTCAAACGCCGGACGGGCTGAGGGGGACCGGGCCTGGGTGGGCGGAGCCCCCAGCGACGCGCCCCACACGCCCGCAGAGCGGGCGTGATGCAGGTCACATTTCTGGTCCGAGTCGTAACGGAGATCAGCCCGTATACCTGCGCAGAAGTCCTCTACGGGGAGAAACGACATCATGCGCATCAACGCGATCGTCGCCGCCGTCGCGGTGGCCGCCGGTGGCATCGCCGCCACAGCGACCCCCGCCTCCGCCTCCGGAGGCGACAGCGGCGGCACTGTCCTCGCCGCCAGCCTCCGAGGCGCCAACGAGGTGCCGGTGGATGGCGGCCCCGCCGTCGGCGACAAGGACGGCGCCGCGCTCCAGTTCGTCAAGGTCCAGGGCGACAAGGTCTCCGTCGCCGTCAAGTGGCGCGGTACCGGCAAACCGACCGCCCTCCACCTCCACCAGGGCGCCATGGGCACCAACGGCGGCATCAAGGTCGACTTCACCGATCTGCTCGACAGCAACCGCAAGGGCCGTACCGTCACCGGAACCGTCAAGGTCGGGGACGCGGCACTGCTCGACGCCCTCACGACCGACCCGGGCTCCTTCTACGTCAACCTGCACACCGCCGAGTTCCCCGGCGGAGCCGTCCGTGGCCGGCTCCACAAGGTCACGGTCGCCGCCTTCGACTTCCGCGACGCCCTGCACAACTTCCAGGCGTCCGTCCTCAAGGGCAAGCAGATCTACGAGTGCAAGCCGGCCGAGGGCGGCGGGTACGCCTTCGCCCAGCGGGACGTCAGCGCCGTGCTCGCCGGCGGCATCGCGCACTCCTTCGTGCAGCCCAACTCCGGTACGCCGCAGTGGATCGCGCCCGACCGCAGCGCGGTCACGGGGGCGGTCCTCTCCAGGACCCCGAACGGGAACGGCAACATCCCCGAGCTGGACCTCAAGGCGACCCGATCCGGCAAGCACCACGGCCTGCTCGCCGACGCCACGGAGATCCTGCGGCTCAACACCGTCGGTGGCGTCGCCCCGGCCGGTACCTGCACGCCGGGCACGATCGTCGGCGTGCCGTATCAGGCGGACTACGTGTTCCTGCGGGGCTGAGGCACCGACCGCGGACGACCGCACACGGCGGCGTCTCCACCCCGACCCCTACGGGTCGGGGGAGGCGCCGCCTCCGTGTGTCATACCCCAGGTGTACGTGGAGTTGAGCCCGCGGGTTGACGAATCCTCCTGGCCGATTTGGTCAGATGGACACACGGAAAACACCACTCCTCACCGATTCGGGTGAGAATGGCGGCTACGGGGTGGACTTACGGGAGTTGGACCAGCCGCCGCCGACGACGGAGGTAAGGCACACATGGCACCGTTCGAAACCGACGACAGCACGACCGCCGCGGAGGCCGACGACCGGCACGCGGGGCGCCGCAGGGCCGCACGGTACGTCGTCCCGGTCGCGGTGGTGGGGGTGGCGGCGGCGACCATCGGGCTCGTCCCGGCGCTCGCCGACTCCGGCGACCCCGACCTGCCGAAGATCAGCGCACAGGCACTCATCGAGAAGATCGCCGCTTCGGACGTGGAGCAGCTCTCCGGCACGGTGCGGATCAGCACGGATCTCGGACTGCCCGACCTCGGCGGTCTGGAGAGCAGCCTGACCTCCGGCGCCATGGACTCGGGTGACGGCGGCTCCTCCGCCGACCCGTCCACCAAGCTCACCGAGCTCGCGTCCGGCACGCACACCCTGCGGGTCGCGGCCGACGGCCCCGACCGGCAGAAGCTGTCGCTGCTGGAGAGCGGCTCCGAGTACAGCGTGATCCACGACGGCAAGGACGTCTGGGGCTACGACAGCAAGTCCAACGAGGTCTACCACGCCACCGCCTCCGACAGCGCGGCGGCCGAGAAGGAGCAGGACGTCCCGGCCACGCCCAAGGACATGACCGAGGAGGCCCTGAAGGCGGTCGACGACACCACCTCCGTGACCGTCGACGGCACCGCGCAGGTCGCGGGCCGCGACGCCTACCGGCTCGTCATCAAGCCCAAGGACTCCGGGTCGACGGTCGGCCAGATCACCGTGGCCGTCGACTCGAAGACCGGGCTGCCGCTCAAGTTCACGCTGACCCCGTCGAGCGGCGGCGCCGCCGTCATCGACGCCGGCTTCACCCAGGTCAGCTTCGCCAAGCCGGCCGCGTCCACCTTCGACTTCACGCCGCCCAAGGGCGCGAAGGTCACCGAGGGCGAGACCATCGAGCACGGCGAGAAGAGCGCGCACGATGGGCACGGCAAGCACGAGGGCGCGGGCGCCAAGCCCGAGGAGGACCTCGGCAAGGGCCTCGACGGTCTCAAGGTCATCGGCGAGGGCTGGAACTCCGTCGCGACCTTCGACACCGGCGGCGAGGGCATGCCCTCCGGCTCCGAGGCCGGCGGCGACATCGGCGGCTTCCTCGACTCCCTCGGCGACAAGGTGACCGGCAAGTTCGGCTCGGGGACGGTCTTCTCGACCCGCCTGGTCAACGCGCTGATGACCGACGACGGCAAGGTCTACGTCGGTGCGGTCAGCAAGGACGCCCTGGTGAAGGCCGCGAACGCCGGGTAGTAAGGCAGCCATGAGCGAAACGCCGGCCACGGAGCCGGAACGGGAGCAGCACGCGGGTGACGGCGTCATCGTCACCCGCGCGCTCACCAAGCGCTACCGGGGCGGGCAGCTCGCCGTCGACGGTCTCGACCTGACCGTCCCGGCGGGCAGCGTCTTCGGCTTCCTCGGTCCGAACGGCTCCGGCAAGACCACCACCATCCGCATGCTGATGGGCCTCATCGAGCCCACGTCGGGATCGGCCCGCGTCCTGGACCGGCCCATGCCGCGTTCCGCGCGCGCGGTGCTCCCGCACGTGGGCGCGCTCATCGAGGGCCCCGCCCTGTACGGCCACCTCTCCGGCCGCGACAACCTGCTCCGCTACGACTCCGCCGACCCGACCGCCGACCCGCGCAGCCGGCGCCCCCGCGTCGCGGCGGCGCTGGACCGGGTCGGCCTCGCGGCGGCAGCGGGCAAGAAGGCGAAGGCGTACTCGCTGGGCATGAAGCAGCGACTCGGCCTCGCCGCCGCGCTCCTCCAGCCGCGCAAGCTCCTCGTCCTCGACGAGCCGACCAACGGGCTCGACCCGCAGGGCATGCGCGAGATCCGGTCCCTCATCCGGGAGTTGGCCTCGGACGGCACGACCGTCTTCCTCTCCTCCCACCTCCTCGACGAGATCGAGCAGGTCTGTACGCACGCGGCGGTGATGGCCCAGGGCCGCCTGATCACCCAGGGCCCGGTGGCCGACCTGGCGGCGGGCACGCGCGGTCGGCTGGTCGTGACGACCCCCGACCCGGCGGACGCGGCCCGGACACTGAAGGAGCAGGGCGCGGCCGACGTGGTCATCGCCGATGACCGGGTGAGCGCCGAGCCGCCCCAGGACCGCGACCTGGCCGACGTGAACGCCGCGTTGGTGACGGCGGGCGTCCGCGTCCGCGGCTTCGGCGTCGAACGGGCCTCGCTGGAGGACGCGTTCGTGGCCCTGACGGGGGAGGGGTTCGATGTCGCAGGCTGAAGCGGTACGTGCGCCGAGCGTCCTGTGGACCTTCGGGTTCCTCCGCAACGAAATGTGGACCACCTTCCGCCGCTGGCGCACCCTCGCCCTGCTGGGCGTGCTGGCGGCGGTGCCGATCCTGGTCGGGATCGCCGTGAAGATAGAGACCAGCGACGGATCGGGGTCCGGCGGCGGAGGCGGCGGCGGGGGTCCGGCGTTCATCTCGCAGATCACCAACAACGGCCTGTTCCTGGTCTTCACCGCGCTCGCCGCGACGCTCCCCTTCTTCCTGCCGATGGCCATCGGCGTCATCGCGGGCGACTCGATCGCCGGCGAGGCCAGCGCGGGCACCCTGCGCTACCTCCTGGTCGCCCCCGCCGGCCGCACCCGCCTGCTGCTCACCAAGTACGCGACCGTGCTGGCCTTCTGCCTGCTGGCCACCCTCGTGGTCGCCGCCTCGGCCCTGACGGTCGGGGCACTGCTCTTCCCCCTGGGCGACCTGACGACCATCTCCGGCACGCAGATCAGCTTCGCCGAGGGCCTGGGCAGGGCCCTGCTGATCGCCCTGGCCGTCGCCGCGTCACTGGTGGGCATGGCGGCCCTCGGCCTGTTCGTCTCGACCCTCACCAACAGCGGCATCGCCGCGATGGCGACCACGGTCGGCCTGCTGATCACCATCCAGATCCTCGACCAGATCCCCCAACTGCACGCCATCCAGCCGTACTTCTTCTCCCACTACTGGCTGTCCTTCGCCGACCTCATGCGCGAGCCCATCTACTGGGACGACCTGGTGAAGAATCTCGGCCTTCAGGCGCTGTACGCGGCGGTGTTCGGTTCGGCGGCCTGGGCGCGGTTCACGACGAAGGACATCGCCTCGTAGTCGTTACGTGTTGTTGCTGGTCGTCACTGGTCGTCACGGGTCTTACGGCGTCTTGTGGCCGTCACTCCGTCTCGTACGGAAAGCGTGCGAGCGGCGCCTCACCCGCGAAGAACGTCTTGGCGCGGGCCAGCGCCTCGGTGTCCTTCAGTACGTCACCGGGCTTGCTGCCGTTGCCGAGCAGCACCCCGCCGAAGCGCATCCCCATGTACGCCGCCGAGTTGCTGAGTGTGCCGACCAGCGGGTCGGCGACCTCCTCCTCCGCGTGCGCGAGCACGGTGACGCCCCACAGCGTGCGCCCGGCCAGCGTGGCCTTGAAGTCCACGTCCGGGGTGCGCAGCCAGCCCGACCAGTGGTCCAGGTAGCGCTTGACCGGAGCGGAGACCGAGTACCAGTACAGCGGCGACACGATCACGATGTCCGTCGCCGCGAGCGTCGCGTCGAGCAGCAGCGCCGCACTGCCCTCCGTCGGGCGGAGGTGGTCACTGTCGTGCCGCAGGTCCACGAAGTCGGGCAATGGATGATCGGCGAGGCTGATCCACTCCTGCTCGACGTCCGCGGGGAGCTGCTCGGCGGCCCCGCGGGCCAGCATCTCGCTGTTGCTCTCGGTGCGGCTGCTGCCCAGGACGAAGAGGAAGCGGCGGGTCATGGGGTCCCCCTGGTGGTCGGCATAACGACTATTCATGCCCGTGCGATTGCATGCTCCTGCGATTGCACGCGTCTGCATTATATGTTCGTGCAAGCAAAAGGGGCAACGTCGATGGTCCGGAGCAGCAGGTCCTCCCGTCCGTGCGGCGCCACGATCTGGAGCCCGACCGGACACCCGTCGCGGCCGAACCCCGCCGGGATACTGACCGCCGGATGCCCGCTCAGGTTGAACGCCCAGGTCAGGGCGGTGGAGTAGCGGTCGCCGGGGCCTTCGTGGCCGTGCGGCGGATTGGGGGTCGTCGGCGTCAGCAGCAACTCCGCGTCGGTGAAGAGGGCGGCCAGACGACTGTCGTTCGCCGCGCGGGTGCGGTGGGCGGAGGCCAGGTCCGCGCCGGGTGACCGGAGGGCGAGCCAGGCGGGGGCGGGGTCTTCGAGGCGGAGAGGCACGGAGGGCCGTATGAGCCGGAGGGCGCCGACTTCCGCGAGGCGTAGGGCGGCAGCGTGGGCGATCTCCGCGATCTCCGCAACGTCCGGATCGGGGCCGGGGGCGAAACCGAGGTCGGCCGACCAGACGGCAGCAGGAGACGGCGAGCTGGCCGATACGGTCGCGTCCCGCGATACGGCCGTGTCCCCCGGTACCGCTGTGTCCCCCAGTACCGCTGTGTCTCCCGATACTGCCGTGTCCGCCGGCACAAGCGGATCCCCCGACACCACCCGCCAGTAGGCTGCCGCGTCCGCCGTGCACCGGGTGAGCACCCCGGGAGCCGTGAGACCCGTACGGTCGGTCGTCGGCAGCCGTCCGTTCGTGACCTTCAGTCCCACCACACCGCACCAGGCCGCCGGGATCCGTACCGACCCCGCTCCGTCGCTCCCGGTCGCGAGCGGCACCAGTCCGGCGGCCACCGCGGCGGCCGACCCGGCCGAGGAGCCGCCCGGCGTACGGTCGGCCCGCCACGGGTTGACGGTACGGCCATGGGCGCCAAGTCCCCAGGTCTGCCAGGGAGTTCCGGGGCCGGGTACGGCCGTCGCACCCACCGCCACGCACCCGGCCGCCAGCAGCGGAGCCGCCGTACGCAGCCCGTGCCGGCCCTTCACCCCGATCGGCACCCCGGCCAGCGGACCTCCGGGGAGCGGCCCCTCACCCGCCGCGACCCGTGCGTCCACCTCAGCTGCCCGCCGCAGCGCTTCCTCACCCCACACCTCGACGAACGCGCACAGCTCCCGGTCCACCCGCCCGATCCGCTCCAGCGCCGCCGCGACCACGTCGACCGCGGACAGCGCCCGCGACCGTACGGCGGCGGCGGTCTCCTCCGCCGAGAGCGCGGCGAAATCGGAGGGGAGGGGGAGGGGACGTCCGTTCAACGCGACCGTCCCGCCGCCCCAGTCAGGCCGGCCAGTGCCTCGGTCTCCCTGGGCGGCGTCCCGCTCAGGTCGCCCAGGCGCCAGGCCGGCACCCAGGGCACGCGGTGCACGGGGATCGCCGAGTCGATCACCTTGATCCGCTGGGCGAGCGGGCGCGGCAGCCGGCCGGGAGCGTCCGCGACCAGGACGACCGCGTGGACTTCGAGGCCGGGCGGAGCCTCGCCGTGCCGGAAGAGTTCCAGGGTGTGCAGCGCGGCGCCGAGTCCGGCCGCGTGGGTACGGGCGACGAGCAGGACCGACCGAGGGTCGGCGGGGCCCGGCCAGTCGCGTCCGCAGTCGTGGCCGCCGTAGACCCTGGCGAGGGTGGAGGTGCCGGCCCCGCCGTGCGTGCCGACGAAGGAGTGGCGCCGGAAGCCGGCAGAGCCGTGGGCTGCCTCCGGCGACTCGCCCTCCAGTCCGCCCACCGGCGCGCGGAGCCAGATCTCGGGCCCCTGCCGCCTCTCGGTCCGTACGTCCGCCCGCATGCCCCCGGGTCCTCCCTCACCAGCCCCGACACCCCCGACAAATCCTTGCTACCCGGCGACACGCACGGCATCCGGAACGCGTCCTGACGAGGCATGAGTTCCTGGAACGAGTCTGTGACGTCGCAGTGACGTGAGAACCGCGAGGGAGCGGAGAGACTCGACAGTACGTGTACGACCGGATCATGCGCTGAGGGTGCGGAAGCCCGACGCGGGAGGGAGCACCATGGAACCCGAACGCGTTGTCCGGCGACTGCCCGACACATCCGAGTGAGGGAACCGATGGCTCGACTCAGCCGCGACAAGAAGCGGGACCAACAGCGCGCAGCGCACCCGGACACCCCCGCGGCGGCGCCGATCGACGTCCATGTCCCGGCGTCCGGTCCGGGCGCGGGCGCGGCGTGGGTCGGTGACGTACGGGTCGTCGCGGCCCCCGGCGAGGAGGTCCAACAGGCCGTCCTCACCCACCTCCACCACCTCGCCGCCACCACCGGGCACGCCGTCCAGGCCACCATCCACGACGAGCGCATCGGCTACGTCGTCCCCCTCCAGGTGGACCCGGACGGCGCAAGCCGCTTCACCTCCGACCCGGTCCCGATGGCTCCGCCCGTGGAGCGGGGGTCTTCCACGGGGGCCGCTCCCGAGCACTCGGGAACGCGGACCCCGGCATCGGAGCCGGGGGTGTCCGCGCCGCCGCCGCTGCCACCCGGCATGCCGACCTCCTCCGACGACCTCGCACCCGCCGCAGAGCCGCAGCAGCCCCGGCGAGATCTGCCCACGGACCTTCCACGGCCGGTCGGCGAGCCCGTGCGGGACGCGGTCCCCACGTTCCGGACGCGGGCGGTGCCGGATGCGCAGCCGGCCGACGAGGCGGGCACCGGCTCGCCCCCGGCCGGGGCTGCCGAGCCCGAGCCGCCGGCCGACGCGGCCCCCGCGTTTCCGCCCCCGGCCGGTGACTCGTCCCAGATCGGTGAGTCGACCGGGGCTGGTGAGCCGTCACCGGCCGGTGATTCGTCCCCGGCCGGTGCGGCACCGCCGATCGGGTACTCCCCACAGACCTTCACCCTCCGCGTGCTCCCGGAGCAGCCCTCCGGCCACGCCCCCGGCACGGTCGCCCCGCCGACCGGCGAGTTCGGCCCGCCCCCCGTGATGGACGCGAGGCCGGAGCCCGCAGAGACTGCCCGCGGCGCCCAGTCTCCCCTGCCCGGGCCGCCTGCCCCGCCGGTACGGCCCACCCCACCCGCGCAGCCCATCCCACCAGCGCACCCCTCGCTCGCTGACCTCGCCCTCGACCCGGACCGTGCCCCCGACCCCAAGCCCACTCCACCCCGCGGCTTCGACGCCGTCGCCGAAGCCGTGCTCGGGGACGATCCGACGGTCGCCGCGCCCCCGCTGCTCGCGGAGCCGTTGGCGCGGATCAACGAGGCCGTGAAGGCGGGGCGGACGGACACGGCGGCGGAGTTGGCGGACCGGACGCTGGCGCAGGCGTCCGGGGCGCTGGGGCCTGAGCACCCCGAGGTGCTGCACCTGCGCGAACTGGCCGCGTACATCGCCTACTTGGCGGGCGACCCGGTCCGCTCCTTCCAGCTCTCCCTCGACGTCGCCCACGTCCGCCGCCACACGCGGGACGCGGAGGCCGCGTACGGCAACATCCAGAGCGCGTTCACCGCCTGGCGTGCCGTACGCGACCCGCTGCTGGGCCTGGAACTGGGCCACGCGCTGATCGGCCTGTGGACCGAGCTCACGGCCGAACAGGGCCCCGCCGCCGACGACATCGAGCAGTTGGACAAGGCCCGCGCCCGCATGGGCCGCCTCACCGAGCGCGCCCAGAGCGCCCGCTGAGGCGTCGGCCTTCATGCAACGACAGCGCCGCGCTCAGTGCACGCAGAACTCGTTCCCCTCCGGATCCGCCATCACCACCCACTCGCCCGACGGCTCCTTCACCTCCCGCAGCACACTCGCCCCGAGCCCCGTCAGCCGCTCCACCTCGGCGGCGCGCCGCCCCTCGCCGGGATGCAGGTCGAGATGGAGCCGGTTCTTGCCCGTCTTCGCCTCCGGCACCCGCTGGAACAGCAGCCGCCGCCCCAGCCCGGTCCCGCTGTCCTCCTCGTACGGGTCGTCAGGATGCCGCACGGCGATCAGGTCCCGGAAGGCGAGGCGGGCGCGGTACTCGACGGTGGCCTCGCGCGGCAGGGCGCCGAGCTCCAGCAACCGCTGGATGAGCCCGTTGTTGTCCTCCACCTGGTAGTTGAGCGCGGCTGCCCAGAAGTCGGCCTGCGCGTGCGGGTCACCGGCGTCGATGACGAGCTTCCAGTGCACGGGTGCGGGTGTCTGCGTCATACCCACCAGTTATAGCGGCCGGGTCTGACAGTGCCGGGTCACTGAAGGGACGCGGCCGCCGTCTCCCGCACGTCGTACGCGGCCCGCGCCACCGCGATCTCCTCCTGGTGCGCCTCGGTCCACTTCACCAGGGACTGGATCGTGGCGTGCAGGGTCCCGCCCAGCGGCGTCAGCTCGTACTCCACCCGCGGCGGCACCACCGGATACACCGTCCGCTTCACCAGCCCGTCCCGCTCCAGCGAGCGCAGGGTCACGGTCAGCATCCGCTGGCTGATCCCGTCGATCTCCCGACGCAGCTCGGTGAACCTGAGCCGCCGGTGCTCCAGCAGCGCGATGACCAGCAGCGACCACTTGTCGGCCACCCGGTCGAGGATCTGCCGCACCTGGCAGTCCTCCCGGGTGTCCCACTGGAAGGGGTCGGCGTCGCCGTAGTCCACGGTGCCCGCGCAGTTACTCGGTGACTTCGAAGTGCCTTCTTCCATGTCTGCCGATGCTGCCGCAGGCTGAAGTCGGTTACAAGAGGGAACCGACCCTCACCGCCGTAACCGCCCCTATCTTGTGGAGTACTGCCATGGGCACGCGCGCGTGGGCGCTGTTACTCGTCCTCTGCGGAACGATCTTCCTCGAGGGCATCGACGTCGCGATGATGGCGGTCGCGATCCCGTCGATCAGATCCGACCTCGGCCTGACGACCGGCACCGCGGCCTGGGTGATGAGCGCCTACGTCCTCGGGTACGCCGGTTTCACCCTGCTCGGCGGCCGGGCCGCGGACCTGCTCGGCCGCCGCCGGATGTTCCTGACCTGGCTGATCGTCTTCCTGCTCTTCTCCGGGCTCGGCGGCTTCGCCACCGAGGGCTGGATGCTGGTCGTCGCCCGCTTCGTGACCGGGGTGTCCGCCGCGTTCATGACGCCGGCCGCGATGTCCCTGATCACCACCTCGTACGAGGAGGGCCCGCGGCGCGACAAGGCCCTGCTGGTGTTCGCCGGCACCGCGGCAGGCGGCTTCTCGCTCGGCCTCGTCATCGGCGGCCTGCTCACCCAACTCGGCTGGCGCTGGGTGTTCTTCGCGCCGGTACTGCTGGCGGGCGCGCTGCTGGTGGCGGCCGTACGACTGGTCCCGACGCAGGACGCCCCGCCCGGGCGGCGTCGCGGCTTCGACCTCCCCGGCGCGATCACCGCCGCCGGCGCGATGCTGCTGGCCGCCTACGCCGTCGTACGACTGGAACACGGTGTGGACGGATGGCGGTGGACCGCGGCCGCGGCCCTCGCGGCGGTGCTCCTGGCCGTGGCCTTCGTCGTCGCCGAGCGCCGGACGGCCGACCCGCTGGTCCGGCTCGGCATCCTGCGCACGGGCTCGGTCGTCCGCGCGGACCTCGGCGCGTTGCTCTTCGTCGGGGCCTTCTTCGGCTTCCAGTTCGTGGTGACGCTGTACCTGCAGGAGCTGCGCGGCTGGTCGTCGCTCCAGACGGCGATCGCTCTGGTCATCATGGGATGTGACGCGGTGCTGGCCCCGACCCTCACCCCGAGACTGGTCGCCCGCTTCGGCAACACCCGCGTGATCCTGGGCGGATTCGCGCTGGCGGTCGTCGCGTACGGGCTGTTCCTGCCGGTCGGCATGGACTGGCCGTACGCCGCGATGTTCCCGACGCTGATCATCGCGGGCACGGCCTTCGCGCTGGCGTACGGGCCGTTGGCGATCGCGGCGACGGACGGGGTCGTCGAGTCCGAGCAGGGGCTGGCGAGCGGGCTGCTGCACACCGCAACGCAGTTCGGCTCGGCGATCGGGATCTCGGCGGTGACGGCCGTCTACGGCTTGGCGTCCACCGGTCGGTCGGGGCCCGAGGCGACGCTCTCGGCCTTCCGGGTGGCACTCACCGTGCCCGTCGGCATGGTGACGCTGGGCCTGTTGATCTCGGCCCTGAGCGTGCGGGCGGACCGGCGCGCGGCGCGCAGGGCGTCCCAGGTGAGCAGCGTCAGCGCCAGCCAGACCAGCGCGAACCCGGCCCAGCGCTCGGGCGGCATGGCCTCGTGGAAGTAGAGGATGCCGAGCAGGAACTGGAACACCGGTGCCAGGTACTGCAGCAGTCCCAGCGTGGACAGGGGCACGCGGATCGCGGCCGCGCCGAAGCAGACGAGGGGGAGCGCGGTGACGATGCCGGTCGCGGCGAGCAGGGCCCCGTGGCCCGCGCCCTCGGTGGTGAAGGTGGAGTCGCCCTGCGCGCCGAGCCACAGCAGATAGCCGAGCGCGGGCAAGAACTGGATCGCGGTCTCGGCGGCCAGCGACTCGACGCCGCCGAGGTTGACCTTCTTCTTCACCAGGCCGTACGTGGCGAAGGAGAAGGCGAGGGTGAGGGAGATCCACGGGGGCTGGCCGTAGCCGACGGTGAGTACGAGCACGGCGGCGAGGCAGACGCCGACCGCCGTCCACTGCACGGGCCGCATCCGCTCCTTCAGGAGCAGCACGCCCATGGCGATGGTGACCAGCGGGTTGATGAAGTAGCCGAGCGAGGCCTCGACGACGTGACCGGCGTTCACGGCCCAGATGTAGACGCCCCAGTTCACGGTGATGACGGCCGCGGCCACGGTGATCAGCGCGAGCCTGCGCGGCTGCCGCAGCAGCTCACCGGCCCAGGCCCAGCGCCGGATGACGACGAGCGCGACGCCCACGAAGACGAGCGACCACACCATCCGGTGGGCGAGGATCTCGCCCGCTCCGGCGGGCTTCAGCAGGGGCCAGAAGAGAGGAACCAGCCCCCACATCCCGTACGCCGCGAAGCCGTTCAGCAGACCTATGCGCTGCTCGCCCTTCGACGTCCCGGCCACGGGGTCCCCCTTCTCACGTCCAGCTCACCTGCAAGAAGGTAGCGCCGAGCACCCCCGCCTGTCATGCCCGTATCGGAATACGGTCATGACGGACGGGGGTGCTCCTGAACCCAGTGCTTCACCGGGGGAGTCCGGCCCTGGGCAGTCCCTCTGTGGCTTGGGCAGTCCCTCTGTGGCTCAGGTGTCGGTCAGGCCTTGACGGCGGCCGCGATCGCCTCGGCGAACGGCGTCGTCGGGCGGCCGGCCAGGCGGGACAGGTCGCCGCCGTCGACCACCAGCTCGCCCTTCTCGATCGACGCGTCCACGCCGGCCAGGGTCGCGGCGAACGGCTCGGGCAGCCCGGCACCGGTCAGGATGCCGATGAGGGCGTCGGTGGAGACGGCGGAGTAGACGATCTCCCTGCCGGTCTGCCGGCTCAGCTCGGCCGCGTACTCGGCGAAGCTCCACGCCTCGTCGCCGCCCAGTTCGTACGTCTTGTTCTCGTGGCCCTCGCCGGTCAGTACGGCGACCGCGGCGGCCGCGTAGTCGGCGCGCGAGGCGGAGGAGACCCGGCCCTCGCCGGCGGCGGCGACGACCGCGTTGTACTCCAGCACCGGGGCGAGGTTCTCGGTGTAGTTCTCGTGGTACCAGCCGTTGCGCAGCAGGGCGTACGGCACGCCGGAGGTGGTCAGCGCCTCCTCGGTGCCCCGGTGGTCGTCGGCCAGCGCGGCGGTCAGGGTGCCGGGGGCGCTGGTGTAGGCGAGCAGTGCCACACCGGCCGCCTTCGCGGCGTCTATGACGCCCTTGTGCTGCTGGACGCGGCCCTTGTCGAACTCGTTGCCCGAGATGAGCAGCACCTTGTCACCGGCCGCGAACAGCCCGTCGAAGGAGGCGGGGGCGTTGTAGTCGGCGAGCGCGATCTTCACCCCGCGCGCCGCGAAGTCGGCGGCCTTCTCCGCGTTGCGGACGACGGCGGTGATCTGCTCGGCCGGAACCTTTTCCAGCAGCTGCTCCACGACGTGGCGGCCCAGGTTTCCGGTGGCTCCGGTGACAACGATGCTCATGATCTGCGATCTCCTTGTGGGGTGCGGTTCTCGCACTAACCCTAGGGCGTGCGCTAACTCAGCGAAAGTACCCACTTTGAAGTAAGGTACTGGCATGTCGGTAAGCAACAAGGTGAGCAGCCCTTCGATGGTGGCGGTGGCGGGTGAGGCGATGTGCCCGCACCGGCTGGTCCTGGAGCACGTCACCAGCCGCTGGGGCGTCCTGGTCCTGATCGCGCTCATCGACCGCCCGTACCGCTTCAGCGAACTGCGCCGGGCCATCGGCCACGTCAGCGAGAAGATGCTCACCCAGACCCTCCAGACCCTGGAACGCGACGGCCTCGTCCACCGCGACGCCAAACCGGTCATCCCCCCGAGAGTCGACTACTCCCTCACCGGCCTCGGCCGCGAGGCGGCGGAACAGATCCGGGCGCTGGCGGTGTGGACCGGGGAGCGGATGGGGGAGGTGCAGAAGGCGCGAGAGGTGTACGACGCGCGGAAGGCGGGCTCTGAGCGGGAATGACGCACGCGCTTCAGGTCCACTGAACGAATGCGGACGGCGCTCGATGGGCACACACATGTCAGGGCGCTGGTTGACATGAGCGGTACGTCCATCCATGCGCCCCCTCTCCGCCTCCCGCGCCGACTTGAGCCGCCCGGCATTCTGGGAGCGGGGCGCTGTGCCCACCCGCGAGCCGGTCCTCGTGCCGCCCACGAGATCACCGACCGGCGCCGGATGCCTGAGTCGGGGGTTCGCATTGGCCACACAGAATCCGGACGCGCGAAGGAACGGTTCTGCCGCACGCGTGAGGACCGGTCGGGCGCGTACCTCCTTACCCCGGCTGCCCCACAGGCGGCGACAGGAGGAGTTGGCCCTGGAACTCCTGCGAGAACTCACCCGCCTCACCGACGAAATCCGGCACGCCAACCTGATCCAGCTGCATCGCATCACCGCCGCGCAGGTGGACCACGCCATGGCGGATCCGGCGCTGGCGTCAGCCATGAGCACACTCGAGGGTCTGTCGGACGGCAAGCGGCGTCAGGTGCTGTTCGTGAACCGCGAGTACGGCGCGATCATTCTGGGGCACCGCATCGGCGCCTACGGCTGGGCCGAAATGATCGGCCACCTGCGCGTGCTGGCCCGGAATCAGGTGTTCAAGGAGTACTGGGGGATGACCGGCGAACACCGGCGGAGTCTGCCGCAGGATTCACTTGAGGCAAAGACGGGCAAAGCGGTTGATCAAATCATGGAGGAGCTTGCCGAGGATCCCGACGAGTGGTGGGTTGTGGGACCGTCGGACGGAGTCTGATATTCCGTCAAATGTCAATGGAGAGGGAATAATTCGACCGTGCCGGTGAGGAACCGGTTTTCAGCCGTGACCCATGGGAATGCTGATAAGTTGGGCCCGGCGTCTACCGCATCCAATCCGAGGGCCCGACCTCACCCTGTCCGGCCCTAGAACAGGGTCTCCGTGCACAGCGAAGTTACTCGTATCAATATTGTCCGCCGCCTTGGCGATTCGCCCCGCCAGCGAGGGAGTATGGCGGGCGAGACGTGCCCGGACCTGTTTGAACTCAGTGACGGAACATTCGCGGTCATCGGCACCGACCGCACTGAGGAACTCGATCCACTGCTCCCGGCGGACGCCTCACGCGCCGACCACGAGCGCATCGTTGTCATCACCCGTGATGTCCTTCTTCGCGCCAAGCGGGACATTCCTGACGCCTGAAGACGGGCCGGGGCGGACGAACGGCGCAGCCCGTCCATCTGTGCGCCCCCTTTCCGCCTCCCACGCCCGTTTGTGCAGCCGGGCACCCTGAAGGTCGGGGTGGTTTAGGAAGGGGGTGTGCCGGCATGCCGTACCGGACCAAAAGGGTTTTTTGCGGGATCTCACGGAGGCCCTCACCTTCGCCGGGGAGGGCATGGCCGCCGTGGCGAAGGAATTGCACCTGGCGAACGAGATCCGGATCCACGGTTTGTTCGTCGAGCAACTGGACCGGGCGATCGGCGACCCAGTGCTCGCGGATGCGCTGAGCACCCTGGAGGGACTCTCCGTGGACAAGCGGCGCCAGATGCTCTTCGCCAACCGGGAGTACGGGCTGCTCCTGCTTGCCCACCGGGCCGGCACAACGGACCGGAGCGAACTCCTCGGGCACCTGAAGATACTGAGCAAGAACTCTCTCTTCGCCGAGTACTGGGAGCTGACGTCCGAGCGGCGGCGCGAACTGGCGCCGGACTCGCTGGAAGCAAGGACCGGCCGCGCCGTCGACGCGATCATGGAGGAGCGGCTCGACGATCTGGAGGAGTGGTGGGTCGTGGGGCCCGACTCGGCGGTGTCGTCCGGCTGATGAGGATCCTCGGGACTTCTTCGGCAACCGCTGTTCCGGCGGCCCGACCTTCGCGCTGAGGAGATCGGATCACCGACGCGTGATGTCATGCGACACCGAGGGCCTGGGCGCCAAACCGCACCCAGGCCCTCAGCCGTCAACCGTGGTCAGCCCAGGTCAGCCCACGACCGTCCAGGTGTCCCCGCCCGCCAACAGCGCAGCCAGGTCGCCCTTGCCGTTCTGTTCGATCGCGGTGTCGAGC
Source organism: Streptomyces sp. NPDC006602 (assembly GCF_042870385.1). Taxonomy (NCBI): domain Bacteria; kingdom Bacillati; phylum Actinomycetota; class Actinomycetes; order Kitasatosporales; family Streptomycetaceae; genus Streptomyces; species Streptomyces sp. NPDC006602. The sequence continues at coordinate 31,002 of NZ_JBIAHG010000015.1, read as the reverse complement.
TGCTCCGACATCTGGGTGTCGTAGACGGGCCTCTCCACGGACCGCAGCACGCCGATGGGCGTGTGGTGGAGGGTGTCGGGGTCGGCCAGCCGGGACAGGGCGAAGGCGGTGGTCGGGGAGGTGGCGTGGGCGTCGTGGACCAGTACGTCGGCCTCGTTGGCCGGGGTCACCGTGATCACCTGGAGGTCGCCGGTGGCCGGGTCGCGCACGACGCCGCGTCCGCCATCGGTGCCGAAGCGGATGGGCTTCCCGTGCTCGAGGCGGATCACGGCATCCTCGGCCTGCTGCTTGTCCTTGAGGGCCTCGAAGGCGCCGTCGTTGAAGATGTTGCAGTTCTGGTAGATCTCGATGAGGGCGGTGCCGGGGTGGGCGGCGGCCTGCCGCAGGACCTCCGTGAGGTGCTTGCGGTCGGAGTCGATCGTCCGCGCCACGAAGGACGCCTCCGCGCCGATGGCCAGGGACACCGGGTTGAAGGGCGCGTCCAGGGAGCCCATCGGGGTCGACTTGGTGATCTTGCCGACCTCGGAGGTGGGGGAGTACTGGCCCTTGGTGAGGCCGTAGATCCGGTTGTTGAACAGCAGGATCTTCAGGTTCACGTTGCGGCGCAGGGCGTGGATCAGGTGGTTGCCGCCGATCGACAGCGCGTCGCCGTCACCCGTCACCACCCACACGCTCAGGTCACGCCGCGAGGCGGCAAGGCCCGTCGCGATCGCGGGCGCGCGGCCGTGGATGGAGTGCATGCCGTAGGTGTTCATGTAGTACGGGAAGCGGGAGGAACAGCCGATGCCGGAGACGAAGACGATGTTCTCCTTGGCCAGACCCAGCTCGGGCATGAAGCCCTGCACGGCGGCGAGGATCGCGTAGTCACCGCAGCCGGGGCACCAGCGCACTTCCTGATCGGACTTGAAGTCCTTCATGGACTGCCGGGCCTCGGCCTTGGGGACGAGGGAAAGCGCCTCGATCGTGCCCGTGCCTTCCGTGGACGTCTCAGCCATCGATGGCCTCCTTCAGAGCCTTGGCGAGCTGTTCTGCCTTGAACGGCATGCCGTTGACCTGGTTGTAGGAGTGGGCGTCGACCAGGTACTTCGCCCGGACGAGGGCGGCGAGCTGGCCGAGGTTCATCTCGGGGATCACCACCTTGTCGTAGCCCTTCAGAACGGTGCCGAGGTTGCGCGGGAAGGGGTTGAGGTGGCGCAGGTGGGCCTGCGCGATGGACTCGCCGGCGGTGCGCAGCCGCCGTACCGCGGCGGTGATCGGCCCGTACGTCGATCCCCAGCCCAGCACCAGGGTGCGCGCCTCGTGCGGATCGTCGACCTCGAGATCGGGGACGTCGATGCCGTCGATCTTGGCCTGGCGGATGCGGACCATGAAGTCGTGGTTGGCGGGGTCGTAGGAGATGTTGCCGGTGCCGTCCTGCTTCTCGATGCCGCCGATGCGGTGCTCCAGGCCCGGCGTGCCGGGGATCGCCCAGGGGCGGGCGAGGGTCTGCGGGTCGCGCTTGTAGGGCCAGAACACCTCGGTGCCGTCGTCGAGCGTGTGGTTCGGTCCCTGCGTGAACTGCACCCGCAGGTCGGGGAGCTCGTCGAGGTCAGGGATGCGCCAGGGCTCGCTGCCGTTGGCCAGGTAGCCGTCCGACAGAAGCATCACGGGCGTGCGGTAGGTCAGCGCGATCCGCGCAGCCTCCAGCGCCGCGTCGAAGCAGTCGGCCGGTGTGCGCGGGGCGACGATCGGGACCGGGGCCTCGCCGTTGCGGCCGTACATCGCCTGCAGCAGGTCCGCCTGCTCGGTCTTGGTCGGCAGACCCGTGGACGGGCCGCCGCGCTGGATGTCGATGACCAGGAGCGGCAGCTCCAGGGACACCGCCAGCCCGATCGTCTCGCTCTTGAGCGCCACGCCCGGGCCGGATGTCGTGGTCACCCCGAGCGAGCCGCCGAAGGCCGCGCCCAGTGCCGCGCCGATGCCCGCGATCTCGTCCTCGGCCTGGAAGGTGCGGACGCCGAAGTTCTTGTGCTTGCTCAGCTCGTGCAGGATGTCCGAGGCCGGGGTGATCGGATACGAGCCCAGGAACAGCGGCAGGTCCGCCTGGCGGGACGCGGCGACCAGTCCGTAGGACAGGGCCAGGTTCCCGGAGATGTTGCGGTAGGTGCCGGTCGGGAACGCCGTCGTCGCCGGGGCGATCTCGTAGGAGACCGCGAAGTCCTCGGTCGTCTCGCCGAAGTTCCAGCCCGCGCGGAACGCGGCGATGTTCGCGGCCGCGATGGCCGGCTTCTTGGCGAACTTCGACGTCAGGAACTTCTCGGTGCCCTCGGTCGGCCGGTGGTACATCCACGACAAGAGGCCGAGCGCGAACATGTTCTTGCTGCGCTCGGCCTCTTTCCGGGTGAGGTCGAAATCCTTCAGGGCCTCCACTGTCAGAGTCGTCAGGGGGACCGGATGGAGGTGGTAGCCGTCGAGTGAACCGTCCTCCAGGGGCGAGGTGTCGTACCCGACCTTCTGCATCGCCCGTTTGGTGAACTCGTCCGTGTTGACGATGATCTCCGCGCCGCGCGGCAGATCGCCGACGTTGGCCTTCAGCGCCGCCGGGTTCATCGCGACCAGCACATTCGGCGCATCACCCGGCGTGAGGATGTCGTGGTCCGCGAAGTGCAGCTGGAAGGAGGAGACGCCGGGCAGGGTGCCGGCAGGGGCCCGGATCTCGGCCGGGAAGTTCGGCAGCGTCGACAGGTCGTTGCCGAACGACGCCGTCTCCGAGGTGAAACGGTCCCCGGTGAGCTGCATACCGTCACCCGAGTCCCCCGCGAACCGGATGATCACCCTGTCCAGGCGGCGGACGTCCTTCACGCCTGCCGCTTTGCGCTGCTCTCCCACGACGGTTCCATCGGCCTGCTCCGCTGGACTACTGACCTGCGTCACTGAACTGGACCTCCCTCGAGGCGGCTGTCTGGGAGCGGCCTTCCCGCAGGCCCTCCCAAAATCAACCCTACGACCGTAAGGGTCGCCTTCCTTGGGTCATTCGCATGTTGGACACGCCTTTGAGACGGTTCGGAGCACCGACTTGTCATGATTTACCCGCCCCCCGGGGTGCTTCCTCTTGAAGACGCTGCCCTTCATTCTTCGGTTCTCGGGATCGGCGGGCCCGCGTGTCCCGCTCAGTGGTCGCCCCATTTCCGACACGGCGTCAGACCGTCAGGAGTTCAAATAGGTGAGGACCGCGAGGACCCGCCGGTGGTCGCCGTCGCTCGGGGACAGCCCGAGCTTCAGGAAGATGTTGCTGACGTGCTTCTCGACGGCCCCGTCGCTCACGACCAGCTGCCGGGCGATCGCGGAGTTGGTCCGGCCCTCGGCCATCAGCCCCAGGACCTCACGCTCCCTCGGGGTGAGTCCCGCGAGCACGTCCTGCTTGCGGCTGCGCCCCAGCAGTTGCGCGACGACCTCGGGGTCCAGGGCCGTACCGCCCTGGGCCACCCGCACCACCGCGTCCACGAACTCACGCACCTCGGCTACCCGGTCTTTCAGCAGATAGCCGACTCCGTGACTGGAACCCGCCAGCAGTTCGGTGGCGTAGCGCTCCTCCACGTACTGCGACAGCACGAGCACGCCGAGGCCGGGATGCGCCTTGCGCAGCTGTACGGCGGCCCGCACCCCCTCGTCCGTGTGCGTCGGCGGCATCCGCACATCCGCGACCACGACGTCCGGCAGCGCGCCCTCCGCGTCCAGCTCGGTAATGGTCTTGATCAGCGCGTCCCCGTCACCCACTCCAGCGACGACGTCGTGCCCACGGTCGGTCAGCAACCGGGTCAGGCCCTCCCGGAGCAGCACCGAATCCTCGGCGATGACCACCCGCACCCTGTCCTCCACGATCCTCGGCCCCCCACAGCCCCGACTCCACGTCCACCCGGACGACGAAGTCCAGCATTCCAGCATTCGGACCGGGGCGTGCCCGCCCATGGGGAATCAGTGGGGATGCGTGCACGGCACGGCGTGTTCCGGCCCCTGCGCGGCCGGTTGTCGATCACCGGCCCACCCAGCCCGTCCGGCGTTTGAGGGCAAGGCCCCTTCAGGGCCGATCGGGGGTCCAGGGGGCGGAGCCCCCTGGCGGGGGTAGAAGGGGCAGAGCCCCTGGGATGGGAACGGGTAAGGGCGGCGGGGGCGAAACACACCCTCGCCGCCCACCCGCCGAGCTCACCGCATCGCCGGCTCCGCCCGCCCGCGGCGCTCACCGCATCGCCGGCTCCGCCCGCCAAGGCAACTCCGCGGTCACCCGGGTGGGCCCGCCCACCGGCGAGTCCACCACCAGGATCCCGTCCACCGCGTCCAACCGCTCCGCGAGCCCGGCCAGCCCCGACCCGCTCGACGTGTCCGCCCCGCCCACCCCGTTGTCCACGACCTGCAGCATCAGCCGGTTGTCCACCCGCCACACATCCACCGCCGCCCACGTCGCCCGCGCATGCTTGCTGATGTTCTGCAGGAGCTCCGACACCGTGAAGTACGCGATCCCCTCGATCGCAGCCGCCGGCCGCGCAGGCAGATCCACCTCCACCTGCACCGGCACGGTGCACCGCGAGGCCACCGCCGACAGCGCGGCGTCCAGCCCCCGGTCCGTCAGCACCGCCGGATGGATCCCGCGCGCCAGGTCCCGCAGCTCCTGCAGCGCCGTCTTCACCTCACCGTGCGCGTCGTCCACCATCCGCGCCGCCGCCCGCGGATCCTCCGTGAGCTTCTCCTTCGCCAGCCCCAGATCCATGGCCAACGCCACCAGCCGCGCCTGCGCGCCGTCGTGCAGGTCCCGTTCGATGCGCCGCAGGTCCGCCGCGGCGGTGTCGACGACGACCCCCCGGTCCGACTCCAGCTCCACCACCCGCGCCGACAACCGCGTCGGCCCGAGCAGCCCGTGCACCAGCACCCGGTCCACCATCGTCAGGGCCCGCACGATCCACGGCGTGGCCATCGTGAACAACAGCCCGATCAGGGCCGTGACGGCGATCTCGAAGGGGTTGTCGAGGTAGATGTGGTGGCCTTCGTCGCCGTACAGCTGAAGCCCGTCCTGTCCGCCGTACACCGGGAAGAGCCAGAACCACAGCGGGTACGTCATCAGCGTCCAGCCGATCGAGAAGAAGCTGATCGCGACGGTGAACGAGAACACCGACCACGGCAGGTACAGCAGCGAGTAGAGCAGGGTCCGCCACGAGGTGCCGCTCTTGAGGACGGCCCCCATCCAGGCCATCGCGCCCTGCTTCCTCATCCGCAGCGGCTCCGGGTCGCCCACCTCCAGACCCAGCAGCCCGCGCGCCCGGCCCCGCTCCAGCGCCCCGAACCCGCGGCACCCGGCCAGCCCCGCCGCCAGCACCGGGATCCCGAGGAACGTCACGAGCAGGCCCGCGCCGAGGGAGACCATCGTGACGGCGTACGTGAACAGCAGGACGCTGATCGGCAGGCCCAGCAGCACATACGCCAGCTCGCTCCAGCTGCGTGCCGCGAGCGGCGCCCGCAGCGCGGAGGGCAGCCGATGCCCGCGCGTCTCCTCCGCGAACCCGAGCCCGCTGTCGTGCCCGTAGCCCTGTCCGTGGTCGAGCCTGCTGTCCTGCCCGTAGCCCTGTCCGTAGTCCGTGGCCATCGGCGTCGTCCGTTTCTACTCGTCCTGAGGCTCCGGGGACCGTCCTGGTCCCGAGGCTGTGCCGTCGTACCTCCACCCTGCTCGGCCGCAGGTCCGCGGACCATGGAGTCCGTCGGCGTCTTGGACGGGGGGTTTTCCCTACCTCCGGGACCGTCCGGGCCCCCAGGACTCCCCGGCCCCCCGCGGCTACCGCGCGTCGAGCGACCGGTCCCGCCACGGCAGCTCCGCGGTGACCACCGTCGGCCCGCCCGGCGGCGAGTCGATGACGAACAGGCCGTCGACGGCGCCCAGCCGGTCGGCGAGGCCGCGCATGCCGCTGCCGCCGTCGAGGCGTGCGCCGCCGCGGCCGTCGTCCCACACCTGGATGAGCAGCCGGTCGTCGGCCCGCCACACGTCGACGGACGCCGACCTCGCCCCGCTGTGCTTGCTGATGTTCTGCAGCAGCTCCGAGACGGTGAAGTAGGCGATGCCCTCGATGGCCGCGGCCGGTCTGGCGGGCAGGTCGGCCGTCACCTTCACCGGCACCGTGCAGCGCGAGGCGACCGAGGACAGGGCGGCGTCCAGGCCGCGGTCCGTCAGTACGGCGGGATGGATGCCCCGCGCCAGATCCCGCAGCTCCTGCAAGGCGAGCTTGACCTCGCCGTGCGCCTCGGCGACCATCGCCGCCGCCGTGTCGGGGTCCTCCAGGAGCTTCTCCTTGGCCAGGCCGAGCCCCATGGCCAGGTTGACCAACCGGGCCTGCGCCCCGTCGTGCAGATCGCGCTCGATGCGCCGCAGATCGGCCGCGGCCGTGTCGACCACGACCCCCCGGTCCGACTCCAGCTCGGCGATCCGCCGCTCCAGCTCGTCCGAGGGCGACAGTAGGCCGCGCACCATCGCCCGGTCCACGTTGGTCAGACCCCGCGCGATGAACGGCAGCACCGGCCACAGCACGAACAACGAGGTCAGCGTGATGGTGAAGGTGAGGACACCCCAGGGCAGCCGGACGAAGTCGTACAGCACCGTGCGCCAGGCGACCGGGTCCTTGATCCCCATCCACAGCTGCGCGAAGAAGCCGTTCCTCCGGCTGCGCAGAGGAAGGGGGCTCGGCTCGTCGACCCGCACCCCGAGCAGCGCCCTGGCCCGTGCCCGCTCCAGCTTGCCCAGCTGCCGGGCGCCCATCAGGCCGGCCGCCAGCAGCGGGAAACCGATCACCGTGACGGTCAGCCAGAAGCCGGTGAGCAGCACCGTCATGACGTAGGTGAATCCGAGCAGTGCCACCGGAAGATTCGCCAGCAGGTGCGCGATCTCCTTCCAGGTGTGCCGGTCGAAGGCGAAACGGACAGGCGGCAGACGGTCGCTGTCCGCTTGCCCGCCGGGTCTCGAGGACGGGAGACGTTCGGTCATACGGGTCAGCGTGCCGCGCGGCGGGCCGCCGCGCCATGAGGCGGACCGCCGCGATCGCCTGGGGATAACCCCACCATCCGCGACCTGTGGCTTCTGCCAAGCGTGACGGGCTGCTTACGCTTTCTTTAGCAGGGCCTAGACTCCCGTGCGTACAGATCGTCGAACAGAGTCCAGGGTCGTCCAGGGGTCAGGGAGCGAGGGAGTGACGTGCCGGAACCGACCGTCGTCGTTGCGGCGGACTACTTCCAGTCGTACTCGGTCGTCGGGCTGCTCGCCGTCGTCGGCGTGCTGTTCGTGGCCGTCGCCTTCGGCGCCGGGCGGCTGCTGCGACCCGTGGTCCCCACCCCCGAGAAACTTCTGACGTACGAGTGCGGCGTCGACCCCGTCGGCGAGGGCTGGGCCCACACCCAGGTCCGCTACTACGTCTACGCGTTCCTGTACGTCATCTTCGCCGTCGACTCGATCTTCCTGTTCCCCTGGGCGACGGTGTTCGCCGCCCCCGGCTACGGCGCGACGACGCTCGTCGAGATGTTCATCTTCCTCGGCTTCCTGGCCGTGGGCCTGCTGTACGCGTACAAGAAGGGCGTACTGGCATGGACGTGACGCCAGAACTGAATTCGCCGGAGACCGCCGCCTCCCAGCCCGTACTGCTGCCGGAGCCGAAGCGGCTCGGCGTGCTCTCCCGGCTCGCCCCCGAGCCGATGAAGGTGGTCCTCAACTGGGGCCGCCGCTACTCCCTGTGGGTCTTCAACTTCGGCCTCGCCTGCTGCGCGATCGAGTTCATCGCCGCGTCGATGGCCCGCCACGACTTCATCCGCCTCGGCGTGATCCCCTTCGCGCCCGGCCCGCGCCAGGCCGACCTGATGGTCGTCTCCGGCACGGTCACGGACAAGATGGCGCCGGCCGTGAAGCGCCTCTACGAGCAGATGCCCGAACCGAAGTACGTCATCTCCTTCGGCGCCTGCTCCAACTGCGGCGGCCCCTACTGGGACTCGTACTCCGTCACCAAGGGCGTCGACCAGATCATCCCGGTCGACGTCTACGTCCCCGGCTGCCCGCCCCGGCCCGAGGCGTTGCTCCAGGGGATCCTCAAACTCCAGGAGAAGATCGCCCGGGAGTCCCTGGGGGAGAGGTACGGGACGGCCCGCCCGTCGGCCGCGGCACTGCAGAGCGGGCTGGTGCGACCGCCGGGCCCGGCTTCGAGTCCGATTGCGGGGGACGCCCGATGACGGTGGTCGGCTGGCTGCCCGCGCCCGCCGAGGACCTGTTCGGTGCGGAGGCCACGGCGGAGGAGTCGTACGAGGTCCTGACGGTGGACGTGCCGCCGGCCTCCTGGATCGCCGCGCTGGAAACGGCCCGCGACCGCCTCGGCTGCACCTACTTCGACTGGCTGAGCGCGGTCGACGAACCCGGCACCGGCTTCCACGTCTCGGCCCACGTCGTAGCGCTCTCCCCGGTACGCCGCCTGCTCGTCCGCACGACCGTCCCGCACGAGGCCCCCCTCCTGCCGACCGCCGTCGACGTGTACGCGGGCGCGGCCTGGCACGAGCGCGAGACCCACGAGATGTTCGGCGTCGCCTTCGAGGGCCACCCGTCCCTGGACCACCTCCTCCTCCCGGAGGGCTTCGAAGGCCACCCCCTCCGCAAGGACTTTGTCCTCGCGGCCCGCGTGGCCAAGGCCTGGCCGGGTGCCAAGGAACCCGGCGAGTCCGAACACGGCGGCCCCAAACGCCGCCAGATGCTGCCCCCAGGTGTCCCGGACCCCAACGAATGGGGCCCCCTGAAGGGCCAACTCCCACCGGCCCCAACCCGCCCGGCACGCGGCGCGGGCCGCGCCGCAGCGGGGGAACGACCAGCGCGGGCCACAGGGGACCGGCCGGTGCGCCCGACCGGCGAACGGCCCGTACGCCGCGCTCGTACGGCGGCCGAGGGATCCGCGAGCCAGGGGGCGGCGGCTCCGGTGGAGGGTGCGGCTGGACAGGCGGAGGCGGCTCCGTCCGCGGGTGCGGTGTCCCCGGGCGAGTCGGCTGCGGCTGCGCAGGCTGGGGGCGCGCCCGCTGGGCCGAGGCGGTCTCGTACGGCGGCGGAGGGCTCGGCGAGCCAGGGGGCGGCGGCTCCGGTGGAGGGTGCGGCCGGTCAGGCGGAGGCGTCCGAGGCCACGGGCGCGCCCGCTGGGCCGAGGCGTCCCCGCGCTGCTGCAGAGGGTTCGGCCGACCAGGTCGACACGTCCCGGTCAGCGGAAACGCCGGCCGCGGACACGGTCGCCCCTGCCCCCGACGCGCCGGTCGCCCGGCGTCGGGCTCGCACCGCTTCTGAGGGGTCGGCGAGTCAGCGAGCCACGCCCGGCACGGCAGCGCCGACCGGCGAAACCGGCGAGGCCGCCGCACTTCCGCAGACAGAGGGCACGCCACCGAAGGCTCCCGCCACCCCGCGCAGCCCGGACGCCCCCTGGCACCACGCTCGCCCGGCCTTCGACGAACCCGAACCCGAGCGAGGAGCTGAGCCCGAGCCCAGCGCCGAGCCCGAGGGCGGCACCGGGCAAGCATCCGGCGCGCGGCCCGAGGGTGGGACCGGCCAGACACCCGGCGCCGAGCCGGAAGGTGGTACCCGTCGGGCACCCGGCGCCGAGCAGGCACCGGCAGCCGAGCCCGATCAGGCCCCCGAGGCCGGGGCCGGGGCCGACACCAACGCCAACGCCGACGCCGACACCAAGGCCAACACCGACACCGACACCGACACTGAGGCCAACACCGACACCGACACTGAGCAGGCACCCACGCTCAAGCCCGGCCCCAAGCCCGGCCCCACGGCCGCCCCCGAGTCCGACACTCCCGAAGACCCCGCAGGAGGCCCGCAGTGAACGACGTACTCGACGTCGCCCTGCGACTCCTGATCGTCTTCGTCGTCTTCCTCACGTTCCCTCTGATCGTCGGTCAGACCGAGCACAAGGTCATGGCCCACATGCAGGGCCGCCTCGGCCCGATGTACGCCGGCGGCTTCCACGGCTGGGCGCAACTCGTCGCGGACGGCGTGAAGTTCGCGCAGAAGGAAGACGTGGTACCGGCGGGCGCGGACCGCCGTATCTTCCAACTCGCCCCCGCGGTAGCCCTCCTCCCGTACCTCCTGGTCCTCCTGGCCATCCCCATCGGCCCCGGCGACGGCGCCGTCGGCGAGGTCATCGACGCGGGCGTCTTCTTCGTCCTCGCCGTCATGGGCGTGGGCGTCCTCGGCTCGCTCATGGCCGGCTGGGCCTCCGCCAACAAGTTCTCCCTCCTCGGCGGCCTGCGCACCGCCGCCCAGCTCCTCGCCTACGAACTCCCGATGCTGCTCACCGCCGCCTCGGTGGCGATGGCGGCCGGCACGGTCTCGATCCCCGGCATCCTCGACGCCTTCGAGTGGTGGTGGCTGCCCTGGCAGATCGTCGGCGCGATCGTCTTCTTCGTCGCCGGCCTCGCCGAACTCCAGCGCCCGCCCTTCGACATGCCGGTCGCCGACTCGGAGATCATCTTCGGTGCCTATACCGAGTACACCGGCCTCCGCTTCGCCCTGTTCCTCCTCGCCGAGTACGCCGGAATCGTCGTCCTGTGCGGTCTGACCACCGTCCTCTTCCTGGGCGGCTGGCACGGTCCCTGGGGTGCCGACGGCCTCGGCTGGGTCTGGACCCTCCTCAAGGCGGCCGTGCTGGCCTTCGTCGTCATCTGGCTCCGCGTCACCTATCCCCGCCTGCGCGAGGACCAGCTCCAGAAGCTCTCCTGGACCCTCCTCGTCCCCCTCTCCCTCGCCCAGATCGCCCTCACCGGCATCGTCAAGGTGGTGATCCAGTAACCATGGCTGAGCCTCTCCCGCCCACCCGGCCCCGCATTCCTGGCAGTGGCCTCGCCAAGGGCCTGGCCGTCACCCTCCGCACGATGACCAAGAAGACCGTCACCGAGCAGTACCCGGACGTCCAGCCCGACCTCCCGCCCCGCACCCGCGGTGTGATCGGCCTCTTCGAGGAGAACTGCACGGTCTGCATGCTGTGCGCCCGCGAGTGCCCGGACTGGTGCATCTACATCGACTCCCACAAGGAGACGGTCCCGGCGGCGACCCCCGGCGGCCGCGAACGCAGCCGCAACGTCCTCGACCGCTTCGCCATCGACTTCGCCCTGTGCATGTACTGCGGTATCTGCATCGAGGTCTGTCCTTTCGACGCCCTGTTCTGGTCCCCGGAGTTCGAGTACGCCGAGACCGACATCCGCGACCTCACCCACGAGCGCGACAAGCTCCGCGAGTGGATGTGGACCGTCCCGGCCCCGCCCGCCCTCGATCCCGCGGCGGAGGAGCCGAAGGAGATCGCCGCCGCTCGCAAGACCGCCGAGAAGCTGGCCGCCCAGCAGGAGGCCCAGTCACCGACCGAGCCGCATGCCGACGAGCAGGCCCGCGCGGCCGAGCAGCCCACCCGGCCGATGGGTGAGTCGAAGCAGCAGACGGATCAGCCCCGGCAGGAGGGAGACGCATGACCCTCGCCGCAGCCGCCGGATCCCTCACGGCCGCCACCGACACCCACGGCTTCCTCTCCCCGACCGGAGTCGAGATCGCCTTCCTCCTCGTCGGCCTGGTCACCTTCGGCGCCGCACTGGTCACCGTCACCACCAAGCAGCTGGTGCACGCCGCCTTGTGGCTGGTGGCGACCCTCGGTGGCCTCGCCGTCGAGTACCTCCTGCTCACCGCTGAGTTCATCGCCTGGGTGCAGGTCCTCATCTACGTCGGTTCCGTCGTCGTCCTCCTCCTGTTCGGTCTGATGCTCACCCGAGCCCCCATCGGCCGCTCCCCGGACGCCGACTCCGGCAACCGCTGGGCCGCCCTCACCGTGGCCGTCGCCGCCGCGGCCGCCCTGGTCTGGGTCGTCGTCGACGCCTTCCGCACCACCTGGATCGACCTGGACGGCCCGGCGGCCGGCTCCACCGAGGCCACCGGCGCCAGCCTCTTCCAGAACTGGGTCCTCCCCTTCGAGGCCCTCTCCGTCCTCCTCCTCGCCGCCCTGGTCGGCGCGATCGTCCTCTCCCGCAAGACCAAGGCGGACGCGGAGAGCACCGGTCCGGGCGTCCCCGGCGCCTCGGGCACCCGGCGCGACACGGAAGGGGCCCGCTGATGCACCTCGCCTATCCCGCCGTCCTCTCCGCCCTCCTGTTCTGCACCGGCCTGTACGGCGTCCTCGCCCGACGCAACGCGATCCTGGTCCTGATGTCGGTCGAGCTGATGCTCAACGCCGTCAACCTCAACCTCGTCGCCTTCGACGTGTGGCTCAGCCGGGCCGCCGAAGAGACCCTGCACTCCGGTCAGGCCCTGACCTTGTTCACCATCGCCATCGCAGCCGCCGAGATCGGCATCGGTCTGGCGATCGTCCTCGCCGTCCACCGCAACCGCGGCACCGCGGACATCGACAAGCTCCGCGACACCGCCGAGGGCCACGAGAGCCACCCGGCGGACGGCTCCGACAGCGACGCCCTCACGGCCGGGCAGGCCGACCGGGCCGGGAAGGCTGAGGCCAGCGCGTGACCACGACCACCCTCGCCGTCCTCGTCCCCCTCCTTCCGTTCCTGGGCGCCGCCGCCGGCCTGCTCCTGGGCCGCGCGGCCCCCGGCTTCGTCCGCCCGCTCGCCGTCCTGCCGACGCTCGTCGCCCTCGCGCTCGCCGCGGACGTCGCCGTGCGCCAGGGCGGCGACCAGGCCGTGGACGCCGCCACCGAGCTCACGCCCACCGGCTCGGTCCCGATCGAACTCGCCCTCCACATCGACGGCTTCGCCGCCCTCGTCGCTGTCCTGGTCGGCCTCGTCGCCACCTGCGTGCAGATCTACTCCACGGGCTACCTCCGCGACGACCCGCGCTACCCCTCTTATGCCGCCCTCGTCTCCCTCTTCACCTCCGCGATGCTGCTCGTCGTCTACTCCGGTGACCTGGTGGTGCTGCTGGTCGGCTGGGAGATCATGGGCATCTGTTCGTACTTCCTGGTCGGCCACTACTGGGAGACCCCGGAGGCCCGCGCCGCCTCCCTCAAGGCCTTCCTGGTCACCAAGCTCGGCGACGTCCCCTTCCTGATCGGCCTGTTCGCGCTGGCCACCGACGCCGGGTCGTTCCGCATCACCCGCGTCCTCGGCGCCGTCGCGAGCGGCGGACTCGACCATCCGACCCTGATCGCCCTGCTGCTCCTGGCGGGCGTGGCGGGCAAGTCGGCGCAGTTCCCGCTGCACACCTGGCTCCCCGACGCGATGGCGGGCCCGACCCCCGTCTCCGCGCTGATCCACGCCGCGACGATGGTCGCCGCCGGTGTCTACTTCGTCGCCCGTCTCCTCCCGGTCTTCGAGGCCTCCCGGGCCGCCATGGTCGTCCTCGCCGTCATGGCCGCGGTCACGATGGCCGGCTCGGCCCTCGCCGCGCTCGCCCAGGACGACATCAAACGCGTCCTCGCCTACTCGACGATCGGCCAGCTCGGCTACATGACCGGCGCCCTCGCCGTCGGCGACCGCGGAGCCGCCGTCTTCCACCTCCTCACTCACGGCGCCTTCAAGGCGCTGCTGTTCCTCGCGGCGGGGGTGATCATCCACGCCGCCGGCACCAACTCGCTGGCCGCGATGTCCCGCATGGGCAACCTGCGCGACCGCGTCCCCGATGCCTACTGGACGATGACCGTGGCGCTCCTCGCGCTCGCCGCGATCCCGCCCTTCAGCGGCTTCTTCTCCAAGGAGTCGGTCCTCGGCGCCGCCGAGCACGTCGCCACCGGCCACACCGAGCACGCCCCCGGCTCCGCGGGCTGGACCGTCCTCGTCGCCGGCCTGCTCACCGCCCTCCTCACCGCCGCCTACGCGGCGCGCCTGTGGCTGCTGGCCTTCCGCGGCCGGGGCACCGAGGCCCCCGACCACGGCAGGCAGCCCCTCACCATGACCGTGGTGCTGTGGGTGCTCGCCGTCCCGTCCCTCGCCGTCGGCGGATTCGCCTACCGCGTACTGCCCGACTGGTTCGACGGCCGTGACCTGGCGCCGACCCTGACCACGTCTGTGCTCGGAACAGGCGTGGCCCTGGTCGGCGGCATCGTCACCTACGCGGCCTGGCGGCACACCACCGCTCTCGCGGCCCGTGTCCCGCTGGGTGCGGTCGCGGCCCATCCCGAGGGCGACGCCGGCCAGGTGGAGGCCGAGGCCATCGCCAGCCACAAGCCCGCGTACGGAGACGTGGCCTACGCGCCCGACCCGGCGGACCCGGGCCGCCTCCTGCTCGGCCCGCTGCACCGCCACGCGGCCGTCGGCTTCCACCTCGACGCCGTGTACGCGGCCCTCTTCGTCCGCCCGGTCCAGGCCGGAGCCACCCTCGTCCGGTTCCTCGACCGCGAGGTCGTCGACACCTACGTACGCGGCGCGGGTGCGCTGCCCCGCCTGCTGGGAGCCGCCGTCCGGCGGGCCCAGACCGGCAATCTGCAGACCTATGTGAGCGCGCTGCTCGCCGGCACCGTCATCCTGGTGGTCGCCGCCGTCCTCGTCGCCACGGGAGCGTGAGCAGGCGTGATCGATATCAACGAGTCCGTGATGCAGGCCCTTCTGGCGTTGATCGTGGTCGGCCCGCTTCTCGGCGCCGCTACGGCTCTGCTGCCGGCCCCGCCCGGACTGAAGGGGAAGTCACCCGACCAGGCTGTGCTGCGGCACGGCGTGACGGTCACCGGCGCGATCCTCATCGCCGCGGTCGTCCTCGCGCTCGGCTTCGACCACGACCACCCGTCGAAGATGCAGGCCACGACCGACATCAGCTGGATCCCCGCACTCGACGTGCGGATCCACCTCGGCATCGACGGCATCTCCCTCCCCCTTCTGGTCCTGACCGCGCTCCTGACCTTCCTCTGCGCGCTCTACTCCTATTTCAAAATGCCCGCGGGACCGACCCCGAAGGCATTCGTCGCCCTGCTGCTCGTCCTCGAGTCCGGCACCCTCGCGACCTTCGCCGTCCTCGACCTGCTCCTCTTCTTCCTCGCCTTCGAGATGGTCCTCATCCCGATGTACTTCCTCATCGCCCGCTGGGGCGGTGAGCAACGGACCCAAGCGGCTTGGAAGTTCATCCTCTTCACCCTGCTCGGTTCCGTAGTCATGCTGCTCGGCCTGCTCCTGATCGGAATCACGTCGGGCACATTCGACATGGTGGCACTCGCCACTGACAACGGCCGGTCGCTGACCACATCCGTGCAGGTCATCGCAGTTTTGGCGATCGGGATCGGGCTCGCGGTCAAGACGCCGATGTGGCCGCTGCACAGCTGGCTGCCCGACGCCCACACCTCCGCCCCAACCGTCGGCTCGGTTCTGCTGGCCGGCGTCCTGCTGAAGATGGGTACGTACGGGTTCGTCCGGATTCTGCTCCCGATCACGCCGGACGGCTTCCGCACCTTCGCGCCCTATCTCGCCGCGTTCGCCGTCGTCGGGATCATCTACGGATCCCTGGCCTGCCTGGCCCTGGCCAAGCAGGGCGCGAAGGGCGATCTCAAGCGGCTCATCGCCTACTCGTCCGTCGGCCACATGGGCTTCGTCCTGCTCGGCATCTCCACCATGACCCCGACCGGCGTGAACGGCGCCCTGTTCGCCAACATCGCCCACGGCCTGATCACCGGCCTCCTCTTCTTCCTGGTCGGGGCGCTGAAGGACCGCACCGGCACCACCGACCTCGACACCCTCGCCGAGGAGACCGGCGCCGCTCTCTACGGCAAGGCCCCCCGCCTCGGCGGCCTGCTCGCCTTCGCCGCCGTCGCCTCACTCGGCCTGCCCGGCCTCGCCGGATTCTGGGGCGAGATGCTGGCGTTGTTCGGCGCGTTCGAGCCCGCCGACGACCTCAGCCGCCCCGCCTTCCTCACCTTCATGGCGATCGCGGCGTTCGGCACGCTGCTGACGGCCGCGTACATGCTGATCGTGGTCCGCCGCGTCTGCATGGGCGCCGTACGGCAGGAATCCCCGAAGCTCGCCGACGTCAGCACCTACGAGCTCGTCGCCTGGACCCCGCTCGTCGTCCTCACCGTCGTCTCCGGCCTCTGGCCGAAGGCCCTCCTCGGCCTGACCGACCCGGCCGTGCAGCAGCTCCTCGCAGGAGGCACCCGATGAGCTCCCTGGCCCAACCGCTGGCCGCGAATCTCGTCCAGTCCGTCGACTGGCTCGCCATCGCGCCGCCCACCATCACGGCGGTCGTCGGACTCGTCGTCCTCGTCGCCGACCTGTTCGTCGGCGAAAAGAAGAAGGCGCTGCTCGGCTGGGGATCGGTCGCGGGTCTCGCCACCTCGACGCTCATGCTGCTCCCCCTCCTGGACGGCGACCGCAGCACCTTCTGCCTGACCGGCGCGCCCGACGTGTGCAGCTACACGGCCGACCGCTTCACCCTCGTCCTCCAGCTCCTGGTCCTCGGCGGCGCCCTCCTCGCAGCCCTCCTGTCGGTCACCGCCCTCAAGGACGCCGACAAGGGACTCTCCGAAGGGGAGTACTGGTTCCTGCTGCTGTCCTCCGCGGCCGGCGCCGCCCTCCTGCCTGCCTCCCGCGACCTCGCGACCCTGATCGTCGCCCTGGAGGTCGCCTCCCTGCCCGCCTTCGCCCTCGTCGGCCTCAGGCACGGCGACAGGAAGTCCTCCGAAGCCGCCCTGAAGTTCTTCCTGTCCTCGGTCACCGCGACCGCGGTCAGCCTCATGGGCATCAGCTTCGTGTACGCCACCACAGGCACCCTGTACCTCACCCAGGTAGCCGACCGCATCCAGCACATCGACGGACAGCTCCACACCCTCACCCAGACCGGCGTCGTCCTCACCATCATCGGCTTCGCCTTCAAGACGGCCGCCGTCCCGTTCCACTTCTGGGTACCGGACACCTACGTGGGAGCGCCCCTCCCGATCGCCGCCTACCTGTCGGTCGTCGGCAAGGCAGTCGGCTTCTCCGGCCTCATTCTCATCACGGTCGTCGCCCTCCCCTCGTACGCCGACGTCTGGGGCCCGGCGCTCGCCGCACTGGCCGCCTTGACCATGACTGTCGGCAACGTCGGAGCTCTGCGGCAGCAGGCCACGCGCGCGTACAGCGCGGTACGGCTGCTCGCCTGGTCCTCCGTCGGCCAGGCCGGCTACCTCCTCGTCCCGATCGCCGCCGCCGCGTACTCCGACGACCCCGAGCACTCGATCGGCTCCACGGTCGCCTACGCCCTCATGTACGCCGCCGTGAACCTCGGCGCCTTCGCCGTGGCCGCACTGGTCGGCCGTACGAAGTCCCTCAACCGAGTCTCCGACTACCGAGGCCTGTACGCGTCCAACCCCCTCGCCGCGCTCCTCCTGGCCTTCTTCCTGCTCTGCCTGGCCGGACTGCCGCCGGGCATCATCGGCCTCTTCGCGAAGGTCACCGTGTTCTCCGCGGCCGTCGACGCGGGCCTCGGCTGGCTCGCCGTGGTCATGGCCGTGAACGTCGTCATCGCGCTGTTCTACTACCTCCAGTGGACGACCCTGCTGTTCCGCGCCCCCGAAGGCGAAGTCGCCGAGCACCGCGTCCCGGCCCCCCTCACCGCCGCGATCGCCCTCACCGGCGTCCTGGGCATCGCCCTCTCCGGAGCACCTCAGCTGGTCCTGCGCTTCACCGACACCGGGCTCTTCTGAGGGGGTACCTGTGCCCTCACCCGGACGGCCCACGCGTGCCGCCGTACGTACCAGGGAACTCGAAGCCCTCGCCTGGCGTTGACCAGAACGGGAGGGTCCACTGGACGTGACACCACGACACCAGTGGCGTCGGAGTCAGTAAGCAAGATCATTTGAGTGAGATCAGCAAGCAAAGGGTTCCCCTGCTGCGCGACTTGGAGGGCGTACCGTGCACCGCCGGCACAACGGGCTAAGGACCGCAGTACTCCTCGGGGGACTGTCCGCACTCATCATCGTCTTCGGCAGCTTCTTCGGCCGCATGGGGCTCGTCGTGGCGGTAGTGATCGCCCTGGGTACCAACGCTTACGCGTACTGGAACAGCGACAAGCTCGCTCTACGCGCGATGCGCGCCCGCCCCGTCAGCGAGTTCGAGGCCCCCGCCCTCTACCGCATGGTCCGTGACCTCTCCACCCAGGCCCGCCAACCCATGCCCCGCCTGTACATCTCCCCGACGGAGGCGCCCAACGCCTTCGCCACCGGCCGCAACCCGCGCAACGCCGCCGTGTGCTGCACGGAGGGCATTCTGCGCATCCTGGACGAGCGCGAGCTGCGCGGCGTCATCGGCCACGAACTCAGCCATGTCTACAACCGCGACATCCTGATCTCCTCGGTCGCCGGCGCCCTCGCCTCCGTGATCATGTTCCTGGTCAACTTCGCCTGGCTGATCCCGATCGGCCGCTCCGATGACGACGACGGCCCCGGCCTCCTCGGCATGCTGATGATCATGATCCTTGGCCCGCTCGCGGCCAGCCTCATCCAACTCGCCATCAGCCGCTCCAGGGAGTACGAGGCCGACGCGTCCGGCGCCCAGCTCACCGGCGATCCCCTCGCCCTCGCCAGCGCCCTGCGCAAGCTCGAACTGGGCACCAAACAGCTCCCGTTGCCCCCTGAGCCCCGCATCGAGACCGCGAGCCACATGATGATCGCGAACCCCTTCCGACCAGGCCAGGGGCTATCCAAGATGTTCTCGACACACCCGCCGATGGCAGAACGCATCGCCCGGCTCGAGAAGATGGCAGGTCGATCCCAGTGAAAACCATCCTGAACGTCATATGGCTCGTCCTGAGCGGCTTCTGGCTGTTCCTCGCCTACCTGGCCGCGGGCCTGCTCCTGTGCATCACGATCATCGGCATCCCTTTCGGCATAGCGGCCTTCCGCATCGGCGTCTACGCCCTCTGGCCCTTCGGCTACACCACCATCGAGCGCCGCGACGCGGGCGCCCCCTCCTGCGTCGGCAATGTGCTCTGGCTGGTCCTCGCCGGCTGGTGGCTGTCCATCGGCCACATCGTCACCGGCATCGCCCTGTGCGTGACGATCATCGGCATCCCGTTCGGCATCGCCAACTTCAAGCTGATCCCGGTCTCACTGTTCCCGCTGGGCCGCGAAATCGTGCCGTCCGACCAGCCGTTCGCGACCCGCTGACAGGCGGACCCAGGGGTGGGGCAGCCGAAGTACCTCCTGCTGTCGTACGACGGAGTGGCCGAGTTCGAGGGCGAGGAGGATTACGAGGAGACGTGGGCGCTG
Organism: Streptomyces sp. NPDC006602; assembly: GCF_042870385.1. NCBI lineage: Bacteria > Bacillati > Actinomycetota > Actinomycetes > Kitasatosporales > Streptomycetaceae > Streptomyces > Streptomyces sp. NPDC006602. Next base: position 11,809 of record NZ_JBIAHG010000015.1, on the reverse strand, counting down.
TGCCACGAGCCCGGCTTCTTCTGCGCGATGGGTGAGGCCGTGAACGGCCCTGGGGCAGCGCGGCCTTCGACGACTGCCTGCGCGGCCGTTGGGGTGCCGCCCCGCCTTTCACTCTCGTCTGGCACGACGCCCGCATCGCCCGTACCCGCCTCGGCGTGACACCGCTCGTCGACGACCGCCGCCGACCTTCGACGAGTTGCTCACCTTCATGACCGCCAGAGGCGTCGACGTCCGCCTCGCGTGACCGCCGGTTCGCCACAAGCCACGTTTTCCACAGGCAGGTGGTTGTCCACAGCTCCACCCGACTGTCAGCGGGGCCTTGCATGATGAACCCATGGCCGCGAGCGCCCAGTTGCCGAAACGGGCGGACGACTGGGCGTGCCGTCACCCGCTCCCCGTCACCCGCTCCCCGTCACCCGCCCCCGGCCTTTCCTCTGCCGCTACGAATCCCGCCCCGCCACCCGGCGCCGTACCCCGTACGCGGCCGCACCCACCGCAAGCACCCCCGCCCCCACCACCACTGAGACCCCCGGCAGCGCAAAGGCCAGCACCGCGCACCCGAGCAGCCCTACCGCCGGAACCACCCGAGCCGCCGGAGCCGAACCGAGCGTCCAGGCCGACGCATTGGCCACCGCGTAGTACGCCAGCACACCGAAGGAGGAGAACCCGATCGCACCGCGTACATCCACCGTCGCGGCCAGGACGGCGACCACCGCACCCACGGCCAGTTCGGCCCGGTGCGGTACCTGGAACCGCGGATGGACGGCCGCCAACGCGCCGGGCAGATGCCGGTCCCGCGCCATGGCCAGCGTGGTCCGCGAGACGCCCAGGATCAGGGCGAGCAGCGAGCCCAGCGCGGCCACGGCGGCGCCCGTCCGCACCACCGGCACCAGTCCCGGCACCCCGGCCGCCCGCACCGCGTCGGCCAGCGGCGCCGCCGCGTCCCCGAGACCGCCTGCCCCCAGCACGGAAAGGACAGCCACCGCCACGCACACGTACACCACGAGCGTGATGCCCAGGGCCAGCGGGATCGCGCGTGGGATCGTGCGCGCCGGATCCCGTACCTCCTCGCCGAGAGTCGCGATCCGCGCGTACCCCGCGAACGCGAAGAACAGCAGACCGGCCGCCTGAAGCACCCCGCCCGCCCCGCCCGACGCCCCGATGTCCAGCCGCCCGGCATCAGACGACCCGGACCCCAGACACACGACCACCACACAAGCGAGGACCCCCAGGACCACCGCCACGATCGCCCGGGTCAGCCAGGCCGACTTCTGGACACCGCCGTAGTTAACCGCGGTCAGCGCCACCACCGCCGCGACCGCCACCGCATGTGCCTGCCCCGGCCAGACGTACGTCCCGACAGTGAGCGCCATCGCCGCACAGGAGGCCGTCTTCCCGACCACGAACGACCAGCCCGCGATATAACCCCAGAACGGTCCGAGCCGCTCGCGACCGTACACGTACGTGCCGCCGGAGGCCGGGTACAGGGCCGCCAACCGAGCCGAGGAGGTGGCATTGCAGTAGGCGACCACGGCGGCGACCGCCAGCCCGAGCAGCAGCCCGGACCCGGCCGCACGCGCCGCGGGCCCCAGGGCGGCGAAGATACCGGCGCCGATCATCGAGCCCAGCCCGATGACCACCGCGTCTCCCACCCCCAGGGTGCGCCGCAGTTCGGCTCCAGAACGTGTCATATGCCGCACCCTACTGATCCCTGCAACCGCCGGGTGCAGCCGTGACGTCCTCTTCATCAACACAACACGAACACTCGCGCGCAGCGGTACGCGCACGGCCCGAGAACACAGCCTGCCGCGACGGAAGTCACAGGGCAAAGACAGTGCGGGCACAGAACGGAAGGGCAGGTTCAGGCCATGGGCATCATCAGCTGGATCATTCTCGGTCTGTTGGCCGGAGCCATCGCCAAGTTCCTGCTGCCGGGCCGCGACCCGGGCGGCTTCATCGGCACCACACTCATCGGCATCGCGGGCGCGTTCATCGGCGGCTGGATATCGGCCCGCTGGCTGGACCACCCGATCAGCAAAGAGTTCTACGACGGCACGACCTGGGCGGCGGCGATCGGCGGCTCGCTCGTCCTCCTGATCACCTACCGCCTCCTGTTCGGCAACTCGCGCGACTGAGCGCGAGGAAGCATCCCTGGACCGCAGCCAGCAGGCGAGAAGGGTGGGCCCCCGCCGGGAAACCGCCGGGCGCCCACCCTTCCTCGTACGAGCAGCCCGCTCGCACGACCTACCGGTAGTTCACGAACTGCAGCGCGAAGTCGAAGTCCTTGCCTTTCAGGAGAGAGATGACGGCCTGCAGGTCGTCGCGGCTCTTCGAGCTGACCCGCAGCTCGTCGCCCTGCACCTGGGCCTTCACGCCCTTCGGACCCTCGTCGCGAATGATCTTCGCCACCTTCTTCGCGTTCTCCTGCGAGATGCCCTCCTCGATCGACGCGAAGATCTTGTACTCCTTGCCGGAGAGCTGGGGCTCGCCCGCGTCCAGCGCCTTCAGCGAGATCCCGCGCTTGATCAGCTTGGACTGGAAGACGTCGAGGACAGCCTTCACCCGGTCCTCGGAGTTCGCCTCCATCAGGATCTTGTCACCGGACCACGAGATCGAGGCACCCACACCCTTGAAGTCGTAGCGCTGCGAGATCTCCTTGGCGGCCTGGTTGAGGGCGTTGTCGACCTCCTGCCGCTCGACCTTCGAGACGATGTCGAAACTGGAGTCGGCCATGTCCTGTGGCTCCTTGTATCAGGGTGCGTATCTGGGTGCGTACGTGCGTATCGGCGTACGTGGGGGCGGGCGCCGAGCCCGGTGTCGCCCCGGGCCGCATCCGGACAAGCCTAGCCACCCACCGACCTTCGAGCGCAGATCAATCGGGTGGCGAAGCACCCCTCCCCATCGGGTATCGTTTACGTCGTTGCCACGGAGCACCGCCGAAACGCGGTTCGAAGGGCAGCAAACCCCGGCGGTGTGCCCGAGCGGCCAAAGGGAGCAGACTGTAAATCTGCCGGCTTCGCCTTCCCAGGTTCGAATCCTGGCGCCGCCACATGAAGGTAGACCCTCTCCGATCTGCGGAAACGCAGAGTGGAGGGGGTCTTTCTTATTCGAACAGGCTCACTCGAACGGATATCGAAAAAGCGCGCGGTTTGTCTCACCTGATCTCAGGGGAGTCCCAAGCCTGATCAGCGCGTGTCCCCCAGACGTCCCCCAGGAGGGGAGTGCCGTCTCTCTCCCATTCTCGCAGGCCAGCCTCGATCTGGAGGTTTGCTCCATGGGGTCGACCCTGCTGGAGAGCCAGAAGGAGACTCCGGCGCTTCGGAGGTCGTAAGGACGCCGGGCAAGCGGCGAGGCAAACTCGTGCGGCATCAGCACGGCTTCGCGGGCGTCTGCCCAGGCCTCGCCATACCCCGTGTCCTGAATCACGCCGCCGCGGCTTGTACGGAACAGCCGGCTGTCCGAATCCGTGCCGTAGCGCTGAACGTGCCGCCTGAGCATCGCGACGAACGTCCGGCGTGGGCCCCGCCTCGGAGAGTGAGCTTGCCCCAACCGCTCTCTGGCAAGTGGCACTGCGACGCGGTCAGCCCAACCGCTTCGGCGGGGCGCATGGCGGCGTAGGACAGGCATCCGAAGAACGCCTCAGGGTGTGCGCCACGCTCGCCCTGCCTCCGCACTCCGTCAAGCAAGGCCCGGACTTGGCCAGCGCAGGGCCTTTGTGACGTCGCTGGGGTGCTCCTGAGTCCAACGTCTCTTGTTGTAGGCCCACCCGTAGAGGGCGGTGCGGAGCGCGCGAGGGGACGGCTGGCCGACTGTGGTCTTCACGACCGCCGGCGTGATGGCTGCCAAAGCGCCGGCGTCGTTGCGGCGGGACTTCCGCAACGGTGTCACCCAGCTGATCCCACTCCTCCAAGCCGTGCCGCCCGTGCGGGCCAGCGCGGCCGGCTCCGGCGCCGCCCGGATGTGGTGCTGGGTGACCGTGGCTACGATCACGACAGGTACCGCCGCCTGGTGTGGGGTCTCGGCGTGAAGCCGGTGATCGCCCGCCGCGGCACCGAGCACGGCTCCTGCCTGGCACCCAACGCTGGTAGTGGAGCGCGCGTTCGCCCACCTGCGCTGTTTCGCCGCCCGTGCATTCGCTGGGAGATACGCGACGGCATCCACGAAGCATTCCTCACCCTCGGATGCGCACTCATCTGCCGGCGACGCCTTGAGACAGTGCGCAGGGAGGTTCTTCTTGGTTCCCGTCCTGTCCACCTCGAGTGATTCACCGGTGTCGAACGCATGATGCTTCAACTGCAGGCCACCTGAACGGGCAGCGTACTCGTAGCGCATCTCCAGCTGCTCACCCTCCCAGCTGAAGAGCTAGGTGCCGTGGCCTGCGACGGCGGTCGGCAGAGGGGGCACGTCTTCAGGCAGCATCCTGTCGAGTTGCCAGCGAGCCATTCCGTTCCTGCCTGCCTTGTGCACCTCAACGTGCGTATACCTGCCGGGCAGCACGAACGGATGCCACGACCGCCCCCACGTTTGGAAAAGGGCGGCATCCGACGACCGCTCCCGCGCCGTGTCGGTCCGGGGGCAGCGCGACATGCGCAAGCCAAGTCAGTTGATCGGCTGAGCAAGTGGGGCCGATTTTTGGGGATGCGCGGTGAAGAATTCGCGGCGGGGCACACTGATCCCATGTCCACCCGCCGTAGACACTGCCCCGAATGCCGTCGTGAGATCGCGGTCGTCGCCGGACGCTTCGCCCGGCATGACCCGCCCGGCGCACGCGAGAGCGGCGACCTCGTCTCGTGCGCCGGTTCCCGGCGGCAGGCGGAACTCGGAGCCGCGCAGCCGACGTTGGACGGGTACGCAGTCCCCGTCTTCCCCGGACAGCTGCCCCTGTTCTAGGCGGGATTCACACGTCGTTCCAGGCGGGATTCACCGGTCCTGAGGGCCGGGCCGCACGTCCATCCGCGTCACCGACCCGGCCCCGCCGAACCGGTACACATGCTCGACCGTCCCGGCCCAGTGCTCCCCACTCGCATCCCGCATCCCGAGACGCACGGTCGCCACCACCGCCTCGTCGTCCTCGTCGAGCCGCAGCCCCTCCAGCCGTACGAGGGGATGCCCCACCGCGAACTGCCCCGCCCAGTACGCGCGTACCGCCTCGCGGCCGTGCAGCCGGACCCCGTCCAGCATGTTCGGCCAGTCCACGTCCGGGGCCAGGCACCGCTCGAGGAAGGCGTCCCGCTCGTCGGTGGAGAAGACCTCGTACATCCGCCGCAGCAGCGCCTCACGCGCCGCCGGCACCGCCTCGGCGGGCATTTTCAGTTCCCCGCCACCGACTTCACCGCCACCGACACCGGCGAGGACCCGCCGACCAGCTCCAGGGTCAGGCCGGCCGTCGCCGGAGAATCCACCAACTCCGCCAGTACGGCGGCCACGTCGTCGCGCGGCACCGAGCCCCGGCCCGTGTGCGCCTCCAGTCGTACGAGACCGGTGCCGACGTCGTTCGTCAGCGAACCGGGCCGCAGGATCGTCCAGTCCAGGGCATCCAGTCCGCTCACGTACGCGTCCGCCTCGCCCTTGGCGCGAAGGTAGACGTCGAAGACCTCGTCGCCCTCGTGCGCCGGATCCGCGCCCATGGACGACACGACCACGAAACGCCGTACGCCCGTCCGGACCGCCGCGTCCGCGAACAGCACCGCCGCGGCCTTGTCCACCGAGTCCTTGCGGGCCACCCCGCTGCCCGGGCCCGCGCCCGCCGCGAAGACCGCCGCGTCCGCGCCCTGCAGACAGGCCGCGACCTCCTCCACCGAGGCCGACTCCAGGTCCATCAGTACCGGTTCGGCACCGGCCTCCCGCAGGTCGTCGCCCTGTTCGGAGCGGCGGATGATCCCCGCGACCTCGTTCCCGCGCGCGGCGAGCAGCCGCTCCAGCCGCAGCGCGATCTGACCATGACCACCAGCGATGACAATGCGCATGGCTTCGACCGTACGCCCGAAGAGCCGCATCCGCCGCACGACTCCGGCCACACCTCAGAGGCGTACGCACGAGGCGTACCGCCCGCGGGCCACCCCCTACGACAGCTCGCCCCGCCCCTGCCGAGGCAGCCCCAACTCCGCCGTCGCAGCCGTGTTGCAGTACTCCCGCACCGCGCTCGTCCGCGCCACCACGCGCCCCTGGTGCACCACGATCCGGCTGTACGCGAGCGACAGCGCCCCCGCCAGCCGCTCACCGCGCACGGCGAGCAACTCGGCCGGGAATCCGGCCTCCACGCGTACCTCGGGCAGACCCAGCACCGCCCGGGCCGACGTGCTCACCGTGTCGTACGCCTCCTCGGGGCGCAGACCATAGCGGGAGGCCAGGAGATAGGCCGCCTCCAGCGGGTCCCCGCGGCCCACGGGGTTCGAGACGTCCCGCAGCGCGCCGCTGCCGGCCGCCACCCGCACTCCGGCCGCACGCAGCAGCCGTACCGGAGCCGTGCCCCGCCGTTCGACGCCTCCGCAACCGCCCTGCGGCAGGGACACCACCGCCACGCCGGCCGCCGCGAGCTGGTCGGCGGTACGGGCCGCCACCTCGGCGGGCAGGCGGCCCAGGCCGCCGCAGGGCGCGAGGGTCACTCCGGGGCGCAGCCCGCCGGCCATGGCCGCGAGCCGTGACAGGCGGGCCGGGTCGGTGGCGTCGGAGTGCAGGTCCACGGGGCAGCCGTGTTCGGAGGCGACGTCCAGGACCGCCTGCACATAGCCCGTCGGATCGGGATCGAGATCCGGACAGCCGCCCACCACGGAGGCGCCCATCTTCAGCGCGTCCCGCAGCATCGCGAGCCCGTCGGCCCCGGCCACCCCGGTCAGCACTCTCGGCATCGCCACGGTCGTCAGCTCGGTGAACCCGCGCAGCGCACGCCGTGCCTGGAGTACGGCGGCCAGCGCGCCGAGCCCCTGGACGTCGCCCACGTGCACGTGTGCCCGCAGCGCGGTGGCCCCGTGCCCGAGTTGCAGCAGGGCGGCCTCGGTGGCCCGGCGTCGGACGTCCCCGGCGTCGTAGGAGACCGGTCCCTCGGCGTCGGCCGACAGCGCGGTGTCGGCGTGGGCGTGCGGCTCGGCCGGGGCCGGCAGGAGCAGATAGCCACCGAGATCCACGCGCGCGCCACCCGCGCGTGCCTCGCCGCCCGCGAGGCTGCCCGCCGTACCGACCGCCTCGATTCGCCCGCCGTCCAGCCGTACGTCCACCGCCCGGCCGTCGGTGAGCCGCGCGCCGCACAACAGGAGAGACGTCCCCTCGGACCGCCCGGACGCCGAACCCGAGGAAGCACCCGAGGAAGCACCGGAGGAGGAGTGGGCGGGCTGCGGCTGGCTGTCGGGCATCGCGCTCCAGGGGCTCGGGGGCTGCGGGGCTCGGGGGCTGCAGGGCTGGGGACTGCACAAGGGGATAAAGGGACGCAAGATCACGCAGAGTGAGACGAGCCTAGGGTGACGACCTGCTCACCACGGGGAGGAGCGCAATAGTCTTACCGGTGTGGGTCAGTCATACGGGACGGGCCTCCGAGGCCCGTGGGAGGGCCGCGGATCGGGGCGCGCCGGGGGCCGGGAAACGGATTTGGGTGAACGGCGGCCGAGCGTGTAATGTCTTCATCGCTCGCCCCAATAGCTCAGTCGGCAGAGCGTCTCCATGGTAAGGAGAAGGTCTACGGTTCGATTCCGTATTGGGGCTCTGGTGTGAAAGGTTCCCGTCGCAAGACGGGTCCTGATCGCATCTCAGCGGTGTAGCTCAGTCGGTAGAGCAAGCGGCTCATAATCGCTGTGTCACCGGTTCAAGTCCGGTCACCGCTACTGACAGTAGCCGATTGTGGGGTCGGTCCTTCGATCGGCTACTCTTCTATGCATTAATGTCCCATCCGTTCGTCAAGGAGCACTCCTGTGGCTGCCACCGACGTCCGCCCGAAGATCACGCTGGCCTGCGTGGAGTGCAAGGAGCGGAACTACATCACCAAGAAGAACCGGCGTAACAACCCGGACCGACTGGAGATGAAGAAGCACTGCCCGCGTTGCAACGCGCACACCGCGCACCGCGAAACGCGATAAATCAGGCTCGTACGTGAGGCCGCCCCCGCAGTCGGGGGGCGGCCTCACGTCGTTTCGGTTCAGCAGACTTCAGGAGGTACCGAGCCATGGCGCTCGACCAGTCCTTCGTGGGGCGGACCTATCCGCCCACCGACCCCTACGAGGTGGGCCGGGAGAAGATCCGTGAGTTCGCGGAGGCGGTGGGTGATGAGAACCCCGCGTACACGGACCCGGAGGCCGCCAAGGCGTTCGGTCACCCCGATGTGATCGCCCCGCCGACCTTCGTGTTCGCGATCACCTTCAAGGCGGCGGGACAGGTCGTTCAGGACCCGCAGCTCGGCCTCGACTACAGCCGGGTGGTGCACGGTGACCAGAAGTTCGCCTACGTCCGCCCCGTGCGCGCCGGTGACCGGCTCACGGTCACGTCGACCATCGAGGCGATCAAGTCCATGGCGGGCAACGACATTCTGGACATCCGCGGCGAGGTCCACGACGAGGCCGGCGAGCACGTCGTGACCGCCTGGACCAAGCTCGTCGCCCGCGCGACCGAAGGGGGCTGAGCAGATGACCGCCAACATCGCGTACAGCGACGTCGAGGTCGGCACCGAGCTGCCCGCCCGGACGTTCTCCGTGACCCGCGCCACCCTCGTCCAGTACGCCGGCGCCTCCGGCGACTTCAACCCGATCCACTGGAACGAGAAGTTCGCCAAGGAGGTCGGGCTGCCGGACGTCATCGCGCACGGCATGTTCACCATGGCCGAGGCGATCCGCGTGGTCACCGACTGGGCCGGCGACCCGGGTTCGGTCGTCGAGTACGGCGTCCGCTTCACCAAGCCCGTCGTCGTCCCGAACGACGACAAGGGCGCCACCATCGAGGTCAGCGGCAAGGTAGCGGCCAAACTCGACGACAACACGGTCCGCGTGGACCTCACGGCGACCAGCGCCGGGCAGAAGGTGCTGGGCATGTCGCGGGCGGTCGTACGGCTGGCCTGACGCCGGAGCGGCGGTAAGGGGCGTCCTCCATTGTGGGGCGCCCCTTACTCGTGGGGCGCATGGGCACTTCTCGGTCATCCTGGGCCAGGAACATGAGCCCTTGACGTAGTTAGTGATTGAGCACTAACTTACTGCCATGGTCAGGATGAGCGCAGAAGAGAGGCGCGAGAGCGTCATCCGTGCGGCAACGGCCGAGTTCGCCCGTGGTGGCTACCACGGCACCTCGACCGAGGCGATCGCCAAGCGGGTCGGCGTCTCGCAGCCGTACCTCTTCCGGCTCTTCCCGGGCAAGAAGGCCATCTTCATCGCGGCGGCCGAGCGGTGCATGGACGACAGCATCCGCACCTTCGAGGAGGCCGCCAAGGGGCTTGAGGGTGAAGAGGCCCTGCGTGCCATGGCGAACGCGTACACCAAGGTCATCGCGGAGCAGCCCGAGCGGCTGATGATGCAGATGCAGGTGTACGTCGCCGTGGCCGCCGCCGCGGAGGTCGGGGAGCACGAGTTCGGCGAGGCGGTGCGGGCCGGCTGGATGCGGCTGTGGGACACGGTGCACCTGCCCCTCGGTGGCGACGCCAAGGAGACGACGACCTTCATGGCGTACGGCATGCTCATCAACTGCCTGGTGGCCATGGGCTTCCCGCCCGAGCACAGGGTCTGGGAAGGGCTCTACCCGTCGGCGCGACTCGAAGGTCGGCTGCAGAAGTAGCGAAGCGAAGGCGTCGCGAGCACCTTTTCATGAGCGCGAAAGTTAGTAATCAATAACTAACCGATCTGGATGATCACTCTCTGGGGGAGAGATGTCACAGCAGACCGCACGTCGCGGGGGAGCCGTCTGGGCCCTCGTCATCACCAGCGTCGCCGGGTTCATGGCGGCCCTCGACAACCTCGTCGTCACCACCGCCCTGCCCTCCATCCGCAAGGATCTCGGGGGAGCGCTGGACGACCTGGAATGGACGGTGAGCGCCTACACGCTCACCTTCGCCGTCTTCCTGATGTTCGGCGCGGCGCTCGGCGACCGCTTCGGCCGCCGTCGCCTCTTCATCATCGGCACCGCCGTCTTCACCGCGGCGTCCGCCGCCGCGGCCATGGCGCCCGGCATCGACTCCCTCATCGCCGCACGCGCGGTCCAGGGTGTAGGCGCGGCGATCATGATGCCGCTGACGCTCACCCTCCTCACAGCGGCCGTGCCCGCCGCCAAGCGCGGAATGGCGTACGGCATCTGGGGCGCCGTCAACGGCCTCGCCGTGGCCTCCGGCCCGCTCATCGGCGGCAGCCTGACCGAACACATCTCCTGGCAGTGGATCTTCTGGCTGAACGTCCCGCTGGGCATCGCCCTCCTGCCGCTCGCCCGACTCCGCCTCGCCGAGTCACACGGCACCGGCGCCCGGCTCGACATCCCCGGCACCCTGCTCGCCAGCGCCGGCCTGTTCGGGATCGTCTACGGCCTGGTCCGCAGCCCCGTCGACGGCTGGACCAGCCCTCTCGTACTGACCGGCCTGTTCGCGGGCACCGCGCTGCTCGCCGGCTTCGTCCACCACGGCATCCACAACAAGAACCCCATGCTGCCGATGCGGCTGTTCCGGAACCGCGCCTTCACCGGCATCAACGTGGCGAGCCTGCTGATGTTCCTCGGAATGTTCGGGTCGATCTTCCTGCTCAGCCAGTACATGCAGGGCGTGCTCGGCTACTCGCCCACCGAGGCGGGCCTGCGGATGCTGCCCTGGACCGGCATGCCGATGCTCGTCGCGCCGATCGCGGGCATCCTCTCCGACCGCATCGGCGGCCGCCCGGTCGTCGCCGCCGGCCTCTTCCTCCAGGCGGCCGGCCTCGCGTGGATGGCCTCCGTGGTCACTGCCGACGCGTCCTACGGCGTCCAGTTGCCCGGCCTGATCATCAGCGGCATCGGCATGGCCCTGTTCTTCGCCCCCGCCTCCAACCTGGTGATGTCCAGTGTCCGCGCCCACGAACAGGGCATCGCCTCCGGCGCCAACAACGCCCTGCGCGAGGTCGGCGGCGCGCTCGGCATCGCCGTCATGGCGTCGATCTTCTCGGCACAGGGCGGCTACGAGAGCGGGCAGGCCTTTGTCGACGGGCTGCGGCCGGCGCTGGTGACGGGGGCGGTGGTGGTGGCCGGCGCCGGAGTTGCGGCGCTGCTGATCCCGGGACGGAAGCACTCCGCGCGGGTGGCGGTGTCCGACGATGCCGTCGCGGCGCCGGTAAAGGAGACCGTCTCTCGGTAACCAGCGCACGACACGACCGGTCCCGTAGCTACCGACGGGACCGGTCGTCTCGTGCGGGCGGCCCCGGCTACCCCACGTCTCCCGGCACCCGGCACCCGGCACCTGCGCGTCCGCCGACTGGGGGCTCCGCCCCCAGTCCCCCGGCCTATGCCCACCCACCACCCGACTCGGTCGGCCAAGAGGTGCACCTCGCCAGACCGCCACCGGCGCCGCAAGGTGGACGCTCCCGCACCCGCGTACGGCGCGAAGGGGACGTGTCGGGGGGGCGCCCGCAGGGCTGGCGGTCGGCCAAGAGGTCACCGCCACCGGCGGCGCCGCAAGGTGGGCGCTCCCGCAGGCGCGTACGGCGGCAAGGGGACGTGTCGGGGGGTGTCCGCCCGCAGGGTTGGCGCGTCAACACCGTCAAGTTGGTGAGCGACCGATTCCGCGCCGTTCCGAGGACGGACACCCCCCGACACGTCCCCGCCCCCCCCCCCCCCCCCCGCCGAACCCCCCCCCCCCCCCAGCGGGGAGCCCCCGGGGGGGATGGTT
>NZ_JBIAHG010000014.1:0-198149 GCF_042870385.1 Streptomyces sp. NPDC006602 | reverse complement strand
GCCTGCGGGTCGGACAGCACCCGGTGCAGCTTGCGCCGACGTCCGTTCAGCCCCGAGCCGACCTCGGTCACAACCTCCGCGACCGGCAGGCCGAGGCCAGTCGCCCCCTGGACCACGCGGGCCACCTGCCGGTCAAGGTCCGGCTTCTGGTCCGCCGACGAGACCCGGCAGTACGCCACGACCCGGCCGGACGTCTCCGCGGCGGGCTCGTCGACCAGCCATGTCCCGGATGGCGTCTGGCGCACCGGGACCGGCATACGGCCCTCTTTCGCCCACGCCCACGCGGTCTGGTAATGCACACCGTTGCGTGCCGCCCACTCGGAAAGCTTCACCCGATCAAGATAACAGATAAGAAACGCTGAGATTCATTGATGAATCACGCAACAGTTGTCAGCCCCTAGCGTGGAGCCCATGACTTCTGCGACTTCTGCCGACGAACGTGACCCCGAACTGCCCGGCCGACTTCTGACCACCGAGCGGGACGCCCTCGTGCCACTGCTGCGGGCCCGGCCGGACGCGGACTTCGCCCTGCCGACGACAGCCTGTCCGGGCTGGACCGTGCGGGACGTGCTCGCGCACTGCTCCGCCGCGCTGATGCGGGTGGTGGAGAGCAGGTACGACAAGGACGTCTTCTCCCCCGAGTCGAACGACCGGGACATCGCCGAGCGGGCCGAATGGCCGAACCGGCGGATCGTGGACGAACTGGAACGGGGGATGACGGAGGCGGGTCCCGTGATCGCCGGGGCGGGCGGAGTGCTGGACGGGATCGCGCTGGGCGAGTGGGTGCACGCCGGTGACGTGCGCGAGGCGCTCGGCGAACCGGAGGCGTACGCGGGCGCGGGACTGCCGGACGCGCTGGCGCTCCTCGCCCGGATCACCCGGGAGCGCGACCACGTCCCGCTCCAGGCCGACCTCGACGACATCGACGAGCCGCTGCGGCTGGGCGGGGTTCCGGGGGAGCGGCCCCCGGCGCGGTACATCGGCGACGCCGCCACCCTCGTACGGCTGTATGGGGGGCGTTCGGCGGCGGGGGTGTCGTACGAGCTCGCGGGGGCGAAGGAGGAGGAGCTGAACATCTTCGGGTGAGCGGGTCCCTGTAGCGGCGTGATCGTACAGGCGTAGGCTGGATTGGACTAGACCTGTGCCAGGGGTCTGCAGCCAGACCTGTAGCCGGGTCTGCAGACGGACCTGAAGCCGCCCGACGAATGGGGTCCCATGAGCAAGCGTGCAGTCCTGGAGGTGATCGCCCTCGACATCGAGGACGCCGTCGCCGCCCAGGCCGGAGGCGCCGACCGGCTCGAGCTGGTCACCGACATCGCGGCCGACGGGCTGACCCCGTCGGCCGGCACGGTCGCCGGGATCCGGGCCGCCGTCGACATCTCGCTGCGCGTGATGCTGCGGCCGACGGACGGGTTCGCGGCGGGAGCCGCCGAGGACGTCGACCGGCTGGTACGGGTCGCCGGGGAACTGCGGGGCGCGGGCGCCGAGGAGTTCGTGCTCGGGTTCCTCGACGCGGACGGCGGCGTGGACCTCGCGGCCGTGGAGCGCCTGGCCGCAGAGCTGGACGGCTGCCGGTGGACCTTCCACCGCGCGATCGACCACTGCGCCGACCGGGACGACCTGCGCAAGCAGCTGGACGGGCTGCCCGGCCTCGACACCTTCCTGACCGCCGGTTCGGCGGCCGGCGTCGACGACGGGCTCCCCACACTGCTCGACGAGGCGGGGCGCAGGCGGGGCGGCGAGCCCGGCTACGAGCAGCGGATCCTGGTCGGCGGCGGACTGCGCCTGGACCACGTGCCCACGCTCCGGGCCGCCGGGATCGACGCCTTTCACATCGGCGGGGCCGCCCGGCCGGACGGCTGGGGCCGACCGGTGTCGGTGGCGGCGGTCTCGGAGTGGCGGCGGGTGCTGGACGCGGAGGCGGGCCTCAGCTGAGCTGAGGCGGCAGCGGCGCCGCGTGCGTCACGATCAGGCCCGAGACCGCTCGGGTCAGGGCCACGTACAGGCGGCGCAGGCCGGTGCGCTCGTCCGGTTCGCCGTCGACCACGGCCCGGGGTTCGTCGAGGACGACGTAGTCGTACTCCAGGCCCTTGGCGAGGGAGGCGGGGACGAGGGTGAGGCGGGTCTCCCGCGTCGTCTCCTCACCGGGTGCCAGGTAGCCGATGCCGGCCGCGGTCAGCGCCTCCGCCAGGGCGGGGACGCGGGCGTCGGCGGCGATCAGGCCGGTCGAGCCCTCGTGACGCAGCAACTCCTCGCAGGACGCGATCACTTGGGTGGTCTCGGAGACCGGGCGGACGTCGAAGAAGCCCGGGTTCTCGCGGACCGAGGCGACCGGGGTCAGGCCCGGGGCGATGTGCGGGAGCAGGCGGGAGGCGTAGGTGATGACGTCCGTCGGCACGCGGAAACCGGCCGTCAGCTCCTCGATCACGCCGTCCGGCTTGCCGAGGTGGGCGAGGGCCTCGTCCCAACTCCGGGTCGCCCAGGGGGTGGTGCCCTGCGCGAGGTCGCCGAGGACGGTGGCCGAGCCGGTGGTGCAGCGGCGGCCGACGGCCCGGTACTGCATGGGGGACAGGTCCTGCGCCTCGTCCAGGACCACGTGGCCCAGGGAGTGCGTGCGCTGGACGAGGTCGGTCACCTCGTCGATCAACACCGCGTCCGCGGGCGCCCACTTGGCGGACTTCACGCTGCGCACGGGCTTCGCCCAGAGGATCGTCTTCTGCTCGTCCTCGGTCAGGACTCCGTCCGCGTGTACGGCGAGGAAGTCCGCGTCCGTCAGCAGGCGCAGCACGAGTTTCGCCGGGTCGACGGGCGGCCAGACCTGCTTGACGGCCGCCTTCACCGCCGCGTTGCGGGCCACCGCGTCCTGCACCCGGTCGTCCGGCGCCTCGCCGGACCGTTCCATCTGTACCAGCACCGCGTGCGCGATGCGCTGCGGGAGGGCCTCGCGGGCGGCGCCGTAGCGGATGCCGCGCTCCAGCAACTCGCGGACGATGTCCTCGAGTTCGTACGCCGGTACCCGCCAGCGGCGCGAGCCGCGCACGACGACGACCGGCTCGGTCGGCATCGTCACGTGCGAGTGGACGGCCCGCCGCAGTACCTCCGCCATCCTCGCGTCGCCCTTGATGACCGCCGCGGTCGCGTCGTCCGTGCCGCGCACCTCCACGTACCCGGACACCAGGTCGTCGACGGTGGCCTGCTTGACCGTCAACTCGCCGAGCGCGGGCAGCACTTGCTCGATGTAGTGCAGGAAGGACCTGTTCGGGCCGATGACGAGGGTGCCGGTGCGGGCGAGCCGCTCGCGGTGGGCGTAGAGGAGATACGCGACGCGGTGCAGGCCGACGGCCGTCTTTCCGGTCCCCGGGCCTCCCTGCACGCACACCGTCCCGCCCAGCCCAGCCCGCACGATCTCGTCCTGCTCGGGCTGGATGGTCGCCACGATGTCCCGCATCGGGCCCACACGCGGGCGCTCGATCTCCTGCTGGAGCAGCTTGCTGGTGGCGGCGGCCCCCGATGCATCAGTGGGGTCGGACAGGTGCTCGTCCTCGTACGCCGTCAGGTCGCCGCCCGTGTAACCGAAGCGGCGGCGCAGCGCGACGTCCATCGGGTTCTTCTTGGAGGCCCGGTAGAAGGGCTGGGACACCGGTGCGCGCCAGTCGATGACCATCGGGTCGCCGTCGTGGTCGTGCACGTGCCGACGCCCGATGTGCAGCGTCTGATAAGCGGCCTCCGGCCGCGGGCGCTCGCCCTCCGCGCCCTCGGCCGTCTCGGCGCCGGGAGCGTGCAGGTAGTCGAGCCGGCCGAAGAACAGCGGGGTGTGGCTGAGGTCGGCCAGCGCCTTGATGCGCTCACCGATCTGGCGCTCCAGGATCTGGGCGTTGACCCAGTTCGCGGTGACGTCGCTGATGTCGAGGGACTCGGCGTCCTCGCGCATGGCACGCAGGGCGGCGCGCGATTCGGCGAGGTGGGAGCGTTCGCGGGCGAGGGGGTCGTCGACGGGCGTGGGCGGGGTCGGGGCCGGGCTGGACAAGGGGGTGCCTCCGGAAGGACCTGCTGGAGAGGTGGCTGAGTCGCTTCGCAGCTTCGGGATGCCGTCCGGTTTCCGTCCGGAGGGCTGCACTCCTGGGGAGGCGGGCAAGAGCGGAGATTGTAGGTGAGCCGCGCGGCCGGGAGCCAATGGATTTCCCGGTCGCCTCCCGTACTGTCCCGTTCCCTCCCCGTCCCCTAGGGGACGGGCCCTCCCCCCTGAGGGTGGCCGCTCGCCCCGAAGTACTACGCGGCGACCACCCGGGTTCGCTCCGCAGACCGATGCCGTCCTTATGCCGGCAAGCCACCATGGAGGTATGAGCGCAGCAACCATCACCACAGTCCCGCGCCCGCCCCGCCCGGCCGGCGCCACCCCCGTCCTCGGCAGCCACCGTCACGTCTTCGGCGATGCCGTGCGTGCCGTGAAGGTGTTCGCGGGCGCCGCCTTCGACGTCGTCATCCTCGGGGAGTACGGCGAAGAGGCGGGCGTCCGCCGTAAGTGACCCTCCTGCGGGTCCTCAGCTGTCCGCGAGCAGCTCGTCCGCGTCCACGATCCGGTAGGCGTACCCCTGTTCCGCCAGGAACCGTTGCCGGTGCGCGGCGAAGTCCTGGTCGATGGTGTCCCGGGCGACCACGGAGTAGAAGTGGGCCTGGTGGCCGTCCGCCTTCGGCCGCAGCACCCGCCCCAGCCGCTGCGCCTCCTCCTGCCGTGACCCGAAGGTCCCCGACACCTGGATGGCGACCGTCGCCTCGGGCAGGTCGATGGAGAAGTTCGCCACCTTCGACACCACGAGCACGCTGATCTCGCCCTGCCGGAACGCCTCGAAGAGCTTCTCGCGCTGCGCGTTGGACGTCTCGCCCTTGATCACGGGCGCGTCGAGGTGTTCTCCCAGCTCGTCGAGCTGGTCGATGTACTGCCCGATGACGAGGATCTGCTGCCCCGCGAACCGGCGCACGATCGCCTCCGTCACCTTCCGCTTGGTCGCGGTCGTGGCGCAGAAGCGGTACTTCTCCTCGGTCTCGGCGGTGGCGTACGCGAGCCGCTCGGAGTCGGTGAGATTGACCCGCACCTCCACACAGTCCGCGGGCGCGATGTACCCCTGCGCCTCGATCTCCTTCCACGGCGCGTCGAACCGCTTCGGGCCGATCAGCGAGAAGACGTCCGACTCGCGCCCGTCCTCACGCACCAGGGTCGCCGTCAGCCCCAGCCGTCGCCGGGCCTGCAGGTCCGCCGTGAACTTGAAGACCGGCGCCGGCAGCAGGTGCACCTCGTCGTAGAGGATCAGCCCCCAGTCCCGGGAGTCGAACAGCTCCAGGTGCTGATAGACGCCCTTCCGCTTGGTCGTCAGCACCTGGTACGTGGCGATCGTGACGGGCCGGATCTCCTTCTTCGTCCCGCTGTACTCGCCGATCTCCTCCTCGGTCAGCGAGGTCCGCTTCACCAGCTCGTGCTTCCACTGGCGGGCGGAGACGGTGTTCGTGACGAGGATGAGGGTGGTCGACTTGGCCTGTGCCATGGCCCCGGCACCGACCAGCGTCTTCCCGGCCCCGCAGGGCAGGACGACCACACCGGATCCGCCGTGCCAGAAGTTCTCCACGGCCTGCTTCTGGTACGGCCTGAGCGCCCATCCCTCCTCGGCCAGCTCGATCGCGTGCGCCTCGCCGTCGACGTACCCCGCGAGATCCTCGGCCGGCCACCCCAGCTTCAGCAGCGTCTGCTTGATCTGCCCGCGCTCGGAGGGATGCACGGCGACGGTGTCGGGGTCGATGCGGTTGCCGACCAGCGGGGCGATCCGCTTCGAGCGCAGGACCTCCTCCAGCACCGGCCGGTCGGTGGAGGTGAGAACCAGTCCGTGCGCCGGGTGCTTGGACAGGGTCAGGCGGCCGTACCGGTCCATCGTCTCGGCGATGTCCACGAGCAGCGCGTGCGGCACCGGGTACCGGCTGAACTCCACCAGCGCGTCGACGACCTGCTCGGCGTCATGTCCGGCGGCCCGCGCGTTCCACAGCCCGAGCGGCGTCACCCGGTAGGTGTGGATGTGCTCCGGCGCCCGCTCCAGCTCGGCGAACGGCGCGATGACCCGACGGCAGTCGTCCGCCCGCTCGTGGTCGACTTCGAGCAGGAGAGTCTTGTCCGACTGGACGATGAGTGGACCATTCACGCGCGGCACCCTTTCCGAAAGGCCAGAGGTCACGGCCAAACGTCCAGTGTGCCTCACCGGCCGCGAAGCGGGCGGGGTGTGCGTCACACCGGCAGGACGCGGACGACGCGGACGGCGGCGAGGACGGCAGCACGGGCCGTGGTGTCCATGGCTCAGCCGGAGTCCTCCGCCAGCTCCGCCACCCCCGTCACCCGGTGCAGCGGATACGTCCGTACCTCGTCCGCCGTGTGGTCGTACGCCGTCACGAAGCCGCCCTCGACGCGTATCGGGGCGATGACGCGCTGGGTGGCGGCGCCCTCGGCGTTGACGTAGCCGATCCACAGGGTCTCGCCGGTGAGGACGGCGGCCTGCATGGTGGCAAGGGTCTCGGCGGGGCTGGTGCGGGGGAGCTCGCCACCGGTGGCGGGGGTGGCGGACGCCGGCTTGCGGGGGGTCGTGGAGGCGAGGTCGCCGGCGCGGATGGCGCGGATCGCGGCCGAGAGCAGGGTCGGGTCCGGGACCGGAGGGCCGTCCGGGACCGGCTCGGGGGGTGTGCGTGGCGGGGTGCGGTGGGCGTGGGCGCGGGCGATCAGGACGTCGCCCTCGGCGGACTCGGCGGCCGGGGCGAAGCCCATCGCGCGCAGGCCGTCGAGCAGTACGGCCGGGTCGGCCTGGGTGGCCAGGACCGTGGGGGCGAGGCGCCGCAGGCGGAGGCCTGCCGCCCGCTTGTCGGCCATGATCTCGTTGAGCAGCGCGTCGTCGTCGCACCGGACATAGGCGGAGGCGGCACCCACGCGCAGGTGGCCGTGCCGGCGTGCCACGTCGTCGATCAGGTACGCCAACGGCTGCGGAACCGGCGTACGGGAGTGCTCGGCCAGGAACGCGTGCAGGTCGGAGGCGGACCGGCCGGAGTCCAGGGCGCGGCGCACGGAGCCGGGCGTGAAGCGGTAGACCGTCGCCCCGCCCTTCGACTCCACGTCCGCGAGCACGCCCAGCGTGTCCGCCAGCGGCCGCTTCAACGGCCCCGGCGCCACCGCCGTCAGGTCGGCCTGGAGCAGGACGTGGTCCAGGGGCTCGGGAAGGAGCGGCGCGAGGATGCGGGCGGCCGCGGTGGAGGCGGTGGCCTGTTCGGCGGGGGAGAGGGGCTCGACGGCCGGCGACGGGTGGTGGCGGACGGGGAGCTTGTCGCCCGGGCCCACCGGTTCGTCGGCTGCCGCCTTCGGCGCGGGCGCGCCCAGCAGCGCCCGTCCCTGCGAGGACAGCGCCCCACGGCCGGTCACCCCCAGCAGCTCCGCCTCCGACAGCGTCCAGCGGGCGAGCCGGGCACGCAGGTCGTCCTCACGCTGCGGGCCCCGCAACGGGCGTTCCCAGCTCAGGCGGGCCAGCACCGACTCGGCGGACGGCGAGGCACCCTCCGGCAGCCCGGCCAGCAGGGTCAGCACCCGGTGTCGTACCTCGGGCGCGGCGGAGCGGTCCAGCCCCGGCCCCAGCGCCGACAACGTACGTTCCTTCGCGTCCCGCCCGCCGACCAGCCCGGCCGTCCGCGTCGCCGTCAGCCACGCCTCCGCGAGCAGTGCCCACCGCTGGGCCGGAGGCTGCTCCAGCCACTCGTCGTGGGCCGGGGTCGCCGCGTACCGCTCGTCGGCCTCGCCGTCGGGGGCCACCAGGCCCGCCACGTAGGCGAGTTCGACCCAGAAGGCGGCGATCGGCTCGGACACGTCCAGGGCGACGGCGGTCCGCTTCAGGTCACGGACACTGAGCCCGCCCGCCCGCAGCACCGCGGGCCCGCCCTCGTGCCAGTCCTTCAGCAGCTCTTCGACCGTCGCCAGCGCGGTGTACGCCTGCCCGGCCGCCGTCGCGTCCACAACCTGTGGACGGTGCGTGGCCGCCGCCTCCACCGCGGGCGGCAGCGGCTCGGTGGCCCGGTGCGCCCGGCCGCCGCGCAGATGCAGGGCCACCTCCCGAGGGAGTACGACCGTCCCCGGCGCCGTCGGCAGCAGCAGCCCCCGGTCGAGGAGCCAGCGCAGATGGGCCGCGGGCTCGGCGGTGACCTGGCCGTACGGCGGCCCCCACTCCAGCCGGGCCAGCACCTCCCCCGACTCCCCCGGCGCACCGGCGAGCAGCGCCCCCATCCGTTTCCGGTTCGTGAAGAGCTTGCTGAGCGAGGTCACGGCCGACACCGCGTCGTGGGTCGAGGGGAGCCCCGCCGCCGTCACGATCTCCTGGATACGCCCCGGCGACATGCCCGCCGTCGCCTCCTGCACCGTCGGGCCCAGCCCTGTCGGCGACGGATGCTGCGGCGAGGGCGCGAGCAGCTCCCGGGCCGTACGGACGAGCCGCAGCCGGTCGTCGCCGCCCCACACCAGGGCCTGCGTGCGCAGCGTGCCGAGCGCCCGCGGCAGCGCGGCCGTGACCACCGGGTCGGCCTCGTCACCCGCCATCAGCCCCAGCAGCTCCTCGTACGACGCCGGGTCCGCCGCCACGGCCAGCGCCTCCGCCGTCTGCAACGCGAACCGGTCGAGCCGCTCCAGGGCACGGACGACGGACGCGCGGGTACCGGCGCGGGTCGCGAGCTGCGTGAGGTCCGTGGGCACGGGGGTGATGAGGTCGGGGCGGGCGCGCAGCAGCGCCGCCAGGGAGGCGTCGTCCCTGGCGCGAAGCGCCTCCGCGAGGGAGCGCGGCGGTGTTGCCGAGTTGCTCATCCGACCCACGGTAGCGGGTGGCCATGACACCGGGGCGCGCGTGTACCTCCGATCTGCCCCACCTGCGGCCAGCCGCACACAGCTGTGAGCAGCCACGCGCAGCCGCGGGCACTCGTGCGCAGCTGCGGGCAGTCGTGCCGCTGGGGCGGCACGGGTGGGCGCAGCGGCACCCCCGTGGCGCCGGGCTGCGCGACACACCCCCACGGCACCCCGCAGCGCCGCGCTGCAACCCCGGCACGACCGCCCGCCACTACGGCAGATACGCCCACCCGCGATACCGTCGTCCGACGAGGTATCCAACGCGCCAACCCCGGAGGGGACTTCGTGGGTATCGAGAGCGACCAGGTCGTCTACGAGTATCTGAGCCGCGTCGGCGACGTGGCCCAGCAGCGGCAGTTGCCGTCGTCCGACCGGATGCGCCTGGTGTCGGAGCTGCGGAACGAGATCGACCGGCGCCGCGCCAAGGTCACCGTCGACAGCCCCGCCGCCGTCCGCCGCATCATCGCCCGCCTGGGCAGCCCCGACGAGGTCGTCCGGGCCGCCGGCGGCACCGGCACCGGCGGCACACCGCAGGCGCCGGCCGCCTCCGTGCCCGTACAGCGGGACCGGGAACCGGAGGAGAACGGCGGCGGTCGGACGAAGGGGCTGCGGCGGGTCGTACCGCGTCCGCGCCCGGCGCAGGCGTCCCCCGACCCCGGCCCGCCCGACGTGCCCTCCCCGCCGCACCTCGCGAGCACTCACGAACTCGGGGACAGCGCGGCGCAGCCGGACTGGTGGCGGGTGGACAGCAGCGCGTTCGGGGTGGGGGACAGCGTTCCCGGATTCGTCGGCGGCGTGGAGATCCCGGAGCTGCTGAAGCCTCCGCCGCCGAAGGCGGATCCGGCGGTGGAGAAGGACACGGCCGAGCAGCAGCCCGCGCCCACGGTCCAGAGGTCGGGAAAGGCGGGCCAGGCGGCGAAGGCGGGGTCACTCGGAAAGCTGGTGCGGCTCGGCAAGCCCGCACCCGCCGCACCCGCGCCCGCCCCGGAGGCCGTCGTCGAGGCCCCCGCCACGCGCCGCCGCTTCCGGCTCCTCGGCAGTGGCAACGGCGGCACCGGTGCCTCGGGCGGCTGGGCCAACCCCTTCCTCCTCCTCGCCGCCGTACTCCTCGTCGCCGGAGCCGTCCTCGGCAACTGGATCGCCCTCGTGCTGGGCTGGGCCATCGCCTACGCCTCCCGGCGCCTGAGCGACGCCGAGACGAAGTGGGCGGTCGTGATCCTGCCCGGCCTGTCCCTGACCGCCGGTGCCGTGTGGCTGTGGGGACGGACCGAGGGCCGCTGGGGCGAGCCCATCGCCGAAGGCCACATGAGCGACGCGATCGCCCAGACCTGGCCGTGGGTGGTGCGGGGGGCGGCCGTCGCGTCGGCGCTGTTCCTGGTGTGGCGGTCGCAGCGGCGGCGGTAGACAGGCACACGTCACAGGAACACGGACGCCTGCCCGTCACGGAGCCTGGGCACAATGGCCCATATGGCCTCCACAACTCCCGCGCCGACCGTCGGTTTCGACCTCGACATGACCCTCATCGACTCCCGGCCCGGCATCCGTGCCTGCTACCTGGCGCTGGCCGAGCGGACGGGGACGTACATCGACGCCGATCTGGCGGTCACGCGGCTCGGGCCGCCGCTCGCCCAGGAGCTGGTCAACTGGTTTCCCGCGGAGCGGATCGCGCCCATGGCCGACCTCTACCGCGCGATGTACCCGACGATCGCCATCGTGCCGACGCCCGCGATGCCCGGCGCCCGGGAGGCGATAGCGGCGGTGCGGGCGGCCGGCAAACGGGCGATCGTCGTCACGGCCAAGCACGAGCCCAACGCCAAGCTGCACCTAAAGCACCTGGGCATCGAACCGGACGAGGTCATCGGCGACCTGTGGGCGGAGCAGAAGGCGGACGCGCTGCGCGAGCACGGCGCGGGCGTGTACGTCGGCGACCACGTCGGGGACGTCCGCGGCGCACGCAAGGCCGGCGCGTTCTCGGTCGCGGTGCCCACCGGCCCGTGCGACGCGGACGAGCTGAGCGCGGCCGGCGCGGACGTGGTCCTGAAGGACCTCACCGAGTTCCCGGACTGGCTGGCGGACTACCGCCCGGCGGCCCGCGCCTGACGGCGCCCGGCCGCGATCGACTGGAGCACTCCGGCACCGGCCAGCAGGAAGCCGACGCCCATGAGCATGCTCAAGCCGAACATGTACGTCGGAAAGGGCGTCGTACCGAGCAGCATCGGGGCCACCGTGACCAAAGTGGCCACGGCACCGATGAAGAAGACGAGCGCACCGGCGCGGATCAGTCGGTCACCGGGCTCGGCGGAATTCGTTTGGGTTTTGTCACGCACCGGACCAGGGTAGTTCCCTGCGGCGAGGAACAACCGGGCGACGTCTTGTCACCGGCGTGAAGACCATTAGCCTGGGAACCGGCGGGTCCCGACGACCCGCCCCAGTGCTATCAAGAGCCGTTCCAGAAGCAGTTTTCCGACGAGTACGAGGACGAGGACAGACGTGCCTACCGGCAAGGTCAAATGGTTCAACAGCGAGAAGGGCTTCGGCTTTCTCTCCCGCGACGACGGCGGTGACGTCTTCGTCCATTCCTCCGTCCTCCCCGCCGGAGTCGAGACACTCAAGCCGGGTCAGCGAGTCGAGTTCGGTGTCGTCGCCGGCCAGCGCGGCGACCAGGCCCTTTCGGTCATCATCCTCGACCCGACGCCCTCGGTCGCGGCCGCGACCCGCAAGAAGCCGGACGAACTGGCCTCCATCGTCCAGGATCTGACGACTCTCCTCGAAAACATCACGCCGATGCTCGAAAGGGGCCGTTACCCCGACAAGGCCGCCGGCAAGAAGATCGCCGGCCTGCTGCGCGCGGTGGCCGACCAACTCGACGTATAACCGCCCCTCAGGGGAAATCCAGCGCGTTCGGGCCGAGGGGCGGCACCAGCCCCTCGGCCGCCGCACGTGTGAGCAGGCCCCGAACCGCCGCATAGCCGTCCTCGCCGAGGTCGGCGGTGAATTCATTGACGTACAGACCGATGTGCTGGTCGGCGACGGCCGGATCCATTTCCTGGGCGTGCTCCATGACGTACGGGCGGGACACCTCGGGATCGGCCCAGGCCGCGCGGACGGACGTGCGAATCGAGTCGGCGAGCCGCGTCAAAGTCTGCGCGCCCAGTGATCGCTTGGCGATGATCGCGCCCAGCGGGATGGGCAGCCCGGTGCTGTTCTCCCAGTGCTCGCCCATGTCCGCGAGCTTGTGCAGCCCGTAGTTCTGGTAGGTGAAGCGTGCCTCGTGGATGACGAGTCCCGCGTCGACCTTCCCGTCCCGCACGGCGGGCATGATCTCGTGGAACGGCATGACCACGATCTCGCCGACGCCCCCCGGGAGCGTGTCCGCCGCCCACAGCCGGAACAGCAGGTACGCCGTCGACCTCTCGCTGGGCACGGCGACCGTACGGCCCGTCAGATCGGCCCTGGCCTCCCGCGTCAGCACCAGCGGCCCGCAGCCCCGCCCGAGTGCGCCGCCGCAGGGCAGCAGCGCGTACTCGTCGAGGACGTACGGCAGCACGGCGTACGACACCTTCAACACGTCGAACTCGCCGCGCTCGGCCATGCCGTTGGTGATGTCGATGTCCGCGAACGTCACGTCCGGCGCCGGGGCGCCGGGGACGCGGCCGTGGGCGAGGGCGTCGAAGACGAAGGTGTCGTTCGGGCAGGGGGAGTACGCGATCTGCAGCGGCTCAGTGAGTGCGGTCATGTGGGTTCCAACTCTCCAGTGCGGGCGCGAGCTTCCCGAAGCCGTCCGTCAGTGCCGTCAACGCGTCGCCGATGCGCCAGGCGGCGCGGTCGCGCGGGCCGACCGGGTTGGAGACCGCGCGCAACTCCAGTACCGGTACCCCGTGCGCGGCGGCGGCCTCGGCGACACCGAAGCCCTCCATGGCCTCGGCGAGCGCGCGGGGGTGGCGGGCGAGGAGTTCGGCGGCCCGGGCGGCGGTCCCGGTCACGGTCGACACGGTCAGCACGGCGCCGGCGCGCGCTCCGGTCGCCGACACGGCAGCTCGTACCAGTGGTTTCGGCGGACGGTGGGTGACGGTCCCGAAGCCCAGCTCGGTCACCGGCAGGAACCCGTCGGCCGTCTCGGCCCCCAGATCGGCCACCGTGATCTCGTCGGCGACGACGAGCGACCCGAGAGGCGCCTCCGGCTGGAAACCGCCGGCGATCCCGGCCGAGACGACGAGGTCGTAGGGGGCGCCTCCGAGCGCGGCCGCGGTGAGCGCGGCGGCGGTGGAGGCGGCGGCGAGGGCGGGGCCGACACCGGCGGCGAGCAGGTCGTACCCGCCGGAGGTGCTGTGGAGGGCGGTGCCGGCGAACCGGTGGAGGGTCACGCTCGGGAGCGGCACCTCACGCACGGGCCCCGTGAACGCGCGTGCCACCGCGTCCCGTTCGACCGGGACCGCGGTGGCTACGAGGATGCGCATGATCGGGGGCGGCTCAGGCGTCCGCGTTCTCCAGCTTGAAGTTCCACACGCCCTTGTACTGCTTGCTGGGGGTGCCGGAACCGGCCTTGTCCTGCTCGACGATGCTGATGTTCAGCGTCTTCGGCGCGGCCTGGCCCTGCTGGTCGGCGAAGAGGTCGACGCCCGCGAAGGAGTAGTACGTCTTCTTGTAGACGTTGGTGACCTGCTGGCCGTTGATCCACAGGGCCCAGCCCGTGTCGGCGATCTCAGGGTCGACACCGATGCGCAGCGTCTCGCTCTGCGGCACCTTGATCGTGTGCGACGCCTTCTTCTGCGTGCACTTGGTGGCCTCTTCCTGGCCGATGCTCTTGCCGTCGTCGTAGCACTCGGCCTCGGCGCTCACCGAGTCGTGGCCGAACGTCACGGTGGCCCGCGGCGTCGGCTTGTCGCAGGCGGACAGGACGAGCAGTCCGGCGGACACGGCGCCGGCGGCGGCGACGACGCGGCGGCGTCGCACTACGGATTGCAGCATGGTCATGGCCGAAGGCTATCGGGCACCTCCACCGGTCCTCCCACGCGGGGTGCGGCGTGCCGCGGGCCGTGAGGGTGTCCTCGGCCCCGAGAGGCTGCTCCTGGGCCCCGAGAAGGCGTCCCTGGCCCCAGAGGGTGTCCCGGGTCCCCAGAGGGTGTCCTGGGCCCCGACAGGCTGCCCCTGGGCCCCGGTGTCCTGGGTCCCCAGAGGGGGGCGTGGACCCCGCTAGGCCACCCTGCGGCGTGCGGGGCCTCCCAGCTGCGCCGAGCGCAGCAGGCCCTTGACGGTGGACAGCCAGCCGGCGGCGAGGATCGCTGCGCCCACGAACAGGCCCAGCGTGCCGTTGAGGGGCATCACGATGCCGACCGCGCCGCCGAACACCCAGGACACCTGAAGGATCGTCTCGGAGCGCGCGAACGCCGACGTCCGCACCTGCTCGGGCACATCCCGCTGGATCAGCGCGTCCAGGGACAGCTTGGCCAGGGCCTGCGCGAACCCGGCGACCGCCGCCAGGCAGGCCACCAGGAACGCGCCGAAGAAGACGGCGGCCGTGATCGACGCGCCCAGCGCGCACACCACCACCGTCACGATGATGATCTCCGGCTTCCTCGAGCGCAGCCAGGCCCCGACCGACGTACCGATCGCGTTGCCCGTGCCCGCCGCGACGACCACCAGGCCCAGCGACGCCGCCGCGCTCTCGCCCGTGAGCGGATGCTCCCGCAGCAGGAAGGCGAGGAAGAAGGTCAGGAAGCCCGACAGACAGCGCAGCGCGGCGTTGGCGCCGAGGGCGTGCGTGACGGCGATGCCGACCGTGCGCAGCCCGGGCCGCTTGACCGGCTTGAGATGGGGCCCGTGCAGATGCTCCTCGTCCGCCGCCAGCAGCGCGACGTCCTCGCCCTTGGCCGAGTCGACCTTCGGCGGCAGGGTGAAGGACAGGAACGCACCCACCATGAAGATCACGAAGGCGCCGTAGAGCGGCCAGCTCGACCCGATGGCCTGCAGCCCCGCCCCGATCGGCGCGGCGACGCCGGTCGCGAGGAGCCCACCGAGGGTGACCCGCGAGTTGGCCTTCACCAGGGAGAACTTGGGCGGCAGCAGCCGGGGCACGACGGCGCTTCTGACGACCCCGTACGCCTTCGACGCGACCAGTACGCCCAGCGCCGCCGGATACAGCTCCAGGCTGCCGCTGGCGACCGCCCCCGAGAGGATCAGCGCGAGCAGCGCCCGGGCCAGCATCGCGCCCGCCATCGCCGCGCGGCGGCCGTGCGGGAGGCGGTCCAGGAGCGGCCCGATCACCGGAGCGAGGACCGTGAAGGGCGCCATCGTGATCGCGAGATAGAGGGCGACGCGCCCCCGGGCTTCATCCGTGGGAACCGAGAAGAACACGGTCGAGGCGAGCGCGACCGTGATCATCACATCCCCGGCGCCGTTCACACCGTGCAGCTCGATCAGCTTGCCGAGCCCGGATTCGCCGGCTCCATGCGCGTGGGTCGCCTTGCGGATGCCGCGCGCGGGACCCGTCACCGGCAGATGGAGGGCACGGCCGAGCGCGCGGAGCGGCCCGCCCGTCCGGCCCGGCCCGCTGCCTCGACCGCTCCCCTTGCTGCCCCTGATCCCTTTGTTGATCCCTTTGGACATCTCTTTGGACCCACCGATCCCGGTGGCACCTTCGGGAGTCTTCGCGGCTGCCACCCCGTCATAGTGCCCCGAGAAAGCTGTGTGTAGTGCGGTTACCGCGCGTATCGACGTGCACTTCTGCAGGGAACAGACCCGTCGGTGTAGGCCAAGCGCACGCGAACAGGTAGCGTGCGTATCTCAGCCATCCCGCAGAATGGGTGGTACAGGTGCGCCCGAGTGTGAGTGGGCGCGGACGTCGACGCGGTCCCCGGGTCCGCTCCGTCCGCCCCGCCGCCGACAGGCAGACGCACCAGAGAGACGGCGTAGGAGAGAAGCGATACCTGTGAGCGCAGCGACCACGCGAAGCCGCACCCCCGACCGCCTGTGCGCCGAGGCGGTCGATCTCGCCCGCACCGCCGCCGAGGAGGCCGCCGCGCCAGGCGTGGTCGGCGAGCACGCGGGGCTGGTGTCCGAGGGCGACCGTGTCGTCACCCACTTCTTCGAGTGCAAGGAACTCGGGTACCGGGGCTGGCGCTGGGCCGTCACGGTCGCCCGCGCCTCCCGCGCGAAGTTCGTGACCCTGGACGAGGTGGTCCTGCTTCCCGGACCGGACGCCCTCCTGGCCCCGGAGTGGGTGCCATGGAGCGAGCGACTGCGCCCGGGCGACATGGGCCCCGGCGACCTCCTCCCGACCGACGCCGAGGACCTCCGCCTGGAGCCCGGCTACTCCGGCGAGGACGAGCCGCTGCCGAACTCCCCGGTCTCCGAGGAGATGGCCGAACTGGCCGAGGCGGAGGACGCCGAGGTCACACCCGGCGCCCCCGCGACCCTCCCCGTCGCGCCCGCCCGCGGTTCCATCGCCGCCGTCGCCGAGGAACTCGGTCTGCGCCGGGCCCGCGTCCTGTCCCGCTACGGGCTGCACATCGCCGCCGACCGCTGGGAAGAGGCGTACGGCGCGAAGACCCCCATGGCCCAGGCCGCGCCCGCCTCCTGCATCAGCTGCGGGTTCCTCGTCCGGATCGGCGGGTCGCTCGGCCAGGCCTTGGGCATCTGCGCCAACGAGTTCTCCCCGGCCGACGGGCGGGCGGTGTCCCTGTCCTACGGCTGCGGAGGCCACTCCGAGGCCGCGGTCATGCCCAAGCCGCCACGGCCGGCTCCACCGGTGATCGACGAGACGACGGTCGACCCGTTCCCGCTGCGGCCGGCACGGGATTCGGGGTCCGTGCCGGATGTCTCCGACGAGGATGGGGCGGAGTTGGGGCACTCGTAGGAGGTCTGCGGGCCCCTATTCGTCCGTGAAGATCTCTTCGGCCGTTGAGACGGTGGCGGCGCGAACGAGCCAGGCGCGCAGGAGCTCGGGGTCGGCGGAGCCGGTGATCCGTTCGCGGACGTGGTCGGGGACGTCGAGGCCGCGTGCCTCCAGGACGATCAGGATGTCCTCTGCGCCCCGCTGAGCACGCCCTTCGTCACGGATCTCTTCCGAGATGTACGACTTGTAGAAGGAAAGGTCCACGGCCACCAGGTTCCTCCAGAATTCTCCGGCCCGGCGATTGACGCCGAGGCCCTGTGCGGTGAATTCGATGATGGGGTCGGCGACGGCTTCGGGCACGTCCTGCAGAGCGGTGGAGAGGGCCTTCAGTATCCCATCGACGGCCGGTTCCTTCGCGTGGGTGATGGCGGACAGTGTGGCCAGCGCCAGGTCGGCACGGGCCTCGTCCGGATCGTTGATCACGGGCATGTTGTGCGGACCGGCCACCAGCGGGTGGAGTGTGAGGGCGGCCCACCACCGGGGCCACCATCGTGGTCCTTTGGGGAGGTCGCCCCTGTCACCGCAGCACGCGTTTCTGTGCTCCGGCGGGAGGTTGAGTTCCGCCCAGACGGCCTTGCGCGGGTGCGGCCCCTGGGCGACGCCCAGCGGTCGGCCAGCGCCTCGACGATGACGAGACCCCGGCCGGACTCGGCGTCGGGGGCAGGGCCTTGGAGGCTGGGCAGGCGGTCACCGCAGGTGTCGGTCACCTCGATGCGCAGGGTGTCGGCGACGACGTAGAGGGTGAGCCGGAAGTCCCGGCCGGGGACGCGACTGTGGGTTGCCGCGTTGGCGGCCAGTTCGGCGACGAGGTGGCGTGCGGGGTCCAAGGGGAGGTCCCAGGCGCGGAGTTGCTCGGTGGCGAGGAGACGGGCGAGACGGGCTCCGCGAGGTGTGGGGGACAGCTGGACGCTGAAGTTGCGGACGGGGTGGTCGGCTTGAGCCTTGGGGGCGGCGGTTTCGTGGATCACGTCACTCAGAGTGGCCATCCACGCCTACCGTGAACAGTGACGACTCCATTGCGTACGGTGACTGTCCGGACGTTGTCCGGTGGTGTCCGGGCTGTCGGGACCGGCCGTACGGGTAAGGGGTGTCGCGGCACGGTCGTACGACGGAGGGGTGCGGGATGACGCAGGTGGACGGCCACGTGGGGCGGCTCAAGACTGAGGCGGACGAGCCGGGTTGGGAGGTGGATCCCGACGACGACTGGGGTGTGGCGGTCGTCGCCACGGTGGGGCGGCAGCTGAGGCTGCGGCGGGAGGCGGTGGAGATGCGGGCCGCCGACTTCGGGGAGGCGGTGGGGTACGGCGAGGACATGGTCTACAAGATCGAGGCCGGGAAGCGGATTCCCCGCCCCGAGTACCTGGACAGGGCGGACGAGGTGCTGGCGGCGGGCGGGCTGCTCGCGGCGATGAAGGAGGACGTGAAGAAGGTCCGGTACCCGAAGAAGGTGCGGGACCTGGCGCAGATGGAGGCGAAGGCGGTCGAGCTTCAGCTGTACGACCCGCTGAACGTCCACGGTTTGTTGCAGACGCCGGAGTACGCGCGAGGGCTGCTGGTGATGCGGCGCCCCGCGTACACCGAGGACGAGGTGGAGCGGTTCATCGCCGCACGGGTGGCTCGCAAGGCCGTCTTCGAGCGGGACCCCGTGCCTGAACTCAGCTTCGTCCTGGAGGAGTGGACGCTTCGCCGCCCGCTCGGCGGGAGGGCGGTGCTGCGACGCCAGCTCGAACATCTGCTGGTCACCGGGCGGTTGCGCAACGTCGAGCTTCAGGTGATGCCGATGGATCGCGAGGAGCATGCCGGGCTTGCGGGCGGAATCGAGGTGCTGAAGTTCGCCGACGGCTTGGCGATGGGCCGTTCGCCGGCCGTCGCCAACGGCCGACCGGTGTCCGAGCCCAGGCAGCTCCGTATCCTTGAACTTCGGTACGGCATCATCCGGGCGCAGGCTCTCACGCCGCGTGAGTCCGCCGCCTTCATCGAGCAACTGCTGGGGGAAACATGATCCGCAACACCTCGGCCGGGGGCGCGTCCGACCTGGCGTGGTTCAAGAGCAGCTACAGCAGCAGCAGTGAGGGCGACTCCTGCGTCGAGATCGCCCCCACCCCCGGCACCATCCACGTCCGCGACTCCAAGCACACCGAGGGCCCCCGGCTCACCGTCACTCCGGCCGCGTGGGCCGACTTCGTGACGTACGCGTCCGCGGGCTGACCCGCCGCCATCTTGAGAAGTGGCCGTTGGGCCGCTCGCTTCTTGGCAGTGTCGTGCTTCCGCGGACAGCGTCAAGGGCGCTCCGCTGCGCTCCGCGTCGGCTGCGCCGATGGCCCTGCGGGCCACCCTGGACCCGGTCCGCTCCAGCACGGGGTGAGAAGCGAGCGAGCGGCCCGGAAAGATGTTGGCCCGGGTCGGCCGGGCCCTTGCGTCGGCGTCCAGCAGCCCGGCGAGAGGGGTGCGCGGTCGCGTCTCGCAGGCACGCAGGGAATTGCTGGGCTGCGTTGAATGGCGGCGGCCGGTGAATGCGCAGGTCGGCGAAGGGTGGGGCGACCTGCCCGTCACCGGGCGCGGTTCGTGCGCCGAGGGATCTGTTGTCGGTCAGCTCATCCAGTCCGGTGACTTGACGCCGGTGAACTCGTTCCACGCCAGGCAGTAGCCCCGGGACTCTGGTCCGATGTCGGGCCAGATGGTTCGGAGGTCGGAGCCCTGGTCACAGGCGGCCAGGAGCGCCTCGAAGAAGCCGGTGGCCACCGCCGTACTGTCGTACTCGCTGCCCGAGACCTGAACCTCCTCCAGGACACGCAGCACCTCCCGGCGCTGCTCCGGGCTCAACTCGGCCGAGCGCCTGGCGAACGCCCTGCCCAGCGCACCCAGACGGATGCCGAGCGGCGGCACGTCGTCCCCGGCGGGGTCCAGGTCCGAGTGGTCGGCATCGGGTCCACGCCAGGAGGCGATCTCCGCCCGGTCGGTCGCCGCCAGCACCTCACTGACAGTGAGCAGCTGCAGATACCACTCTGGGGTCGTCATCACAGTCCGTTCAGGGCGTCGAGCATGTCGCGGATGAGGATCTCTTCGTCAGCCAATTCTGCAGCTGCCGGGATCGCGGGAAAGCCAGGGCGGCCCCTCCCCGGCGCCGCAAACCCTCCCCGAATTGCGCCCGCCTCTCCTCGCGGTACCTTCGTCCCCACGCCGATGAGGAGAGTCAACGTGAGTAAGTTCGTGCGGCCCGCGGCCGAGGGAGCTGACCCCTTCGGGACCGCCCGTCTCAGGCGAGGCGTGCTCGACGCCTGGGCCACCAGTCCCGCTCGCTTTCGCGAGGATGCGAACGCCGAGGAGGATCTTGTCCTCGGTGGGTACCGGGACCGGCTCGTCGTGGAGCTCGCCCAGAACGCCGCCGACGCGGCGGCCAGGGCAGGGGTACCCGGGCGGCTTCGGCTCACCCTTCGCGACGGCGTTCTCGTCGCCGCCAACACCGGCGCCCCGCTGGACGCGGCCGGCGTCGAGTCGCTCTCCACACTCCGTGCCTCCGCCAAGCGCGACACCCCCTCCATCGGCCGGTTCGGCGTCGGGTTCGCCGCCGTGCTCTCCGTCACGGACGAGCCCGCGGTCGTCGGGCGGCACGGCGGAGTCCGCTGGTCCCTCGCCGAGGCCCGGGAGCTGGCCGCCGACATCGCTCGGCACAGCCCGGGGCTGGGGGACGAGATCCGCCGGCGTGACGGGCATGTGCCGCTGCTGCGGCTGCCCTTCGCCGCCGAGGGCACCGCCCCCGACCCGTACGACACGGCCGTCATCCTGCCCCTGCGCGACCCGGCCGCCGCCGACCTCGCCGCACGCCTGCTGGCCGCCGTGGACGACGCCCTGCTCCTCGCCCTGCCGGGGCTGGAGGAGGCCGTCATCGAGGTCGACGGGGACGCGCCGCGGACGCTGCGGCGTCGCACGGACGGCGACTTCACCGTCGTAGAGGACTCGCGGGACGGTACGACCCGCTGGCGTACCGCCGTCGCGCACGGGTCGCTCACCCCGGACCTGCTCGCCGACCGGCCCGTCGAGGAGCGGCTGCGGCCGTACTGGTCGGTCACCTGGGCCGTGCCGGTCGACGCCGACGGCACACCCGCCCGGCCCCGCACCACCCCCTTCGTGCACGCACCCACCCCCAGCGACGAGCCCCTCGGAGTCCCCGCCCTGCTCATCGCGTCCCTCCCCTTGGACACCACCCGTCGCCACGCGGCCCCCGGACGGCTGACCGACTTCCTCGTGCAGCGCGCTGCCGACGCGTACGCCGGACTCCTCGCCGACTGGCGCCCGGTGACCGCCGGCATCATCGATCTCGTACCCGGCCCGCTGGGCAAGGGGGAACTGGACGGTGCGCTGCGGCAGGCGATCCTGGAGCGGCTGCCGCGGACCTCCTTCCTGCCGCCGGCCGTAGAGCCCTCAGCAGAACCCTCGGAAGACGAGGACCTGCCCGAGTCCCTCCGCCCCCGGGACGCCGAGATCGTCGAAGGCGCCGGTTCGGAGACCGTCCAGGTCCTCGCCGAGGTGCTGCCCACGCTCCTGCCCGCCGGGCTCGAACGCCGCGTGGAGCTGCGGACGTTGGGTGTCGCCCGGGTCCCGCTGACCGATGCCGTGGACCGGCTGGCCGGGCTGGAGAAGGAGCCGGAGTGGTGGCGGCGGCTGTACGACAGCCTGGCCGGGGTCGATCCGGACCGGCTGTCCGGGCTGCCCGTGCCGCTCGCTGGGGGCACCTCCCAGACTTTTGGCACTGGGGGAGGGCGGACCACCATCGGGCCCCGGCAGGTGCTGCTGCCCACCGCCGACGCCGCCCGCATCGACCCCGAGGTCCTCGCCCGGCTCGGCCTCAAGATCGCCCACCCGGACGCCGCCCACCCCCTGTTGGAGAAGCTCGGCGCCCTCCCGGCCACCGCCCGGGCCGTCCTCACCACCCCGCAGGTCCGGGCCGCCGTGGCCGCCTCCCTCGACGACGAGGGCGGACTGGACTGGGAGCAGAACGCGCCCGACGCCGAGGAACTCGCCGACACCGTCCTCGCGCTGGTCCGGGACGCGGGCCTGGAACCCGGCGAAGAGCCCTGGCTCGGCGCCCTCGCCCTCCCCGACGAGGACGGGGAACTGTCCCCGGCGGGCGAACTGGTCCTTCCCGGCAGCCCCTTCTACCAGGTCATGCGCGAGGACGAACTCGCCTCCGTGGACCCCGAGCTGGCCTCCAGGTGGGGCGAACAGCCGCTGGCGGCATGCGGTGTCCTGGCCAACTTCGCCCTGGTCCGCGCCACCGACCTCGTCCTCGACCCGGACGAACTGGAGCCCCGCGACAGCGACTTCGCCGAGCCTGACGACGTCGGTCTGCTCGACGCCGTCGATGTGTGGTGCGAGGACATCCTCGACCGCTTCCCGGACACCCCCGTACCGCCCGTGGCCACCGAACTGGTCGCCGTCCGCGACCTGGACCTGGTGGACGACGACAAGTGGCCGCAGGCTCTCGCTCTCCTGTCGAAGCCTCCGTTGCGTGACGCGATCACCCAGCAGGTGCGCGTGCTGCTGCCGGACGGTACGCACGAAGTCGTACGGCCCTACACCGCCTGGTGGTTGCGCGGGCACCCGGTGCTCGACGGCCGTCGCCCCGCCGGTCTGCTGGCCGCCGGCGGCGATCCGCTCCTGCGCGGGCTGTACGACGAGGCCGACGCGACGGGGTTCGACGACGAGCAGGTGCTGCGGGCGCTGGGCGTACGGACGTCCGTGGCCGCGCTCCTCGACGAGCCCGGCGGCGCCGCCGAACTCCTCGACCGGCTCGCCGACCCGGACCGTGACGTCACCGGCGCCCAACTGCACGCCCTCTACAGCGCGTTGGCCTACCTGGACCCCGATCAGGTGACCCTGCCGGACGAACTGCGGGCCGTCGTCGACGGGCGCGTGGAGGTGGTGGACGCGGCCGACGCCGTCGTCGTCGACTCGCCCGACCTGCTCCCCTTCACCGAGGGCGTCCCACTGCTGCCCGTACGGCCCACGCGGGCCGCCGAGTTGGCCGAGCTGTTCCAGGTGCGGCGCCTGAGCGAGTCCGTCACCGGCGAGGTGGACTCCGAGGGCACCGAACACGACGTACCGGAGTCGGTGCGGCTGCTGCTCGGCGCGCGCACCCCCTCGACGTACGTCGAGCACGAGGAACTCTTCGTCAACGGCGTGGAGATCGACTGGCGCCTGACCAACGACGGCACCCTGCACGCCGCCACCCTGGAGGGCGTCGCCGCCGGCCTCGCCTGGGCGGCGGGGCAGTGGCCTCGGCGGTTCGAGGTGGCCGCGTTGATGGAGGATCCATCGCGGACGGAGGAGTTGGCGCGGGATCGGTGGTTCGACTGACGGGATGACAACAGGGGCCGTCCTGCCGGACGGCCCCTGTTGTTTTCGGTGGACCAGTCGGGGAAGTCCTCGTCCTTCGCGTAGCGGGTGACAAGGAACTCATGGCGTTACCTTCCGGGTTGGGTCCGACGGGCTGTCGCCTCTCCACACGGAATCTCTGCATTCTCGTACAACCTTTTACATGCGCCACCTATCTGATCATGCGAGCCAACAGGCTCCACGACCACTTTGGGCCCCGGCGTGCAGACTCGCGCCGTGGGGGACGACCACCGCCGGGGCCCCCTTTTTTCCACGTGGGGAATCCATGCGCATTCGTGCCACCGTGGCCGCCGTCTCCGGCGCCCTGGCCCTGTCCGCCCTCGTAGTCCCGGCCGCGCAGGCCGACAGCTCGCCGTCCGGCAAGACGGACGTCCACAAGGCCGTTGAGGCCGCGAAGTCGGCCGCCGGCAAGAGCGCTTTCGCCGCCGCCGACACCGGCGTGCCGTACGCGCTCGACCTGTCCTTCTCCGGTGTGAAGATCAACAACGGCAAGCCGATCGTCGTGGGCACCGCCGCCCAGGTGACCGTCCCGGTGACGTACAAGGTCACGCACGCGGCGGACATCGACCTCAACGCCGACGACTTCCTGCTGGACGTCGAGATCTATCGCGGCCCCTCCTACGCGGACTTCGACACCGTGCTCTACGGGGACGAGTGGCCGACCTGCACGCTGACCTCCGCGACCACGTCGAACTGCAAGGGCACCATCGACATCTACCCGGAGTTTGAGCTGGCCAACGCCGACGCCACGGCGTGGAAGGTCGGCGGCTACGCCATCGACATGAACGACCAGGACCTGAACTCCGAGAACGTCGACTGGAGCAAGGTCGGTTACGCGGAGCAGGACGGGCTGGGCACCACCAGGCTCCAGCGCCTGTCCAAGCTGACGGTCAACGCCTCGCCGGAGCCGGTCGTGAAGGGCAAGACCATCACGGTCACCGGCAAGCTGTCCCGCGCCAACTGGGAGACTCACAAGTACGCGGGCTACACCGGCCAGTCGGTGAAGCTGCAGTTCCGCAAGAAGGGGTCCAGCACCTACACCACGGTGAAGACCATCAAGACGAACTCCACCGGAAACCTGAGCACGACGGTCAAGGCCGCCAGCGACGGCTACTTCCGCTACAGCTTCGCGGGTACGGCCTCCACCCCGGCGGTCAGCGCCGTGGGTGACTTCGTCGACGTGAAGTAAGCGCGCAACGAGTTGGGGCCGGCCCTGGGATCCACCCGGGGTCGGCCTTTTCTCCGTATTTCGCAAAATCCGGGTCGGCCGTACAACCTGCCCCACCCGTCACGGATCTGATCGCATGAGTCAACAGACTCCTAGATCACTTCTCCCCCTGGGGAACGCACATGCGCATTCGTGCCACCGTGGCCGCCGTCACCGGCGCCCTGGCTCTCTCCGCCCTTGTCGTGCCGGCCGCGCAGGCCGCCGACGCCCCGTCCGGCAGGGCGGCCTTCAGCGCCGCCGCCGTCGACGGAACGACGAGCACCGCCGCGACGCTCGACGTCACCTTCTCCGACATGAAGGTCAACAAGGGCAGGAACATCGTCGTCGGCACCACCAACGTCGTCAGCGTCCCGGTGACGTACACCCTGACGCACCCCGTCGGCATGGACACCAGCGCGGACAACTTCGCCAGCGGCCCGCTCATCTACCGCGGCTCATCGGTGACCAGCCCGACCAACGCGATCATCAGCGACGACCCGGCGACCTGCACCACCACGTCAACGACCACCCTCAACTGCTCGGGCACCATCTACATCCGTCCGGCCGAGGGCGAGCTCTACAACTCCGACGCGGGCACCTGGAACGCGGGCGGCCTCGCCGTCACCTACAACGGCGACCAGAAGATGCAGGGCGACCTGGGCACCACCAAGGTCCAGCGCTACTCCCGGCTGACGGTCAACGCCGGTCCCGAGCCCGTCTACAAGGGCAAGACCATCACCTCCACGGGCAAGCTGTCCCGCGCCAACTGGGAGGACGGCCACTACCACGGCTACGCCAACCAGCCCGTCAAGCTCCAGTTCCGCAAGGCCGGCACCAGCACGTACACCACCGTCAAGACGGTGTACTCGGACTCGTACGGCAACCTGAAGGCCACCGCCACCGCCGCCTACGACGGCTACTGGCGCTTCAGCTTCGCCGGCACCACGACGACCCCGGCGGTCAGCGCCGTCGGTGACTACGTCGACGTGATGTAACCCACTCGGCTCTACGCCGGGACGCGGCGGTCGACCACCCTCCACAGCATCTCAAGGGCGACCGCCGCCACCGCCGCGATGCCGACCGCGATCCACGGCATCGTCATCCCGACGAGCTTCAGCGCGAAGAACTCCTGCAGCCGGGGCACCACCAGCACCAGCAGGAACCCGGCACCCATCGCCGCCACCAGCGCGACGCGCCACCAGGTGTAGGGGCGCGCGATGATCGCCAGCACCCACATCGAGACCAGGAACAGCGTCAGCGTCGCGGCACTGGTCTCCGCGTCCAGCGCACCACTGCCCGTGTAGTGGTGCCGGGCGATCAGGTACGACGTGAAGGTCGCCACCGCGGCCACCACCCCGCCCGGGACCGAGTACCGCATGACCCGCCGTACGAAGTGGGGGCGGGCCCGTTCCTTGTTGGGTGCGAGGGCGAGGAAGAACGCCGGGACGCCGATGGTGAGGGTGGACAGCAGGGTCAGGTGGCGGGGCAGGAACGGGTACTCGACCTGCCAGCACACCACCATGATCGCCAGCAGGACGGAGTAGACCGTCTTCACGAGGAAGAGCGTCGCGACCCTCGTGATGTTGCCGATGACCCGACGGCCCTCCGCGACCACCGAGGGCAGCGTCGCGAAGCTGTTGTTGAGCAGCACGATCTGCGCGACCGCCCGGGTCGCCTCCGACCCCGAGCCCATCGCCACGCCGATGTCGGCGTCCTTCAGCGCGAGTACGTCGTTCACACCGTCGCCGGTCATCGCGACCGTGTGCCCGTGCGACTGCAGGGCGCCCACCATGTCCCGTTTCTGCTGCGGGGTGACCCGCCCGAACACCGTGCCCTCGTCCAGGGCCGTGGCCATCTCGTCCCGGTCGGCGGGGAGCCGACGGGCGTCGATCGTGGTGCCGGTCAGCCCGAGCTTGCTCGCGACCGCCCCCACCGACACCGCGTTGTCCCCGGAGATGACCTTCGCGCGGACGTCCTGCTCGTCGAAGTAGCGCAGCGTCTCGGCCGCGTCCGGCCGCAGCCGCTGCTCCAGGACGACCAGCGCGGTGGGCCGTACGCCCCGGGCGACCTCGGGGTGGTCCAGGTCGCGGGCGGCCCGCGCCAGCAGCAGCACCCGCAGCCCCTGCTCGTTGAGCCGCTCGGTCTCGGCGAGGGCGGGATCGCCGGCCGCGAGGAGCACGTCGGGGGCGCCCAGCAGCCACGTGCCGGTCTCGCCGTTGCTCTCGCTGAAGGACGCGCCGCTGTACTTGCGGGCGGAGGAGAAGGGGAGCGACTCGGTGCAGCGCCACTCCTCCCCGTCCGGGTAGGCGTCGATGATCGCCTGGAGGGAGGCGTTCGGCCTGGGGTCCGACTCGCCGAGCGCGCCCAGCACCTTTCGTACGTACGACTCCTCGGCCCCCTGCAGCGGCCTGAGCTCGGTGACGTCCATACCGCCCTCGGTGAGGGTGCCCGTCTTGTCGAGGCAGACCGTGTCGACGCGGGCGAGGCCCTCGATGGCGGGGAGTTCCTGAACCAGACACTGTTTCCGGCCGAGTCGGATGACGCCGATGGCGAAGGCGACGGAGGTGAGCAGCACCAGCCCCTCCGGGACCATCGGGACGATGCCGCCGACCGTCCGCGCGAGGGAGTCCTTGAGGTCGTTGTCCTTGACGAACAGCTGGCTGATGATCAGGCCGATCGCGGTCGGGACCATCATCCACGTCACGTACTTGAGGATCGTGGAGATGCCGGAGCGCAGCTCGGAGTGGACCAGCGTGAACCGGGAGGCCTCCTCGGCGAGCTGGGCGGCGTAGGCCTCGCGGCCGACCTTGGTCGCCTGGAAGGCGCCGCCGCCGGCGACCACGAAACTCCCGGACATCACCTGGTCCCCGGGGCGCTTGACGACCGGATCGGCTTCCCCGGTGAGCAGCGACTCGTCGATCTCCAGGCCGTCGGCCTCGATGCACACGCCGTCGACGACGGCCTTGTCGCCGGGCCCGATCTCTATGAGGTCGTCCAGCACGATGTCGCTGGTGGCCACCTGGGACGCGATCCCGTCCCGGCGCACGGTCGGCCGGGCCTCCCCGATCACGGCCAGCGAGTCCAGGGTCTTCTTCGCCCGCCACTCCTGGATGATGCCGATGCCCGTGTTGGCGAGGATCACGTACCCGAACAGGCTGTCCTGGAACGGCGCGACGAACATCATGATCACCCAGAGCACGCCGATGATCGCGTTGAACCGGGTGAAGACGTTCGCGCGGATGATGTCGGCGGTGGACCGGCTGCTGCGCGCCGGTACGTCGTTGACCTGCCCGCGCGCCACCCGCTCGGCGACTTCGGCCGCGGTCAGTCCGGTCACCGCGGCCGTGACCGTCGTCGGGTGCACCGGATCCAGTTCGGCGCCCGCGTCGATGTGCGTCATGCATTCGACGGTACGTGCGGATTTACGGCTTCACCCGGTGAGTGGGCGGAAGATCCGACTTGGGGATGAGAGGGGGCCGGGTGAGTGGTGCCGTAGTACTACGGGGCCGTGGTCACTCGGCGGGCAGCGGCGACGGTGTCACCGCCGACCGTTTCTCGCCGCCGCCGCCCCTTCCCGTCCCGTCCCCGGGGGCTGCGCCCCCGGACCCCCGTCGGCCCTGAACGGGCCTCGTCCTCGAACGCCGGACGGGCTGAGAGGGGCTGAGCATTCATCCGACCGAGTCGGCTGGTGGGTGGGTAGGAGGTCCGCATGGGTGCCGGGGCCTATTCGGACGGCGTTGCCTCGGCCGACGCCCGCTTGATCGCCGCGTCGCGCTTGCGGACGTACCAGATGCCGATCAGCCCCAGGCCGGCCCCGGCCAGGCAGGTCCAGACCCACCAGGTGTGGCCGTGGTCGTCGAACCAGCCGTAGAAGGGGAGCTGCACCAGGAAGAGGACGAACCAGAGGATCGTGCCGCCAATGATGGTGGGGACGATGGGGCCCTCCAGGGGCTCCGGCGCCTCGTGCTCGGGGGTCCACTTCTCCATGGGGACAGCTTACGAGGCGATCAGGTCTACGCGCGGAGATTCGCCGTCCCGGCCTTCATCGCGATGGCGATGATGCCGTTCATCCACTCGATCACGAACGGCACGGTTCCTACTACCTGATGCCGGCGCTGGGTCTCACGTGAGCCCGGCTCGCGTCACCCGTAGAACTTCTCCGTCTCCTCGACGGCGGTCTGGAACCGCTCGTCGAAGTCGTCGCGCACGAGCGTCCGGATCACATAGTCCTGGACGCTCATTCCCCTCTTGGCCGCATGGTCCCGGAGCCGCTCGAGCAGCTCCCCGTCTATCCGCAGGCTGAGCACGCTGGTCCCCATGAACAGAGGGTCGCCGGGGCGTGCGGCGCGGCGTTCACTTTCCGCCGCCGATTCACTCGTACGGGTGCGGATCGGGTTTCAGTGGCGGGCGTCACGGGAATCCGTCTGCGCGCCAGCTTGTTTAGCGAGAGTAATGAGTTACGCTAAAGAGATGCCGGACCTTACGCATGGCGACGACGCTGCCGCCGTGAACTCCCTGCGCTCCGCCGTGATGCGGCTGTCCCGTCGCCTCAAGCACCAACGGGTCGACGAGTCGCTGAGCCCGACCGAGATGTCGGTGCTCGGCACCCTGTCCCTCTGCGGCAAGGCCACCCCGGGCGAACTCGCCCGCAAGGAGCACGTCCAGCCGCCGTCGATGACCCGCATCGTGGCGCTGCTGGAGGCCAAGGGCCTGGTCCGCCTCGAGCCGCACCCCGAGGACCGGCGCCAGAAGGTCGTCACGAAGACCGAGCAGGCCGAGGCGATGCTCGAGGAGAGCCGCCGCAAGCGCAACGCCTTCCTGGCCACCCTGGTCGACGGCCTGGACGAGGACGAGTGGGCGAAAATCCGCGCCGCCGCCCCCGTGCTCGAGAAGCTCGCACACCTGTAAGCAGCGTCCATAAGGAGGCGACACTTTTGAGTTCGGGACCCGGAGCAGACTCCGCCCCCGCACCGACCACCCACGACTCCCCGACCACCCACGAGACACCCGCCTCGTCCGAAGGCACCCGCAAGTCCTCGATGTTCAGCTCCCTGAAGGTCAGGAACTACCGACTCTTCTTCGCCGGCCAGGTCGTCTCCAACATCGGCACCTGGATGCAGCGCATCGCCCAGGACTGGCTGGTCCTCAGCCTCACCGGCTCCTCGACCGCCGTCGGCGTCACGACGGCCCTGCAGTTCCTGCCGATGCTGCTGTTCGGCCTCTACGGCGGCGTCCTGGTCGACCGCCTGCGCAAGCGGCCCACGCTGCTCGTCACCCAGTCGGCGATGGCCCTCACCGCGATCTTCCTGGCCGTCCTCACGCTCTCCGGCCACGTCCAGGTCTGGCACGTCTACGTCGCCGCCTTCGCCGTGGGCCTCGCGACCGTCGTCGACAACCCGGCCCGCCAGTCCTTCGTCTCCGAACTGGTCGGCCCCGGCCAGCTGCAGAACGCGGTCAGCCTGAACTCGGCGAACTTCCAGTCCGCCCGCCTGGTCGGCCCGGCCGTCGCCGGCCTGATGATCACCGGCGTGGGCACCGGCTGGGCGTTCCTCTTCAACGGCCTGTCGTTCATCGCGCCCCTCACCGGCCTGCTGCTGATGCGCGCCCGTGACCTGCACGTCGTCGAGCGCGCGCCGCGCGCCAAGGGGCAGTTGCGGGAGGGGCTGCACTACGTGGCCGGCCGTCCGGAGCTGATCTGGACCATCGTCCTCGCCGGGTTCGTCAGCACCTTCGGCTTCAACTTCCCCGTCTACCTCTCCGCCTTCGCCAACGACGTCTTCCACGCGGGCGCGGGCTCCTACAGCCTCTTCAACACCCTGATGGCGGTCGGCTCCCTGGCGGGCGCCCTGCTCGCGGCCCGGCGCGGTACGGCCCGGATGCGGGTGCTGATCGCGGGAGCGGTGGCCTTCGGCACCATGGAGATCGTGGCCGCGATCGCCCCCTCCCTGTGGCTGTTCGCCCTGCTCATGGCCCCGATCGGCATGTTCGGCATGACGGTCAACGTCACCGCCAACAGCAGCATCCAGCTGACCACCGCCCCGGCCATGCGGGGCCGCGTGATGGCCCTGTACATGATGGTGTTCATGGGCGGCGCCCCGGTGGGCGCGCCGATCGCCGGCTGGATCACCG
The DNA here is from genome assembly GCF_042870385.1 of Streptomyces sp. NPDC006602. NCBI lineage: Bacteria > Bacillati > Actinomycetota > Actinomycetes > Kitasatosporales > Streptomycetaceae > Streptomyces > Streptomyces sp. NPDC006602. The sequence goes on along the minus strand of NZ_JBIAHG010000014.1, from coordinate 167,618 downwards.
ACGCGTACGGTGTCCGGGCGGGCCTGGCGGCGGGCGGCGCCGTCTCGGCCGCCGCGGCCGTGACCATCGCCCTGATCCTGGCCCGCGTCGGCAACCTGCGGCTGTCGGTGGGCTGGAACGGCGGGCATCCGCGGGTGCGGTTCGTGCCGCGGGACCGGCTGGCTACGGCGGCGTAGCCGGCCGGGCTGTCAGTCGCGGGGGAACGCGTGGGTCTCGAGGGTGAGGCCGACGCCGGTGCCGGTGAGGTCCACGTCATCTCCGAAGGAGACCTTCGTCTCGGTCGCGTAGTCCCCGTCCTTGGGGTGGGTGTAGAGACGGCACTTGCCCTGGTAGGGGTCGGCGATGAGGTACACGGGGACTTCGGCCAGCGCGTACGCGGTCTTCTTGGGGCCGTAGTCGTTCGCGGCTGTGCCCCGGGAGATGACCTCGGCGACGAACTCGACATCCTCATGGCGCCAGCGACCCTCGTCGTCCTTCACAGCGGAGGCGCTGAGCATGGCGACGTCCGGGCAGAAGCCGTTCTCATGGCCGGGGAAGTCGATGCGTACGTCCGAAAAGACCTTGACGTCCATCCCGAACCTGTCCTCCACGGCCCGTACGATCCGGCGAATGATCTCCCAGTGCGTGTCGCGCTGCGGCGTCATGTGGACATTGCCCCCGACGATCTCGACCCGGAATCCTTCGGGGACGGGCATCCGCTCAAGCCGCTCGAACCACTCGTCCAAGCGCTTGGTGTTGGCGTCGGCCATGGGGATCCTGTCGTCTACGACGGTCATCGTGGCGGTCCTCCCCGGCTGCCCTGTGGACGAGTGCAGCCGCGCAGTACAAGGATACGCACGGTGACCGGGTCACGTTCGGGCGTCAGGGGGCACGGCGGCAGACTGGCCCTATGAGACTCTTCGCCGCCGTGTTGCCGTCCGAGGGTGTGACCGCCGAGCTCGCCGCCGAGGTAGCCGAGTTGAGGAAACTCCCCGGGGCGGACGGCCTGCGCTGGACCGGCCGCCCGGGCTGGCACTTCACGCTCGCGTTCTACGGCGAGGTGGACGACGATCTCGTACCGGACCTGTCGGCGAGGCTGGAGCGGGCCGCCCACCGCACCGCCCCCTTTCCGCTGGCGATGCGCGGCGGGGGGCAGTTCGGCAAGGGGCGTGCGCTGTGGGCGGGTGCGGAGGGCGACCTGCCCGCGCTGCGGCTGCTGGCCGACCGGGCGGACGCTGCGGCGCGCAAGGCGGGCGTGCCGATGGGGGAGCACCGCCGGTACAAGGCCCACCTGACGGTGGCCCGCAGCCGGGACGACATCGACGTACGGCCGTATCTGGAGGCCCTCAGATCCTTCACCAGCCGCACCTGGACGGTGGACGAGCTGGTGCTGGTGCGCAGCGACCTGCCGAGGTCGGGAGTACCGGGCGAGCAGCCGCGTTACGAGGCGGTCGCCCGCTGGCCTCTCGGCGCGGCCGGTTAGGCTCGGAGGCGTGGACCCGAAAACCCGGAACCGGATCATGGCCGGTGCGCTTGTGCTGATGTTCGTCGTCGTTGTCCTGGCGGCCGCGCTCGGCAGGTAGGTGCTGAACGGGGAGCGCCGGGGAACTGCACGCTGTTCGCCGAGTGCGGGCCGTATGTGGCTGGTCGCGCCCACGCGGCGGAGCCGCACATCGATACAGCCCGGCGCCCCCTTCGGTGTGCTACCAGGCGAAGGCCTCCGGAGAGGGCCCCGGTCCCGGGAAGATCTCGTCCAGAGACGTGAGGACTTCCTCGGACAGCTCCAGCTCGACCGCGCGCAGGGCGGAGTCGAGCTGCTCGGCGGTGCGCGGGCCGACGATCGGGCCGGTCACGCCGGGCCGGGTGAGCAGCCAGGCCAGTGCGGCCTCGCCGGGCTCGATCCCGTGCTTGTCGAGCAGATCCTCGTACGACTGGACCTGCGCGCGTACGGCCGGATTCGCGAGCGTGTCCGCCGCCCGCCCGGAGGCACGCCGGCCGCCCGTGACCACTTTCTTGATCACGCCGCCGAGCAGGCCGCCCTGGAGCGGCGACCAGGGGATGACCCCGACGCCGTAGTCCTGCGCGGCCGGGATGACCTCCATCTCCGCGCGGCGCTCGGCGAGGTTGTACAGGCACTGCTCGCTGACGAGGCCGATGGTGCCGGAGCGCCGGGCGGCGATCTCGTTGGCCTGGGCGATCTTGTATCCGGGGAAGTTGGAGGATCCGACATAGAGGATCTTGCCCTGCTGTACGAGCACGTCGATGGCCTGCCAGATCTCCTCGAAGGGAGTGGCACGGTCGATGTGATGGAACTGGTAGAGATCGATGTAGTCGGTCTGCAGCCGCTTGAGGCTCGCGTCCACCGCCCGCCGGATGTTCAGGGCGGACAACTTGTCGTGATTGGGCCACGCGGCGCCGTCCCCGGCCATGTTGCCGTACATCTTGGTGGCGATGACGACCTTCTCGCGCCGGTCGCCGCCCTTGGCGAACCAGTTCCCGATGATCGACTCCGTACGGCCCTTGTTCTCGCCCCAGCCGTACACGTTCGCCGTGTCGAAGAAGTTGATCCCCGCGTCCAGCGCCGCGTCCATGATCGCGTGACTGTCCGCTTCGTCGGTCTGCGGACCGAAGTTCATGGTGCCGAGCACCAGTCGGCTGACCTTGAGTCCCGTGCGTCCGAGCTGCGTGTACTTCATGACCACTCAGCCAACGGCCTGGAGTGCGCTCCAGGCAAGGGGATATCGGTCAGTCGCGGGGGAACTCGTCGGTCCCTTGGAGCCCTCGGGGACGGGCATCTTCTCGAGCCGCTCGAACATCTCGTCGAGAAGGCTCGTGTTGTCGCTTTCGGCCATCGTGATCCTGTCTTCCAGGACGGTCATCGTGGCGCTCCTGTCCGGCTGCCCCCGGACGAGCACAGCCGCGCCGTACAACGATACGCACGGTGACCAGGACACGCGGGGACACGCACATGCCAGAGGGCGCACTGGCGACCCTCAGCCCTTGTAGAGCGCCCCCACACCCCATCCCTGGTGCATCGCGTCCGCGAACGCCCCCGCGATCTTGTGTTCGCCGCTCGCGTTGGGATGCGTGCCGTCGTAGGTGTCGGCGTCGAGGTCGTACGACGCCGGGGGCGATGCCAGCAGGAGCGGTGAGCGCGGCTCGTCGAGGTCGGCCGTCGTCTTCGACAGGAGTTCGTTGAAGCGGGCCACCTGGGCGGCGAAGTCCGCGTCCGACCGGGCCCGGACGTTCGGGATGACCGGGAGGAGGACCATCTGTACCCGCGGGTCGGCCGAGCGGGCCTCGGCGACGAAGCGGCGGGCGTTCTCGGCCGTCTGTTCCGCGTTCGTGTAGAAGCCGAGGTCGATGAGGCCGAGTGAGACCAGGAGGACGTTCGCCCGGCAGCCTCGCACCGCCTCGCCGATCTGCGGCGCCATGTGCAACCAGCCCTCGCCCCAGCCGGCGAGGTGGGCGCGCGGGAAGTCGGGGTCGGCGTAGGCGTACGAGGTGGGGGCGTCCGCCACCTTGTCGTACACCGTCTCGCGCGGGCCGACGAGGGTGAACGGACCGCCGTACGTCGTGCACAGGTGTCGCCATATCCGGTAGCGCCAGGTGTGTTCGCCGGCGCTGCCGATGGTCATCGAGTCGCCGACCGGCATGATCCTAAGCATCCGCTTATGATGAATGATCGCCGGGGCAGGTGGGGTGCGAAGTGCTGTGAAGCCCGCCACGCGGCCGCAAGTCGGCGGCCGGGATGGCAGTCTTGGGGCATGCGTCGCTCCCTTGCGTTCCTGGCCGCCGGCCTCTTCCTCGGCGTACTCGCCGCGCCCGCGGCCGCCGCCGACGGCGACGAGGGGTTCACCATCACGGACCCTCGGATCACCGAGTCCAGCGGGCTGGCCGCCTCACGCCAACACCCCGGCATCTACTGGACGCACAACGACAGCGACGACGGGCCGTTCCTCTACGCCGTCGACAGCGGCACCGGCAAAACGGTCGCCAGGATCACTCTCAAGGGCATCGGCGCCCCGCGTGACGTCGAGGCGATCTCCATCGGGCCCGACAACCAGATCTACGTCGGTGACATCGGCGACAACCTCGGCGGCACCTGGCCCTATGTCTGGATCTACCAGCTGGCCGAGCCCAAGCAGCTCAAGGACCAGACGATCCGGGCCACGCAGTACGTCGTGAAGTACTCCGACGGTCCCCGCGATGCCGAGTCGCTCGTCGTGGATCCCAAGACCGGGCGCGCCTACATCATCGACAAGAAGGAGGACGGGGGGCATCTGTACGAGGGTCCCACCGAGCTCTCCGCCTCCGGGACGAACGTCTTCGAGCCCGTCGCCGCCGTCGACCTGTGGGCCACCGACGCGGCCCTCTCCCCGGACGGCGAGAAGCTCGCCGTACGCGGCTACTTCGGCGGCATCTGGTACGACTGGAACGCCGGGAAGATCAAGCGCGAGGGGCGGCTGAGCGTGCCGCTGGGGCAGGGGGAGTCGGCCAGTTTCTCCGCCGACGGGACGAAGCTCATGCTCGGCAGCGAGGGTGCCGGCAGTGCGGTGGTGGCGAAGGACGCGCCCGGCGACAGCGCGTCCAAGTCCCCGTCCAACGGCGGGAGTTCCGCGGAAGCGGACGGCGACAGCGGCGGCTTTGACGGCAACCTCAAGGTCGGTGCGCTGGCGGTGGCCGCCGTCGCCGCCGTCATGTTCGGGTTCCGGCGGCTGTTCCGCCGCAACTGAGCGGGCGGCCCCGGTCTCCGGGGCGAGGGGCGCTCCCCTCCGCACCAGGTGACGTCGGATGCCTTGACGTGTCCATGGACGCTGGCTTCCATGGGGATGCGTGGTGCGGTGGGAGCGCTCCCATCGGTTCCGGGCCCGCGCCTCCCCGAGAGGAAGCAGCGACATGTTCCGCAGCTTGCGAAGAGCGCTGTGCGCTGTTGCCGCGGCGCTCCTGTTACCGCTGGCCGGCGTCCACACCGCTGAGGCGGCCGAGCCGGGGGCGGGCTACTGGCACACCAGCGGCCGCCAGATCCTGGACGCGGCCGGTCAGCCGGTCCGTATCGCCGGGATCAACTGGTTCGGCTTCGAGACCGCCAACTACGCCCCCCACGGCCTCTGGTCCCGCGACTACAAGAGCATGATCGACCAGATGAGGTCGCTGGGCTACAACACCATCCGCCTGCCCTTCAGCGACGACATCTTCAAGAGCACGACCGTCCCCAACAGCATCGACTTCTCCTCCGGCAAGAACGCCGACCTGCAGGGCCTGAACTCCCTCCAGATCCTGGACAAGATCGTCTCGTACACCGGTCAGGACGGCCTGAAGGTGATCCTGGACCGGCATCGCCCGGACGCGGGCGGCCAGTCGGCGCTCTGGTACACGTCGGCGGTGCCGGAGTCGACGTGGATCGCGAATCTGAAGTCGCTGGCGACCCGTTACAAGGGCCAGGACACCGTCATCGGCATCGACCTGCACAACGAGCCGCACGACCCCGCCTGCTGGGGTTGCGGCGACACGACGAGGGACTGGCGCCTGGCCGCCGAGCGGGCCGGCAACGCGGTGCTCTCCGTCAACCCGGAGCTCCTGGTCTTCGTCGAGGGCGTGCAGACCTTCAACGGCGTCTCCGGCTGGTGGGGCGGCAACCTGATGGGCGTCGCCGACTACCCGGTCCGGCTCGACGTGCCGAACCGGGTCGTGTACTCCGCCCACGACTACGCCACCAGCGTGGCCCAGCAGAGCTGGTTCAGTGACCCTTCGTTCCCCGACAACATGCCGGGGATCTGGGACAAGTACTGGGGCTACATCTTCAAGCAGAACATCGCGCCGGTGTGGGTCGGCGAGTTCGGTACGACACTCCAGTCGACGGTGGACCAGAAGTGGCTGGCCGCGCTGGTGAATTACCTCAGGCCGACCTCGACGTACGGCGCCGACTCCTTCCACTGGACGTTCTGGTCCTGGAACCCCAACTCCGGTGACACGGGCGGGATTCTGAAGGACGACTGGGCGACCGTGGACACGGTGAAGGACGGCTATCTGGCGAGCGTCAAGGCACCGGGGTTCCCGAGCGGCGGGGGCGATCCCGGAGGTGACCCCGGCGGCGATCCCGGTGGGAGTAGGGCCGCCTGCACCGCCGCCTACACCGTCAGCAGCGACTGGGGCAGCGGCTTCAACGCCGAGGTCAAGGTGACCAACTCGGGCACGACCGCGCTCAAGTCCTGGAAGGTGACCTGGACCTGGCCCGGTGCGCAGAAGGTCACCAGCATGTGGAACGCGTCGTACGCCCAGAGCGGGGCGAGCGTGACGGCCGCGAACGTCGATCACAACGGGGCGGTCCCGGTGGGCGGTACGGCGAGCTTCGGGTTCGGGGGTGCGCCCGGGGGCGGGGGCGTGCCGGCGGTGACCTGCACGGCGACCTGAGCCGGCCCGTGCGGAACGAAGAAGGGCGCCCGGTGTTCGCCGGGCGCCCTCATCGTCGTACGAGAGAAGGTCAGAGCTTCTCGATCACGTAGTCGATGCACTTGGTGAGCGCCTCGACGTCCGCCGGGTCGATCGCCGGGAACATGGCGACGCGCAGCTGGTTGCGGCCGAGCTTGCGGTACGGCTCGGTGTCGACGATGCCGTTGGCGCGCAGGACCTTGGCGACGGCGGCGGCGTCGATCTCGTCGGCGAAGTCGATGGTGCCGATGACCTGGGAACGCTTGGCCGGGTCGGCGACGAAGGGGGTCGCGTACTTGGACTCGTCCGCCCAGCCGTAGAGGCGGGTCGAGGAGTCCTTCGTACGGCCCGTGGACCAGGCGAGGCCGCCCTGGCCGTTGATCCACTCCAGCTGCTCGTTGAGGAGGAAGAGGGTCGCCAGCGCAGGGGTGTTGTACGTCTGGTTCTTGCGGGAGTTGTCGATCGCCGTGGGGAGCGAGAAGAACTCCGGGACGTGGCGGCCGGAGGCGTGGATCCGCTCGGCGCGCTCGATCGCGGCCGGGGAGAAGACGCCGATCCACAGGCCGCCGTCGGAGGCGAAGGACTTCTGCGGGGCGAAGTAGTAGACGTCGGTCTCGGCGATGTCGACCGGGAGGCCGCCGGCGCCGGAGGTGGCGTCCACCAGGACGAGGGACCCGGAGTCCGCGCCCGCGACCCGCTTGATGGGGGCGGCGACACCCGTTGAGGTCTCGTTGTGCGTGAAGGCGTACACGTCGATGCCCGCCTCGGCCTGCGGCTCCGGGTGGGTGCCCGGGTCGGAGGAGATGACGGTGGGCTCGGCCAGCCAGGGGGCGAGCTTGGACGCCTTGGCGAACTTGGAGGAGAACTCGCCGAAGCTGAGGTGCTGCGACTTGTTGTCGATGAGGCCGTGGGTCGCGACGTCCCAGAAGGCGGTGGAGCCGCCGTTGCCGAGGACGACCTCGTAGCCCTCGGGGAGCCGGAACAGCTCGGAGATGCCCTCACGGACCTTGCCGACCAGGTTCTTGACCGGGGCCTGACGGTGTGAGGTGCCCATGAGGGACGTACCGGTGGAGGCGAGTGCGTCCAGCGCCTCCGTCCGCACCTTGGAGGGTCCCGCGCCGAAACGTCCGTCCGCGGGCTTGATGTCAGAAGGAATCTGGATCTCAGCCACGAAAGGGAGGGTAGCCGCTGCGGGAAACCTGGTCGAAACGTAGTCCGTCGGGTGAGACGGGGTTTTTGATTTCGGGTTTTTGATTTGCTGGATCCATGACTGTTCTCGAGGCCGAGCTGCGTGCCGTCGTCCGGGGTGACGTCGGCTTCGACGCCACGTCCCGGGCGCTGGTCACCATGGACGCGTCCAACTACCGGCGGGTCCCGCTGGGGGTGGTGGCGCCGCGGGACGCCGACGACGTGGCGGCCGTGCTCGCGGTGTGCCGGGAGCACGGCGTGCCGGTGGTGCCGCGCGGCGGGGGCACCTCGATCGCCGGGCAGGCGACGGGCACGGGCGTCGTACTGGACTTCACGCGGCACATGAACCGGCTGGTGTCCCTCGACCCGGAGGCGGCGACGGCCGTGGTCCAGCCGGGGCTGGTCCTCGACCGCCTCCAGGAGGCCGCAGCCCCGCACGGCCTGCGCTTCGGCCCGGACCCCTCCACCCACAGCCGCTGCACGCTCGGCGGCATGATCGGCAACAACTCGTGCGGCTCGCACTCGGTGGCGTGGGGGACGACCGCGGACAGCGTGCGGGAGCTGGCGGTGGTCACCGCGCGCGGGGAGCGGCTGCGGGCGGGGCGGGGATGGGCGGGCGCGCCCGAGGGCCTGCGGGAGCTGGTGGAGGGCGAACTGTCTCGTCTGCGCACCGGCTTTCCCGAGCTGCCCCGCCGTATCTCCGGCTACGCCCTGGACGCGCTGCTGCCCGAGCAGGGCGCCGACGTGGCCCGTTCCCTCTGCGGCTCGGAGGGCACGCTGGGCGTCCTGACGGAGGCCGTCGTAGGACTGGTCCGGGCGCCACGCGCGCGTGCGCTGGCGGTGCTGGCGTACGCCGACGAGAGCGCGGCGGCCGAGGCCGCGGCGGGCCTGCTCCCGCACGGGCCGTTGACGGTCGAGGGCATGGCGGCGGATCTTGTCCCCTCCGCGGCTGACCTGCCCCGGGGCGCGGCCTGGCTGTTCGTGGAGACCGGCGGCGACACCCAGGCGCAGGCACGCGCGCGTGCGGAGGCGATCGTGCGCGCTGCGGACGTCGTCGACGCGCTCGTGGTGACGGACCCCGCCGGGCAACGGGCCCTGTGGCGCATCCGGGAGGACGCGAGCGGCACGGCGACCCGGATGCCGGACGGCGCGGAGGCCTGGCCCGGCTGGGAGGACTGCGCGGTGCCACCGGCCCGGCTGGGCGCCTACCTGCGGGACTTCCGGGGGCTGCTGGGAGCACACGGGCTGCGCGGCACGCCGTACGGCCACTTCGGGGACGGCTGCATCCACGTCCGCATCGACTTCGACCTGCTGACGGAGGCGGGCGTCGCTCGCTTCCGGCACTTCTCCGAGGAACTGGCCGAACTGGTCGTGGCACACGGCGGTTCGCTGTCCGGGGAGCACGGGGACGGGCAGGCGCGGGCGGAACTGCTGCCCCGCATGTACGGCGACGAACTGGTGGGGCTGTTCGAACGGGCGAAGGCGATCTGGGACCCGGACGACCTGCTCAACCCGGGCATGCTCGTACGCCCCGCGCTCCTCGACACGAACCTCCGCTTCTCGGTGCTCCCGCGCCGGCCGGTGGACGTGGCCTTCGGCTATCCGACGGACGGCGGCGACTTCTCGGCCGCGGTGCGCAGGTGTGTCGGGGTCGCGAAATGCCGTACTCCGTCCGCGTCCGGGTCGTCCGTCATGTGCCCGTCCTTCCGGGCCACCGGCGAGGAGGAGCACTCCACGCGCGGGCGTGCCCGGCTGCTGCACGAGATGCTCGCGGGCGAGGTGGTGACGGACGGCTGGCGGTCGGAGGAGGTCCGCGGCGCCCTCGACCTGTGCCTGTCCTGCAAGGGCTGCCGCTCGGACTGCCCGGTCGGGGTCGACATGGCCACGTACAAGGCGGAGTTCCTCCACCACCACTACGCGGGGCGGCGACGCCCGGCCGCCCACTACAGCATGGGGTGGCTGCCGGTGTGGCTGCGGGCGGTGGCCCGTACGCGGACGGCGTCCGTGGTCAACGCGTTCTGGGCCGTACGGCCGTTCGCGTGGGCGGCGAAACGGGTGGGCGGGATCGCGGCGGAGCGGGAGATTCCGCGGGTGGCCACGGAGACGTTCAGCCGGTGGTGGGGGAGGCGAGAGCCGGTGGGCGGCTCCGGGGCTCTGGTGATCCTCTGGCCGGACACCTTCACCGAGCACCTCTCGCCGTCCGTGGGGCGCGCGGCCGTGCGCGTGCTGGAGGCGGCGAACCTGCGGGTGGCGCTGCCGCCGACGCTGCGGATGCGGGTTCGACCGGTGGGGGACGGCACGTCGAAGGCCGCGATCTCCTTGCTGAGCATGCGGCAAAGCCGCGTCTGCTGCGGCCTGACCTACGTCTCGACGGGCCAGCTCGACCGCGCCCGTATGGTCATGCGCCGCACGCTGGACCTGATGGCGCCCGTGCTGGAGTCGGGCGCTCCGGTCGTCGTCCTGGAACCCAGTTGCGCTGCGTCCCTCCGCACAGACCTCCCGGAACTCCTCCACGACGACCCCCGAGCCGCCCGCCTGGCCTCCCGCGTCCTGACCTTCGCGGAGACCCTGGAACGCCTCGCCCCCGACTGGACCCCACCCCGTCTCGACCGCCCCTCGGCCGGTCAGACCCACTGCCACCAGCACGCGGTCCTGGGCGACGCGGCCGACCGCCGCCTGCGTGCGGCAGCCGGTCTGTCCGGCGAGCTCAGCGGCGGCTGCTGCGGGCTGGCGGGCGACTTCGGCTTCGAGAAGGGGCACTACGAGGTGTCGGTGGCGTGTGCGGAGGAGCAATTGTTGCCGGCGGTGCGGGGGGCGGTGGGTGACGGGGCGGTGATCCTGGCGGACGGGTTCTCGTGCCGGACGCAGTTGGAGCAGCTGGCGGGGGTGCGGGGGCGGCATGTGGCGGAGGTGCTGGCGGAGGGGCTCGAAGAGGGAGGGGCTGAGTGATCGTCGGCTTGACCGTCGGCTTCCTGGCATGATCACGCCGTGACGAGTGAGTCTGTGCGGCCCGGATCCAGGAAGTGCGTCCTCTTCGATGTCGACGGCACGTTGATCGACGCCGTGGACAACCAGCGCCGGGTGTGGGGAACCTGGGCGGCGCGGTACGGCCTGGACGCGGACGAGGTCTACCGGGTGGCGTTGCGGACGCGGCCGCTGGAGACCTTCGCGGCGGTGGCTCCGGACCAGGATCCGGGGGAGTGTCTGGCCGCGCTGCACGCGCTGGAGGACGAGGACGTCCGGTCCGGCGTCTACGCGGCCTTCGACGGTGCCTCGGAGCTGCTGGGCGCCCTGTCGCCGGGCGTGTGGGCGCTGGTGACCTCGAACTACGACCACCGGGTGCGCGGGCGGTTCGCCCGGACGGGCCTGCCGGTGCCGCCCCTCGTCGTGGACGCCGCCGCGGTGACGGAGGGCAAGCCGTCCCCCGTGCCCTACCTGCTGGCCGCCGAGCGACTCGGTGCCCGCCCCGAGGACTGCCTGGTGATCGAGGACGCCCCGTCCGGCGTGGAGGCGGGGCTGCGGGCCGGTATGACGGTGTGGGGCGTCAACGCCCCACACGCCGTGCCCGGCGTACACCGCCACTTCGGGAGCCTGCGCCACGCGGTCCCCGACATCCTCGCGTTCGCCCGTGCGGAGGGGGCGACCGCGGCGCGCTGAACCGGAGGTGTGGGTTCATGCTCGGCTCGCGGTTGATCCTCGTCGCGGCTACGCGCCCGGCGAAAGCGGTGGCGTGCGGAGCCGACCCGTACGCAGAGTCGGCGCATGTCGACTTCGGGCCACGGGACGGGCGGGGCGCGGCTTCACCGGCCGACCGGGCCTGAGCTGGTTGGCTGTCTGCTGACCAGTACAGACCGGACAAAAGGAGCCTTCCGCATGCCGCCTCTCCGTATCCAGCCCCTCTCCCGCGACGACCATCTCGCCTTCGTGGCGGCCCGTCCCTCCGCCAGTCACATGCAGGTCCCCTCCTGGGGTGAGGTGAAGCCGGACTGGCGGGCGGAGAGTCTGGGGTGGTTCGACGAGGAGGGGCGGCTGGTGGGGGCGGGGCTCGTGCTGCTCCGGCCGCTGCCGAAGGTGAGGCGGTACCTGGCGTATCTGCCCGAGGGGCCGCTGATCGACTGGTACGCGGACGACCTCGGTGCGCGTTGGCTCGAGCCGATGCTCGCCCACCTCAGGCGACTGGGCGCCTTCTCGGTGCGGATGGGCCCGCCCGTCGTCGTACGCCGATGGAGCGCCGACGCGGTGAAGGCCGCGATCGCCGACCCGGCGGCCCGGCGGCTGGGTGACGCCGAGGCGACCTCGTACGAACCGGGCGCCGCCGACGTGGCCGACCGGCTGCGCCGCGCGGGCTGGCGGCAGACCGAACCCGGCGGCGACGACGGCTTCGCGGCCGGACAGCCGCGGTACGTCTTCCAGGTGCCCTTCGCCGGGCGCTCGTTGGAGGACATCGAGCGCGGCCTCAACCAGCAGTGGCGGCGCAACATCAAGAAGGCCGCGAAGGCCGGCGTGAAGATCGTCCGCGGTGGATACGAGGACCTGCCCGCCTTCTACGAGCTGTACGCGGAGACCGCCGAGCGCGACCGCTTCCTGCCGCGCCCTCTGCCCTACTTCCAGCGCATGTGGACCGCGCTCACCGCCGAACATCCCGACCGCATGCGGCTCTACCTCGCCCACCACGACGGCGACGTCCTCGCAGCGGCCACCATGATCACCGTCGGTGACCACGTCTGGTACTCGTACGGCGCCTCCACCAGCCGCAAACGCGAGGTCCAGCCCAACAACGCCATGCAGTGGCGCATGATGACGGACGCCCGTGAGCTCGGCGCCGCCGTCTACGACTTCCGGGGCATCACCGACACGCTGGAGGAGTCCAACCACCTCCTGGGGCTGCTGCGCTTCAAGGCCGGCGCGGGCGGTGAGGCCGTCGAGTACCTGGGGGAGTGGGACTTCCCGCTCAACCGGCTGCTGCACAAGGCGCTGGGCCTGTACATGGCCCGCCGCCAGGGCGCCGACCCGACAAGGGACAGTTGCATAAAGGGTTCACACGCCTGACGGGGTCCACTACCCTGGACTCCACCGTACAGTCAGATGTACGAACCCCGAGCCGCCCCGGAAGGCCCCGTGAGCACCCGCAGCGCAGCGATCACCCCCTCGTCGACTCCGACCGGCCCCGCACCCTCCGCGGGCGGCGCCCCGGGCCGCCGGGGCTCCCTCGGGCCGGTGGGTCTGCTGCTCGCGGGTGGCGTCTCGGTGCAGTTCGGTGGCGCCCTCGCCGTGACGCTGATGCCGAGGGCCGGAGCGCTCGGCGTGGTCACCCTGCGTCTGCTCGCGGCGGCTCTTGTGCTGCTCCTGATCTGCCGGCCCCGGCTGCGCGGCCACTCGCGCGCGGACTGGGGCACGGTCATCGTCTTCGGCGTCACGATGGCCGCGATGAACGGCCTTTTCTACCAGTCCGTCGACCGCATCCCCCTGGGCACCGCGGTGACCCTCGAGGTGCTCGGTCCCCTCGCCCTCTCCGTCCTCGGCTCCCGCCGCGCGCTCAACTTCGTCTGGGCGGGCCTCGCCCTCGCCGGCGTCTTCCTCCTCGGCGGCGGAGGCTTCAGTGACCTGGACCCCATAGGTGTCGTCTTCGCCCTGGGGGCCGGCGCCATGTGGGCGGCATACATAGTCTTCAGCGCGCGTACGGGCCGCCGCTTCCCGCAGGCGGACGGACTCGCCCTGGCCATGGTGGTGGCCGCCCTGCTCTTCCTGCCCCTCGGCATCGTCGAATCCGGCACGAAGCTCCTCGAACCGACGACGATCGCCCTGGGCTCGGCGGTGGCCCTCCTTTCCTCGGTCCTCCCCTACACCCTCGAACTTCTCGCCCTCCGCCGTCTCCCCGCCTCCACCTTCGCCATCCTCATGAGCCTCGAACCGGCCATCGCCGCCACGGCCGGCTTCCTCCTTCTCGACCAGGCCCTGACGACCACGGAGGCCGCCGCCATCGCCCTCGTCATCGTGGCGAGCATGGGGGCTGTGCGGACGCAGGTGGGGCGGGGCAGGGCGAAGGGGGCGGCGGTCGGGTGACCCGCTGACTGGGGTTGGTGCCGACGGCCCCCACGGCCGCCCTGTGAGCCGCGTCAAACGGCCCCTGAGCCCCTCCATCGGCCGGAGCTCGGCGGCCACGCAGCCCTCACTGCCAAAATCAATGCAAGCATGCTTGATTGTTTCTCGTCGCGCTGCCATGCTCCTCCTCACACCGCCCCGCACATCGCCGTGCCCGAGGGGAGCGCCCCGTGTCCGATCCGACGCCCGTGCTCGACGACCTGCGTGAGGAGAGCGAGGCACTCGACCGGCTGGTCGCCGAGTTGGGTGATGAGCAGTGGGCCCTCGCCACCCCCGCCCCGCGCTGGACCATCGCCCATCAGATCGCGCACCTCACCTGGACCGACCGAGCCGCACTGCTGGCGGTCACCGACCCGGACGAGTTCCAGGGCATGGTCGAGAGGGCCGTCGCCGCCCCCGACTCCTTCGTCGACGAGGGTGCTGAGGAGGGGGCCCGGATTCCGCCCGCCGAACTGCTGCCGAGATGGCGCGAGGGGCGTACCGCACTCGACAAGGCACTGCGCGAGGCCCCGCCCGGCGCCCGTTTCCCCTGGTACGGCCCGCCCATGTCGGCCGCCTCCATGGCCACGGCCCGACTCATGGAGACCTGGGCACACGGGCAGGACGTGGCGGACACCTTGGGTGTGGTGCGGCCACCCACCGACCGGCTCAGGCATGTGGCGTACATCGGTGTGCGGGCTCGGGACTACGCCTTCGGGGTGCGCGGACTGACCCCGCCGAGCGAAGCGTTCCGCGTCGAACTCATCGGTCCCGGCGGGGACGTGTGGGCCTACGGGCCCGAACGTGCCGTCCAGCGCGTCACCGGGCCCGCCCTCGACTTCTGCCTCCTCGTCACCCGGCGCGCCCACCGCACCGACCTCGCGGTCGAGGCCGACGGCCCCGACGCCGACCGGTGGCTCGACATCGCCCAGGCCTTCGCGGGCCCGCCGGGCGGAGGGCGCCCGCCGAAGGATGCCGCACAGTGACCCTCCGTATCGGCAACGCCTCGGGGTTCTACGGCGACCGCTTCGACGCCATGCGCGAGATGCTCACCGGCGGCGAACTCGACGTCCTCACCGGCGACTACCTCGCCGAGCTGACCATGCTGATCCTGGGCCGCGACCGGCTGAAGGACCCCGGCGGCGGGTACGCCCGCACGTTCCTCCGGCAGTTGGAGGAGTGCCTGGGGCTGGCCCACGAGCGGGGGGTGAGGGTCGTGGCGAACGCCGGTGGGCTCAACCCCTCCGGACTCGCCGACGCCGTACGGCTGTTGGCGGAGCGCCTCGGCCTCCCCGTCCGCGTCGCCCATGTCGAGGGCGACGACCTCACCGCCCTCCCCCACGCTCGAACAACCTCGCGCGGGAGGACCCCCATCCCCGGCAGCCTCGCCGCCCACGCCTACCTCGGCGGGTTCGGCATCGCCGCGTGTCTGCGGGAGGGCGCGGACGTCGTGGTCACGGGGAGAGTGACGGACGCCGCGCTGGTCACGGGGCCCGCCGCCGCCCACTTCGGCTGGGCACCGACGGATTACGACCGGCTCGCGGGGGCCGTCGTCGCCGGGCACGTCCTGGAGTGCGGGACGCAGGCCACGGGGGGCAACTACGCCTTCTTCACCGACCATGACGTACGACGGCTGCACCGCCCCGGCTTCCCGCTCGCCGAACTCCACGAGGACGGCTCGGCGGTCATCACCAAGCACCCCGGCACCGGCGGTCTCGTCGACACCGGCACGGTCACCGCCCAGCTCCTCTACGAGACGTCCGGCGCCCGGTACGCCGGCCCCGACGTCACCGCCCGCCTCGACACGATCAGGCTCAGCCAGGACGGCCCCGACCGCGTCCGCATCGACGGCGTACGCGGCGAGGCCCCGCCCCCCACCCTCAAGGTCGGCCTCAACCGCATCGGCGGCTTCCGCAACGAGGTCACCTTCGTGCTGACCGGCCTCGACATCGAGGCCAAGGCCGCGCTGGTCCGACAGCAGATGGAGCCCGGGCTCACCAAGGTCGCGGATGTGCGCTGGGTCCTCGCCCGCACCGACCATCCCGACGCCCCCACCGAGGAGACCGCGAGCGCCCTGCTGCGGCTCGTCGTACGGGACGCGGACCAGGAGGTTGTCGGGCGGGTGCTCAGCGGGGCCGCCATCGAGCTGGCCCTCGCCAGCTACCCGGGCTTTCATGTGCTGGCGCCACCTGGGAAGGGCGCGCCTTATGGCGTCTTCGAGGATGTGTACGTCCCCCATGGCGCCGTCGACCATGTGGCCGTCCTCCATGACGGACGCCGGGTCCCTGTGTCGCCGGCCCGCGAGACCCTCGTGCTCGACGACCTGCCGCAGCCACCCCTCCCCGAGCCGCTGCCGCCCGGGCCGACCCGCCGCGCCCCTCTCGGCCTCGTCGCCGGCGCCCGCAGCGGAGACAAGGGCGGGAACGCCAATGTCGGGGTCTGGGTCCGTACGGACGACGCATGGCGGTGGCTCGCGCACGAGCTGACGGCGGACAGGTTCCGTCAACTGATCCCCGAGAGCGGTCAGTTGAAGGTCACCCGGCATGTGCTCCCGAATCTCCGCGCCCTCAACTTCCTCGTCGAGGGGATCCTCGGCGAGGGCGTCGCCGCCCAGCACCGTTTCGACCCGCAGGCCAAGGCCCTCGGCGAATGGCTGCGCTCCCGCCACCTGGACATCCCGGAGGCCCTCCTGTGACCGTCATCGGCTCCGCCCTGGACACGGGCAGCCCCGACTACCGGGCCAACCGCGAGGCCATGCTCGCCAAGCTCGCCGACCTCGACGCCGAGCACGCGAAGGCCATCGAGGGCGGCGGCCCTAAGTACGTCGAACGGCACCGGGGGCGCGGCAAGCTCCTCGCCCGTGAGCGCGTCGAACTGCTCCTGGACCCCGACACCCCCTTCCTGGAGCTGTCGCCACTGGCCGCCTGGGGGAGCGACTACACCGTCGGCGCCTCGCTCGTCACCGGCATCGGTGTCGTCGAAGGCGTGGAGTGCCTGATCACGGCCAACGACCCGACCGTGCGCGGGGGCGCGAGCAACCCCTGGTCCCTGAAGAAGGCCCTGCGTGCCAACGACATCGCGCTCGCCAACCGGCTGCCCTGCATCAGCCTGGTGGAGTCCGGCGGGGCCGACCTGCCCTCCCAGAAGGAGATCTTCATCCCCGGGGGCGCGATCTTCCGGGACCTCACCCGGCTCTCCGCCGCAGGGATTCCCACCGTCGCGGTCGTCTTCGGGAACTCCACCGCCGGAGGCGCCTACATCCCCGGCATGTCCGACCACGTGATCATGGTCAAGGAGCGCGCGAAGGTGTTCCTCGGCGGGCCGCCGCTCGTGAAGATGGCCACCGGCGAGGAGAGCGACGACGAGTCACTGGGTGGCGCGGAGATGCACGCGCGCGTGTCGGGTCTCGCGGACTACTTCGCGGTGGACGAGCGGGACGCGCTGCGCCAGGCGCAGCGCGTGGTGGCCCGCCTCAACCACCGCAAGGCGTACGACGATCCTGGCCCGGCCATCCCTCCCAAGTATGACGAGGACGAGCTCCTGGGGATCGTCCCAGGCGACCTGAAGACCCCCTTCGATCCCCGCGAGGTCGTCGCCCGCATCGTCGACGCCTCCGACTTCGACGAGTTCAAGCCGCTCTACGGGACAAGCCTCACGACGGGCTGGGCGACCCTGCACGGCTACCCGGTCGGCATCCTCGCCAACGCCCAGGGGGTCCTGTTCAGCGAGGAGTCCCAGAAGGCCGCCCAGTTCATCCAGCTCGCCAACCAGCGCGACATTCCGCTGCTCTTCCTGCACAACACCACCGGCTACATGGTCGGCAAGGAGTATGAGCAGGGCGGCATCATCAAGCACGGCGCGATGATGATCAATGCGGTGTCGAACTCGAAGGTCCCGCACCTGTCCGTCCTCATGGGCGCCTCCTACGGCGCCGGCCACTACGGCATGTGCGGCCGCGCCTACGACCCCCGCTTCCTCTTCGCGTGGCCCAGCGCCAAGTCGGCCGTCATGGGTCCCCAGCAGCTCGCCGGCGTCCTCTCGATCGTCGCCCGGCAGTCGGCGGCGGCGAAGGGGCAGCCCTACGACGAGGACGCGGACGCCGCCCTGCGCGCCATGGTGGAGCAGCAGATCGAGTCCGAGTCGCTCCCCATGTTCCTGTCCGGGCGGCTGTACGACGACGGCGTCATCGACCCGCGCGACACCCGCACCGTCCTCGGCCTGTGCCTGTCCGCCCTCCACACCGCCCCCTACCAGGGCGCGCGGGGCGGCTTCGGCGTCTTCCGGATGTGAAGGACCCTTCCGTGATCGCTTCTCTGCTGGTCGCCAACCGCGGCGAGATCGCCTGCCGTGTCATCCGCACCTGCCGTGAGCTCGGCATCCGCACGGTCGCCGTGCACTCGGACGCCGACGAGAACGCGCTCCACGCGCGCGTGGCCGACGCGACCGTACGACTGCCGGGCGCGGCGCCCGCCGACACGTATCTGCGCGGCGACCTCATCGTGAAGGCCGCCGTCGCCGCCGGCTCGGACGCCGTGCACCCCGGTTACGGCTTCCTCTCCGAGAACGCCGACTTCGCGCGTGCCGTCCTCGACGCGGGCCTGGTCTGGATCGGCCCGCCGCCGGAGGCGATCGAGGCGATGGCGTCCAAGACGCGCGCCAAGGAGCTCATGGGCCTGGAACCCCTGCGCGAGGTCACCGAGGCCGACCTGCCCGTGCTGGTGAAGGCGGCCGCGGGCGGTGGGGGGCGCGGCATGCGGATCGTGCGCCGCCTGGCGGACCTGGACTCCGCTCTCGAGGGCGCGCGCGCCGAGGCCGCGAGCGCCTTCGGCGACGGCGAGGTGTTCGTCGAGCCGTACGTGGAGGGCGGGCGGCACGTCGAGGTGCAGATCCTCGCCGACACCCACGGCACGATCCTGCCGCTGGGCACCCGCGACTGCTCCCTCCAGCGCCGCCACCAGAAGGTCATCGAGGAAGCCCCGGCACCTGGACTCTCCGACGAACTGACACGGGAACTGCACGCGCTGGCCGTACGCGCCGCCCGCGCCGTCGACTACGTGGGCGCCGGCACCGTCGAATTCCTGGTCGCCGACGGCACGCCCCACTTCCTGGAGATGAACACCCGACTCCAGGTCGAACACCCTGTCACCGAAGCCCTCCTCGGCATCGACCTGGTCGCCCAGCAGATCCGCGTCGCGGAAGGCCACGCCCTCGACGACGACCCGCCACCCGCGCGTGGCCACGCCGTCGAAGCCCGCCTCTACGCCGAGGACCCGGCGAACGACTGGACCCCCCAGACCGGCACCCTCCACCGCCTCACCGTCCCCCAAGGCGTCCGACTGGACACCGGCTACGAGGACGGCGACTCCATCGGCGTCCACTACGACCCCATGCTCGCCAAGGTCGTCGCCCACGCCCCCACACGCGCGGAGGCCCTCCGCAAACTGGCCTCCGCCCTGGAACGAGCGACACTCCACGGCCCGGTCACCAACCGGGACCTCCTCGTACGGTCCCTACGGCACCCGGAATTCACCACCGCCCGCATGGACACCGGCTTCTACGACCGCCATCTCCCCGACCTCACGAAACCCAGCCCCGACCCCCACGCACCTCTGGCCGCCGCCCTCGCCGGCGCCCACGGCCGCTCCCGCTTCGGAGGCTGGCGCAACGTCCCCTCCCAGCCGGAGGCCAAGCGCTACGCGATGGCGGGCGAGGAACACGAGGTCCACTACCGGCACACCCGGGCGGGCCTGGAGGCGGACGGGGTGCGGGTCGTCCACGCCGATGCCCGTCTCGTCGTACTCGAAGTGGACGGCGTACAGCGCAAGTTCGAGGTGACGCGGTACGGCGACGAGGTGCACGTCAACACCACCCGACTCGCCGCCCTGCCCCGCTTCCCCGACCCGGTGGCCCAACTGGCACCGGGTTCCCTGGTGGCCCCCATGCCGGGCACCGTCGTCCGCGTCGCCGAGGGGGCCGTCGCAGGAGCCGCCGTCCAGGCCGGAGAGCCCCTCCTGTGGCTGGAGGCGATGAAGATGGAACACAAGATCACAGCGCCGGTCACAGGCACGCTGAGCGCCCTTCACGCCGTACCTGGCCAGCAGGTGACGCTCGGTTCTCTGCTGGCAGTGGTGCAACAAACCTAAGGGGCGCGGGGCTGCATCGAATATGCGGCTCCGCCGCGTGAGCGCGACCAGCCACAACGAGCCCGCACCCTCCGAACGGCAGAATCCCCCTCCCCTGAGGAGCCGCATGACCACCCTCATCGAATCCGAGGAACACAAGGCCCTACGGGCAGCCGTAGCCGCCCTCGGCCGGCGCCACGGCCGCAACCACGACCGAGAAGCACTCTGGTCCGAGGCGGGCAAGCTCGGCTACCTCGGCGTCAACCTGCCGGAGGCATACGGCGGTGGCGGCGGCGGAATCGCCGAACTCTCCATCGTCCTCGAAGAACTCGGCACAGCCGGCTGCCCCCTCCTGATGATGGTCGTCTCGCCGGCGATCTGCGGCACAGTGATCGCCCGCTTCGGCACGGACGCCCAGAAACAGCAATGGCTCCCCGGCCTGGCAGACGGCACCCGCACCATGGCCTTCGGCATCACCGAACCGGACGCCGGTTCCAACAGCCACCGCATCACCACCACGGCCCGCCGCGACCCGGACACCGGAGACTGGCTGCTCTCCGGCCGCAAGGTCTTCATCTCCGGCGTGGACATCGCCGACGCCACCCTCATAGTCGGCCGCACAGAAGACTCCCGAACGGGCCGCCTCAAGCCCTGCCTCTTCATCGTCCCCCGCGACACACCCGGCTTCACCCGCCACCGCATCGACATGGAGCTCACCGCCGCGGAGAAGCAGTTCGAGCTCACCCTCGACGACGTACGACTTCCCGCGGACGCACTCGTCGGCGACGAGGACGCGGGCCTCCTCCAGCTCTTCGCCGGCCTCAACCCCGAACGCATCATGACCGCCGCCTTCGCGATCGGCATGGGCCGCTACGCCCTCGCGCAAGCGATTACGTACGCCCGCGACCGCACCGTCTGGAACACCCCCATCGGCGCCCACCAGGCCATCGCCCACCCCCTCGCCCAAGCCCACATCGACCTCGAACTGGCCCGCCTGATGATGCAGAAGGCCGCCCACCTCTACGACGCGGGCGACGACGTCGGCGCAGGCGAGGCCGCCAACATGGCCAAGTACGCGGCCGGGGAGGCCTGCGTGAAGGCGGTCGACCAAGCGGTGCACACGCTCGGCGGGAACGGCCTCACGCGCGAATTCGGGCTCGGCTCGTTGATAACGGCCGCGCGTGTGGCTCGTATTGCTCCGGTGAGCCGGGAGATGATTCTCAACTACGTCTCCCACCAGACCCTCGGCCTGCCCAAGTCGTACTGACCGGCACCGTGTCGCGCGAGGAGGAACCATGTTCCGCAGCGAGTACGCAGACGTCCCGCCCGTAGAACTCCCCATCCACGAGGCGGTGCTCGGCCGGGCCGCCGAGTTCGGTGCCGCACCGGCCCTGATCGACGGCATCGACGGCACCACACTCACGTACGAACAGCTGGACCGCTTCCACCGCCGGGTCGCCGCCGCCCTCGCCGAGGCAGGCGTCAGCAAGGGCGACGTCCTCGCCCTGCACAGCCCCAACACCATCGCCTTCCCGACCGCCTTCTACGCGGCCACGCGCGCGGGCGCCTCCGTCACGACCGTGCACCCGCTCGCCACGCCCGAGGAGTTCGCCAAGCAGCTCACCGACTCCGCGGCCCGCTGGATCATCACCGTGTCACCGCTCCTGGAGACCGCCCGCAGGGCCGCCGAACTCGCCGGCGGCGTCCGGGAGATATTCCTCTGCGACAGCGCCCCAGGACACCGCTCACTCATCGACATGCTGGCCTCCACGGCCCCCGAACCACAGGTCGACATCAACCCCGCGGAGGACGTGGCCGCCCTCCCGTACTCGTCGGGAACCACCGGCATCCCCAAGGGCGTGATGCTCACGCACCGCCAGATCGCCACCAACCTCGCCCAGCTCGAACCCACCATGGGCACCGGCCCCGGCGACCGCATCCTCGCCGTACTGCCCTTCTTCCACATCTACGGCCTGACCGCCCTCATGAACGGACCCCTGCGCACCGGCGCCACCGTCGTGGTCCTGCCCCGCTTCGACCTGGAGACGTTCCTCGCGGTCATCCAGAACCACCGCATCACCGGCCTGTACGTCGCCCCGCCGATCGTCCTCGCCCTCGCCAAGCACCCCGCGGTCGCGCAGTACGACCTGTCCTCGCTGAAATACATCATCAGCGCCGCCGCCCCCCTGGACGCCAAGCTCGCCGCCGCCTGCTCCCAGCGGCTCGGCCTGCCGCCCGTCGGCCAGGCGTACGGCATGACCGAACTGTCCCCGGGCACCCACGTCGTCCCCCTCGACGCCATGCACGAAGCACCGGCCGGGACCGTCGGCAAACTCATCGCCGGCACCGAGATGCGGATCGTCTCCCTCGACGACCCCGACAAGGACCTCGGCATCGACGAGTCCGGCGAGATCCTCATCCGCGGCCCCCAGGTCATGAAGGGCTACCTCGGCCGCCCCGACGCCACGGCCCAGATGATCGACCCCGACGGCTGGCTGCACACCGGCGACGTCGGCCACGCCGACGCCGACGGCTGGCTGTTCGTCGTGGACCGCGTCAAGGAACTCATCAAGTACAAGGGCTTCCAGGTCGCCCCCGCCGAACTCGAGGCCCTCCTCCTCACCCACCCCGGCATCGCCGACGCCGCCGTCATCGGCGTCTACAACGACGACGGCAACGAAGTCCCGCACGCCTACGTGGTCCGCCAACCGACCGCCACCCACCTCTCCGAAGGAGAGGTCATGATGTACGTCGCCGAACGCGTCGCCCCCTACAAACGCGTCCGCCACGTCACCTTCATCGACGGCGTCCCGCGCGCCGCCTCCGGCAAGATCCTGCGACGACAACTCAGGGAGCGGACGTGACCGCCCTGATCCACCCCACGCACGAACGCGGCGTCACCACCCTCACCCTGGACTCGCCGCACAACCGCAACGCCCTCTCCGCCCCCCTCGTACACGAACTCACGGACGCCCTGAAGCGAACCGGCAAGGACGACGACGTACGCGCCGTCGTCCTCACCCACACCGGCACCACCTTCAGCGCCGGCGCCGACCTGCGCGAACCACCGCAACCCAAAGCCCTCGTCGCCCTGCTGAGGCAGATCGTCAAACTCCGCAAACCGGTCGTGGCCAGGGTCACCGGCCACGTACGGGCAGGCGGCCTCGGCCTCCTCGGCGCCTGCGACATCGCCGCCGCCTCCGACACGGCCACCTTCGCCTTCACCGAGGTCCGCATCGGAGTCGCCCCGGCTCTGATCTCCCTCCCCCTCCTGCCCCGCGTCGACCCCCGAGCCATCGCCCGCTACTACCTCACCGGCGAGACCTTCGGCCCCGCCGAGGCCGCCCGCATCGGACTCCTCACGACAGCCGGCGCCGACCACACCGACATCGACGAAACCCTCGCCCCCATCCTCGACGGACTGCGCCGAGCCGCGCCCCGCGCCCTCGCCGAGACGAAACGACTGCTCACGGCTAAGGTGCTGGAGGCCTTCGACCTGGACGCGGGCGAACTCGCCAGGCTCTCCGCCCGCCTGTTCGCCTCCGCCGACGCCCGCGAAGGCATGACCGCCTTCCTCGAACGACGGGATCCCCCATGGGTGCTGTGAACACGGTCGACCGTGCCCCGGGCGACCGTGTCCCCAAACAGGACCGCAGCCGGGCCACCCGGCAACGCCTCCTGGAAGCCGCCGTGTCCTGCCTCGCCGAACACGGCTGGGCCGGCTCCACGGTCGCCGTCGTCGCCGAACGCGCCGGCGTCTCCCGCGGCGCCGCCCAGCACCACTTCCCGACCCGCGAGGACCTTTTCACGGCCGCGGTCGAGTACGTCGCCGAGGAACGCTCCACGGCCCTGCGCGCCCTGTTCCCCCAAGGTGCGGCGGGCGACCGCCACGCAGTGGTCTCCGCCCTCGTCGACCTCTACACCGGCCCCCTCTTCCGCGCCGCCCTCCACCTGTGGGTCGCCGCCTCCAACGAGGACCAACTACGCCCGCGTGTCACGGAGCTGGAAGCCCACGTCGGCCGCGAGACCCACCGCATCGCGGTGGAGTTGCTGGATGCCGACGAGTCCCGGCCGGGCGTACGCGAGACCGTCCAGGGCCTCCTGGACATGGCCCGCGGCCTGGGCCTGGCGAACCTGCTCACGGACGACGCAGGCCGCCGGGAACGGGTCGTGACCCAGTGGGCGGGACTGCTGGATCACACACTCGGCTGAGCCCATGAGCCCTTCCTCGTGCCGCGGCGGCGAACACAGCGCCCTCACGGACTCAGCCGCTCCACCCGCCAGCTCCCGTCCGCCTCCGCCACGTACCGCAACCGGTCGTGCAGCCGGTTCTCACGGCCCTGCCAGAACTCCACCGCCCGCGGAGCCACCCGGAAACCGCCCCAGTTCGGCGGCACCGGAACCTGCTCGCCCTCCGGATAGCGGGCCGCCAGCTCCGCATAGGCCGCGTCCAGGTCGGTACGGTCCGCGATCACCGAGGACTGGGCGCTCGCCCAGGCACCGAGCTGCGAGCCGTGCGGACGACTGCGGAAGTACCCCGCCGTCTCGTCCCGTCCGGTACGTCGCGCCACGCCCGAGACGATGACCTGCCGGGCCATCGGATGCCACGGGAACAGCAGCGAGACGTACGGGTCCTCCGCCAGCTCGCGACCCTTACGGGAGTCGTAGTTGGTGTAGAAGACGAAGCCCCGCTCGTCGAAGTGCTTCAGCAGCACCGTGCGGGAGCTGGGCCGCCCCTCCGCGTCCGCCGTGGAGACGATCATGGCGTTCGGCTCGAAGAGATGCCCCTCCGTCGCGGCCTGCGCGAACCAGCGCGCGAACTGCTCGACGGGCGTCGCGGCCAGGTCGGACTCGGCGAGCCCCTCGGCGCGGTACTGCTTACGCATGGAGGCGGGATCGAGGGCGGCGTCTCGGTCGGTCACGCCGTCATCCTGCCGTATGAGGGGCGCCGTCCAGCACGGTGGTCTTCATCACTGGCTGGCACTGAGTGCCGCAAAGCCTCCCCATGGGTGGCACTCGGAGATATCGTGCTGATGCCGTTCCGGTCGGATGACCGCCGACCGCACGGGGCATCACAGAGATACCGCCCAGGACCGCGAGTTCTCGGAGACGAACCGTGGATCCATGGCACGGGACGCAGACCACCACCTGACACGTGGTGGCCGCACCCCACAACAGCCCCACCCATCACTCACACCACAGCACCAGCAGCACCGGCCACGACAACCATCATCGGTCGCACACATCACGAGGAGCCGCCTGATGTCCGACTTCGTACCCGGACTCGAAGGAGTCGTCGCGTTCGAGACGGAGATCGCCGAACCCGACAAGGAGGGCGGCGCGCTCCGGTACCGCGGCGTCGACATCGAGGACCTCGTCGGGCACGTCTCCTTCGGCAACGTCTGGGGACTCCTCGTCGACGGCGCCTTCAACCCCGGCCTGCCGCCCGCCGAGCCGTTCCCGATCCCGGTCCACTCCGGCGACATCCGCGTCGACGTCCAGTCCGCACTCGCCATGCTGGCCCCGGTCTGGGGCCTCAAACCCCTCCTCGACATCGACGCCGAACGCGCCCGGGCGGACCTCGCCCGAGCCGCCGTGATGGCCCTCTCCTACGTCGCCCAGTCCGCCCGCGGCCAGGGCCTGCCCATGGTCCCGCAACGCGAGATCGACAAGGCACAGTCCGTCGTCGAACGCTTCATGATCCGCTGGCGCGGCGAGCCCGACCCCAAGCACGTCGCGGCGGTCGACGCCTACTGGACATCGGCGGCCGAGCACGGCATGAACGCGTCCACCTTCACGGCCCGCGTCATCGCCTCGACCGGCGCGGACGTCGCCGCCGCCCTCTCCGGAGCCGTAGGCGCCATGTCCGGCCCCCTGCACGGCGGCGCCCCCTCCCGCGTCCTCGGCATGATCGAGGAGATCGAACGCACCGGCGACGCCGAGGCCTACGTCAAGCAGGCCCTCGACAAGGGCGAACGCCTCATGGGCTTCGGCCACCGCGTGTACCGCGCCGAGGACCCCCGGGCCCGCGTCCTGCGCCGCACCGCCCGCGAACTCGGCGCCCCCCGCTTCGAGATCGCCGAAGCCCTGGAAAAGGCGGCCCTGGCAGAGCTCCACGCCCGCCGCCCCGACCGCGTTCTCGCGACCAACGTCGAGTTCTGGGCCGCCATTGTCCTCGACTTCGCCGAGGTCCCGGCCCACATGTTCACCTCGATGTTCACCTGCGCCCGCACGGCGGGTTGGTCGGCGCACATCCTGGAACAGAAGCGCACGGGCCGCCTCGTCCGCCCGTCCGCCCGCTACATCGGCCCCGGCTCCCGCGACCCGCGCGAGATCGAGGGCTACGGCGACATCGTGAACTGAGCCCCACCAGGGCATCACGCGTGGCCGAGCCAAGCCGAGCTGCTCCGCGTGATGCCGCTCGCCGCCCAGCGGGCGCCCAGCCCCCTGAACACAGACGACCCGCGAGCTCGGGGTCCCTCCGCCTGACGGCGAAGAAGCCGGCCGGACGTACCGGCGAGCTCGCGGGTCGGGTGACTGCATGTGGATTGGGCCGGCTGCGTGTACCTCGCACACGCTGGTCCGGCACCGCACTCAGTGTGGTGACGGGCCGCTAGCCCGCAGCCACCTCGCGCGTCCGGGTTTCACTCATTTACCCGATCACCTCCTTTCGGCGTGAGCCACACACTAGGAAGCGGTCGAGCACGGATCAACCCATTTTCCGGGATGTTGACTGTGCTCGTTCCGGGCGACTGCTGTACCCGTATCCGTCGCCCCGCTGCAGGAGCCGCAGATTCGAATTGTTTCGGAGGGGAGCGGTGGTCGTGTCTGACCTGCGGATTCAGTCGGTCGACGGAGACGTCATGCTCGAGCAGTGGCGGCATGTGCACAACGTGATCGTGCCGCCCGCTGCGATGGGGCGAGATGAGGTGCGCGAGCGTAGTGGGCGGTATCGGCTGGAGAACGCGTACCTCGGGGATGTGCTGGTCGGGTGTTCGACCGTGCGGCCGCCCGAGGGCGAGGAGGGCGTGGCGACCGTCATCGCGCGCGTGCTGCCCGAGTTCCGGGGGCTGGGGTTTGGGGCGGCGTTGTATGAGAAGGGGCTCAGGGACGCACGCGCGCTGGGGGCGCGGGTGATCGAGACGTGTGTGCTGGCCGTCAATGAGGACGGGCTGCGGTTTGCCGTGGGGCGTGGGTTTGTCGAGGTGGAGCGGTATGTCTTGGAGGGGGAGACCGAGGTGTGGGTGGATCTGAGGCTCGCGCCGGGGGAGGCGTAGGCCTGGCGGCGCTCGCTCTCGGGTTTCCGGGACACAACGATTCCTTCAATCTTGTGGGAACCCGGTGTGTGCTGCGTCACGTTCCAGTTAGATGATTGTTAGTGAGCGAACCGACGTGCCGTGCCGTACGTGCGGGCGCGGCAGCCTGCAGGGGGTCCAGGTGAGTGCTTCCCGGCGTAGTGGGACCACCGACGAGATCGGGCCGGACGAGCCCGAGCGGGATGGTCCGGAGGGTTCGGACGGCTCGGATCTGCTGGCCGCGCTGCTCGACGGGATGGACGCGGCGTTGTGCGCGTTCGACGCGGACGGGGTGGTGACCCATTGGAATCGCGAGGCGGAGCGGATCCTCGGGTGGACCGCCGCCGAGGCGGTGGGGCGGCACGGGTTCGCGGGGTGGGCGGTGCGCAGTGCCGACGCCGAGGAGGTGGAGGGGCGGCTGCTGTCCGCCATGCACGCTCCCGGGCGGCAGGTCCACGAGTTCGCGCTGCTGACGAAGGACGGCGGGCGGGTGCTCGTACGGACGCAGTCGGCGGCTGTGCGGGGGCCGGACGGGAAGCCCGCGGGTGTGTACTGCGCCTTCAGCGAGGTGCACACGCAGATCGATCTGGAGCGGTCGATCGCGTTGAGCGAGGCGTTGTTCGAGGACGCGTCCTGGGGTGTGGTGCTGGTCGACGCGGATCTGCGGCCGGCCGTCGTCAACGCGCATGCGGCGCGGGCGTTGGGCATCGGGCGTACGTCGGTACTGGGGCGGCCTCTCGGGGATCTGCTCGCTCAGGGTGTCGAGGAGCTGGAGAGCGCGCTCACGCATGTGCTGGCCGAGGGTGCGCCGCCCGCGCCCGCCGAGATCTGGGTGAGTGTGCGGACGCCGGACGGCGAGCAGCGGCGTTGCTGGCGCTGTGGGTTCGTGCGGTTGGCGTCGCCGCTCGCGGAGGAGCCTGTGCCGCTCGGTGTGGGCTGGCTGTTCCAGGATGTGACCGAGTCCAAGCAGGCCGAGCAGGAGGCGTCGCTGCTGCGGTTCCGTACGAATCAGTTGCACCGGGCCGCTCGGGCCGCCGCCGAGTGTGAGGATCCGCGGGAGGCGGCGGCCGTCCACCTGGACTTCGCGCTTGCCGGGTTCGCGGACCATGCGCTGATCGACCGGGTCGCGGGTGGTGCGGTGGCGGACGAGGCGGGGACGGATTCCGTACGGCTGGTGCGGGTCGCGGTGACGCCTTCCGGGGCGCCCGGGCCGAGCCTGCTGACCGGGCAGGCGGGGCTGCCGGTGCGGTACGAGGAGGGGCATCCGGCGTTGCAGTGCGTGGAGCGGATCGGGTCGGTGCGGGCGAGTGTGGGGGCGGTGCCGGCGGAGGAGGCCCGGGAGTGGGCGCTGGCTCGGCAGTGGCCCGCGGACGCGGTGCACGCGTTGTGTGCGGTGTTGCGCAGTCGGGGGCGGACGTTCGGGGTGGTGACGTTTCTGCGGGGGGCGGGGCGGAGTCAGTTCGAGCGGCAGGACGCGGTGTACGCGGAGGATGTGGCCGTTCGGATCGGGTCCGCGTTGGATTTGGCGGAGGTGTCGGGGCGGGAGTAGGACGTCGGTTCGGAGGCTGCCGTAGCTGCGGGCAGTCGTGCCGCTGGGGCGATGGGGGAGGGTGGGCGCAGCGGCACCCTGCTGGTGCCGGTGGGCGAACCCGCCCGGCAGCACCAGCACAGGCCCATGAAGTCAGCGCCGGTAGAAGATCCGCTCCGCGTACTTCTCGAACACCTGCTTGTTCCACTCGTGGCCCCCGTCCACGTTCCCGGACCGCAGCAGTGGGGGTTCGATGCCGCGGTCGGCCAGGCTTGCCGCGGCCGTGGCCATGACGGCTTGGAGGATGGCCGAGGTGACGACCGTGGAGGCGGGGGCGAAGGGGGCGGGGATGGTGTCGAGGGTGAGTTCCGCGTCGCCGATGGCGATCTTGGAGTCGAGGACGATGTCGCAGTGGTCCTTGAGGTACGTGCCGGAGAGGTGGCGGGACGTCGTCTCGGAGGCGTATGCCACCGATGTCACGCCGATGACCTTGAGGCCAAGGTCGCGGGCGGTCAGGGCCATCTCGACGGGGAGCGCGTTGCGGCCGGAGAGGGAGATGATCACGAGGGCGTCGCCCGCGCGGGCGGGGGAGCAGTCGAGGACGGCGCTCGCGAGGCCGTCGACGCGTTCGAGGGCGGAGCCGAGTGTGGCGGGCATGACGTCGACGCCGACGACGCCCGGGACGGCGAGCAGGTTCATCAGGGCGAGGCCGCCGGCGCGGTAGACGACGTCCTGTGCGGCGAGGGAGGAGTGGCCGGCGCCGAAGGCGAAGAGGCGGCCGCCGGAGGCGACGGTGTCGGCGAGGAGCACACCGGCCGCGTCGATGTTCCCGGCCTCCTCGTCCCGGACCCGTTGCAGCAGGCCGATCGCGGCGTCGAAGAACTGACCGGCCGGCGTGCTGTCGCTCATGCGGGCCCCTTCGGAGGGTCGGGAGTCTGTGTCGCGGATCACCGTGCGGTCTGGACCAGTGGGATGTCAATACGGCCGTGAGAACCGCCCCGTAACCGCTTGGTTTCAACGGCGCGGCACGGTTGTCAGTGGTATCCGGCAGAATTGATGCCAGGGCCAGCGCACAAACCGGGAAGCTGTCGTGCTTCCGGCAGATCTCATCAAGGGGCACGTATGTCCGGACTGATCGACACCACGGAGATGTATCTCCGCACCATCCTCGAGCTGGAGGAGGAAGGTGTGGTCCCCATGCGCGCCCGGATCGCCGAGCGGCTCGACCAGAGCGGGCCGACGGTCAGCCAGACGGTGGCGCGGATGGAGCGCGACGGACTGGTGTCAGTCGCCAGCGACCGTCACCTGGAGCTCACGGACGAGGGTCGTCGGCTCGCCACGCGCGTGATGCGCAAGCACCGGCTCGCGGAGTGTCTGCTCGTCGACGTGATCGGTCTGGAGTGGGAGCAGGTGCACGCCGAGGCGTGTCGCTGGGAGCACGTGATGAGCGAGGCCGTCGAGCGGCGGGTGCTCGAGCTGCTCCGCCACCCCACCGAGTCGCCGTACGGCAACCCGATCCCGGGTCTGGAGGAGCTGGGCGAGAAGGACGGCGCGGATCCGTTCCTGGACGAGGGAATGGTGTCGCTGGCGGATCTCGACCCGGGTATCGACGGCAAGACGGTCGTCGTGCGCCGGATCGGCGAACCGATCCAGACGGACGCGCAGCTGATGTACACGCTGCGCCGGGCGGGGGTGCAGCCCGGCTCGGTGGTGAGCGTGACGGAGTCGGCGGGCGGTGTGCTCGTGGGCAGCGGCGGCGAGGCGGCGGAGCTCGAGGCGGACGTGGCGTCCCACGTGTTCGTCGCCAAGCGCTGAGCGGTCGATGAGCAGTCCCTGAGTGGTCCTCGAGCGGTCGCAGAGTGGTTCGGCGGTGCGACCGACCCTGTCGATCACCGCCTCAACTGCTGAGACTGGTGGGGTGATTGGGGTCATCTGGCGGCCTGCCGGGGATCTCGTCGAATGCAAGATTCACTGTGCCGAATCGCAGCGCTCGGACGCTTCCCGTGCGAGGCTGTCGCGTGAGGCATATGACCTGAGGGCTCTTGGTCGCGGTCCGGCAGCGATGCCGTGTCCGGCCGGGGAGGGGGCGGGAAGATGTGCCGCAGACGTGTGGAAGGCCCCGGCGCCTTGTGGCGCCGGGGCCTGTCCTCCCCTGTGCTGACCCGGAGCCCCGAGCTCTCAGGGTCATCCCCTTCGGACCGTTTTCCCCGAGCGGTCCGCCTCCCGCTGAAGATCTCCCCTCGGCGGCGGCGATCATTCCTTGAGCGCGGTCACTCGAACGAGGGGTGTTGTCGGCGAGAGGGTTATTTTCGAATACGTATTCGATAGTCTGCGGGTGACGCACCACGTGGAACCTGCGCTACAGGGGTGTGGGGCAGGCGCGACAGACACGGCAGACAGGACGCGGTTCACGGAACCCGCCGACTGGAGCGGGAGCGAGCGGTCCGAGCGGAGCTAGGGGGGTGCCAGGACCACATGGCGCGACGCATCGACGTGACCGGGGCGGGCGGCGTACGCCTCGCCGCCTGGGAGTTCGGCGACCCTCCCAAGACCGACCCGGCGAAGGACGTACTGAAGCAGGACGTATTAAGGCGTGACGTACCCAAACAGGCCGTGGAGGGACGGGCCGCGGGGCAGGACGCGCCGCCGCCGTCCGGCCCCGGGGAGCCCGAGCGGGCCCCCGGCGTGCTGTTACTGCACGGCCTGATGGGCCGTGCCTCGCACTGGGCGTCCACCGCCCGCTGGCTTTCCGAGCGGCATCGCGCCGTCGCCCTCGACCAGCGCGGCCACGGCCAGAGCGAGAAGCCCCCGCGGGCCTCCTACACGCGTGAGGCGTACGTCGAGGACGCCGAGGCCGCCCTCGAACAGCTCGGGCTCGGGCCGGCCGTGCTCATCGGCCACGCGATGGGTGCTCTGACCGGCTGGCAGCTCGCCGCCAAACGCCCCGACCTGGTCCGCGGGCTGATCATCTGCGACATGCGGGCCTCCGCGCTCGGCGCCGCCTCGCAGCGCGAGTGGGAGGACTGGTTCAAGGCCTGGCCCGTCCCCTTCGCCACGCTCGCCGACGTCCGCAAGTGGTTCGGCGAGGACGACCCCTGGGTGGAGCGCCCGAACCCGGCCCGCGGCGAGTTCTACGCCGAGGTCATGCACGAGTCCCCCGACGGCTGGCGCCCCGTCTTCGAGCCGGAGCAGATGCTCGAGTCCCGCGAGACCTGGGTGTACGACGCCCACTGGGAGGAGCTCGCCCAGGTGCAGTGCCCCGCTCTGGTCGTCCGCGGCCTCGACGGCGAACTCGGCCGAGCCGAGGCCCAGGAGATGGTCCGCGTGCTGCCCCGCGGCCAGTACGCGGAGGTCGCCGACGCCGGCCACCTCGTGCACTACGACCAGCCCGAAGCCTGGCGAGGCGCGGTCGAGCCCTTCCTGGACACGATCCTCGCGGACGTCACCGGCTGAAACCGGCCCCAGAGCCTCATCCCAGAGCCTCGCTCCAGACCCGGCTGCAAGGTCCGGCGGGCCGGCGGCTACGGGGGGGTGTGCGGTGTGCCGAGTGCGGGCGCTCGGGGGTTGGTCGCGCGGTTCCCCGCGCACCCCTGGGGGCTGCGGCCGACGTCGGTTTCTCGGGCGCCGCCCAAGGGCCCGGCTCCAGCGGTTCTGCTGCAGAGCCTGGCTGCAGGGCCCCGTCTCAAGGCCCGTCACAAGGCCCCGCCCAAGCCCTCCCCCCGCCCTGCCCCGCCAAGCTCACCCCTTGCTGACCGCCATAAGGATCTCCGGCAGCTGACGAGCAGTGCGTGGGGCTGCCAATCGCAGCCCTGCCACGGTGATCGCCGCCCCGTAGACCGCTCCCACCGGGAGCATCAGCCAGCTCCACTCGTCGCCGCCCTCGCTGACGTTCAGCCAGATCGTGCCGACGATGACGGGGGCGCAGAGCAGGGCCGCCGCGACCATGCCTCCCAGGATGGCCATGAAGGCGAGACCGGACTGTCCGGGGGCCACGTTCTTGTAGCCCTCCTGCGGGATGGAGTACGGGAAGCGTGCGGACGTCCACGCGCCGGTCGCCAGCATCGCGCCGAGCAGGGCGAAGGACAGGCCGAGCACCTCGGGCAGCTTCGGCCAGTCGCCGAGCAGCGCCGTTGTCAGGACGGTCACGAGGGTGGCGTACGGCAGGGTGATCACCAGCAGGGCGAGCGCGCGGGCGCGCAGTTCGACGTAGGCGTCCCGGGTCGAGGAGATCGTCAGCGCGACCATCCAGAACGCGGAGGTGTCCTGACCGAACTGGTTGTACATCTGCACGCCGAGCATCCCGGCGGCGAAGCAGGCGAAGTAGATCGAGCCGCTGCCCTGCAAGGCGTTGAACACCGGCACGATCAGGCCGATGGCGAGGGAGGTCACCCAGGCCGCCTTGGTCTTGGGGTCGCGCCACACATAGCGCAGGCTGCGTTCCATGACCGTCCCGGTGCGGCTGGGGGTACCTCCCAGGCTCTTGGCTCTGGTGGAGGGCAGCAGCCGGGACAGGCCGGTCGAGGTCCGCTCGCGGGCGCTGGAGTCGGCGGACCGGAGCGTGGAGCCGTCCGGCGCGGTCATCAGCCGGGTCAGATGCCGAGACCATACGAGGAGCAGCGCCATCAGGGCCGCGGCGGTCAGGGCGAGTTGGAGGACGGCGACGCCGTACGACCCCTCGCTCGCGGAGTCCGCCGCCCCGATCGCCGACGCGGGCGGCACCCACTTCAGCATGTCGGCCGGCCCGTCCAGCTGGCCGAGTCCGCCGGAAGCCAGCCGCTGCGCGCCGAAGTTGACGACCTGCGCCCCGACGGCGACGACCAGCCCGCTCAGCACCGCGAGATCCCGGCCCTTGCGGCTGGTCAGCAGCCGGAGATTGGCGGCGGCGACGGTCCGCGCGAGCGCCACGCAGACCAGCAGCGCGAGGACGACTCCGACGACTCCGACGACGTACGCAACACCGCCGTGGGCCACCGACACGACGGAACCGGCGAGCATGCACAGCGTGAACAGCGGCCCGATGCCGACCAGCGAGGACACGAGCAGCGCCCGTACCAGCGGGCGGGGCCGCAGCGGCAGCATGACCAGGCGGGTGGGGTCGAGGGTCTCGTCGCCGCCGGGGAAGAACAGCGGCATCACCGCCCAGCCCGCTGCCAGCACCGCGACCAGCAGCACCACCACGGACGCGGCGTGTTCGTGCCCGCGCAGCGCGATCAGGCCGATCAGCTGGAGCGCGGAGAAGAGCAGCACGACGACGACCGAGGCGACGTAGGCGGCCCGTCGGCCACTGGACTGCCGCAGCCCGTTGCGCAGCAGGGACAGCTTCAGCCGTACGACAACGGGGGTGATGGATGCCGTGGTGGTGCTCATCGGGTCGCCCCGCCGCCCAGCCAGTCGAGGTGGGAACCGGTGTCGCGGGCGTTCGCGCCGACGAGTTCGAGGAACGCGCGTTGCAGGGTGGGGGCGTCGCCGCGGACCTCGGCGAGCGTGCCCTGGGCGCGGATGCGGCCCGCGGCCATCACCGCGACCCAGTCGCACAGCGACTCGACGAGCTCCATGACGTGGGAGGAGAAGACGACGGTGGCGCCGGAGGCGGTGTAGCGTTCCAGCACACCCCGGATGATCTGCGCGGACACCGGGTCGACACCCTCGAACGGCTCGTCGAGGAACAGCACTTCGGGGTTGTGGAGGAGCGCGGCCGCGAGCCCGATCTTCTTGCGCATGCCGGTCGAGTAGTCGACGACGAGTTTGTGCTGCGCGCCCGCCAGGTCGAGGACGTCGAGGAGCTGGGCGACCCGCTTGTCGACCTCGGCACCGGGCAGTCCGCGCAACCGCCCCGAGTAGGCGAGCAGTTCACGCCCCGACAGCCGCTCGAACAGCCTCAGCCCCTCCGGCAGCACCCCGATCCGGGCCTTCACCTCCACCGGATCCCGCCACACGTCGTGCCCGACGACCTCGACGGACCCGTGGTCGGGCCGCAGCAGCCCGGTGATCATGGAGAGCGTGGTGGTCTTCCCGGCCCCGTTGGGCCCGACCAGCCCGATGAACTTGCCCGCAGGCAGATCCAGATCGATCCCGGCCACGGCGACCTGCTGCCCGAACCGCTTCCAGAGCCCCCGCACACGTACGGCCGCTGCACCCGTCACTGCTCCCGACGTCATGGGTGAACCCTACGGTGGAAGGGGCGCGGGACTGTGTCTGAGATGCGGCTCCGCCGCGTGGGCGCGACAAGCTACGACGCACCCGTAGCCGCGGAACTACCGATCCCGCCCGCACGCATAGGCGAGCGGCGAGATCAACTCCTCCGCGTCCGGCAGCCACCGATTGGCCGACGTGGGCCGGCAGGCCCACTGCACAGCTCCCCGGGACCCGAACCGAGTGGGCGGCCCCGCGACGTACGCCCCCTCACCCAGCGCGACCAGATCGAGCGACGACGGCGACCAGCCCAGCTTCCGCACCAGCTCCGGCACCTTCACCGACGCCCCCGGCAGCACGAAGAACTGCATCCGGCGATCCGGCGTCAACGTCACGGGACCCAGCGTCAACTCCATCCGCTCCATCCGCGCCAGCGCGAGAAAACCCGCGGTTTCCGGCACGTCGATCGCGTCGAACGTCCGCCCGGTCGGCAGCAGGATGGACGCCGTCGGCTGCTTCTGCCACATCCGGCGGGCAACGGTCGCACTGCCGGTCGCCTGCGTCGCCCAGTCCTCCCGCGCCGGATGCGCGCCGGGCTCGGCGCACGCGGCGTCGCCGCACGAGCAGTGCTGCATCCCGTCAGCGGCTTCCAGCCAGGTGCCGGGGAAGACGTCCCAGTGGCGCTCCTCGGCGTAGCGTACGGCTGTCTCCAGCAGCGATTCCCCGCGCTGCTTCGGAATCTGAGCGGCTTCGGTGCCCGCGATCGTCTTTTCCACGGTGAACACAACTCCCGCGCCCACCTCGGGTTACGGCTGTAGCGCGCGCGGGGGAGGAGCATCCGTTCCGCATCTGGGGCGCATGGATGCATGTGTGGGGGCGCGCAGGAGGAAGCGGAGCGTGAGCTGGGTAGCCAGGTGTGGGGCCGGCATCCGCCTTTACCCCGGCAATCCTCGCATGCCTCGCATTTTCGCTGTGTCGGCGGGGCATTGATCTTCACGGCCGGATCTGTTCGGTGGAAGACACGTCAACTCGGTGCGCGGGCAGGCACCGCAGCCACAGGGGGTACGCCATGGCCGCAAGGCCTCTCGTCGCGCGGCAGCCGAACGAACGGCTGCAGGCGCTCATCCAGGAAGCGGGTTGCTCCAACGCGGGGCTCGCCCGTCGGGTCAACATGTGCGGCGCCGAGCACGGTCTCGACCTGCGGTACGACAAGACGTCCGTGGCACGCTGGCTGCGCGGACAGCAGCCACGCGGCCGCGCTCCGGCGATCATCGCGGAGGCACTCGGCCGCAAACTCGGCCGTACGGTCACGATCGACGAGATCGGCATGGCCAACGGCAAGAACCTCGCCTCGGGCGTCGGCCTCCAGTTCTCGCCGACGGTGCTGGGAGCCATCGAGCAGGTCTGCGAACTGTGGCGCAGTGACGTGGGCCGCCGGGACTTCCTGTCCGGCTCCTCCGTGGCCGCGTCCGCGCTGGTCGAGCCGAGCCGCGACTGGCTTATCTCCGCGCCCGACTCGCAGGTGGCGCGTTCGGCGGGGCCGCGGGTGGGGCAGTCCGACGTGGCGGCGGTGCGCGCGATGACCCAGGCGCTGTGCGACCTGGACCACCAGTACGGCAGCGGGCACGTACGCCCGGTCGTCGTGCACTACCTCAACAGTGTGGTGTCCGGGCTGCTGGCAGGCTCCTACCGGGAGGCGGTCGGCCGCGACCTGTTCGCCGCGGTGGCCCGACTGACCGAACTCGCGGGCTACATGGCCGTCGACACCGGCCAACCCGGCCTGGCCCAGCGCTACTACATCCAGGCCCTGCGGCTCGCCCAGGCGGCCGGTGACCGGGGCTACGGCGGGTACGTGCTCGCCGCCTCCATGAGCCACCTCGCCGCCCAGCTCGGAAACCCGCGTGAGATCGCGCAGTTGGCGCGGGCGGCGCAGGAGGGGGCGCGTGGGCACGCCACTCCGCGCGCGGAGGCGATGTTCCACGCGGCGGAGGCGCGGGGGCACGCGTTGATGGGCGACGCGCCGTCGGCCCAGGCGGCGTCCGGGCGGGCGGTGAGCGCGCTGGAACAGGCCGACCCGTCCGCCGGGGACGACCCGGCGTGGATCGCCCACTTCGACGAGGCCTATCTCGCCGACGAGTTGGCGCACTGCCACCGGGACCTGGGACAGGCCGAGGCGGCGGCGCGGTGCGCGCGGGAGTCGCTGGCCGGGCACCCCGAGTCGCGGGCCCGCCGTAGGGCCATCGGCTATCTCCTGCTGGCCACCGCGCAGGTGCAGCAGCGCGAGGTGGAACAGGCCTGCAACACCGGCCTGAAAGCGGTGGAGTTGCTGGAGACCCTCCGCTCCAACCGGGGCGCCGAGTACCTCGACGACTTCCAGCAGCGTCTGGAGCCGTTCCGGGAGGAGGCCGTGGTAAGGGAGTTCGGGGCCCGCCTCGACCTTCAGGCGGCGGCGTGAGAGCGCGGGGTACGGGGACGTGAACGGCAGGGAAACGAAGGTGTCGGAGGTGGCTGGGGGCCGTATGTAGCGGACGGGAGGCCGGTTCTGTCACCGCGTGCATGGTGATCTGTTACTGCTGTCACAGGGACGCAGGTCACGTGATGAGGTGCGTGGCACCCGGCTCCGGGGACCCGGTAGCGTGAGCCGACGATTCCGAAGTCCCCCATTAGTAGGAGTCCCGGTGACCCAGAGTGGACAGGGCGAAGAGCCCTCGCCGCGCGAAGCGCGCGAAGGCGTCGTGCTGCCCTCCGACGGCGGGGAACCCCTGCTGCCGGGAATGAGGGGCGGATACGGCGGAAACAGCGAATACGGCGGCGGTCAGGGGCAGAGCGAGTACCGCGGCGGTCAGGGCGAATACGGCGGCGGTCAGGGCGGCTACGGCGGTCAGAGCGGGTACGGCGGTCCGCAGTCCGGCGCCGGTCATCACGCGCAGGCGCCCGGTTCGCCGTCCGGCCAGACGTCCGGCCAGGCCCCCGGTCCGGCCGGCGGTCAGCCCTGGGGCACCCCGTGGGGCCCCGACCAGCACCAGGCGCCGGCCCCGCCGCCGGGCCAGGGCTGGCCGAGCACCCCCGAGCAGTCGTGGAACAGCCCCGACCAGTCCTGGGGCGCGCCGGGCGGCAACCTGCCGCCGGAGCCGGAAGGCGCACAGGCGTACGGCACCGACGCGTACGGCTCTCCCACGCCGCCGACAGGCCAGTACGGCCCGGCAGGCGCCGACGCCTACGGCTCTCCCGCCGCCGGTCACGGCGGCGGTCAGGGCGCCGCCTCGCCGCCCGCCGGTGCCTACGGTTCTGACCCCTACGGCTCTTCCGCCGCCGGGGCGCCACTCCCGCCCGCCGACCCGTACGGCTCTCCCGGCGCCGGTGCGCCCCAGCCGCCCGCTGGACATGCCGCCCCGAACGACGCCCTCCCGGCGCCCAGGCAGGGCGGCCCCTCGAACGCCCCCCTTCCGCCCGTCGTGCACGGCGGTGGCGGTCACGCCGCCCCCCTGCCGCCCGCCGACGAGGGCGTCACCCAGTACATCCCGCCCGTCGCGGCCGCCGCCGAGGAGGGGGCGACGCAGTACATCCCGCCGGTGGGGCCCGGGGCGTTGCCGCCCGAGGTGCACGCCGAGTCGCCCGGCGAGTCGACGCAGTTCCTGGGCCGTGCCCCGCAGGGCGGCGGCCCCCGCGGCGGAGCGGGACCCCAGCCCGCCGCCGGTGCGATGCCGTCGGCCGGTCCCATGCCGTCCGCCGGCCCGCTGCCGCCCGCGTCCGGCCCTGACGCCGAGGCCACCCAGTACATCGCGCCCGTGCCCGGGCAGGCGGGTGGCGACCGGCAGCCGCCCGCCGAGTTCGACAGCCTCTTCCGCAGCGGGCCGGGCGGTGCGGCCCCCGCCGGGGCGACACAGCAACTGCCGCGTTTCCAGCAGCCCGGGGCCGCCCCCGGCGCCCAGCCGCCGTACGGACAGTCCGCTCAGCCGCCGTACGCCGACCCGCCCCAGGCCCCCATGTACGACGACGGCGGTGACGGCGGCCGACGGGGCGGCCGTTCCAAGGTCCCGCTGATCGCCGCCGTCGGGATCGGCATCGCCGTCCTCGGCATCGGCGCGGGTGCGCTGCTCGCCGGTGGCGGCGGCGACAAGGGCGACAAGAACCAGACCGTCTCCGCCACGGCCCCCGCGACCGACGGGTCGGCCTCGCCGTCGGCGGACCCGGCCAAGGAGCAGGCCGTAGCGCTGGACAAGCTGCTGGCGGACAGCGGGAACAGCCGTACCTCGGTGATCAGCGCGGTGGCCGCCGTCAAGTCGTGCAAGAACCTCGGCCAGGCGGCCAAGGACCTGCGCGCCGCCGCCCAGCAGCGCACCGACCTGGTCACCCGGCTCTCCGGGCTCACGGTCGACAAGCTGCCCAACCATGCCGCGCTGACCGACGCGCTCACCAAGGCGTGGCAGGCGTCCGCGTCGGCCGACAGCCACTACGCGGCGTGGGCCGACCAGGCGGCCGGCAAGAAGGGCTGCAGGAACGGGCAGGCGCGCGTGACCGCCCAGACGCAGGCCGGCAACCGGGCGAGCGGCACCGCCAGCACCGAGAAGACCAAGGCCGCCCAGCTGTGGAACGCGATCGCCAAGCAGTACGGCCTGACGGAGCGCCAGCCGACCCAGCTGTGAACCGGACCCGCGGCCGAGGGGCGTCCGGCGCCCCGCCCCTCAGCCCAGGTCCGCGTTTTTCAGCGTGTCCGTCACGTCGGTGAAGCCCTTCTTGGCCGACACCAGCCGCCCCTCCCGTACGACCTGCAGCGTCACGTCGGTGTTGACCAGGCGCGGGAAACCGGCGGAGGCGAGCGCGGCCTTGAACTCCCAGCGGAGCGTCGGCGTCAGACCGCCCGTTCGGACCTTGAGCCCGTCGTCCAGGGCCCGGCTCACGGCGTCGGCGCTCACCTCTCCGTCGCCCAGGGACTCGACGGCCGCCTTGAACACCGTGTAGGCGATCCAGGTCGTCTGCACCCCGGCGTCCGCCGGGTCGATGCGGTTGTCGCCGAAGGCCTTCTCGCTGATGACCTTCTTCATGGCGTCCCAGCGGGCGTCGGTCTCCACCGGGTACCAGCCGGTGATGTACGACCCCTCGTACGGCCCGGACCGCCCGCCGGAGGCGTCGATCACCGTCTGGTCGACGCTGCCGAGGACCGTGCCGGTGCGTACGTCCGGGTAGTCCTCGCGGGCGCGGCGGAAGGAGTCCATGAAGGTGCCGGTGCGGTCGCCGATCGAGGGGACCACGCAC
This sequence comes from Streptomyces sp. NPDC006602, assembly GCF_042870385.1. Classification (NCBI taxonomy): domain Bacteria; kingdom Bacillati; phylum Actinomycetota; class Actinomycetes; order Kitasatosporales; family Streptomycetaceae; genus Streptomyces; species Streptomyces sp. NPDC006602. The sequence goes on along the minus strand of NZ_JBIAHG010000014.1, from coordinate 127,605 downwards.
CCCCTCTTCGCCGGGTCGGTGGTCGTGCTCTTCAGGGCCGCTTCCGACTGCTTCGAGTACTCGGTGGCGTCCTCCGCCGCCCGCAGGTCCTCCGCGACCGTGTGCCCGCCCGCCGTCAGGCCGGAGTCGAGCAGCACCGGCAGCTCGTCACCGGCGATGGTGTCGGGCCGTACGAGGGCCACGGGGCCGCAGCTCGGGGCGAGGGCCTTGCCGAGGCCGGCCAGGAGGGTGGGGGCGCCGCCGTTGACCGGGTAGGAGAGAGGGCTGGTGAACTCGTCGGTGGTGACGCCGTAGCCGCCTATGTAAGGGATGCCCTCTCCCTCCAGGGGCGGGAAGAAGGAGTCGCTGTACTGGCTGTAGGAGCCGACGACCGCGACGACCTTCTCCTTGACCGCGCGCCGGGCGCACTTCGCCGCGGCCACGCTGTCGTTGCGGTCGTTGCAGGTCAGGATGGTGAGCTTGCGGCCGTTGATGCCGCCCTGGGCGTTGATCCAGCGGGCGTACGCCTGCGCGAAGGCGGGCATGCCGGGTTTGTTGGTCGCGTTGGTGTCCTGCGGGGCCCAGGTCATCACCTTGATCGGAGCGTCCCCGGAGCCCCCCGTGACCCCGGGGACGACCCCGCAGCCGGCCGCCAGTGACGCGCACGCCACCAACGCCCCCGCGGCTCGGGCCGTGGCTCTGGTGGGCCGGGTGAACGTGGGGAGAAAGGTGCTGCGGATGCGTCGCCTGCCGGTCATGGGCACACACGCTTCCGTCACACTGCTAACCCGGGAGTGACCCTTGGTTATGCGATGGTGACGCGCAGGTGAACAGCGGGGCGCCGGTGGGGCTGCTGAGGGGGAGAACGTACGATCGGTGACCGTGCAAGGTTCGGAGAACTCTTCCCGTCGCGGCCGTCGCTCGTCCACCATGGGCGACATGCCACAGAACGACATGCCGTGGTGGCGCTGGCGCAGCAATGTGCGCTCCGCGCTGCACATGCTCTCCGATCCGGTCTTCCAGCAGAACGTCTGGCTCGCCGGTGTCGACGGGTACGGGGACGTCACCGACGCCGTGTACCGCCTGGTCGAGGACACCTGGCTCGACAACTGGTCCGCCGAGAAGTACGTCGGCACGATCTTCCGGGACTCCCAGGAGGCGGCCCTCGTCGACACCGCCGTCCTGCGGGTGCTGCGGATCATGCACCAGGTCGGGCCGGACGCCCCGGTCTCCGTGTACGTCGACCACGAGGGGTGGCCGGACGCGGTACGGGCGGCGCGCGACGCGCACCTACGGCTGGCTGCGGCCGACGGGGAGGACCCGGACGCTCCGCCGAGCACCCTCGAGGTGCTGCGGATCCTGACGCGGTCTGCGTAAGCGGTCTGGGCAAGCGGTCTGGGCAACCGGTCTGCGCGACGAGACGGCGGGACGGCCCGGGCGTCGGATATGCGACCCTGTCCTGCATGAACGCGCAGTCCACCGGAGCCGCCGCTCCCGCCGAGCAGTACGTCCTGACCCTCTCCTGCCCCGACAAGCAGGGCATCGTGCACGCCGTGTCGAGCTACCTCTTCATGACCGGCTGCAACATCGAGGACAGTCAGCAGTTCGGCGACCACGACACCGGACTGTTCTTCATGCGGGTCCACTTCTCGGCCGAGGCGCCGGTGACCGTGGACAAACTGCGGGCCAGCTTCGCGGCGATCGGTGACGCCTTCCACATGGACTGGCAGATCAACCGGGCCGACGACAAGATGCGCATCGTGCTGATGGTCAGCAAGTTCGGGCACTGCCTGAACGACCTGCTCTTCCGCGCCCGGATCGGCGCGCTGCCGGTGGAGATCGCCGCCGTGGTGTCCAACCACACGGACTTCGCCGAGCTCGTGGGGTCGTACGACATCCCCTTCCACCACATCCCGGTGACGAAGGACAGGAAGGCGGAGGCCGAGGCGCGGCTCCTCGAGCTTGTGCACGAGGAGAACGTCGAGCTGGTCGTTCTCGCCCGCTATATGCAGGTGCTCTCCGACGATCTGTGCAAGGCGCTCAGCGGCCGGATCATCAACATCCACCACTCCTTCCTGCCGAGCTTCAAGGGCGCGAAGCCGTACCACCAGGCGCACGCCCGCGGTGTGAAGCTGATCGGTGCGACCGCGCACTATGTGACGGCGGATCTGGACGAGGGGCCGATCATCGAGCAGGAGGTCGAGCGGGTGTCTCACGACGTGACGCCGGACCAGCTGGTCGCGATCGGGCGTGATGTGGAGTGTCAGGCGTTGGCTCGGGCCGTGAAGTGGCATGCGGAGCGGCGGATTTTGCTGAACGGGCGCCGGACGGTTGTGTTCGCCTAAGAACTCGTGGGGCTGGGGTTCGCGGGCGGCTGCGGGTGCGTGAGGCCCTGGTCGCGCAGTTCCCCGCGCCCCTGAAGGCTGAAGGCCGAGCAGCTGGTCCCACCTCATGGGGGGCGGGACTGTATCGATGTGCGGCTCCGCCGCGCGGGCGCGAGCAGCCCCCACGCACCCGCAGCCGCCGACGGATCCGCAACCCGTCCCTACATCCGGCTCAGGGACGCCGCCGCGAACAGCACATCCCTGATTGCCTCCCTGTCGCCGAGCTGGCCTGCCGCCGCCTCCGTCGGAGACACATGGCCCGCTGCCAGGCGGCAGAACTCCACGCCGTCCAGGGCGACGTGGGCGATCTCGCGATCGGCGGAGCCGATCGCCGCGGGGGAGTCCAAGGGGATCAGCCACTCGCCGCCGCCGTGGCCCTCGATCTCGAGGCGCAGGGTCCGGCCGGGCTCGCCGGCCGGGACGAGGTGCCGGCCGGGGGCCGGTGAAGCGAGCCCGGTCCGGCGCCGTACCGCCAGCGCGGCGGGCAGCATGCGTGCCGCGAGGTCGATCATGCGGTTGAGGTGGCGCGGGGAGGGCGGGCCGTACGGGTAGTCCACCGCCTCGGCGATGTCCTCCGCGTGCACCCAGCACTCGAAGGCGCGGTCCAGCATCGCGTCGCGCAGCGGCAGCTCGAAGGCGCCGTACGAGACGGCCGGCCGGCCGGCGCCGCCGCCCGTGAAGGACACCGTGCGCACCAGGTCGTGGCTCTGCTCCCGCCAGGGCACGCGCACCGACCGGGTCGGCGGGAAGTGCGAGGCCCGCCAGTACGCCTCGGTGCGTCCGGCCGGTGTGGGGGCATCGGCGCTCACCTCGCCCAGCGGGTCGTCGAGGCCGAGGGCGATCGCGACCAGTCCGTCGACGGTGAGCAGGTGTGCGATGACCCCGGCGACCGTCGTACGACGGCTCGTCGCCTCGTTGGCCTGGAACCAGCGCAACCGCACGGGCGCGTGCCATTCGGCGTCGCCTATGTCCTGGAGCAGGGCGTCCAGGCGGGCCGTCTCGGCGTCGTACGGTGTCGCCCAGTCGGGCACCGGGATGCGGGGCGGGCGCCGGTCGAGGCAGCCCTCCAGGACGCGGGTGCGCAGGCCGGGGTCCAGGTCGAGGCTCTCCGGGCGCTGCAGCAGGCCGACCGCCTCGCGCAGGCGCAGGGCCTCGTCGGCGCAGCTCCCGCAGTCGCCGAGGTGGTCCTCGACGGCCAGTGTCTCCTCCGGAGAGCAGGCGGCCAGCGCCCACGCCCCGAGGAGCGCCTTCAGGACCTGGTGCTCCAGGAGGAGCGGCGGGGCGGGCGCGGGCGATTCCGCCGGCGCGGGCAGCGGGCGGCCGCCGTCCTCCACGGAGGCGCGGGGCATGGGTATGCGGGGTGATCGGCCGGGGCCGGGGGTGGGGCCGTTGCCGGGTCCGCCGCCGGAGCCGTTGCCAGGACCGCCGTACCCGCCCTGGCCGTGGCACCTGTCGGCGCCCATGTCGTCGTCGGGCTTGCGGGAGCCGTCGTACACCTCCTGGCCTTCCTCGCCGTCCTGCCCGGTCTCTCCCTCGTCCCCGCCGTGCTCGTACGCGTCGAACCGGCCCTCGTCGCTCATGCCGCACCTCCGTATCCGGGCGGTGCTCCGGCGTCGTGGGCGGTGGAGAGCAGCTGCAGGCCGAGGCGGAGCCGGCGGCGGGCCTCGTCCTCGGTGACGCCGAGGTCGACGGCGGTCTGGCGGTAGTCGCGGCGCTGGAAGTAGGCGAGCTCCAGGGCGGCGCGCAGGGGGACGGGCATGGACTGGACGATGTAGTCGGCGCGGGCGGCGACCGAGGCATGGCGGACCTTGCGCTCCAGGTCCTCGGTGGTGCCGCGGCCCTCCTGGGTCAGGGCGGCGGTCTCGGTGGCGCGCAGCCGCTGCACCGCCAGGCGGTGGGTCAGCGTGGCGACCCAGGTGCGCAGGGGGCCCTGTTTGGGGTCGTAGGCGTCGGGGTGCTCCCAGACGTGCGCGAAGACCTCGCGGGTGATGCCGTCGGCGGCGCGTTCGTCGCCGAGGACACGGTGGGCGAGGCCGTGCACGAGGGAGGCGAAGCGGTCGTAGAACTCGCCGAGGGCGGCCGCCTCACCGCGTGCGAGCCGCTGCTGCATCTTGCGGTCCCAGCGGGGCGGTGCGTCCTTCTTCGCCATGCGGCCCCCTCACCCCTCACCCTGCCGTTGTCCTGGTTCGTGTCCCTGTCAAGCCTGCGCTCACCGTCTCCACGAATGTAGTCGGCACCTCCGACAGTGCACGCCCCTTTGTTCCATTGCGCGCCCCCCGGGCCCGCGAGGTGGTAGTGGATCTCGAGGCGTATCGAGTCGCCTCGATACGCCTGAGTGCACAGCCTCGAAGGCGGCTCCTACCCCCACGCCGCGCGATCAGACCTGATCGAACAGGATCGAATGCGATGGAAACAAGCCTCTTTGGATTTGTTTCCGTTTCTGGGCCCGGGTTTCAGGGAACGGCCGCTGGGCAGCCGCGCTGCAAGGAAGCGTAGGGACAGCTTCCGTTTGCTTTCCGGCGAGCGAAGGGCATGGTGGTGGCGTTCAATGTGACCGGTGGTGGGCAGGGCGAGTGGGCCGTGCTCAGGGTGTCGGGCGAGCTGGATCTGGTGACGTCGCCGGTGCTGCGTCAGCGGGTGCACGACGTGATCGCCGAGGGCGGTCACAGCCTCGTCCTCGACCTCTCCGAGGTCTTCTTCTGCGACTCCAGCGGCGTCGGCGTCCTCATTGCCTCCCGCCGCCTTCTCCGCTCCTGCCAGGGCCGACTTCGTCTGATCCTCCCGGCCCACGGCGCGGAGGACGGCTCCCACGTCAACCGGGTCCTCGGCGCGCTGGGCGTCCGCCGGCTCTTCGACGTCCACCCGAACCTCGAATCGGCGGTGGCCGAAGAGGCCGACCCCCTGTCGGCGTGAGGCCCGGGTCAGCCACGCTCTGCCACACCGTTGTCCCGAAATTCCCCCGGTCTTGGCACAAGCGTCGCTTTCCCGCGCCCTCGGTGCCTTCCGCGTCGTACGCTCCGTGCGAGACAGACCCCGACGACGTCATGTAAGGCGGCACCAAACGACATGGTCAGCAGCGAGTACGAGCGCAGGATCGCCGCCCGGTTCGCCACCTTCGACCAGGACGGCAACGGCTACATCGACCGCGAGGACTTCAATGTGGCGGCCAAGGCGCTGCTCACGGAGTTCGGCACGGCCGCCCGGTCCGACAAGGGCCAGGCCCTGTACCTCGGTGCCGAGGCGTTCTGGCAGGGCATGGCCGGCATAGCGGACCGGGACGGCGACCAGCGCATCACCCGGGAGGAGTTCGTGGGCGGCGCGGTCAAGCGCCTGCGCGACAACCCCGAGGGTTTCGCCGAGATCGCCCGGCCCTTCCTGCACGCGGCACTCGCCGTCGCCGACCCGGACGGGGACGGCGCGGCCACCGTCGAGGACATCGCGCGCGTGCTCGTGATCCTGGGTGTCCCCCAGGACGTCGCCCAGACCGCCGCGACCGCGCTCGACGCGGATGGCGACGGCAGGATCGGCGAGAGCGAGATCGTGACAGCCTTCGCGCGGTACTTCACCGTCCCCGAGTGACCGCGGGTTCACGTCCCCGAGTGACCGCGGGTTCACGTCCCCGAGTGACCGTGGGTTCACGTCGCTGAGCGGCCTTCACCCCACCGCACCCGAATAGCGCTCCCGCAGCTTGTACTTGAGCACCTTCCGCAGCGTCTCGCCCCGCGGAAGGGCGTCCACCACCTCCAGCCGCTCCGGCAGCTTGTGCGTCGACAGCCCTTCCGCGCGCAGATACGACGTCACCGTCTTCAGGGTCAACTCCTCGGCCCCGGACGGCTGTTCCGCCGCCTCGATCACGGCACAGACCAGCTCACCGCGCTCCGCGTCCGGCAGCCCGATCACGGCCACGTCGCCGACGCCCGGAAGCCGGTGCAGCAGGTCCTCGATCTCCTTCGCCGAGATGTTCTCGCCCTTGCGGATGATCACGTCCTTGAGCCGGCCGGTGAGAACCAGATGCCCGGTCTCCGTCAGACGCCCGAGGTCCCCGGTGCGCAGGAACCCCTCCTCGTCGAAGGCTTCGGCGGTCTGTGCCGGATCCAGATATCCCCGGCACACGGCTTCCCCCCGCAACCGCACCTCCCCGTCCACGATCCGTATCTCCATCCCCTCGGGCGGTCGCCCCTCCGTCGTCGCCAGCATCTCCGGCGTGTCGTCCGGCGCCCCCATCGTGATCATCGGCACCTCGGTCATGCCGTACCCGTGGGTCAGCTGCACCCCCATCTCCCGCACGACGGCGTGGTACACCTCCGGCGGCTTGGGCGCCCCGCCGCCCGCGAGCAGCCGCAGGGAGGGGATGACCGGGACGCCCGGCTGCCTCCGCTGCTCGGCCAGGAACATCGAGTAGAACGCCGTCGACCCGCCCGCGATCGTCACGCCGTGCCCGCGGTACGCCTCCAGCGCGTCCGGCAGCGCGAACTGCTCGAACATCACCGCCGGGAAGCCGTACAGCAGCAGCATCACCATGTAGTCCGGCCCGCCGATATGGGCGTACGGGAAGGCGATCGAGCCGACGTCGGAGGCGGTGGGACGCAGCGCGTGGGCGAGGCAGGAGCCGCCCGCGATCAGTGAACGGTCGGTGTGCAGTACGCCCTTGGGGGACGACGTGGTGCCCGAGGTCCAGTAGATCCAGCGGACCGAGGTGCCCTCGGCGGGCGGCGGAGGCAGCACGGACGGATCGCCGTCGGGCAGGCGGTCGTACGCCTCGATGACCCCCTTCGCGCCGAGCCGCCGCGCCATCTCCGTGTGGTCGAAGCCGCGCCACTCGCCCGATACCGCGAAGAACTCCGCCTTCGACTCCCGTAGCGCGAAGGCGACCTCGCGGTCCCGGTAGAAGGGGATGATCGGTGTCTGTACGGCGCCCAGGCGGGCCAGCGCGAAGGACAACAACGCCGTCTCGATACGGGTGGGCAGCTGCCAGGCGACGACCGTGCCGGAGCGTACGCCGAGGTCGTACAGGCCCGCTGCCACCCGCTCGGAGCGGTGGCGCAGCTCTCCGAAGCTCAGCGCGCGCTCCTCCTGGAGGATGACCGGGCGGTCGGGGGTGAGGTCGGCGCGGCGGGTGACCAGGTCCCAGAGGGTGCGGGACGCGCCGAGTGCGCGGGCGGTGTCGTTCACAACGGCCCCCTGTGTAGCTGACGGGTAGTCAGATGGTGGGCAGAGCGTAGGGCTCGGTGCCTTGTCGGTCCAGGGGTGCGGGGCTAGCCTTCCCGGCAGTCCTGTCTGATGGAGCGTCAGGTGCGTGTCGAGGGGGCCGCCCGTGGATCTCGCGTACTCGCCCGAGGAGGAGGAGTTCCGGGCGCGGTTGAGGGAGTGGCTGGCGAAGCTGCTGCCCACGCTGCCGCCGAAGCCGTCGCCCGACGACTGGCCCGGGCGCCGCGCCTACGACCTCGGCTGGCAGCGCATGCTCTACGACGCCGGGTACGCCGGTCTGCACTGGCCGGTCGACGCGGGAGGCCAGGGTGCCACCCCGACCCAGCATCTGATCTTCCTGGAGGAGACCGAGAAGGCCGGCGCCCCCTATGTGGGCGCCAACTTCGTCGGACTCCTCCACGCCGGGCCCACCATCGCCGCCGAGGGGACACCCGAACAGCGGGCACGCTGGCTGCCGCCCGTGCTGCGCGGCGAGGAGGTCTGGTGCCAGGGCTTCAGCGAACCGGACGCCGGAAGCGACCTCGCGGCGCTGCGCACGCGCGCGTGCAGGGACGGCGACGAGTACGTGGTGACCGGGTCCAAGATCTGGACCTCTCATGCCGAAGTCGCCGACTGGTGCGAGCTGTTGGTGCGCACCGACCCGGACGCGCCCAAGCACCGGGGGATCACCTGGCTCGCCATGCCGATGGACGCCCCGGGGATCACCGTACGGCCGCTCAGGACCCTGACCGGGTCCACCGAGTTCGCCGAGGTGTTCCTCGACGAGGTGCGGGTGCCGGTCGCCAACCGGGTGGGCGACGAGAACGACGGCTGGCGCGTGACCATGGTGACGCTGTCCTTCGAACGCGGTACGGCCTTCGTGGGCGAGGTGGTCGCCTGTCGGCGCGTGCTGGGCGAACTCGCCCGCATGGCCCGGAAGGCCGGGCGCTGGGACGATCCGGCGCTCCGGCGGCGGCTGGGCGGGCTCAATGCCGAGTTCCGTGCCCTGTGGCGGCTGACGCAGTGGAACGTGAGCGAGGCGGAGGCGAGCGGCGGCGTACCGGGCGTGGGGGGCTCGGTCTTCAAGCTGCGGTACTCACAGGCCCGCCAGGAGCTGTACGACGCCGCCGCGGACGTCCTCGGCCCGGACTGTCTCGACCTGGACCGGCCGTGGACCCTGGACCGGCTGTCCTCGCTGTCGTACACCATCGCGGCCGGGACCTCGCAGATCCAGCGGAACATCGTGGCCGAGCGGATCCTCGGACTGCCGAAGGGGCGATGACGTGCGAGCCGAGGGGCGATGACGTGCTTTTCCGACTGACGGAGGACCAGCGGGCCTTGCGGGACGGCGTACGACAGCTGCTGGCACGCCGCTTCGACCGCGAGGCGCTGCGGGCGGCCGTGGCGGCGCCGGGGCTGGACCGCGCGCTGTGGCGGGAGCTCGGCGCGGCCGGGTTCTTCGCACTGCGGCTGCCGGAGGCCGACGGCGGGGTCGGACTCGGGCTTCCCGAGACGGTGTTGGCCTTCGAGGAGGCGGGGCGGGTGCTGCTTCCCGGGCCGCTGGTGGCCACGCATCTGGCGGCGGGGGCCGTGCCCGGGGCGGCGACCGGGGAGGTGGTGGTGGCCGCCGTCGACGGGGGGCTGGTGGAATGGCTGGCGGAGGCGGACGTCGTACTGGGGGAGGCGGCCGGTGCCGTACCGCTGCGGTCGGTGGATCCGCTGACGCCGCTGCACCGGGTGGCCGTGGGCTCGCCGGACCCCGTCGCCATCTCACAGTCTCCGGACCTCGTCGCCACTTCGGACTCTCGGGGCCCCGTCGGCGGCTCGGGCTCCCCGGACCCCGTCGCCGTACTCCTCACCGCCGCGGAGCAGCTCGGCACCGCCACGCGCGCGTGCGAGCTGGCCGTGCAACACGCCCGGACGCGTGAGCAGTTCGGGCAGCCGATCGGGGCCTTCCAGGCGGTCAAGCATCTGTGCGCCGAGATGCTGGTGCGGGCGGAGGTGGCCCGGGCCGCGGTGTACGCGGCGGCCGTCACCGCCGACCCGGTGGACATCGCGGCGGCCCGGCTGCTCGCCGACGAGGCCGCCGTGCGCGGCACCCGGGACTGCCTCCAGGTGCACGGCGGGATGGGGTTCACCTGGGAAAGCGAGGTCCACCTGCACCTGAAACGGGCCTGGGTGCGGGCTCAACGTTGCGGCGACAACACGGAGAGTAACGAGACTCTCGCGGCCGATCTGGTGGGCTGAGCGGCGCGGAGGGGCATTGCGCTGGGGTGTCGCCGAGACGGCCGGGACGGATGTCGCGGATTGTGGCATACCGGAATCACGGAGCGTTGATATCGGGTTGTGTCCTAGGTGTGACTCGTCACGTCCCGGAGTCGGACTGCCCCTCCGGTACCTTGTGTGGGATGCGAATGGTTCCGAGCATGAGCCATGCCGGTGTTGCCTCAGGGGCGGCTCCGGATCCGGCGGTGCGCGCCCCTGTTCGCAGGGCAGAAAGGCCCTCGGCCGCTGCCTGTTCGACTTCCCCCAACGAGCGTCGCACAGTATCCCGCACGGGTACTCCTTCGCGCTGGAATATGCCCGAAGCGCTTGTTGGCGTGACTGTACGTCAACCATGCTGTCTCATAAGGGATTCACGTTCCGTGACCCAGGCTTTGGCCATTGTTCTGGCCATGCAAAAAATGGCTACGATCGTGGCCCTCGTGAGGCGCGAGGCTATGTGTCCGCCGGTTCGGATGGTGTGAGCGGTGCAGGTGCTTCAAGTGCAGCTGGAGATCCGGCCCGACCCCGCTGAGGTCGGGCGAGCCCGGAAGTGGGCCCGCTCGCGCCTTGCCGGGTCCGGCATAGGGGACGACGAGCCGCTCGCGGAGATTCTGATCCTGCTCGTCTCCGAACTGGTCACCAACGCCGTGGTGCACACCGGTTGTCCGGCCGTGCTGCGGCTGTCCCTGCCGCCCGTGGAGGCGGCGTCGGCCACCGTACGCCTCGAGGTGGCCGACCGCAGCGACCGCGCCCCGGTGCCGCGGTGCGTGGACGGTGAGCAGACGGGCGGCCGGGGCCTCGCCCTCGTCGACGGACTCGCCGACCGCTGGGGCTGGAGCCCCGAAGGCGTCGGCAAGCGCATCTGGTGCGAACTGGACCGGTGTGCCTCTCCCCGGGAGGGTGCGACGACCTACGGGGACGGCGCTTCGGCGTATGAGGGGCTGGCGTTCGAGGCGGTGTGACCGGCGCACGGATGACCGGAGTCTCGTGAACATGCCGATGGCCTGGTGCGCGGTCGCGGAAAGCGCTGCCGTCCCCTCGTGGACGGCGAATCCGTGCGCCGGGACGTGCTTCTGTGCGCGCCCGCAGACAAACAGGGTGTAAGCGATAAATCCCCGAACGGGTGTTGACGCCGCGTGACCGTTTGATCACCCTTGTGGTCAGCGATTCGCCGCGAGGGGACGACGAGGGTTTCGGTGACGGAAGCCCTCGCCGAGTGTGGGTCGTTATTCGGCGTGAGAAATCGGGGCGGGTGCGCCGGAGTCGGATGGTGGCGCGCGGTGCCGTGCTCGGGGCGGGCGGCGATGCGCCGCCGTCCGACGGTCCTTGGGGGACAGGGGTTCAAGGGTCTGGCTCAGAGGATCGCGACCGGTGCCACCGGGGTTCCCGTGGCGCCGACGAAGGGTTCGGGCATCGCCGACAGCAGGAACGTGTACCGGCCTTCTTGTCCACAGGCTGTGGACAACTTTTCGAGATTCCAGTTCTGGCCCTGGAGCATCCCCATCTCCACGAGGTCGAGCGCGTGCACGGGCAGCCACAGATCCTCGACCTCGGGTGGAAAGATCTCGAAGGTGAGGGTGTCGTTCGCGACCGCGGCGACATCGCGCGCATGGAACCACTCCGGGGTGCGGATCGACAGACCGGGCGACGGATGGCCGTACGCCTGCTTGTCGCCCGCGAGATACACCTGCATCTGCCCGGTCCGTACGAGCACGATGTCACCGGCACGCACGCGCGTACCGGCGAGTTCCTCGGCGGCCTCCAGGTCCTCGGGGGTGACGGCGTGCGCACCGTCGAGCCGGTCCTTGTGGTGTGCCCGGGCCACGTCGAGCAGCACCCCGCGCGAGACGATGTGCCGTGCCTTGTCGATACCGCTGAACTCCGCGCCGCCGTGCGGGGTGACGGTGCCGGCCGGGCGGCCGTTGTAGAGCCGGCCCGAGTGTGAGACGTGGGTGAGCGCGTCCCAGTGCGTGGCGGCCTGCAGGCCCATGGTCACGGCGTCGTCGCTGCACGCCACCGTGCCCGGGCCGAAGATCTCCTGGTTGATCTGCACCATGGCGTGCAGGGGGTTGACCCGGCCGGGCATCAGCCCGGTCTGCACGCCGTCCTGCTGGAGGGGGAGCGCGAGAGGCACCCGATGCCCGCTCCGTACGCAGGCCGCGGCCTCGCGGACGACCTCGTCGGTGATCAGGTTGAGGGTGCCGATCTCGTCGTCCGACCCCCAACGGCCCCAGTTGTTCACGCGCTTGGCGATGTCGTGGAACTCGGCCGGCAGCGACATCCGTCCTCCCCGGGGCTTGTCTCCGACTGTCTCACGGGACATAAAATCTAACGGTCCGTCAGAAACCGCGGGAAGGGGCCGGCATGGGGAACTTCTTGGCAGGCAGGGTGATCGCCGTGACGGGCGCCGGACGGGGGATCGGCCGGGCGGTGGCGCTGGGTGCGGCGGCCGAGGGGGCGCGGGTCGTCGTCAACGACTACGGCGTCTCGACGGACGGTGACTCGCCGACGAGCGAGGTCGCCGAGTCCGTGGTCAAGGAGATAGCGGCGGCGGGCGGCGACGCGGTCGCCGTGGCCGACGACATCTCGACGATGGCGGGCGGGCAGCGGGTCGTCGACGTCGCGCTGTCGTCGTACGGACGGCTCGACGGGGTCGTGTGCGTCGCCGGGATCCTGCGCGAGCGGATGCTGTTCAACATGTCCGAGGAGGAGTGGGATCCGGTGATCGCCACTCATCTGAAGGGCACCTTCACGGTGTTCCGGGCGGCCTCGGCGGTGATGCGGCAGCAGCGGGCGGGGACCCTGATCGGCTTCACCAGCGGCAACCACCAGGGCTCGGTCTCGCAGGCCAACTACAGCGCCGCGAAGGGCGGGATCATCTCGCTGGTGCGAAGCGCCGCGCTCGGTCTGCACAAGTACGGGGTGACCGCCAACGCCGTGGCGCCCGTGGCACGTACGCGGATGTCGGCGAACGTTCCCATGGAGCTCACGGAGATCGGTGAGCCGGAGGATGTCGCCGCGTTGGTCCTCTACCTGCTGTCGGACAAGGCGCGGGAGCAGGGGATCACCGGGCAGGTGTACACGATCGCCGGGCCGAAGATCGCGGTGTGGGCTCAGCCGAGGGAGTTGCGGGCCGCGTACGCGGAGGGGGCGGCGTGGACGCCGGAGCGGATCGCGGAGTTCTTGCCGGGGACTGTGGGGGTGGATCCGATGCCGATGCTTTCTCGGGTGGCGGGGATGTCGCGGGCCGCTGCGCGGGGCGAGAGGCCGAACGCCTAGGAGCTCGGGAGGTTCTGGCGGATGGCGGCTGCGGGTTGTCCGGGGCTTGTCGCGTCCACGCGGCGGAGCCGCATGTCGACGCAGCCCCGCGCCCCTGGGGGGTTGGAGGCGTCCGGTGCTGAGAGGAGAGCCCTGTGGACTTTGAATTCGGCGGTGAGGACGAGGCGTTCCGGGCGGAGGTGAGGGAGTGGCTCGCGGCGCACATAGGGAGTGTGGAGGATCGGCGTGCCTGGGAACGCACCCTTGGTAAAGCCGGGTGGATCGGGCTCGGGTGGGCCGAGGGTGGGTACGGCAATCGGACCGCCGGTCTTACCCAGCAGGTCGTCTGGGCCGAGGAGTACGCCCGGTCGGGTGCGCCGCCGCGTTCGGGCCATATCGGGGAGAAGCTTCTCGCCCCCACCTTGTTGGCCCACGGCACCGATGAGCAGCGGGCCCGGTTCCTGCCGCCGATCGCTGCCGGTGAGGAACTCTGGTGCCAGGGGTACAGCGAACCCGGCGCGGGGTCGGACCTGGCCGGGGTGAGTACGAAGGCCGAACTGGGCCCGGACGGGACGTATCGGATCACCGGGCAGAAGATCTGGACGTCTCTTGCCCACGAGGCGGACTGGTGCTTCGTGCTCGCTCGCACGGAACCGGGGTCCAGGCGCCACCATGGGCTCACCTTCCTGCTCTTGCCCATGGATCAGCCCGGTCGCATCGAGGTGCGGCCCATCCGGCAGATGACGGGGACGAGCGACTTCAACGAGGTCTTCTTCGACGGGGCACGCGCGCGCGTGGAGCATGTCGTCGGGGGTGAGGGCGGGGGCTGGCGGGTCGCGATGAGTCTGCTCGGGTTCGAGCGGGGGGTTTCGATGCTTGCCCAACAGGTCGGGTTCGCCAACGAGTTGGCGCAGGTCGTGCGGGCGGCCGCCGAGTCCGGGGCGGTGCGTGATCCCGTCGTACGGGAACGGCTGGTGCGGCAGTGGGCCGAGTTGCGGGTGATGCGCTGGAACGCCCTGCGCACGCTGGGGAGTTCGGGTGATGCCGGGGCGCCCAGTGTGGCAAAGCTGTTGTGGGGCGGCTGGCATCAGCGGCTCGGCGAGCTGGCGTTGCTGGTGCGGGGCGCTGCCGGGACGGTCGGGCCGGCGGCGTGGTCGGCATCGGCCCCGTACGAACTCGACGTGTTGCAGCATCTGTTCCTGTTCTCGAGGGCCGACACGATCTACGGCGGCTCCGACCAGATCCAGCGCACGATCATCGCCGAGCGGGTGCTCGGTCTGCCGAGAGAACCCAAGGGCCAGGGGGCTGCGTGATGCGAGGCGTGGTGTTCGACGGGACGCGGATCGAGGTCGTGGACGATCTCGACGTACGGGATCCTGGGCCCGGGGAGGTGCTGGTCGCGATCTCGGCGGCGGGGCTGTGCCACAGCGATCTGTCCGTGGTGGACGGGACCATACCCTTCGCCGTTCCTGTGGTGCTCGGCCATGAGGGGGCGGGGGTGGTGGAGGCTGTCGGGGCCGGTGTCACGCATGTGGCGCCCGGGGATCACGTGGCCCTGTCGACGCTCGCCAACTGCGGTGCGTGCGCGGAGTGCGACCGGGGGCGGCCGACGATGTGCCGGCGGGCGATCGGGCGGCCGGGGCAGCCGTTCACGCGGAGCGGGCGGCCCCTGTTCCAGTTCGCGTCCAACTCCGCCTTCGCGGAACGGACCGTGGTGAAGGCCGTGCAGGCGGTGCGCATCCCGAAGGACATCCCCTCGCCGTCCGCGGCGCTCATCGGGTGCGGGGTGCTGACCGGGGTGGGCGCCGTGCTCAACCGGGCCAAGGTGGACCGCGGGGACAGCGTGTTGGTGATCGGCACGGGCGGGATCGGGCTGAACGTCCTCCAGGGCGCACGGATCGCGGGCGCCCTGCGGATCGTGGCGGTGGACGCGAACCCGGCGAAGGAGGGCGTGGCGCGGAGGTTCGGCGCGACCCACTTCCTGACCTCGACGGAGGGAGTGCGGGACATCCTGCCCACCGGCGCGGACCACGCCTTCGAGTGCGTCGGCCGGGTGGAGCTGATCCGGCAGGCGATCGACCTGTTGGACCGTCATGGCCAAGCGGTGCTGCTCGGCGTCCCTCCGGCGACCGCCGAGGCGTCCTTCCTCGTGTCGTCGATGTACCTGGACAAGTCGATCCTCGGCTGCCGGTACGGGTCCTCGCGGCCGCAGCGGGACATCGCGCTGTACGCCGAGCTGTACCGGGAAGGGCGGCTGCTGCTCGACGAGTTGGTGACCGAGACGTACCCGATCGAGGACTTCGAGAAGGCGGCGGCGGACGCGGAGGCGGGGCGGGTGGCTCGGGGAGTGCTGACTTTCTGAGCAGGTCGGGGGCATGTCCCCGGGTGTGTCCCGTGGTGTCCCGGGCATGCCCCGGGGGGATGTCAGGGGTTTTCCACAGGTGCTGGACATGCCCTGGGATGTTGTCAGTCCCGGCCTTCAGCGCGAGGTGCGCCGCGCCGGCCGTTCACCGCAGGGCGCCGACATCGCCGTACCGTTCGGACTCGCCGATTCCCGTCCCGCCGTTGCCGGCCCGGAAGGTGCGGCGATACGCGGTCGGGGTGACGCCGAGGGCCGTCTGTAGGTGCTGCCGCATCGACTGGGCGGTGCCGAAACCGGCGTCCCGGGCCACCTGGTCGATGGAGAGGTCGGTGGACTCCAGGAGGTGCCTGGCCCGTTCGACCCGCTGCTGGGTGAGCCACTGGCCGGGGCTGACGCCGACCTCCTCGCGGAAGCGGCGCGTGAAGGTGCGTACCGACATGGACTCCTGCTCGGCCATGTCCCGCAGCTGGATCGGCTCGTGGAGGCGGCCCAGCGCCCAGGCGCGGGCGGCGGTCGTGGTCGCGAGCTGCGGGTCGGGCACGGGGCGGTGGATGTACTGCGCCTGTCCGCCGTCGCGGTGCGGCGGCACGACCGTACGGCGGGCCACCTCGTTGGCTACGGCCGTGCCGTGGTCGCGGCGCACCATGTGCAGGCACAGGTCGACCCCGGCCGCGACGCCCGCCGAGGTCAGGACGTCGCCGTCGTCGATGAACAGGACGTCGGCGTCGACCTTGATCCGCGGGAAGAGGCGCTGGAGACGCTCGGCGTCCGCCCAGTGCGTGGTGGCGGGGCGGCCGTCGAGGAGGCCGGCGGCAGCCAGGACGTAGACGCCGGTGCAGATGGAGGCGAGGCGGGTGCCGGGGCGGATGTGGGCCAGTGCGGCGGCCAGATCGTCGGTCAGCACGCCCTGCTCGAAGACCGGGCCGAGTTCGTACGACGCCGGGATGATCACGGTGTCGGCGGTGGCCAGCGCCTCCGGGCCGTGGGCGACCTGGATGGCGAAGTCGGCGTCGGTCTCGACCGGGCCGGGCGGGCGGATCGAGCAGGTCACGACCTCGTAGAGGTGTCGGCGCTCGGCGTCCTTGGGGTGGCCGAAGATGCGGTGCGGGATGCCCAGCTCGAAAGGGAGCAGGCCGTCGATAGCCAGGACGACGACGCGGTGCGGACGGAAGCCTGTGGCCGTTTCCATGGCCCGATCCTAGCGAATGCTGTCCTCCGGGCCACTCGAACGGAGGGGCGGTCGGGATGGAAGCTCTATGTCGTGACCCAGACAACCGAAGCCGCCGCAGAGGCAGCCCGCGCCGGAAAGAAGCCGGCCCGCTCGCGGCGGAGCCGCCTGACGGCACTGCACCGGGCGTGGTTCGTGGCCGCTGTCGCCTTTGTGACGATCCTCGGTGCCGCCGCCTTCCGTTCCCTGCCCGGGCTGCTCATCGACCCGCTGCACCGGGAGTTCGACTGGTCGCGCGGCACGATCAGCGCCGCGGTCTCCATCAACCTCGCGCTGTACGGGCTGACCGCCCCCTTCGCGGCGGCGCTGATGGACCGCTTCGGCATCCGCCGGGTCGTCGCCGTGGCCCTGACGGTCATCGCGGTCGGGTCCGGCCTGACCGTGTGGATGACGGCGGCCTGGCAACTGCTGCTGTGCTGGGGCGTGCTGGTCGGTCTGGGCTCCGGGTCGATGGCGCTGGCCTTCGCCGCGACGGTCACCAACCGCTGGTTCACCGAGCGGCGCGGTCTGGTCACCGGCATCCTCACCGCCGCCTCGGCCTCCGGCCAGCTGATCTTCCTCCCCGTGCTGTCCTGGATGGTCGAGACGCACAGCTGGCGCCCGGCGGCCATAACGGTGGCGCTGACAGCCCTCGCCGTCGTCCCCTTCGTATGGCTGCTGCTGCGCGACCACCCGGCCGACGTGGGCCTGAGGCCGTACGGCGCGCCGGAGTTCCTGCCGAAGCCGGCCCCGGTGACCGGTGCCGCGCGCAGGACCGTGACCGTCCTCTTCAAGGCCGCCCGTACCGGCCCCTTCTGGCTGCTGGCCGGCACCTTCGCGATCTGCGGCGCCTCCACCAACGGCCTGATCCAGACCCACTTCGTGCCCGCCGCCCACGACGCCCACATGCCCGTCAGGGCGGCGGCCTCGCTGCTCGCGGTCATCGGTGTGTTCGACGTCGTCGGCACGATCGCCTCCGGCTGGTTCACCGACCGCTTCGAACCGCGCCGGCTGCTGGCGGTGTACTACGCGCTGAGGGGCATGTCGCTGCTCTTCCTCCCGATGCTGCTGGCCCCGTCGGTCCACCCGCCGATGCTCTTCTTCGTCGTCTTCTACGGCCTCGACTGGGTCGCCACCGTTCCGCCCACCGTGGCCCTGTGCCGGGAGCTGTACGGCGAGGACAGTGCCATCGTCTTCGGCTGGGTCCTCGCCTCCCACCAGGTCGGTGCCGCGCTCGTCGCCTTCATCGCGGGCGTCGTCCGTGACGTCTTCGGCGAGTACGACATGATCTGGTACGCGTCGGGGGCGCTGTGTGCGGCGGCGGCGCTGATGGCGCTGGTGATCCGGCGGCGGGCGGCGGATCCGGTGCTGGTCGCGGGCTAGGTGTGCTGTCCGGGGACGTTGGTTCCACGAAGTCCTCGAACGCGAGTTGCCGCGGGTAGGTATCGATGAAGCGCGGCTCTGGCAGCACTGAGTGGTGTGCATCGTGAATTCGTAGGTCACGGGTCTGGTTTGAGTGACGACTCGGGTACTCGCGCTGGTCGGTGGCCGATGACCATGGTGTAGATCATCGGGCGAGTCCGGTTCCGGCGGGATGCCGGGTTCGGCTGCGCCCGCGACCGACCCCCGCCTGCGATCCGTCAGCAGGTCGGCGCGCCATGAGACTGCGGGAGGCTGCGGGGATGCAGGAGCGGCAGTGGATCACCGCTCGCCGGAGCGAACTGGACACCCTCGCCCAGCAGTTGACCAAGCAGCTTCAGGAAGTCCAGGTCGATCGGGACGAACTGGCGATCGCGGAGCGGGAGTTGAACCGCAGCAGCGACTACCCGGCCCAGCACCCGTACAACGCGGCTGGCACGTCCGCCCTCAACGACGTGACCAGCGGCAGCAACGGCTCCTGCTCCACCAGCTCCTTCTGCACCGCGACGTCGGGCTACGACGGCCCGACCGGCTGGGGCACCCCCGAGGGCCTGGACGCCTTCACCGGCTGAGCGCAGGCCGGAACGGACTGAGCACGACCTCCCCGTCGGGTCACGGGGAGCCGCCTGGATGAGGAGTACGTGGGGCCTCCTCGGCGGCATGGAAAGGGAAACGGGTCACGGCAGCCGACCGCGGCCCGTTTCCCCGTCACAATGACCGGACTCGCATACAGCCCCGCCGTTCCGACATGACGGCGCATCGGGCACCATCGTCCGGAGAACGCCGCCCCAACCCACGTCCCGGGGGAAGACCGCATGAAGCGCACGCTCGCAGTCCTGCTCACCGTCGCCGCACTCACCGCGCCACTGGCCGGTTGTAGCAGCAAGTCGAAGACCGTCACTGGCACTGTCGTCAGCAAGGACACGAACTACGAGTGCAAGACGAAGAAGAAGGGTACGAAGAAGACCCGCAGCTGCCACACCGAGTACGAACTGACGGTCCACACGAAGGGCGGGGACGAGGAAGAGATCGACGTCAGCAGCAGCGCCTACGGCAACTGCGTCGAGGGGTCGAGCTACCCCAAGTGCACCACGCGCTAGGTGTGCTGACCGGACAGGGCGCCGACAGACCTAGAGGAAGCGACCCTTGTGGAACAGCAGGGGTGCCTGGTCCTCGTCGCCCGCGCCCAGGGCGTCCACGCGCCCGACCACGATGAGATGGTCGCCGCCTGTGTGCACCGCGTGGATCGTGCAGTCGATCCACGCGAGTGTGCCCGCCAGGCGCGGCGAGCCGGAGGCCGGGGCCGCGTCGTACGCGACGCCCGCGAACTTGTCCGCGCCGGGCACCGCGAAGCCACGGCACAGGTCGCCCTGATGGGCGCCCAGGATGTTGACGCAGAAGAAGCCCGCGCGGGCGATGCGGGGCCATGTCGTCGACGTACGGCCGACCATGAAGGCGACGAGGGGTGGGTCCAGGGAGAGGGAGGAGAAGGACTGGCAGGCGAAGCCGGCGGGATGGGGTTCCGCGTCGGGTGCGGGTGCGGTGACGACGGTCACGCCGGTGGCGAAGTTCCCCAGCACTCGCCGGAACTCGGCCGGGTCGACCGGCAGAGGTTCGTCCTCGCGGACGCACCGCAGCTCGGGGCGCGGCAAGGCCTCGACGGGGTCGGGGCGGGGCCCTGACCTGAGGTAGCGGACGGCGGCTGCCGCCGTCCCTGCTTGTCCCATCATGACTCCCATTGAAGCTGACGGAGCGTCAGATAGGAAGGGTCGAGGGGCCGCTGCGTCAACGGCCCCCGTACTCCGGGCTGCGCCGCTCCGCGAAGCTGCGTATCCCCTCCCGCGCGTCCGCTGTCGTCATGTTGATCTCCTGCGCGGCGGCCTCCGCGGCGAAGGCCGTGGCGCGGTCGGTGTCCAGGGAGGCGTTGACCAGCTGCTTGGTGAGGGCGAGGGCGCGGGTGGGGCCGGTGGCGAGGCGTTCGGCCCACTCGCGGGCCGTCTTGTCCAACTCACCGTCCGGGACGACCCGGTTGACCAGGCCGAGCCGTGCCGCGTCCGGTGCGGTCAGCGCGTCGCCGAAGAACATCAGCTCTTTCGCACGCTGCGGGCCGATCAGACGGGGGAGCAGATACGCGCCGCCGCCGTCGGGTACGAGCCCGCGTCGTACGAACACCTCGATGAACCTGGCGGACTCCGCGGCGAGTACGAGGTCACAGGCGAACGCGAGATGAGCGCCGAGGCCCGCCGCCGTGCCGTTCACGGCGGCGATGACCGGCTTCTCGCAGTCGAGGACCGCGGCGACGAGGCGCTGGGCGCCGGCGCGGATCGTGCGGGCCACGTCACCGGCGACGCGGTCGTCGGCCGGCGGTCCGCCGCGCAGATCCGCGCCCGCACAGAAGCCGCGGCCGGTTCCGGTGATCACGACCGCCCGGACGTCAGGGTCGGCGGAGGCCTCCGACAGCAGCCGGATGACGCGTTCGCGCTGGTCAGGGGTGATGGCATTGAGGGCTTCGGGGCGATTGAGGGTAATGCGGGAGACCTGGTTGTCAGTGGCGTGCTGTACCAATGAATCAATGGAATTTCGGGGCTCTCGGGGGGAATTGGCCATGTTCATCTCAGCTGCGTCCACGTCGGCTGCGTCCATTTCAGCTGCACACCACCAGCGCGTCGAGCGCCACCGCCCCCTGGCCCCTGGGCAGGACCATCAGCGGGTTGATGTCGAGTTCCGCGAGATGGTCCCCGAGTTCCAGTGCCATGCGCTGCACACGCAGGACGACTTCGACGAGCGCGTCGAGGTCCGCCGGGGGGCGCCCCCGGACCCCGTCGAGGAGGGCCCGCCCCCGGAGCTCGTCGCACATGTCCCGCGCCTGCCTCTCGCCGAAGGGCGGCACCCGTACGGCCACGTCCCGCAGCACCTCGACGAGCACACCGCCGAGCCCGACGGTCACCGTCGGCCCGAAGAGCTGGTCGTGCGTGACGCCGACGACCATCTCCACGCCCCGTTCGACCATCTGGCAGACGAGTACGCCGTCCAGGGAGACGTCCTCGTGGCGGGCGATGTCGGTCAACTCCCGGTAGGTGTCCCGGACCTGACTGGCCGAGGTCAGGCCGATCTTCACCAGGCCGAGCTCTGTCTTGTGGGCGATCCGCGCGCCGGACGCCTTCATCACCACCGGGTAGCCCACCAGCCCGGCCGCGCGCACGGCCGCCGCCGCGCTGGTCACCAACTGCTCGCGCGGCACGCGGATTCCGTACGCCCGCAGCAGCTGCTTCGCCGCGTGCTCGCTCAGCTGCTGTCCCGGGCGCATCAGCTCGCGCGCCTTGCGGAAGGACGGCGAGGGGGTGCGCGGCGCCGAGTCGAAGGGGGAGCGGTAGCCGGTCACGAAGCGGTGGTGGTCGAGGTGGGCGCGGACGGCGGTGAGGCAGTTCGCGACCGTCCGGAAGGTCGCCACCCGCGACGAGCCGAGCAGGACCTCGCGGTACGCCGGCTCGGTGCCGACCGGCGAGCCCCACACCACGCACACCAGCTTGTCCGTCCGCTCGGCGGCGTCCACCAGGTCCTGGACGAGCTTGTCGCTCAGCGGCGGGAAGGGCCCGGTGATCGGACAGATCAGGACGCCGACCTCCGGGTCGGCGAGGATCGCGTCGATGATCTTCCGGCCGCGCTGGTCGCCGACCGGGTGCCCGCCGTTGTCGACGGGGTTGGCCACGTTCAGGTACTCGGGTATCCACTGATGCAGCTCGGCCTGCTTCGCCTGCGACAGCTCCGGCAGCCGCAGCCCCGCCTCGGTGGCCAGGTCGGCGACGTGCGCGCCCGTGCCGCCCGAGATCGAATAGACGACGACCCCGTCGGCGCGGGGCGGCCGGGCGCGGGCCAACAAGGCAGCGGTGTCCTGGAGTTCGTCGAGACCGTCGACGCGGATCACCCCGTACTGCCGCATCGCCGCATCCACCACCGTGTCCGCTCCGGTCAGCTTGCCGGTGTGTGAGGCGGCCGTGCGGGCGCCGGTCTCGGTGCGGCCCACCTTGACCGCGACGACCGGCACTCCGCGCCGGGCGGCCCGGTCGGCGGCGAGCAGGAAGGAACGGCCGTCCTTCAACCCCTCGACATAGCAGGCGATGGCGCCCACCTCGGGCTGCTCCGCGAAGTAGGAGAGGAAGTCGGCGGTCTCCAGATCGGCCTCGTTGCCGGTGGGCGCCCAGTGGGAGAGGCGGATGCCGAGCTCCTGAAGGGCGAAGACGGGACGGCCCTGGTGGCCGGACTGGGTTATCAACGCGATCGCGGGACCGTCGAGGTCGTCCCGGAAGTGCTCGAAGGCGTTGAGGTTGGTGTTGGGGCCCAGGAGTCGTATCCCGGACCTGCGCACAGCCGCGGCGAGGCGGGCCTGCGCGGCGGCACCCTCCTCGCCGGTCTCCGCGAAACCGGACGCGAAGACGACCGCGAACCTCACCTTGGCCTCGGTGAGTTCCTCGATCACGGGAAGGGGGTCGGCGACCAGCAGTACGGCGAGATCGACCTGCTCGGGCAGGTCGGCGACGGAAGGGAAGCAGGCGATGCCGAAGACAGCCGGGCGGGTGGGGTGCACGGGGTGCAGTCGGGCCCCGACGCGCTCCGACCAGGCGAGGAGCTGGCGGGTGACGCCGGTGTTGGGCCGCCCCTCCGTGTCCGAGGCGCCGATCACCGCGACGGACTCGGGACGGAAGAAGCGGTCCAGATCGGGGACGTCGGAGTACAGCGGACGTCCGCTGACGTCGAGGTCGTCGACCTCGGCGGGCCGGCCGTGGACGGCGGGCCCGGGTTGCTCGCCACAGGCGATGACCCGGGCGCCGCGGGAGTCGGTGGTGAGGGTGCCGTGGGTTGATCCAAGCATCGGTCCGCCCGCTCCTGTGTGACAGCCAATAACTGACGCAGTGTCAGATTACTGAACTGACGCTTCGTCAGGAATGGTTGTGCAGGCAAAGTTGGCGAACCCCCGGCGAGCCCCCTGCGCGCAAGGCGTCTGTCACAGCGCCGCCAGCACCTCCTTCGCCACCCGCTCTCCCGACCGCACCGCCCCGTCCATGAACCCGTTCCAGTACGTGGAGGTCTCCGTGCCCGCCCAGTGAATGTCCCCGACCGGCCTGCGCAGAGCGGCCCCGTACTGGGTCAGTACCCCCGGCGGGGCGAAGGCGACCGGGCCGCCCCGCGAGAAGCTCTCGTTGTCCCAGCGCTGCAGTACGAAGGAGGTGGGTGACTTCGCCTTGTCCCCGAAGTAGACCGCGTAGTCCTTGAGCACGGCCGCCTTGACCTCGTCGGCGCTCGCCGCGTCGTACGCCCGCATCTCGTCGGCCTCGATGAACCCCATCAGGGCGCCGTGGGAGGCGTCGGGCGGGGAGTTGTCGAAGGTGGAGCGGACGACACCGGTGTCGCTGACGACCTGGCCGTTGAGGCCGTCGGCCCGCCAGAACGGGGTGTCGTAGACGGCGATCGCCTTGCCGATCGAGCCCATCGGCATCCGCTGGGTCAGCTGGTCCCGGGCGGCCGGCAGCAGCGGGTCGTAGGTGATGCGGGCGGCCAGCGGAGGCGGCAGAGCGACGACCACGCGGCGGGCGGTGACCGTCACGCCGTCCGCGGTGACCACGTACTTGGTGCCGGACCGGGTGATCGAGCGCACGGGGGCGTTCAGCACGACTCGGTCGCCGAGGGTGGCCGCCAGCCTGACCGGCACCTGCTGGGAGCCGCCGACGAAGCGGGACTCCTGGGCGCCGCCCGCGGTCTCGGTGAGGCGTTCCAGGGTGCCGGGGGCGGACTCGTTGCCGGCGGCGGCGATGTAGAAGAGGACGAAGAGGAGGGAGAGTTCACGGGGCTGCGCGGAGAAGATCGACGTGCAGGCCACGTCGAGGAGGAACTTGGCGGAGGGAACCACCGCGTTGGCGTTCAGCCAGCTCTCGAAGGTCTGCTTGTCCCACTCGGCCGCCTTCGCCGCCGACCAGGGGGCGTCGAGCGGGACCTGCTTGGCCATGTCGTCGAGCGAGGCCTGCACGATCGCCGCGTTGGCGAGGCCGGCCACGTCGACGGGCGGGACGGCGCCGAGCAGTCCGTCGGTGGCGTAGGCCGTCTTCTTGCCGTCCTTGTAGAGGAGGTTCTTGCCGGTGTTGTAGGTGGGGAAGGTCGCCACACCCAGGGAGTCGGCGAGCGCCTTGATGCGGTCCTGGGTGGGGCCGATGAACTCGCCGCCGCCCTCGGTGACCTGGCCGTTGCCGAGCGGAAGGTTCACCACCCGGCCGCCGACGCGGTCGCGGGCCTCCAGGACGGCCACCGTCCTTCCGGCCGCGACCAGGTCACGGGCCGCGGTGAGCCCGGCGAGGCCGCCGCCGACGACGGCGACCTCCACGTCGCGGGTGGCCGCGGAGGCGGTACCGGCGGCGGTGGTGGTGAGGGTGACGGCGCCGGCGGTCGCGGCGGCGCCGCCGAGCAGGGTGCGTCGGGAGAGCTGTCTTTCGCGTGCCACGTGCATCCTCCGTCATAGCGAGAGGTGGGTGGAGCCGGAAAGTGAGCAGGGCTCACATTCTGGTCACGTGCGTCACATGCGTGGCGAGAAACGACCCTCCCGGCGCATACGCGCGGCACATCTGATCCATACGCAACAGGCGGTGTACGTAAGCGAGTTGACGTTTTCTACGTCACCGGGAGACGGGACACCCGTCCTGCCCCGTCCTTGGCGATGGCCTTCGCGATCTTCTGCGCGTCGATGGCCAGCTCGCGGAGCATGCCGCTGATGGGGTTGGTGAAGCCGGTGAAATAGAGGCCGGGCGCGTTCTCGGGTGTGCGGGCGCCGTGCACGACCGGCTTGCCGCGGGCGTCCAGCACGTCGAGGTGGCCGACCAGGCTTGCCAGCGCGCGGGCGTATCCGGTGGCGGCGATCACGGTGTCCGGCTCGATGCGGGTGCCGTCGGCGAGGGCGACCTTGCCGTCCTCGAAGCCCTCGACGGCGGCCACGACCTCGACCGTGCCCTTGCGGACGGCATCGATCAGGCCGACGTCCTGGACAGGGATCGAGCCTTCGTTGACGCGGGAGTAGAGGCCGGTGTCGGGGCGGGGCAGGCCGTGGGCGGAGAGGTCGGGCACGCTGAGCTTGCCCACCGGCCCCGCGAGCCGGTCGACGAGGGACACCGGCAGGCGCCGTACGAGTACGCCCGTGTACTGGGCGGCCCAGCCGGCGGTGGAGCGGCGCAGGATGTGCGGGGCGGTGCGGACGGACAGCCGTACCCGGGAGGCGCCGCCCTCCACCAGGTCGACGGCGATCTCGGCGCCGGTGTTGCCGATGCCGACGACGAGGACGTCGCGGCCGGCGTAGGGCTCGGGGTTGCGGTAGCCGCCGGCGTGCAGGAGCTCGCCCTTGTAGGTGTCGCGTCCCGGCCAGTCGGGCACGTGGGGCGTGTGGTTGTAGCCGGTGGCGACGACCACCGCGGCGCCGGTCAGCTCCCGGCCGCCGGTGGCGTGCAGCAGCCAGCCGGTGCCGTCGGGGGCGCGCTCGATCCGGGAGACCTCGACGCCGGTGACGATCTCCAGCTCGTGGTGCTCGGCGTACTTCTCCAGGTACCGCACGACGTTGTCCCGGGAGACCCAGCGCCCGAACTGGCGCGGCATCGCGAGGCCGGGCAGGCCCGAAAGGCGGCGGGTGGTGTGCAGGTGCAGCCGGTCGTAGTGGCCTCGCCAGGACGTCCCGACGCGGTCGGACTTCTCCAGGACGACGGCGCGCAGGCCCTGGGCCCGCAGGCTGTACGCGGCGGCGAGTCCGCCCGGGCCGCCGCCGATGACGTACACGGGGCGGTCTGCGTGGTTCGGCTCCGTGGGGTGCGCGGAGGCGGGAGGGGACGCTGTGGAGTCGGCCATGTGCGCGAGCGTAATGACGTCCAGGGTTGATGGGTCTCGGTCAAGACCGGAATTGGTTGCGGATTGATCACGACTGTAGGAGGGATGGGTGGGGCCTGTGACGTAGGGCGTCTGGTTGTGGTGGCGGGGTGCGATACGGACATCACAGAGGCACCACCCACACAGGCACCGCAAAGGCCACGGCGCCGAGCCCGCATGGTGCGGAGGGGCTCGGCGCCGTGGGGCGGCGGCCGGCGTCTGACGGGAAACCGGAGCCGCGTTCAGGGGGTTGGCACGATGCGGCGAGCATCGCGGTCGGGCGACGCGCCCTCGGGCATCCGATCAGGCGACGGACGGCACCGCCCCACCCCGACCAGAGCGATCGTGGTGGGCATCGGACCGTCCAGGCCCGACCGGACACCCGCAGGCGTGAGGAAACCCGCCCCCACATTCCCGGACCACGCACCAGATGTGCGCCGCCCGGTAGTGGAGCGAAAGCGGGGGACCAGCCTGCCCAGCACCGTTCGGGGCAGCGCCACCGAGCAGCAGTCCTGGCAACAGGACTCGCTCCCGCTCAGTGTTTAGGAACGGTCCGAGGAGGAGGAGCCGGCCGAGCTGTCGGACTCGGTGGAGGCCTGTGCGCTGAGCGCGATGCCGCCGACCGCGGCGACCCCGGCGGTGGCGCCGATCGCCATGACCACATTCCTGCGCTTGACTGCCCTGTGCTTCACGATCTGGACTCCTCGGGACGCTTCGGCCTCGGTGCTTGCGTCAGTGAACGTATTTAAGCGCCAGCAATATTGCCAACAATTCCGGCGGATTCATCGGGGACCCATAGCTTCAGGGCGAGCGCACAGCTCCCTCACATGTGACGCGGGGTTCACGGAGGTCCGCATCTGACGTACCGTCAGGTCCATGGACACGTTCTGGCTCACCGGAGCGCAGTGGCTGGCCGTGCTGCGCATAGGGCTCGGGCTGTGGTGGCTGGAGAGCTGGCGACACAAGGACAAGAAGACCTGGTTCGAGGGAGCCGGGATCACCTGGGCCGCGGACGTGGCGGCCAAGCACCGGTGGAACGCGGTGCGCAGCGGCTTCGACGTCGTCGTCACGCCGCGCCCGAGGACCATGGCGTACGTCGTCGTCTACGCGGAACT
Organism: Streptomyces sp. NPDC006602; assembly: GCF_042870385.1. Lineage (NCBI taxonomy): Bacteria > Bacillati > Actinomycetota > Actinomycetes > Kitasatosporales > Streptomycetaceae > Streptomyces > Streptomyces sp. NPDC006602. The sequence goes on along the minus strand of NZ_JBIAHG010000014.1, from coordinate 100,536 downwards.
CGCCCTCGGCCTCGGCCTGATCCTCGGGTTCCTGACCCCTGTCGCCCTGGTCGGCGGACTGCTGCTCAACCTGCTCTACCTCGTGCTGATGATCCACGACTGGGCCGAGCAGGGGCAGAACTCGATGATGGCGTTGATCTCGGTGGTGGCGTTGTTCGGGATGTCCTGGCAGACGTGGTCGCTCGACAGCGCGCTGGGCTTCTTCCGATGAGTACGCGTTTCGACGTCCCCGAAGCGGACGCCTTCACCCGCACGTACTGGGACGCGGCGGCGCAGGGGCGGCTGCTGATCCGGCGCTGCGGGGCGTGCGCGCGGCCCCACCACTACCCGCGCGAGTTCTGCCCGCACTGCTGGAGCGAGGACGTGCGCTGGGAGCGGGCGAGCGGCCGCGCCGCGCTCTACACATGGTCCGTCGTCCACCGCAACGACCTGCCGCCCTTCGCCGGGCGCACACCGTACGTCGCCGCGGTCGTCGACCTCGCCGAGGGGCCGCGGATGATGACAGAGGTCGTGGAGTGCGACCCTGACCGGCTGCGGGCCGGGATGGAGCTGGAGGTCGCCTTCCGGGAGGGGCTGCCGGTTTTCCGGGCGGGCGGGTGAGGGCGGGGGCTTCGCGGGTTCCGGTCGCTGTGGTCGCTCCGGTCGCTCCGGTCAGGGAAACCGGCTTCTGCAGGCGCGGCCGACCGGTTTCAATGGCTCGATGACCCACGTCGACGACCAGCACCTCGCCCGTCCCTTCCCCGACCTGCACGCCCCCGGCATACGCCTGCGCGCCTGGGACCCCAGGTCCGAAGCCGATGTCGCGGCCTGGCTGCGCGGCACGACCGACCCCGAGTTCCGGCGCTGGAACACGCCGCTCAGGCCGGTCACCGATCTCGACGGTGCCCGCGAAACGCTGCGTTCCAAGGCGGTCCAGGCGGTCGAGGGGACCTCGGCGTCGTACTGCGTGACGGACGCCGACACCGGTACGCAACTGGGCCACATCGGCGTCAACGCGATTGAGCAGGACCTGCGCCTCGCCCGCGTTGGCTACTGGGTCCTCCCCGAGGCCCGCGGCCGCCACGTCGCCACCAGCGCCCTCGCCCTCACCGCCCGCTGGGCCTTCACCGACCTCGGCCTCCACCGCCTCGAACTCGGTCACGCTCTCGGCCACGGCGCCTCCTGCCGGGTCGCCGAACGCTGCGGGTTCCGTTACGAGGGCACGCTGCGGGGTGCGATGTTCGAGGCGGACCGGAAGGACGCCTTCCGGGACGTACACCTGCACGCACGACTGGCGACGGACCCGGACCCGGAGCTGTAGCCCGAGCCGGAGCTCCAGCCCGAGCCGGAGCTGTCGCACCCGTCCTGATCGCCGAAAAATCACGGGAGTTGTCAGTCGGTCGGCGGGATCATGAAGGCATGCGCCCCGACGACCGACCCCGCGCCGAAGCCGACCGACCCCGCGCCGCAGGCACCTGGCACCGCACCGAAGACCTTGACGCCTACCTCGCCCGCGCCGGAGACTTCCTGCGCTCCCGGCCCGCCCTGCACACCCTCGCCCTGACGGTGACCGAGGGACTCCGCACCCGCGGCCCGCACACCTACGGCGAAGGGCAGCCCGTCTTCGGTCTGCTGGAACGGGAGGGGACGATACGGGCGGCCTACTTCCAGACACCGCCCCGCCTGCTGCAGCTCACCGGCCTCACCGCCGAGGAGGCCGACTCCCTCGCCGCCCACCTGGCCGAGGTCGGCCGACCGCTCCCCGGAGTCGGCGCGGACCGCGAGAGTGCCGCCGCCTTCGCCGAGGCGTGGCGAGCGCGCACGGGAGCCGATGTCACCCTCCAGGAGCGCAAACGGCTGTACAGGCTAGGTACGTTGACCGTGCCCGAGTCGGTCCCGAAGGGCCGGGCGCGGGTCGCCGCGGAACCGGACCGAGCCCAACTCGTACGGTGGCACGACGAGTTCGCCGCGGCGGTCGGTGAGGGCGCCGCCGGGAACTCCGGCGACTGGGCCGACGCCCGCATCGCCTACGGAGGCGTCACCTTCTGGGAGACCCCGGACGGCACCCCCGTCTCCATGGCCGGCGTGACCCCGACGGTCGCCGGCCAGGTCCGGGTCGCCCCCGTCTACACCCCGGCCCACCTGCGCGGACGCGGTTACGCAGGTGCCGTCACCGCCGAGGTCAGCCGGGCGGCGCGGGTCGCGGGCGCGGACGAGGTGCTGCTGTTCACGGACCTGGCCAATCCGACCAGCAACGCGCTGTACCAGCGCATCGGTTACCGGCCGGTGGCCGACTTCGCGGTGTACGGCTTCTCGGATCAGGCCCGTGAGCCCTCGGAGTAGGCCAGTCGAGATCGCGGAGTCGGCCAGTCGGGTTCACGGAGGCCAGTCAGGCTCTCGGAGAAGGCCCGTCGGGCTCTCGGAGGAGACTCGTCAGGGCCAGAGCAGCCCCCGTGCCCAGCCACCCTCCCCGCGCCGGTACACCAGCCGGACGTGCTGCCGTCGCGCATCCCCCTGGAAGAACTCCACCTCGTCGGGCCGTAGCCGGTAGAGCGTCCAGGTCGGGACGGGGGCGTCCGGGTCCTCCTGGGCCCGGTCCCAGGCGGCCCCCGAGGCGCGGGCGAGTTCGTCGAGGGAATCGAGGGGCTCGCTCTGCCGCCCGGTGAGGGCAGCCGCCAGCGCCCCCGTCGAGCGGGCATGCAGATCCGCCTGCCCCTCCTCGGACGGGGCGGCCGTGACCGGTCCCCGTACCCGCACCTGACGGCCCAGGACCGGCCAGTAGAAGGCGAGGGCGGCGCACGGACGGGCGGCCAGCTGGGCGCCCTTCGTGCTGGTCACGTGGGTCGCGAAGGACCAGCCGTCCGGGTCGGCACCGTGCAGCATCACGATCCGTACGTCCGGCCGGCCCTCCTCGTCCGACGTCGCGAGGGACATGGTGTGCGGCTCGGTCTGCCCGGCCGCCACCGCCTCCGCGAACCACGTGGTGAACAGGGGGAGTGGGGCGTCGGGGGCGGTGGTCGGGTCGAAGGGCGGTAGTGAGGTGACCTCCGGGTCCCACACCCGCAGTGACCTCAGCAGTTCGTGAAGATCCGTTCCCATGCGCCGATTGTCACTCGCGCCCCCGCGTCCGCGTCAGGCGCCCCGCGCCCCCGCGCCTCAGACCGTACCTAGGTCCGACGACACCCACCGCTCGGGCCGCATCCGGATCACGACCTGCTCGCCGTGCTCCTTCCAGGCGGTGTCGACGTACCCGTCCACCTTGTCGGCCGGGAGGTAGCGCGCGGAGATCTCCCGGAGTTGCTCGAAGGTGGCGGGGACGGTGTCGATGACCGGCCCCTCGACGGACACGTACCGGATGGTGGGTTCCAGCCGGTCGACCATCAGCGTGAAGCGGCCCGCGGCCCGGATCAGTTCGTTCTTGCGGGAGTCCAGCCCCGTCATGATCCACACGGTGCCGTCGGACTCGTACTGGTACCAGATCGGCACCGTCAGCGGGCCGCGCCCCGCTCCCGCGTCCACCGCGAGTGCGGCGATGTGCGGCTCGGCCAGGAACTTCTCACGCTCTTCGCGGGTCAGGGCCATGCGGTCTCCTCCAGCGGCTCGGGCGTCATCGTCCTCTTCTACGACCGAACACCGACCGTGGGGAGCTCTGTTCCCGCCCCTTGAGCAACCGCCGCTACCGCCCGACCGCCGCAACCGTCCTACAGACGCGTCCGCCCCAGCACGACAGTCCCCGAGGAGCAGAACCACCCGCCCGTCCCCGAGGCCACCGCCAGCTCCGGCAGTCGCCCCCCGTCCTTGCGCACCTGGCGGCCCTCCGCCTCCCCCCGCAACTGCCGTACCGCCTCCACCAGCAGGAAGAGCCCCCGCATGCCGGGGTGCTGGGCGGACAGCCCGCCCCCGTCCGTGTTCACCGGCAGCTCCCCGCCCTCGACCCTCAGCCGCCCCTTCTCGACGAACGCCCCGCCCTCGCCCTTGCCGCAGAAGCCAAGGTCCTCCAGCGTCACCAACGTCATGTAGGTGAACGCGTCGTAGATCTCCGCGAAGTCGATGTCCTCGGGCCGGACTCCCGCCCGTTCGAAGGCGATCCGCCCGCTCACCGCGGCCGGGGACACGGTGAAGTCGGGCCACTCGGACATGGCCGCGTGGGAGACGTGCTCGCCGCTGCCGAGGATCCACACCGGTGCCGTACGGCAGTCCGGTACGTACTCCTCGGCTGCGAGCAGCACCGCCGCCCCGCCGTCGGACCGTAGGCAGCAGTGGAGTTTGGTGAAGGGGTCCGCGATCACCGGGCCGGACAGGACGTCGTCGACGGTGATCGGGTCGCGGAACATCGCCTCGGTGTTGAGGGCGGCGTTGGCGCGTGTCTGGACCGCCACCTCCGCCAACTGCTCGATCGTCGTGCCGTGTTCGATCATGTGACGACGGGCCGCCATGGCGTACTTGGCGATCAGCGTATGGCCGTACGGGACCTCGAACTGGAGGGGGCCGCGTGAGCCGAAGGACAGGTTCCCCGTGCGGCGGCCCGCCCTGATGTCCGCGCGGGCCGTCGAGCCGTACGCGAGCAGTACCGCGTTCGCGTGGCCGGCGGCGATCGCGTCCGCCGCGTGCGCCGCCATGACCTCCCACGTCGAGCCGCCCACTGACGTCGAGTCGACCCAGGTGGGACGCAGGCCCAGGTACTCGGCGACCTCCACCGGCGCGAGGGTGCCGGTGCCGGCCGACGCGAAGCCGTCGACCACCTCCCTGCCGAGCCCCGCGTCCGCGAGGGCCCGGCGGGCCGCCTGGGCGTGCAGGGCGTACGGGGTCACGTCGTCCACGCGGCCGCAGTCGGAGAGGGAGACACCGACGATCGCGACGTTCCGGGAGCCCGTCCTCATGAACCCGTCCTCATGAACCCGACCCGTTCCTCCATAAACCTGACGGTACATCAGATGGAGCGGTCTACGGCAAGTGTCACGGGGCTGGGCATCCCACCCTCGCGGCCCTAACATGACGGCCCGTCAGATCCGGATGAACGGGGGCGACCCATGGACGCCGGTTTCACCGCCGAGCAGGACGAGATCCGCCGTACCCTCCGGGAGTTGCTGCGCAAGCGGTGCGGTCCGGCCGAGCTGAGGGCCGCCGTCGACACTCCCGCGGGGCACGACTCCGCCCTGTGGACCGCCCTCGCCGTACAGCTCGGTCTGCCCGGCCTCGCCCTCCCCGAGGCCTACGGCGGCGTCGGCTGCTCGGTGACCGAACTCGCCCTCGCCTGCGAGGAGACGGGCCGCTTCCTCGCCCCCTCGCCCCTGCTCGCCACCGCCGCCCTCACTGCCCCGCTTCTGCTGGCCCTCGGTACGGACGCCCAGCGGGCCGAGCTGCTCCCGCGGATCGCCGACGGCTCCCTCACCGCCGCCCTCGCCGTACCCGGCACCCACCTCGCCACCGCCCTCACCCTCACCGGCGACAACGACGGCGCCTGGGCGGGCGGCGGCCGGGCCGGGGGCGTGCAGGCCAGGCGGGCGGGGGACGTCTGGCGTCTTTACGGCCAGACCGACCAGGTGCTCGACGGGCACAGCGCGCGGCTGCTGCTGGTCGCCGCCCACGCGGGCGGGTTCGCGCGCTCACGGACGCTGCTCTTCCTCGTGCGCGGGGACGCGGACGGCCTCGTGCGGACCCGGCAGACCGCGCTCGACGTGACCCGGCCGCAGGCCCGCCTCCAACTACGGGACACTGAGGCCGAGTTGCTGGGAGGCGAGGAGGCGGACGTGCTCACCGCGCTCGCCGCCCTCGGCGACAGCGCCGCCGCCGTCCTCGCGGGCGAGGCCGTCGGGGCCGCCGACCAGGTGCTGGGCCTGACCGTCGGGTACGTGCGGCAGCGCGAGCAGTTCGGGCGTCCGATCGGGTCCTTCCAGGCGGTGAAGCACCGGCTCGCCGACGTGTACGTACAGGTGCAGGCGGCGCGCTCCGCGGCGTACTACGCGGCCTGGGCGGCCACGCACGGACAGCGAGTCGGCGGGCTCGCCCTCGCACAGGCCCTGGAGGCCCTGCGCTCCGCCGCCGCCGAGGGGATACAGCTGCACGGCGGCATCGGTTTCACCTGGGAACACGAGGCTCACTTGTACTTCAAGCGCGCCTGTGGCGACGAGCTGCTGTTCGGGCCGGTGCACCGGCTGCGAGCGCACGCCGCCGGCGCTGCGCACCTTTTCGAGAGCGCGGAGGTGACGGTGTGATCGGCGAGCGAGTGGTCCAGAAGGTGTCGTCGACGCGGGGCTTCGCCAAGATCGCGCCCCATGTGATCCCCGCGCTCGACCGCGCCCTGCACCGGCTGACCCGCGGAAGGTTCCTGCTCAGCGCCCAGCTGCTGCCGGGCGTGATCCTCACCTCGACCGGCGCGAGAAGCGGCCTGCCCCGGCGTACGCCGCTGGCCTGCATGCCGGAGGCGGGCACGGGGTCGGCCGGCGAGAGCTGGATCCTGATCGGCTCCAACTTCGGCCGGACCGGTCACCCCGCCTGGACCGCCAACCTCCTCGCCCATCCGGACGCCACGGTCAGCTGGAAGGGGCAGGACATCCCCGTCACGGCCCGGCTGCTGGAGGACGAGGAGCGGGCGGCCGCCTGGAAGGCGGTGCTGGCCTTCTGGCCGCCGTACGCGACGTACCAGGCACGGGTGGAGCGGGAGATACGGCTCTTCAGGATCGTACGGAAGTAGGTACTCGCCGCAGCGTCGCACGCACAGCGGCAGGCGGTAGTCCACCTGAGTGAACTACCGCCTGGCAGACAGGACTTGGGAACGGTGCAAAAGGCGTGCGTTACTTCGTCGGCTTCTTCCCGGTCACGCCCAGGTACACCAACAGAGCGAGGTTCGGCTTGAGTTCGGCCGGCTTCACGCCCCATGTCTGGAACCCCTTCTGGTGCGAGGCGACGGCCGCGAGCATCGCGACGATCGAGCCCGCCACGGCAGCCGGGTTCACGTCCTTGTCCACCCTGCCCTTGGACTGCAGTTCGGCGACCGTGTCGGAGAGGGAGTTGTTCACGGAGTTCAAGATCTTCATGCGGAGTTTGTAGAACCGTTTGTCGCCCTCGGCGGCCCCGAGGTCGACGACCCTGAGGATCGCGTCGTTGCGGCGCCAGAAGTCGAGGAAGCCGTCCACGAGTTCCTGCGCGGTCTGCCAGCCGGCCTTGCCGACCCAGGAGCGGCCGACAACCAGCTCGGTCAACTCGGCGCCCTCGGCGGCCATTTGCTCGGCGATCTGCAGGACGGCGCCTTCGACGTCCGGGAAGTACTGGTAGAAGGTCGCGGGTGAAGTACCCGCCTTCCGGGCGACATCGATGACTTTGACGTCCCGGTAGGGGGAGGAGCTGAGCATCTCGCTGAGGCAGTCGAGCAGCTTCTGCCGGGTCGCCTGCCCACGCCGGCCGGCCACGCGGCCGTCGACGGTACGCACTTGTCCTGTCATGACGTCAGCTTACCGACGGGTGATCGGAGCGCTATTCGGCCGACTGCAAATGGGGTGCCAGTGCGAGGAGCGGCTGGTGTGCCTGGTCTGCGCGGTGCGCGCGTCGCCGTTACTTTGGCGACATGGCCGAAAACAGGGCATCCGGGTACGGAGAGGACGTCTACGGAGAGGGCGTCCCCTGCTGGGTGGACGCACAGCTCCCCGACGTCGAGGCGGGGAAGCGGTTCTACGGTGAGCTTTTCGGCTGGACCTTCGAGGAGGCTTACGGCGGATCCACGTGGGCCCTGAGGGACGGCGAACCCGTCGCCGCGCTCGCCCGCAAGGCGGACGGCCGTATGCCCACCGTCTGGACGGTGTACTTCGCCACCCCGGACGTCGAGGGGCTCGCCGACCGGGTCTGGGCGGCCGGCGGGCAGGTCGTCACCGCGCCCCTGCCGGTCGGTGACCTGGGCACGGCCGCGCTGGTCGCCGACCCCGAGGGTGCCGTCTTCGGCCTCTGGGAGCCTGGCACGCACCGCGGTTTCGGCAGACGGCACGAGCCGGGCACCTTCGTCTGGGCCGAGCTGTACACCCGGGACACCGAGACCGCCAACACCTTCTACGGCGGCCTCTTCCACGAGGCCCTGTTCGGGCCGGACGCCCACCCCGACTTCGGCCGCGCACCCGTCTCCGCCGTCTTCCCGGCGGAGATGCCGCCCCACTTCCTCGTCCACTTCGCGGTGGAGGACTGCGCGGCCGCCCTCGGGACGGTGAACCGACTGGGCGGACGCGTCCAGGCGCCGCCCTTCGAGACTTCGTACGGGCGGGTGGCCGTGGTCACCGACAATCAGGGGGCGTCGTTCGCGCTGCTGGAGCGATAGAGCCCAGTGCTGGAGCGATAAGAGCACCAGTGTCGGAGCGATAAAGGCCAGTGTCGGAGCGATAAAGGCCAGTGCCGGAGGGACGAACCGCACCGCGGGAGTGGTGAAGCGCGCTGCCGGAGCCGCAGAGTCTGCTGCCGGAGCGACAGGGAAGCCTGCTTTGATGTGAGACACCCCATTTGTTTCCGGGTTCGCAACCAGCGCCCCGGCCAGGAAGAATCGGGGTGCGTGCCGCCATGGCGGTGCGGTGGTGAGACGCTGCACGGGGTCGCGTACATATGTGGAATGACGTGGCCCGTACGGGGAGGTGGCAGGCAAGTGGTGGATCAGCTGACGCAGCACGATCCGCGGCGCATCGGGCCGTTCGAGGTGCTGGGACGGCTGGGTGCCGGCGGCATGGGGCTGGTCTATCTCGCGCGCTCGGCTTCCGGCCGGCGCGTGGCGATCAAGACCGTCCGTACGGAGCTCGCCGAGGACCAGCTCTTCCGGGTCCGTTTCACCCGTGAGGTGGAGGCGGCCCGGGCGGTCTCGGGGTTCTATACGGCGGCCGTGGTCGATGCCGATCCGCGGGCGGCGGTGCCGTGGCTGGCCACCGCGTACGTCCCCGCCCCCTCGCTCGAGGAGATAGTGAACGAGTGCGGGCCGATGCCGGCCCAGGCGGTGCGCTGGCTGGCGGCGGGTGTCGCGGAGGCGCTGCAGTCGATCCACGGCGCCGGGCTGGTCCACCGTGACCTGAAACCGTCGAACGTGTTGGTGGTCGAGGACGGCCCCCGGGTCATCGACTTCGGTATCGCGTCCGGCGTCTCGAACACACGTTTGACGATGACGAACGTCGCCGTGGGCACCCCCGCCTACATGTCCCCCGAACAGGCCAAGGACTCCCGCAGCGTCACGGGCGCGAGCGACGTCTTCTCGCTCGGCTCCATGCTGGTCTTCGCCGCCACGGGCCACCCGCCCTTCCACGGCGCCAACCCCGTCGAGACCGTCTTCATGCTGCTGCGCGAGGGCCCGGACCTCGAAGGCCTCCCGGACGAGCTGCGCCCCCTCATCGAGTCCTGTATGCAGATGGAGGCCACGGCCCGCCCCAACCCGGCCGACCTCCAGGCCCAGCTCGCCCCCCACCTGTTCGGCTCCGGCTCCGACGACAGCGGTACGGCGTCGGCGTGGCTGCCCGAGCGGGCGGTGGCCCTCATAGAGGCGCGGCGCGGCGGACGGCCGCCGGTGCAGCCGACGCAGAGCGGCGGACGAAGCGGAGGCGGACGGGTCGCTCCCCTCCCGCCCCAACCCTCCCGCGACCCCGTGTTCCCGGGGCCCGTGCCGGGCCCGGTATCCGTCGGCGCCGCCCCCGACACCGGCCCCGTGCGCCTCGCCGGCGCCCAGGTGCCCATCGGGCCCGGCCCGCGCGTCGCCGACGCCCGCGCCGCCGCCGTCAAGGCGCCCCCTCCCGAGGCCGGCCTGGTCGCCTCCTGGTCCAAGCCCCGCCCCGGCGTCAACGGCGCCGACCCCGCCGTGACCGCCGCGCCTCCCGTACCGCCGGAGACCGCGACCGGCTGGCGTCCCTGGCGCTTCCGCATGTCGAACGACGTCTGGGGCACCCCCTCCGTCGCCGGCGACCTCGTCTACGTCACCTCCTTCGAGGTGCACGCCCTGGACGTGGCCACCGGCCGCCGGCGCTTCAAGACCAGGGACGTGGCCTGGTCGATGGCGGTCGCGGACGGCCGTATCCACGCCTCCGACGGGCCCACCCTCTTCGCCCTCGACGCCCGCGAGGGCGGTGACCTGTGGCGGCTGTCCACGGACGCCTGGGTGTACTCCCTCAAGGCCGACCGCGGCACCGTGATCACCGGGACGCGCGGCGGCGGCGTCCAGGCCTGGGAGGCATCCGGCGGCCAGAAGCTGTGGGAGCTCAGCGGCTGCCAGACCGACTTCGAGTCCCCGGAGGCCGGACCCACCCTGCACGAGGGCACGGTCTACGTCTGGCACGACGGCCGCCTGCGCGCCCTGGACGCCCGCACGGGCGAGGAGCGCTGGTCGTACCCCATCGGCGACATGGCCTCCTGCGGCGGCGTGCCGGTCCGGGTGGCCCAGGCGCACGACGGCAACGTCTACGTCTGTGCAGGCACCCGGGTCCTCGCGCTCGACGCGGCGAGCGGCCACGTCCGCTGGCACTTCGAGGCCCCGGCCGTCTTCCTCTGCCCGCCCACCTTCGTACCCGGCCCCGCGGTCACCGGCGGTGGCGTGTACCTGGTGGACTACCTCGGCACGGTCTACGCCCTCGACGCCACCGACGGCCGCGACCGCTGGCGCATCGCCACCGAGGCCCGGTCCTCCGTCGACTCCGTGCTGGTGGCCGGCGGGCACGTCCACGTCGGCAGCGGCAAAGGGCTCTACACACTTGACGCGGTCACCGGCACGCCCAAGTGGCGCTTCCAGGCGGGCGGCGACATCGTCGGCGCCCCCGCGGTCGCCGAGGGCCGTATCCACTTCGGCTCGACGGACCACCTGCTCTACACGCTCAAGGCCGACGACGGCCGCCTGCGCTGGAAGCTGGCGACGGGTGGCGAGATCACCGGCTCCCCGGTCGTGAAGGACGGCGTCGTGTACGCGTGCAGCAAGGACCGGTGCGTGTACGCGCTGGACGCGGAGAAGGGGACGGGAACGGCCAGGACCGGCTGACGCGGCTGCGATCCCGGTCGTTCACCCTGGTCGTTCACCCCGGTCGCTACGCCGGGTACGCGACCACCACCAGGCGGTGACATGACCGTGACAGGCGTTGCGTAGAGTGACGGCATGCATCTACGGGGACGCAGGCTCAAGTTCACAGCGGTGGCGGCACTGGTGGTGCTGTCGCTCACCGGATTCTCTTCGGGGCGCGGTCATGGCCACAAGAGTGACAGCAGCGGCGGAGGCGGCTGCAGCAGTTCCAGCCAGAACCACGACAGTTCGTCGTCGACGACGTCCGGGGGCAGCACCTACCACGACTACGACGATGACGACTACGACACCAACGGCAGCGGAAGCGGCTCCGGTGGCGCCACGGCGACGGCGACGACGCTGCAGGACGCCGAGGTGGAGCTGATCAGCTGTGCCACCGGGAAGACCCCGTACGCGACGGTCAGTGTCACCAACCCGAACGACAGCCCGGGCACCTTCACCGTCGACCTCGCCTTCCTGGACAAGCAGGGCGACCAGGTCGTCCTGCGCAGCAAGCAGGCGTACGTGTCGACGCGCAGCACGGCCAAGGTGAAGGTGAACGTGGACGACGCCGGTCTCCTGTCCCGCATCGACCACTGCGAGGTCGACCTGTACGCCCCGCCGGTGTCCTGACGGGCGTACGGCTCACCGCACACGGAACCCGTCGCGCCGCCGGGCGGCGAACAACCCGGCCTGGCGGTCGGCGGGCAGATTCCCCAGCGAGACGAGATGCGGCGCCTGCGCGAACCCTTGCGCACGCGCCGCCTCCTTCGCCGACCACAGCGCACGGACCGTCCCCTGGGTGGCCTCGGCCGGATACCCGGCGATGACGGCGGCGCAGGCGGTCGCCGCCTCCAACGCCCCGCCCTCTTGGGTGAGTTCGGAGACCAGCCCGATGTCGTGGGCCCGCCGCGCGGAGATCCGCTCCGCCGTGCCCATCAGCACCATCCGCGCGACCTCCCCGAACGGCATCCGCTGCGCCATCAGCACCGACTCGTACGCGCTGACCATGCCGTACGTGGTGTGCGGATCGAAGAAGGTCGCGGTCGTGCCCGCGACGACGAACTCGGCCTCCCCGAGCAGATAGAAGGCGCCCCCGCACGCCATCCCCTCCACGGCCGCGACGACCGGCTTCCACAGGTCGTTGGCCTTCGGCCCGACCGTGAGCAGCGGATCGTCCTGCATGTACGGCGAGTCCGGCTGCGGCACCACGGCGTCCCGGTCGATCCCGGTGCAGAACGCCCGCCCCCCGGCCCCGGTGAGGACAACGGCCCGCACGGAGTCGTCGAACCTCAACTCCCGCCAGCACTTCTTGAGTTCCGCGACCATGCCGAGGTCGATGGCGTTGAGTCGGTCCGGCCGGTCGAGGGTGACGACGGCGACGCCGCTGTCCTTGTCGGTGCTGACGCGCAGGCTCACGGCCGCTCCAGCACCCATTGCGGGAGCCCGGTCGTCTCGTCGTACCCGAAACAGGCCCTGGCGCCGATCCGAATGCCGTGCGGATCGAGGGAGTTGAGAGGCGCCCCGACCTCGCTGACCAGGTTGCCGACGAGCCGTATGTGCGGCGCCTCGTAGAGCTCGACGACGATGACGTTGTACGGCGCCAGCGCCGCGTAGTCCGGCAGGAGCGGGGGATGCGGAACGACGTACGACCAGACGCGGCCCCGCCCGGACATCGCCCGCCATTCACTCGCGAAGGACTGGCAGTGCGGACAGCACGGCCGGGGCGGGAAGCGGAGCTCGCCGCAGTCGGCGCAGGCCTGGATGCGCAGCTCGCCCCGGGCGGCGTACTCCCAGAAGGGGGCGCCGTCGGGGTCGGTGACGGGGGTCAGCATGGCGGCTCCATGGGTCAGTTCCTCAGCAGCAGGGCGGAGGTGGGGACACCCTCGCCCGCGGTGACGAGACAGGTGGCGGCGCCCGGGACCTGTGCCGTGCTGGTCCCCCGGAGCTGCTTCACGCCCTCGTTGATGAGGTTGAAGCCGTGGACATACGCCTCGGAGAGCCCGCCGCCCCCGGTGTTGAGCGGTAGCCGCCCGCCGGTCTCCAGGGCGCCTCCCTCCGTGAAGGCCCCGCCCTCGCCGCGGTCACAGAAGCCGTAGCCCTCAAGGGAGAGGGGGACGAGGGCCGTGAACGCGTCGTAGATCTGGGCGACGTCCACGTCCTGCGGCGTGAAGTCGGCGTGTTTCCACAGGTGCCGGGCGGCGGTCCAGGCGGGGCCGGTGAGGGGGTCGTCGTTCCAGTAGTTGACCATGCCGTGGTGCTGGGCGGGCAGTCCTTGGGCGGCGGAGTGGATGTACACGGGTCTGCGGCGGCAGTCCCGGGCCCGCTCCCGGCTGACGATCACGCAGGCCAGCGCCCCGTCCGTCTCCAGGCAGTTGTCGAAGAGGCAGAGGGGCTCGCTGATCCAGCGGGAGGTCATGTACATCTCGCGGGTGAGGGGGCGGTCGTACATGATCGCGTCGGGGTTCTGGTTGGCCCTGTTCCGGCAGGCGAGGGCGACGTTGAAGAGGTGGTCGCGGGTGGCGCCGTACTCGTGCAGGTAGCGGCGGGCGAGCATGGCGATCTCGTCGACGGGCCGGAGCAGGCCGAAGGGCCGGGTCCACTGGGCCGGGGTGGGCAGTTGGACGGCGGTGTTCTTCCAGGGCCGGGGCCCCGAGCCCCGCTTCCGCGACCGCCAGGCGACCCCCACCGTCGCCTGCCCGGTGGCGATGGCGGCGGCGAGATGGGCGACGGTGGCGCAGGAACCGCCGCCGCCGTACCCGATCCTGCCGAAGAAGGTGAGGTCACCGAAGCCGACGGCCTTCGCCAGCTCGACCTCGTCGGTCTCCTCCATCGTGTACGAGGCGAGGGCGTCGACCTCGCCGGGCGCGATCCCCGCGTCGTCGAGAGCGGCGAGAACGGCCCGGCAGGCGAGGGTCTTCTCGTCCTCGGGGAGATGCTTCGCGAAGGGTGTCTGACCGATGCCGACGATGGCGGTGGCGTCCTTGATTCCCGCTGATCCCACCGCTCCTGCTGATCCCGCTGATCCCGCTGCTCCGGCCATGCTGGGCGCTACCTCCGCACGCTCGCTGGGCGGCTGACAGACCGTCAGACTACAGCTAATCTGACGGGTAGTCAGCTAGTGGGACCCTGGAGAGGCGGCCTGCCGTGCGCGGTGACGTGGAGTGGCGCAGCATTCCGGGACTGGTCGGGTGGGCGGCCGAACGGTACGCGGACGTCGAGGCGGTGGTGGACGGCCGCACCCGGATCACCTACTGCGAGTTGGGCGCCCGTGTGGAGCGCGCGGCGGCGGCGTGCATCGCGAACGGCGTCGCGGCCGGCGACCGGGTCGGGATCTGGGCCCCGAACACCGTCGACTGGATCGTCTCCGCCCTCGGCGCGGTCTCGGCGGGGGCGGTGCTGGTGCCGCTGAACACCCGCTTCAAGGGGACGGAAGCGGCGGACGTACTGCAACGCAGCGGCGCGCGGCTGCTGTTCGTGACGGGGACGTTCCTGGGGACGTCGTACCTGGCCTCGCTGAGGAGGGCGGCGGGGGAGGGGACGGGCGACGGAGTGCTGCCGGGGTTGCCGGCCCTCAGGCAGGTGGTCGTCCTGTCCGACGACGCACCCGCCGACTTCCGCACCTGGAAGGACTTCCTGGCGAGCGGGGACGCGGTGGAGGACGCGGAGGTACGGGCGCGGGCCTCGGCGATACCCGGCTCGGCGCCCTCGGACATCATCTACACCTCCGGTACGACGGGCCGCCCCAAGGGCGCCGTGATCACCCACGCGCAGACCCTGCGTGCGTACGAGGTGTGGAGCGACCTGGCGGGCCTCCGGCAGGGCGACCGCTACCTGATCGTGAACCCCTTCTTCCACACCTTCGGCTACAAGGCCGGGGTGGTTGCCTGCCTGATGCGGGGCGCGACGATGATTCCCCAACCGGTCTTCAACGTCGACACGGTGCTGGCCAACATCGCGGCGGAGCGGGTGTCGGTGCTGCCGGGCCCGCCTACCCTGCACCAGTCGCTGCTGGACCATCCGGCGAGGGACGCGCACGACCTCCTTGCCCTGCGCCTGGTGGTGACGGGCGCGGCGGTGGTGCCGTTGCGGCTGGTGGAGCGGCTGCGGGGGGAGTTGGGTGTCGGGACGGTCCTCACGGCGTACGGCCTCTCGGAGGCGAGCGGCATCGTCACGATGTGCCGCCGCGGCGACGACCCCTCGGTGATCGCATCGACGTCGGGCCGCCCGATACCGGGCACGGAGGTGCGCGTGGTGGACGCCGGGGGCCGCGCGGTGGAGCCCGGCGTCCCCGGCGAGGTCCTGGTCCGCGGCTTCAACGTCATGCGGGGCTACTACGAGGACGAGGCGGCCACGGCCGAGGTGCTGGGGCCGGACGGCTGGCTGCGCACGGGTGACGTGGGTGTACTGGACGGCGCCGGCAATCTCCGCATCACCGACCGCCTCAAGGACATGTTCATCGTCGGCGGCTTCAACGCCTACCCGGCGGAGATCGAGCAGCTGCTCGGCCTCCACCCGGACGTGGCCGACGTCGCGGTGATCGGGGTCCCGGATCCCCGGCTGGGGGAGGTCGGCAAGGCGTACGTGGTCCGCCGCCCGGGCTCCGTGCTGACGGGCGACGACCTGATCGCCTGGGCCCGGCGCGAGATGGCCAACTACAAGGTGCCGAGGTCGGTGGAGTTCTTGGCGGAGCTGCCCCGGAATGCCGGGGGGAAGGTGGTGAAGAGGGAGTTGCGGGGGCGGTAGGCGTCGAGCGGGGTCGGCTCGGTCACGGAAAGCCCTGAGGCGGATGCCGCACACGCATCGACCGCGGCGGCTTCCCCTCCGCGCCGCCGCGGTCGATCCCCCGTGTGGGAAGAAGGTCTGGTCAGACCGGCTCGTCCGTGGCGTGGACGTTGTCCGTCGACGCCTCGCCCGTGTCGTCACCGGTCAGCTTGAGCGGCTCGGTGGTGGCATGCACGTTCTTGGTCGTGAGCGGCTCGCTGGTGGCGTGGACGTTGTCCGTCGTGGCGTCGCCGGTCGGCTCGTCCGTGGCGTGGACGTTGTCGGTGCTGTTCTCGTCGGTCATGTCGCTGACTCCCCTGACAGTGTTCTGCGATGGACTGAGAGATCCGCCCGGCAACTCCCCCGAGGGTTGCCGGACGGATCCGCTGGGCCGGTTCACCCTAAGAGGTCCGGCCTCTCGTCGCTCCGCCTGCCCCCCGACGCGACGGCTCGACACGGTTGAGAGTGCCGGGCGGCGATAAACGAATGATGAACGCGTCTCTCCCGGCGGGCGGGGCGCCCGTCTCAGGCGACGGCCGTGGGCTGCAGCAGGCTTCTGACCTCGGCCGCCTCCGGCGAGCCCAGCGCCTCGAAGATGTCGATGGCTTCGCGCCAGCACACCTGGGCCCGGTCGATCTGACCGATCCCGTTGAGCGCCCGCCCCAGCACCGTGAGGACGTTTCCACGTCGCCATTCCCCGCCGATCCCCCGCAGCAGGGTCAGCGCCGTCTCGGCGTTGACCGCGGCCTGGGCCGGGCGTCGCGCGGCGAGGTCGAGTTCGGCGAGGCGGAACAGGGTCATGCCCTCCCACAGGCGCTGGCGGCTGTCCCGGAACACCCGCAGGGCCTCGTGCAGGCACTCGGTCGCCTCGGACAGCTTCCCGCTCTGGGTGAGGGCGAGACCCAGCGCGTACCGGCCGTTGGCTCCCCTCAGGGCGTGCCCCATGTCGTCGTACATCGCCGCGCCCTGCTGGGCCATCGCCACCGCGGTCTGGGTCCGTCCGGTGGCCAGATGGATGCGCGAGAGGTTGCAGAGGGCGCTGGCCTCACCCGGTCGGTCACCGACGGTCCGGAAACTCTCGATGGCGCGGGTGAAGTGCTCCTCACCCTCCTGGTGCCGGTTCTGGTACAGCGCGACCACACCGCTGATGTTGGACGACCAGCAGCCCGTGAGCGGATCGTCGGCCTCCCGGGCCAGTTTCGTGGCTCGCTCGGCCTCCTGGAGGGCCACGTCGAACCTGCTGCCGGAGATGTGGTGGACGAAGGCCAGTGTGGTCAGTGCTCGTCCCTCCGTGCGGGGATCCCCGGCCTCCCGTGCCGCGTTCCGCAGGAGTTCCGCAACCGCTTCGTACTCCTTGGAGTTGGCACCCGACTCGGCCAGGTCGACCGCCGCCCACAGGACGTCGACGGCGCGTCGCAAGGTTCCGCGCCGTGAGGACTGACGTACGCACGCGAGAAGCGACACCGCCTCGGCGTACAGCCAGTCCTGGGCCGCGTGCCGGTCCGAGAAGGCCAGCCCCGGGTAGTCCGTGGGCTCCAGGTGATCCACGAGCCGGTCCTCGGGCCGTTCTATCAGGTAGACCCCCGCCACGGTGGCCAAGTAGAAGTCCAGCAACCGGGAAAGCGCCGCCTCCCGCTCACTGGGCGGCCACTCGTCCCTCTCCGCACAGGCACGCGCGTAGAGCCGGACCAGATCGTGGTAGCGGTAGCGGCCCGGCGCCGCCGATTCCAGCAGCGACGTGTCGACGAGGGACTCCAGCAGGTCCTCCGTCTGCTCCGCCGGCAGGTCCAGGACCGCTGCGGCCGCGGCGAGCGAGATGTCCGGTCCGTCCGCCAGGCCGAGCAGCCGGAACGCGCGGGCCTGGGCGGGCTCCAGGGCTCCGTAGCCGAGTTCGAAGGTGGCCTTCACCGCGAGGTCGCCGGCCTGCAGTTCGTCGAGGCGGCGGCGTTCGTCGGCCAGCTTGGCCGCGAGGACCGAGACGGTCCAGGTGCGGCGGGCTGCCAGGCGGGAGGCGGCGATGCGGATCGCCAGGGGAAGGAAGCCGCAGGCCGCCACGACGTCCAGGGCGGCCTCGCGCTCGGAACGCACCCGCTCCTCGCCGACGATCTTCGTGAACAGTTGCAGTGCTTCGTCCGGGGACATGACGTCCAGGTCCACCAGGTGGGCCCCCGCCAGGTCGACCATCCGGACCCGGGAGGTGATCAGGGCCGCGCAGCCCTCCGTGCCGGGGAGCAGGGGGCGTACCTGGGCGGCGTCGCGGGCGTTGTCGAGCAGCACGAGCACCCGGCGGCCGTCCAGTACCGAGCGGTAGAGCGCCGCCCGTTCCTCCAGGGAGTCGGGGATGGCGGAGTCGGCGGTGCCCAGGGCCCGCAGGAAGGAGCCCAGGACCGTCTCCGGCTCCGCCGCCCTCGTGCCGGCGCCCTGGAGATCGACGTAGAGCTGGCCGTCGGGGAAGGCGCTTCGCGCCTGGTGGGCCACGTGGACCGCCAGGGTCGTCTTGCCGACCCCGCCGATTCCGGCCAGGGCCGAGACCGCCATGACGCGGCCCTCGGCGGATGCCAGCACGTCGCCGAGCTCGGACACGAAGGCGGACCGGCCGGTGAAGTCCGCGACGGTCGCCGGGAGTTGGGCGGGGCGGACCGGCACGGCGGACGGCTCGGCCTGCGGGGCCGACGGTTCCGCCAGGCCGGGGTCCGCCTGCAGGATGCGGTGCTGGAGTTCCCTGAGGCCGGGGCGGGGGTCCACGCCGAGTTCGTTGGTCAGCAGGCGGCGGGTGTCCGCGTAGACCGCGAGGGCCTCCGCCTGGCGTCCGCTGCGGTACAGCGCGAGCATGAGCAGTTCGCGCAGGCGCTCCCGCAGGGGGTGTGCCGCCGTCAGGGCCGTCAGCTCGGAGACCGCCTCCGCGTGGCAGCCCTGCTCGAGGTCCATGTCCAGGCGGGACTCGAGCAGTTGGAGGCGCCATTCCTCCAGGCGCACCCGTTGCGCCTCCGCGTACGGGCCCGGCACGCCGGCCAGCGCCTCGCCGTCCCAGAGGGCCAGGGCCCGGCCCAGGGCGTCACGGGCATGGCACAGGTCGCCGGACGACCGGGCCTTGTCCGCCTCCGCCGCCAGGTCCTGGACGACGGAGAGGTCCAGGGCGCCCTCGCGCAGGCCACGCACCGCGTACCCACCCGACTCGCTGACCAGGACACCGGGGTCCAGCACCTTCCGGAGCCGGGAGGCGTACGTCCGCAGCGCCGCCAGCGCCTGCGAGGGCGGCTCCTCGCCCCACAGGGCGTCGATCAGCTCGGCGGCGGTGGCCGTACGGCCCTCGCGGAGCAACAGGGCCGCCAGGAGGGCGCGTTGCTGGGGCGAACCGGTGCTCAGCGACTCCTCGCCACGCCAGGCACGCACTGGACCGAGCACGCCGAAGCGCAGCGCCACGGCCGCCTCGCCGGACCCGGCCCCCAGGCCCCCCACGCCCCCCTCGTCAGCCCCGGGCGCAACGGATCCCGGAGTCACGGTCGCCGTTCCGGCCCGGCGCGTGTCCGTTCCCAGCACCACCGCCTCCTCCTCGGAGAACCCGGGGCGCCCCCTCTGCTCCGGTACACGCGGTACCTCCGGCACTCGCGGTACACCGTCCATCGCCGTCGTCCCCCTAGATGTCCTGAGCCACCCCGCCAGTTTGCCTTGTTCATGGCAGATGCGTCAGCTGTGGAGAGGCCGATCACAGGCAGGCGCGCGGGATGTCACAAGGCCCTCACGCTCTCTCCCCACCCGCCCGGGAACCCAGAAGCCCCATCCCGCTAGCTGACGGACCGTCAGATCGGCGCTACCGTGCCCCCATGGAGACCAACTCACCCCTTCCTTTGATCATCTCCGTCGACGACCACACCGTCGAACCCCCCACCGTCTGGCAGGACCGGCTCCCGAAGAAGTACCTCGACATCGGCCCCCGCACGGTCCGCGCCCCCCTGAAGGAGATGTCGTTCCTCGGCGGCCGCTTCAAGCCCGTGATGGGCCGGCCAGGCGACGACGGCCCGATCGGCGACTGGTGGGTCTACGAGGACCTGCACCGCCCCCTCACCCGCCTGGACACCGCCGTCGGCTACAGCAGGGACGAGATCAAGCTGGAGGTCATCACCTACGAGCAGATGCGGCCGGGCTCGTACGACGTGCCCGCCCGCCTCGCCGACATGGACGTCAACCACGTCCAGTCCGCCGTCTGCTTCCCGACCTTCCCCCGCTTCTGCGGCCAGACCTTCACGGAGGCCAAGGACCACGAACTCGGTCTGCTCTGCGTCCAGGCCTACAACGACTGGATGGTGGAGGAGTGGTGCGGCCCGCAGGCGCAGGGCCGGCTCATACCGCTCACCCTCATCCCCCTCTGGGACGCAGAACTCGCGGCCCAGGAGGTACGGCGCAACGCCGCCCGCGGCGTCCGTGCCGTCGCCTTCTCCGAGATACCCCCGCACCTCGGCCTGCCGTCCGTCCACACCGACGACTGGGATCCCTTCCTCGCCGCCTGCGACGAGACCGGCACGGTCGTCGCCATGCACATCGGCTCCAGCAGCCGTATGCCGTCCACCTCCGCCGACGCACCGCCCGCCGTCGGCTCCACCATCACCTTCGCCAACTGCTGTTTCTCGATGGTGGACTGGCTGATGAGCGGCAAGTTCGAGCGCTTCCCCCACCTCAAGGTCATGTACGCGGAAGGCCAGATCGGCTGGATCCCCTACATCCTCGAACGCGCCGACGTGGTGTGGGAGGAGAACCGGGGCTGGGGCGGTGTCGCCGACAAGGTTCACCGGCCGCCGTCCGAGCTGTTCGCCGAGCACGTCTACGGCTGCTTCTTCGACGACGCCTTCGGGCTGCGGAACCTGGACGCCATCGGGGTCGGGAACGTCCTCTACGAGACCGACTACCCCCACTCCGACTCCACCTGGCCGAAGTCGCGGGAGGTCGGCGAGGCCCAGATGGGGCACCTGGACGCCGACGTCGTCGAGCGGATCGTACGAGGAAACGCGATCGAGCTGCTGGGACTGACTCCCTACGGTCTGTGGAGCGGTGCATGAAGTACGGCATCCAGCTCCCCGTCCAGTCCCAGAGCACGATCTACGCCGAGCCCTGGGAGGCCGCCGCCGGCCCCGCCGACCTCGTCGAGATCGCCCGGGCCGCCGATCGGGCCGGGTTCGCGTACATCGCCTCCTGCGACCACGTGGCGATCCCGCGCCGCCTGGCCCCCGCGATGAGCACGGTCTGGTACGACCCGGTCGCCACCCTCGCCTTCCTGGTGGGCGTGACCGAACACGTACGGCTGCTCAGTCATGTGGCGGTCGTGGGTCTACGGCATCCCCTGCTGACCGCCAAGCAGTACGCGACCCTGGATCACCTGAGCGGGGGGCGGCTGATCCTCGGAGTCGGGGCCGGGCACGTGCGGGAGGAGTTCGAGGTGCTGGGCGTCGACTTCGGGCGGCGTGGCGCCGTGCTCGACGAGTGTGTCGACGCGCTGAGGACCGCCCTCGGTCCCGACGAGTTCCCCGAACACCACGGCAGGCTCTACGACTTCGAGGGACTCGGTCAGCGACCCAGGCCGGCGCAGACCCAAGTCCCCCTGTGGGTCGGCGGATCGTCCCCCGCTGCCGTACGCCGGGCCGCCCTCAAGGGGGACGGCTGGCTGCCGCAGGGCGATCCGAGGGATCGGCTGCCCGCGCAGATCTCCGGGCTGAAGCGGCTGCGGGCGGAGGCGGGGATCGAGGAGCCCCTCACCATCGGGGCCATCACCGAGCCGCTGTACGTCGGTGAGCCCGGGTGGGACGTCGGTCGGCGGACTCTCGCCGGCGGTCCGGGGGAACTCGCCGAGTCGTTGCGGGCGTACTCCGCGATGGGTGTGGACCAGATCCAGGTGCGGTTCCGCAGCCGGAGCCGTGCCGAACTCACGGACCAGATCGCGGCGTTCGGGGAGGAGGTGGCCCCGCTCCTCTTGAAACTTTGAACATGTCCACGCCGGGTCACGTATGTACGGACGTACGGACGTGACAACTCCGGCGGAAGGACACGTGACGTGCGATCCTCCCAGCGATTCCCGGTCGAGCGACTCTCCGTCGCCCTCGCCTGCGTGGAGGGAGAGTGGCCGCACGACGACTGGCCGGCGCCGGACGATCCGCACGTGGGCCGGGTGGTGCGCCTGGCCCCGCCCTTCCGGGTTCCCGGGGGCGTGGACGTCGTCGTCCTGCGCTGCGACGAACCGTCGGACGCCCTGCGGAGCCTGGGAGTCACGGGCGTCCCGGTGATCGTCGTCAGCCCCCGCCGGGACGTCGACACGATCGTCGAGGTGTTCCGGGACGGAGCGGGCTACCTGGTCGAGGGGGACTACTGCACCTGCATGTTGTCCTCCGCCGTGGTCGGGGCCACCGTCGGGCACACCTATCTCTCCCCGACGGCGTGCGCCGCCCTGCGGGAGGGGGCCCGGCGGGTGCCCACGGGCGGCGACGCGATGGAACGGCTGCGCGGGCTGCTGTCCCCGCGCGAACGGCAGATCATGGAGCTGCTGTCCACCGGTCTGGGCGCACAGGAGATCGGGCTGCGACTACGGCTCAGTGAGAAGACCGTGCGCAACAACCTCAGCAACATCTACGCCAAGCTGGACGCACGCGGAAGCACGGACGCGGTCCTGCGGTGGCTGGGAGCCGCGCCCGTGCTTCGCATCTGAGAATGTCCGTGAGCTCAGGGACTCAGGGCGCCGGAATTTCCGACAGTGGTATTTCGATGTCGGTGACGTTCTCGCCGCCCGCACCGAATCCCGGTTCCGACCTGAGGGCGCGCGTGGAATTCTGAATGCCGGAGGCCTCGGGTGTACCGCACTCCACAGTCCGCAGCCACAACCGGCCGTCGGGGGTTCCGTTCTTCAGGATCTGCGGATAGAACACGTGCACGCTCGTGCCGCCCTCACTGGGGGAGAAGAAGACCTTCTGGCCGTTCTGCTCCTCCTTGTAGGTGGCCTTGAGGAATCCGCTGACGTCGGTGCGCTTGGCGGACCACATGAAGAAGCCGAGGCTGTTCGCCCGCACGGTGTCCGTGCGGCTGAACGCCAGGGCTGTCGCCTTGTCGTCTCGCGTGATGTTGATTTCCGACGTGTTGAATTTGACGCCGATCTCGAAGACCGAATTCCCGATCTTCGTGTCGGCGGCGGCGGTGAATCCGTCCTCCAACTGAATGGTCCGGGTCACCGAAGTGCTGACGTTGAAGGTCTTCGTGGCCGTGCCGGTCGACCCGCAGTTGTCGGTCACCGTGGAGACGCGCTGATTGGGCCCCAGGCTGTTCGCCTTGAACTGCACATCGACGAACTCGCAGTTCTCCAGCTTGTCCGAGTCCGCCGAGCAGTCGGCGGTCACCTCGTCGGGGGTCGCGGCGCCCGCCTGGTTCATCAGCGGGACGGCCACCGCGACGGCCGCGACCGGGGCCAGGACGAGGGTGATGCGCTTCTTCTTGCTCCGATGCCTTCTCGGCATGGGTTTCTCCTGTGGGGGTTGAGGGTTGAGAGGTGAGGGTTGAGGGTGGGGGTGGGGGTCAGCAGTCGGTCAGGACGGCCTTGGACGTGCCGTCCACGACACCGGGAGCGCCCGCGGCGCCCGGCAGGACGACCGGCCCCTCGACGACCTCGGGCGCCACGAAGTTCTTCTCGGGGGAGGGGTTCACCGCGAAGCTGCCGGGGTTGGCGTCGATCCGTACCCGCCACTCGCCGGTCATGCGCTGAATCTTCGGCGTGAACTCCATGTGGAGCACCTTGCCGACCGGTACTTCCCGCTGTTCCGTGTCGCCCGCGGTGGCCGACTCGACGGTCATGTCGAGGGTGCCGTTGTGCTTGAGCCAGGACCCGCTGAGGAAACCGAAGATCCCCAGGCCGCCGCCCTGTTGGGTCACGGTGTACTTGCCCTTGCCCTGGGCGACCGTCGCCGACCAGGTGACCGAGACCTTCGCCGGATCGGTGGCGTTCGTCTCGCAGTTCGGGAAGTCGATGGAGGATTTCTCGGTGGGGCCCTCGAAGGTCTCGAACTTCGTCTCCACGAAGTCGCAGTTGTCGGCGGCGAAACCGTCTCCGAGACCGCCCCCGAAATCCCTGGTCGCTCGCCGCTGGCCGTTGATCACGGCGGACTTGTGACACATCGACATGATCTGCTCGGGGGTCTTCTCCTCCTCGGCCGCGTTCGCCGACGGAAGAAGCGTGACGACGGCACCGCCGGTGGCGAGTGCCGCCCCGATCGCCACGTACCTGACTTTTCTGTTGCGTAATTTGCGCTTGGACATGCGAGTGATTATTGAAGCCCTGCGACGGTATAGACAGAGTCAAATGTCCCTACTCCTCGGTTATCTGACGAAGCGTCAGATACGGCGCTACGATGCCCCCATACACCGATCCCGAGGGGGTCCGCATGGGCAAGCTGGACGGACGCGTCGTTCTCGTCACCGGGGCCGCGCGCGGGCAGGGGGAGCAGGAGGCGCGGCTGTTCCGAGAGGAGGGGGCCGAGGTCGTCGTGGCGGACGTGCTCGACGAGCAGGGGCAGGCCCTCGCGAAGGAGATCGGCGCGCTGTACGTGCATCTCGACGTGGGGCGGGAGGAGGAGTGGGGGGCCGCGACCGATGCCGTGATGGAGGCGTACGGCCATATCGACGGGCTCGTCAACAACGCCGGCATCCTCCGCTTCAACAGCCTCCTCGACACGCCCCTCGACGAGTTCATGACCGTCCTGCGGGTCAACCAGGTCGGCTGCTTCCTGGGGATCAGGACCGTGGCACCCCGGATGTCCGACGGGGGCACGATCGTCAACACCGCCTCGTACACCGGGATGACCGGCATGGCGTACGTGGGGGCGTACGCGGCCACCAAGCACGCGATCGTCGGGCTCACGCGGGTGGCCGCACTGGAGCTGGCGGACCGGGGGATACGGGTCAACGCCATGTGCCCGGGAGCCATCGACACCGCGATGAGCAATCCGGGTGGCGCCGCCGAGGGAGCGACGGACGCGCTCTACCGCAAGCTCGTGCCGCTCGGGCGGATCGGGAGGCCGCAGGAGGTGGCGCGGCTCGCGCTCTTCCTCACGTCCGAGGACTCCTCCTACATCACGGGGCAGCCGTTCGTGATCGACGGGGGCTGGCTCGCGGGAGTGGCCGTCGCCTGACTGACCATCAGCTATTGACGGTGCATGCGGGCGGTGCCACAGTCGGCCCCACCGATGAATCTGACGGTACGTCAGAAACCAGTGAACTTCAGAACCGGGGACGGTGAACCTCCTTGGAATTCGGGCTCTTTGTACAGGGATACGTGGGCAAGCGAGCCGAGACCGACCCGCTGGCCGAACACAAGGCGCTGATGGAGGAGACCGAGTACGTCATCCAGGCGGACAGGTCGGGCTTCAAGTACGCCTGGGCGTCCGAGCACCACTTCCTGGAGGAGTACTCGCACCTCTCCGCCAACGACGTCTTCCTCGGCTACCTCGCCCACGCGACCGAACGGATCCACCTCGGCTCCGGGATCTTCAACCCGCTCGCCCAGGTCAACCACCCCGTGAAGGTCGCCGAGAAGGTGGCCATGCTCGACCATCTCACCGCCAACCGCTTCGAGTTCGGCAGCGGACGCGGGGCCGGCTCGCACGAGATCCTCGGCTTCCTCCCCGGCATCACCGACATGAACTTCACGAAGGAGATCTGGGAAGAGACCATCGCCGAGTTCCCGAAGATGTGGCTCCAGGACGAGTACGTCGGGTTCCAGGGCAAGCACTGGCAGCTCCCGCCGAGGAAGGTGCTCCCCAAGCCGTACGGGAAGTCGCACCCCGCGATGTGGTACGCCGCCGGGTCGCCGCCCTCGTACGCCATGGCCGCCCGCAAGGGCCTCGGGGTGCTCGGCTTCAGCGTGCAGAAGGTCTCCGACATGGAGTGGGTCCTCGAGCAGTACAAGACGGCGGTCGTGGACGCCGAGCCGATCGGCGACTTCGTCAACGACAACGTGATGGTGACGACCACGGCGATCTGCGCGCCCACGCACGCCGAGGCGATCGAGATCGCGGTCAACGGCGGGCTGCACTACCTGCCGTCGCTGGTGTTCCGGTACCACGACACGTTTCCTCGTCCCGAGGGGTTCCCGGTGTGGCCGGAGACCTTGCCCGAGTACACCGCGGAGTTTGTCGAGCTCCTCATCGAGGAGGAGTTGTTGATCTGCGGAGATCCGGACGAGGTGTTCCGGCAGTGCAAGCGGTGGGAGCAGGCGGGGGCGGATCAGCTGAGCTTCGGGCTGCCGGTGGGGGTGCCGAAGGAGGAGACGCTGCAGACGATTCGCCTCATCGGCGAACACGTGATTCCGAAGATCGATACGGATCCGGTGCATCGGACGTCTCGGTTCCGGCAGTCCGCCTGATCGCCGTGGGCCTGCGGGCCGTTTGCGGCTACGGGCCGTCTGTGGCTGGTCGCGCCCACGCGGCGGAGCCGCATATGTCACAGCCCCGCGCCCCTGAGGTACGTACACCGGCCCGGAGTTCAAGGAGGCAAGCCCATGCTTGATCACGTCATCAAGGGTGCGACCGTCGTCGATGGCACGGGCGCTCCCGCGTTCACTGCGGACGTCGGCATCCGGGACGGTCGTATCGCGATGGTCGGGAAGATCACCGAAGAAGCCCGGACCACCGAGGACGCGCACGGCCTCGTGCTCGCCCCCGGCTTCGTCGACCCGCACACGCACTACGACGCCCAGCTGTTCTGGGACCCGTACGCGACCCCGTCGCTCAACCACGGCGTCACCACGGTCGCGGCCGGCAACTGCGGGTTCACCCTCGCGCCCCTGAACCCGGCGCGCCCCGAGGACGCCGACTACACGCGCCGCATGATGTCCAAGGTCGAGGGCATGTCCCTGGTCGCGCTGGAGGAGGGGGCGCCCTGGAGCTGGCACGGCTTCGGGGAGTACCTGGACGCGCTGGAGGGGCGGATCGCCGTCAACGCGGGCTTCATGGTGGGGCATTGTGCGCTGCGGCGGTACGTCATGGGCCCGGACGCGGTCGGCGGGCAGCCGAGCGAGGAGCAGCTCGCGGCGATGCTCCGGTTGTTCCACGAGGCCATGGACGCCGGGGCCTGGGGGCTCTCCACCACCCAGTCGTCCACCCACTCCGACGGTGACGGCAAGCCGGTCGCCTCCCGGCACGCCCTGCCCGCCGAGCTGCTGGCGCTCTCACGGGCCGTCGGTGAGCACGAGGGCACGCAGATCGAGGCGATCGTCGCCGGCTGTCTCGACCAGTTCAGCGACGCGGAGATCGACCTGCTCGTGGAGATGAGCGCGGCGGCCGGACGGCCCCTGAACTGGAACGTCCTCACGATCGACGCGTCCGTCCCCGAGCGGGTGCCCAGGCAGCTCCTCGCGAGCGAGCAGGCGCGGAAGGCGGGCGGCAGGGTCGTCGCGCTCACCATGCCGATCCTCACGCCGATGAACATGTCGCTCGGCACCTTCTGCGCCCTCAACCTCATCCCGGGGTGGGGTCCGATCCTCGGCCTGCCCGTCCCGGAGCGGATCGAGAAGCTACGCGACCCCTCCGTCCGGGCCGAGATGCTGGAGCGGGCCGGGTCCAAGGAGGCGGGCGTCTTCCGGCGGCTGACGCACTTCGGGCGGTACGTCATCGGCGACACCTACAGCGAGGCGAACCGGGGTCTGAGCGGGCGGGTGGTGCAGGACATCGCGGCGGAACGCGGCCAGGACCCCTTCGAGTGCCTGGTCGAAATCTGCGCGGCCGACGAGCTGCGAACGGTCCTGTGGCCCATGCCGACCGACAACGACCCGGCGTCCTGGTCCCTGCGCGCCGAGACCTGGCAGCACGAGGACGTGCTGCTCGGCGGCTCGGACGCGGGCGCGCATCTGGACCGGATGTGCGGAGCCCCGTACACGACCCGGTTCATCGGGGACTGTCTGCGCGGCCGGAAGCTGGTGGGCCTGGAGCAGGCGGTGAAGATGCTGACGGACGATCCGGCACAGCTCTTCGGCCTCAGGGAAAGGGGCCGGATACGGGAGGGCTTCCATGCCGACCTCGTCCTCTTCGACCCGGAACGGATCGCCGCGGGCACGGCCACCCTGGTGCACGACCTGCCGGGAGACAGCCCCCGGCTGGACTCCAAGGCCATCGGGATACGGGCCGTCTGGGTCAACGGGGTCGAGGCGATCCGGGACGACGTGGTGAGCGGGGCCGTACCGGGGAAGGTGCTGCGCTCGGGGCGGGACACCCGGACGGTGGCGACCAAGTGACCTTCTCGGAGGGACAGCGGCTGTTCATCGGCGGTGCGTGGGTCGAGCCGGACGGCGGTCACTACGAGGTCGTCGACCCGGCGACCGAACAGACCGTCGGCTGGGCGCCGGAGGCCTCGCGGGATCAGGTGCGCGCGGCTTGTGCCGCGGCCCGCGAGGCCTTCGGGCCGTGGTCGCGTACGACGCCGGAGGAGCGGGCGGCGATCCTCGCGCGGGCCGCGGGGATCATCGGGACCCGCCTGGACTCGTACGCCGAGCTCGCCCGGGCCGAGACCGGGGCGACCACGGCGACGGCCCGGCGTATGCAGGTCGGGGTGGCCGCCGCCCGGTTCCGGCGGTACGCGCGCGTGGAGCCCGCCGAGTGGGCGATCCCGCCGCAGATCAACGAGGCCGGGCCGATGGGGCGGGCGGCGGTGCTGGGCGCGCTGGCCGTACGGCAGCCGGTCGGGGTCGTCACCTGCATCACCTCGTACAACAACCCCTGGGCGAACCCGGCGGGGAAGCTCGCCCCGGCGCTCGCGATGGGCAACACGGTGGTGGTGAAGCCCGCTCCGCAGGATCCCCTCTCCGTCTACCGGATGGCGGAGGCGTTGGAGGCGGCCGGGGTGCCGCGCGGGGTGGTGAACGTCGTCTCCGGCAGGTCGGTGGAGGTGGGCGAGGCGGCCGTCTCGTCCCCCGACGTCGACATGGTCAGCTTCACCGGCTCCACCGCCGTCGGACAGCGCATCGCCTCCGTCTGCGGGCGGGACATGAAACGCCAGTTGATGGAGCTGGGCGGCAAGGGGGCGGCCGTCGTATTCGACGACGCGGACATCGGGTCGGCGGTCGCCGGGATCGGGACGACCTTCTCCTTCTACAGCGGGCAGATCTGCACGGCGCCTACGCGGGTGCTGGCGCAGCGGGGCGTGTACGACCGCTTGGTCGAGCAACTGGCCGCGTACGCGGGTCGATTGAAGGTAGGAGCTCCGAGCGAGCCGGACACGGTGGTCGGACCGGTGATCTCGGCGGCCCACCGGGACCGGGTGGAGTCGTACGTCGAACTCGGCCGGAAGGAGGGCGCGGTGGTGGTGACGGGCGGCGAACGGCCGCCGCTGGACCGGGGGTTCTTCGTCACCCCCACCCTCCTCGCCGACTGCACGAACGACATGCGCGTGGCCCGCGAGGAGATCTTCGGCCCGGTCGTGTCGGTCCTCCCCTTCGAGGAAGAGGAGGAGGGCGTGGCACTGGCCAACGACACCGACTACGGCCTCATCGACTACGTCTGGTCGGCGGACGTCGCCCGCGCCTTCCGCGTGGCACGGCGGCTACGGGCCGGCGGGGTCGGCGTGAACACGGTCGGGCGGAACATGGAGGCGCCGTTCGGGGGGTTCAAGAGGAGCGGGGTCGGGCGGGACGTGGGGTCGTACGCGCTGCACGCCTACAGCGAGGTTCAGGCGATCGTGTGGCCGGGGTGACGTGAGGACTTCGGCGGTCCCGCGGTAGGCCTCCAGGTCGAAAACGGCCCGGGCCGCTCTGCTCACACGACCCAAGTGCGAGCGGAAGGATCCCGGACCCCCGTACGTCATCTGCGGTCCCTATCGTCATGCTCAGGCGCCTCGTCTCGGAGCGCACCGTGGGACGCCATGGCCAGGGCCCCGGCGCCACCCGTCTCTCCTCAGTGATCGGAGACCTCCGATGGCGACGTCATCTCCGCCCTGGGCCTACACCCTCGACCTTCCGCGCGATCCCCGCGCACCGGGTATCGCCCGCGCCACCCTGCGCACGGTCCTGGCCGCCCATGGCCTCGCCCGGCTCACCTCCACCGCCGAGCTGCTGGTCTCGGAGCTGCTGACCAACGCCCACCGGCACACGAGCGGCACCTACGCCCTCCGTATCCGCTCCGTCGGGCCCGGTCGGCTGCGGGTCGCCGTCTGGGACGCCGACTCCCGACTCCCGCCAGGTTTCGGCGGCGGTGGCGCCCTCGCCGCCGTACCGGCGGAGGACGCCGAGGGCGGCCGTGGGTTGCAGCTCGTGCGGGCTTGTGCCGATGCGTGGGGCGGGTACGCGCTGGGCGAGGGGCACGGCGGCAAACTGCTGTGGGCCGAGTGCGGGCCCGCGACCGTGCCCCCCGAGGAGGCTCGACAGGGGGCACAACCAGCTTTCTTCAATCCGCCAGATCCACCCGCACCGTCAACAGCCCGGTCCCCAGCACTCGCACCCCCGCGCTGTTGACCCGCGGCAGGCTGCGCAGTCGTGCCACCGGGTCGTCGTCGGGCAGCAGGTGGGCCGTGCCGGTGTGCCAGCGTCCCCGGATCCGTACCCGTACTCGCTGATCGGCCTTGATGTTGCGGACGTACTGGGATCTCTCGCCGAACTCGGAGACCAGCCAGAAGGAGTCGCCGACGCGGCGGCCGCCCACCGGGGTGTGGCGGGGCAGGCCGGAGACGCGGCCCGTGGTCTCCAGGACCGTCTGGAGGGGGAGGCGGCGCAGGACCGGATTGCCGACGCGGCGTTGGAAGCCGGTGGCGGCACGGAATCGGAGGTCGTTGAGGCGGGACATCTTCAGGCGGCTCCCTTCTGGTGAGTCCGGCTCATGTGCTTTCCGAGGCCTTCAGTACGTCCAGCAGGGCGCCGAAGGCGACGGGGTCGGTGGTCAGGATGGTCTCGGTGGGGTCGGCGCTTTCGGTGAGGTGGACGGTGGTTCTGGTGGGGGCGGATATGTGGACGCAGGCGTCGCCTTCCTGGCAGTAGGACGACTTCTGCGCTGTGGTGGCGACGTGGAGGCACGATTCGCCCTGGGCGCAGTAGGACGACTTCTGCCATGCGTAGGCGGTCATGAGGGTCCTCTCACAGTTCGGTGGCCAGGTTGTGGATGAAGTCCCGGGTCTCTTCCGGAGGGAGAGCCACGGATTCCATGCGGTGCAGCAGATTCCGATACGTGTCCAGTTCGGCCTCGGCGTCGACCAGTGCGGGGCCGTGCGACTGGTCCAGGGAGACCGTGTCGAGCCGGGGGACGGAGCCGTGGATGTAGAGGAACGTCTGGCCGGAACCCGGGTAGGCCCCGATGGCGAAGGGGATCACCTGAATCGTGATGCCGTCGCGCTCGCTCTGGGCCAGCAGGTGCTTCAGCTGACGCTTGGCGACCGACGTCCCGCCCACGGGCACGCGGAGAGCGGCCTCGTGAATGATCGCCTGGTACGGCACCGAGTTGTCTTGGTCCAGTAGGGCCTGCCGCTGGAGTCGATGATTCACCCGGAGCTCGACCTCGCGGCGGCTGAACTCGGGCACGGCTTGTTCGTAGATGGCGCGGGCGTGATCGGCGAGTTGGAGCAGGCCGGGGACGTGTGCCGTGTTGGCGGCCTGAAGTCGGACGGCGTGGTGTTCGATCTCCGCCAAGTCGAGCAGCCCTGCTGGGAGCGCTTCGCGAAAGGTCTCCCACCAGCCACCCTTGCGCTCGCCGGCCAGCTCGATCAATCCGTCGAGGTAGGCGGTGTCGCAGCAACGGTAGATGCGGGCCAGGGCACCCAGGCGGTCCGCGCTCACTCCGAATCGGCTGGCCTCGATGTTGCTGAGCTGTGCCTGACTGACGCCGAGTTGACGAGCCCCCTCGGTGACGGACAGGCCCGCCCTTTCACGAAGCCTGCGCAGCTCCGTGCCCAGGCGGAGGCGGCGGGCGGTCGTGGCGGTCTTGGGGGCCATGGGCCAACTCTCCTTGGAAAGCCGGGCTTTGATGTCACCCACACGAGGGAAAACCTCATGTGATTGCCGAAATGGGAAATGTATTAAGTGGTGCGCCGGTAGCTTACTGAACCAGGCGCCCCGCCCGGAAGCGCACCGTGGGACGCCACGGCAGAGACACCGGGTCCTGTCACCGTCCAACTCCACTCAGTGATCGGAGACTTCCCGTGACCACCGTATCCCCGTCCTGGAACTACACCCTGCACCTCCCGCACGATCCACGCGCCCCGGGTATCGCGCGGGGTGCCCTCCGGCTGATCCTGGCCGCCCACGAGATGCCCGAGCTCACGCCCACCGCGGAGCTGCTCGCGGCGGAACTGCTGACCAATTCGCACCGCCACACCAAGGGCCCGTACGCCCTCCGCGTCCGCTCGGCGGAGCCCGGCCGGCTGCGGGTGGCGGTACGGGACACGGATCCGCGCGTCCCGCCCGGCTTCTTGGACCGGGATTCCCCGGTGCACCCACTGGACCTGGACGCCGAGGACGGCCGCGGCCTGCACCTCGTCCAGGCCTGCGCGGACAACTGGGGCGCCTCAGTGCTCCGTGAGCTGGGCGCGTCGAAAGGCGGCAAGCTTCCGTGGGCCGAGTGCGGGGGCGGGGCGGCGGCGTGGTGACGCGATGTCCGTCCCTGCCGGGCGGCGCCATACTGGGAAGTGGACTTACGCCCTTTCACCAGGAGCAGACGATGAGCGCACAGCCTGAGCACCGGGGCTGGGGAGCGATGCCGCTGCCCGAGATCCGTACCGTGGACGACCTGCGCAGTGCGCTCAGCCGCTACGGCTTCCCGGGCGACCGGGAGCGGTTCGAGGAGGAGCTGGCGGCTGCCATAGGAGCCTCCCCGACCAACGACTTCCAAGGCGCCGCCGCTGTGGTCCGGGCCTACCGGCACCGGGTCCTGATCAGGAACTCGCCCGAGATCATGGCCGCCCTCGAAGAGGCGCGTTCCACAGGCGGCGGTACGTGAACGAAATCCCGTTGGAGGAGGCCGAGCCGGCAAGGAAGGCGTTCGGCGACCTGACGGAGGGGGAGCGGGAAGTCGTCCGGGAGGCGCTCGTGGTGATCCGCCGTGATCGCACGGTGGGCCGCGAGATCCCCGGCTGGCGGCCTCCGTCCGTGGAATACACGTACACGACCCCCCTCGCCCACGACTCGGCCGAGGCGATCACGATCGTTTACACGCACACGCCCGGCATGGGAGTGACAGTCGTCTACTACTTCCGTGATCCACAGGTGGTGGATTGAGCTCGCGCGCTTCACGTGATGCGGCACCGTGGATCAAAAGTGGGTGGTGGTCCCAAAGGCGCGGCGCGAGTGGCTGGAGGCCGCCACGCAGCTCGCGGGCGGCGCCCCCGCCGACGAGGCGGCGGCCCGCTGGCTGGGAGCCGTCGCGACAATCATCGAGCTCAAGTACCTGACGAGGGCGCGCGCTGCGCAAGACTGACGGTGGCCTACGAGCGCCCCAGGAAGATCGGGTTCGTGAACGCCGCCAGCGCCCCCGGCAGCGGCCCCACCGCCACCTCGTGCCTCACCTCCGCCCGCACGTAGGCCGCGTAGGCAGGGGTCGTACGCCACTCGACGACCCCCGATCCCGTCACCGGCAGTGGCGCGCTCGTGAACAGCACCCCCTGGTCGGTGACCAGACGGACCGTGCAGCGCGGGGCGCCCGGGACCTCCAGGCGGACCGTCACCGGCGTGTCCCCGTCCGTCTCCAACCGCTCCCCGATGCCCGCGTGTTCGCCGCGCCCCCCCGAGGCCGTGAAGGCGAGGGACAGGTTCTTCGACTCGGCGACGTACGAACGCCCCGCCCGGATGCCGTCCTGGATGGCCTCGCGGGTCAGGTCGTCGGCCAGGACGACCGTCTGCGGGAGGCCGATCACGTCCGGGTCCCGGTGCGCGTCGCTGTTGCCCATCGCCGGGATCCACTCCCGGCCGCCGCCGCGCACGGACGCCACCAGCATCCCGTCCCAGTCCGCGAGCGAGACCTCGTCGTCCGGGGTGTACGGCCCGTTCCACACCTCCACGGCGTCCGCCTCGCCGAAGCCGAACTTCCAGTTGCAGCCGATGCAGGTGGCGTGCGGGTGGGCCGGGACGACCAGGCCGCCGGCGCGGCGGATCTGCCGGGCGTAGCGGCCGAAGCGGTTGTCGCGGGCCCGGAAGCGCCAGTCGACGAAGGTGCCGGGTTCGGTGCCGAGGGCTACGACATGGCCGTTCCTCGTCGTGACCTCCTCGCCCAGCATGATCAGCAGGTCGTCGTCGGCCTCGGGGGCCCAATGGGCGTGCGCGGCATGCGTGTTGTGTTCCGAGGAGTTGATGAAGTCCAGGCCGGCCGCCCGTGCCAGCGCCGCGATCTCGGCGGGGGTGCGGCGGCCGTCGGAGTACCAGGAGTGCAGATGGCAGTCTCCGCGGTACCAGTCGCGGCCCCGGCCGTTGGCGCGCGAGGGCGGGTACGCCGGCCGGACGGCCGCGCCCGGCTCGCCGTACGTCAGCGTGACCGTGATCTCGTACGACAGCCCCTGCGGGGAGACCGTGTACGGGCCGAGCGCGATGTGCCAGGTGCCCTCCCGCACCGGGCCCGCGATGTACCCCGGCGTGGCGTCGTCCGCGCGGAGGAGGAACTCGGTCCGCGCGCCGCCCGACCAGCCCCGGAAGCCCTTCCCGCCCAGCTCCGTGCCCCGCTCGTCGAAGATGCCGATGTCGAGGGCGTTGCCCGCGGTGCCGACCGGGACGGACGGGCGGTCGTAGGTGTACGCGACCCTGATCTCCCGTACGCCGGAGGGGACTTCGACGGGTACGTACACGAAGTCGGGGGAGCCGGCGGGCAGGGTGCCGCGGAGCGTCCGCCTCTCCTGGGCCCCGTCGGCCGCCCCGGCCGCTGAAGCGAAGGTCACGCTTCCCAACGTAAGCGCGGCGGCGGCTCCCGTCACCGACGCCCTCACTGACATCCAAAAGAGATGCCGACCGGTCGGTATGGACAGATGGGCGAGTAACCGGTACAGATGAGGCATGCGCATCTCCGTGACGATCTTCCTCACCGACGAGACGATCACCCCGACCCGGCTCGCCCGTGAGCTGGAGCAGCGCGGGTTCGCCGGGCTGTACCTGCCCGAGCACACGCATATCCCCGTCGAGCGGACCTCCCCCTACCCGGCGGGCGGCGAGCTGCCGCCCGAGTACGGCCGCACCCTCGACCCCTTCGTCGCGCTCGGCCAGGCCGCGGCGGTCACCGAGCGGCTCGGCCTCGGTACCGGCATCACGCTGGTCGCTCAGCACGACCCGATCGACCTCGCGAAGCAGATCGCGACCGTCGACCACCTCTCCGGCGGCCGGTTCACCCTCGGCCTCGGCTTCGGCTGGAACGTCGAGGAGGCCGCCGACCACGGGGTGGAGTGGCGTACGCGCCGCGAGCTCGTGCGCGACCGGATGGCGCTGATGCGGGCGCTGTGGAGCGAGGAACCGACGGCGTACGAGGGGGAGTTCGGGAGTGTCCGGGCGAGCTTCGCGTACCCCAAACCCGCACAGAAGCCGCGCGGTCCGGTGGTCGGTCCGCGCACGCTGGTCGGCGGGGCGGCCGGGCCCAAACTCTTCGCGCACATCTGCGAGTACGCCGACGGGTGGCTGCCGATCGGCGGGCGCGGTCTGTCGGAGTCACTGCCCGTGCTGCGCACCGCCTGGGCGGACGCGGGCCGCGACCCGGCCGCCCTCCAGATCGTCCCGTACGCCGTTCAACCCTCGCCGGGCAAGCTCGCGCACTACGCCGAGCTGGGCATCGAGGAGGTCGTGGTGCAGCTGCCGCCGGCCGGAGAGGCGGAGGTGCTCGCTCTGCTGGACGACTGCGCCGGTTATCTCTCCTCCGTCGGTGGCACCACCAGTGACACCGTGTAACGCCCGGCGGGCGGGGACGAATCGGACGGCTCCTGCCGGCTCTGATCACGTCGCTCGTATGCTCGAAGGATGACGACTTCCGCGACCCCCGGAACCGGCCCCACCGAGAACTCCATGCGTCGCGCCCTCAAACGCGCCCGGGACGGCGTCGCCCTCGACGCCGCCGAGGCCACGGTGCTGCTCCAGGCCCGCGGTGAGGCCCTGGAGGACCTCACCGCGTCCGCCGCCCGGGTACGGGACGCGGGCCTGGAGGCGGCGGGACGCCCCGGCGTCATCACCTACTCGAAGAGCGTCTTCATCCCCCTCACCCGGCTGTGCCGTGACAAGTGCCACTACTGCACCTTCGTCACCGTGCCCGGCAAGCTGCGCCGCGCCGGGCACGGCATGTTCATGTCCCCGGACGAGGTCCTGGACATCGCCCGCCGCGGTGCCGCCCTCGGCTGCAAGGAAGCCCTCATCACCCTCGGCGACAAGCCCGAGGAGCGCTGGCCCGAGGCGCGCGAATGGCTCGACGCGCACGGCTACGACGACACGATCGCGTACGTCCGCGCCATCTCCATCCGCATCCTGGAGGAGACCGGCCTGCTGCCCCATCTCAATCCCGGGGTCATGTCCTGGACGGACTTCCAGCGACTGAAGCCGGTCGCGCCTTCGATGGGCATGATGCTGGAGACGACCGCCACCCGCCTCTGGTCCGAGCCCGGCGGCCCGCACCACGGCTCCCCGGACAAGGAGCCCGCCGTTCGGCTGCGGGTCCTTGAGGACGCGGGCCGGTCCTCGGTCCCCTTCACGTCCGGCATCCTCATCGGGATCGGCGAGACGTACGAGGAGCGCGCCGAGTCCCTCTTCGCGTTGCGGCGCGTGTCCCGGTCGTACCACGGCATCCAGGAACTGATCATCCAGAACTTCCGTGCCAAGCCGGACACCGCGATGCGCGGCATGCCGGACGCGGAACTGGACGAGCTGGTGGCGACGGTGGCGGTGGCCCGGCACATCATGGGCCCGTCGGCCTGTCTGCAGGCTCCGCCGAACCTCGTGGACTCCGAGTACGAGCGGCTGATCGGGGCGGGTATCGACGACTGGGGCGGGGTGTCCCCGCTGACGATCGACCATGTCAATCCGGAGCGGCCGTGGCCGCAGATCGACGAGCTGTCCGAGAGGTCGGCGGCCGTCGGCTTCGAACTGCGGGAACGTCTGTGCGTGTACCCCGAGTTCGTCCAGCGCGGCGAGCCCTGGCTGGACCCGCGGCTGCGTCCGCACGTCCGGGCGCTCGCGGACCCGGAGACAGGGCTCGCCCTCCCGGACGCGGTGGTCGAGGGTCACCCGTGGCAGGAGCCGGAGGAGGCGTTCGCCGCTTCCGGCCGTACGGATCTCCATGTGTCGATCGACACGGAGGGCCGTACGTCCGACCGCCGCGACGACTTCGACGAGGTGTACGGCGACTGGGGCGCCCTGCGCGAGGCGGCCGCCCCCGGCATGGTGCCGGAGCGCATCGACACGGACGTACGCGCGGCGCTGGCGACGGCGGCGGACGACCCGACGCGGTTGACCGACGCCGAGGCGCTGGCGTTGCTGCACGCGGACGGCCCGGCGCTGGACGCGTTGACGCGTATCGCGGACGACGTCCGCAAGTCGATGGTCGGCGACGACGTCACGTACATCGTCACGCGGAACATCAACTTCACCAACGTCTGCTACACCGGCTGCCGTTTCTGCGCCTTCGCCCAGCGCCGCACGGACGCCGACGCCTACACGCTGTCCCTGGACCAGGTCGCCGACCGCGCCCAACAGGCCTGGGAGGTGGGCGCGGTGGAGGTCTGCATGCAGGGCGGCATTCACCCCGACCTGCCCGGGACGGCGTACTTCGACATCGCGAAGGCGGTGAAGACCCGCGTCCCCGGGATGCACGTGCACGCCTTCTCCCCGATGGAGGTCGTCAACGGCGCGACGCGCACCGGAATGTCCATCCGCGAGTGGCTCACGGCGGCGAAGGAGGCCGGCCTCGACTCCATCCCCGGCACGGCCGCCGAGATCCTCGACGACGAGGTCCGCTGGATCCTCACCAAGGGCAAGCTGCCGACGGCCACCTGGATCGAGGTCGTCAGCACGGCCCACGAGCTGGGCATCCGCTCGAGCTCGACGATGATGTACGGCCACGTGGACCAGCCGAGGCACTGGCTGGGGCACCTGCGCACGCTGGCCGGCATCCAGCAACGGACGGGCGGCTTCACGGAGTTCGTGACGCTGCCGTTCATCCACACGAACGCGCCGGTGTACCTGGCGGGCATCGCCCGCCCCGGCCCGACCATGCGGGACAACCGGGCGGTGACGGCGATGGCCCGTCTCCTGCTCCACCCGCACATCCCCAACATCCAGACCAGCTGGGTGAAGCTGGGCACCGAGGGCGCGGCCGAGATGCTCCGCTCCGGCGCGAACGACCTCGGCGGCACCCTCATGGAGGAGACCATCTCCCGCATGGCGGGCTCCTCCTACGGCTCGTACAAGTCCGTCAAGGACCTGATCGAGGTGGCGGAGGCGGCCGGCCGCCCGGCCCGGCCACGGACGACCCTGTACGGCGAGGTGTCCGAGGAACGGCAGCGGGCGGCGTCGGTGTCGGACGGGCATCTGCCGGAGCTGCTGCCGGTGCTGGACTGACCCGGGCCGCGCACACCATGGGGCGGTCGTCGCGGGGGACGGGGTGAGGCTCACAGTACGATGATCGGACCCCCGATGTGCGGGGTCCTGTAGCTGAGGAGATGCGTGCCCGTGCCTGCCCGACGGCTTCCCTCGTGGGTCTGGGTGACCGGCCTGACGGTGGGTGCGGTGGTGGCGGTCTCCGTCCTGGCCGTGGAGGCGGACAAGGGCCCGCACCCGACCGCCACGGCCACCAGACCGAGCGCCTCCGCCTCGGCGGGTGCGCAGCCCACGCCCACGAAGTCCGCGGCGCCTGCCGCCGTGCCGGACGGCTCCGGCACGGGGCGGCGCATCGTCTACTCCCTCGGGCAGAAGCGGGTCTGGCTGGTCGACGCGAGCGACGCGTCCCGCCGTACCTTCGCGGTGTGGCCGGGCACGGTCGATCCCGCCCCGGGCACCTACACGGTCGGAGCCCGCACGGACGCGACGACGGGCTCGGACGGCGTGCAGATCGAGCACATCGTCTACTTCGCCACCGCGTCCGGTGTGAACGTCGCCTTCTCCAGCGCCGTCGACGGGTCCTCGCCGCCCCCGCCGGCCGCGGGCGTCCAGACGGGCGGCATCCGCATGAAGACGGCCGACGGAGACGCGCTGTGGACGTTCGGGGAGACGGGGACGACGGTCGTGGTGGTCGAGTAGCTGGTTCCGGTCAGGCGGCGGACCGGGTGCCCGCGTCGCCGAGCGGCAGATTGACCACCAGCAGCACGATCCCGCTGAACACGAACGCCCGCGTCGCCGCGTCCAGCCCGTTCCAGTCCCCGGACTGCCACATCGCGAACCACTCCCCGCCGATCGCGATGAACCCGGCACCGAACAGCAGCATGACCATGAGCAGGCCGTACGTCGAAAAGCGCCGTGCGCCCGCGTGGTCCCGGCGCGCCCACAGCCACGTCCCGTAGAGGAGGACGAGCGCGGCGACCGTCTCCCACACGATGATCGCCACGTACGCCGCGTCCTGAAGTCCCTTGCTGGTGATGGCTCTCCACATCAGGTCGTCGTCCTTGAACGTCGTATCCATGGCGAGCACGTGCTGCACGAACTGCTGGTTGGTCCCGAAGTCGGTGATGTTCCCGAAGGCGACGAGAAGCATGTAGAGGGCGACAGTGCCGGTGAGAACGGTGGCGGTGAGGGAGAGAGCGCTGCGTGAGGTTGTAGTGGCCATGGCGGCCATCTTCCCCGCACGGTGCGGCACCTCCATACGCATTGAGCCAGAATGACGGCGGCGGAAATTCACTCGGGGACGCCGAACGGGCTGTGATTCGGGGGCACTTGAGGTGCTGCCGGACCGCGTGGCCCGGTGACCCGGCAGGGGCCGACGCCAAAGACGAAGTGCGTCGATTCTGCAACCTCACCTGGTACGGCTGATACCGGACAGTCACGACCACGCTCGACCACACCGGATCACTTCGGTAACTCCCGGCATACCGATTCGCCCCTGAACCGACCGTCTCCGTTCGATTACAGTGCTGAGCTGTCGTACGTCTGGACGGTTGCCGTGGGAGGTCTTGGTGGGCGCGACAACCGGGGCCCTCTGGGGGCGTGCCGAGCAGCAGGATTTTCGGGGGCGGGTGCGGGGGACCCTGCTCGGGGTGGCCGTCGGGGATGCGTTGGGCGCGCCCGTGGACGGGCTCGGGCTGGACGAGATCCGGGAGGCGTACGGGCCCGAGGGGCTGGTCGATCTCGGGTTCGGGTACGGGCGGCGCGGTGCGGTCGGTCATCTCACGCAGCTCACGCTGTTCACCGTGGACGGGCTGATACGCGCCCAGGTGCGGCGCGACACCGGCGCCTGGCATCCGCCCACCGACGTGCACCGGGCGTATCGGCGCTGGTTCGCCACCCAGCGCGACTGGGGGCCGGATGAGCGGCGCAAGGACGACGGGTGGCTCGCGCGGGAGGAGTGGCTGTATGCGAGGAGGGATCCCACCCGGGCCCTGCTCCTCGGGCTCGGCGACGACACCATGGGGACCCTGGACGCGCCCAAGAACGCCGGTGAGGCCGGTCCGGAGGCCGCCGCCCGGTCCGCGCCCTTCGGGCTGCTGGTGGGGTGGGAGCCGCAGCTGGTCGTACAGCTCGCCGTGGAGTGTGCCGCGCAGACCCACGGGCATCCCACCGCGTGCCTGGCGGCCGGCGCGTATGCCGTGATCGTGCACGCGCTCGCCCGCAGCGAGTCTCTCGACGCTGCCGTGCAGCAGGCGCTCGCGCTGCTCGCCGCCAGACCCGGGCACCAGCCGGTCTCGGACGGGTTGCAGCACGCGCTCGGCGCCGTACGGCAGGGGATGCCGGACGCGGCCCGGGTCGAGGAGCTCATCGGGGCCGGTACGGCGGAGGGGCTGCTGTCCGCCGCCGTGTACTGCGCGCTCGTGGGAGAGGACGTACGGCACGGACTGTGCCTCTCGGTGAACCACGACGGCCCCTCCGCCGCCGCCGGGGCCCTGACCGGCGGCCTACTGGGCGCCCTGCACGGCGAGACGGCCCTCCCGCCGGCCTGGCTGGCCGAGCTGGAGGGCCGTCCCACACTGCTGGAACTGGCGGACGACTTCGCGATGGAGATGACCCAGGGGCCCGCACTGCACGGACCCACGGGCTCCTCCCCGGGTTGGCTGGCCAGATATCCGAGGGCCTGAGGCCGATAGGCCGGCCGGTCCGCGCCGGCCAGTGCCTCGCCTGTCAGTCCTTCACCGGCGCCCGCACCACGTCCTCCACGCCACCCGCCGGCGTCGGAATCGCCGCCGCGGCGGCCCCATCGTCGTCCGTGTTGATCGTCTCGATGATCGCGAGGCGTTCCGGGGTGTCCTCCGGCTTGAGGAAGCCGATGAGGATGTAGAGGACCAGGGAGACGGCCAGCGGGATCGACACCTGGTACTGGAGCGGGACGCCGCCGTCGACGTTCCAGTTGATCGGGTAGTTGACCAGCCAGAAGGCGAGCAGGCCCATGGACCAGCTGGTGAGCGCGGCCGTCGGGCCGGAGCGGCGGAACGGGCGGAGCAGGCCGAGCATCATCGGGATGGCCATCGGGCCCATCAGACCGGCGACCCACTTGATGACGACGGTGATGATGTCCTTGAAGGCGGGGGAGTTGACCTGCGTGGCCGCCGCCATCGACAGGCCGAGGAAGACGACCGTCGCGATACGGGCCGCGATCAGCCCCGAGCGCTGGCTCCAGCCCCGGGCCCGTGCCGAGATCACCGGCGCGCAGTCCCGGGTGAAGACGGCGGCGATCGCGTTGGCGTCGGAGGAGCACATGGCCATGGTGTGGGAGAAGAAGCCGACGATGACCAGGCCCAACAGGCCGTGCGGGAGGAGCTGTTCGGTCATCAGGCCGTAGGAGTCGGAGCCGTCGGGCTTCTGCGACTCCACCAGCAGCGGCGACATCCACATGGGGTAGAAGAGGACCAGGGGCCAGACCAGCCAGAGGACCGCCGACAGCCGTGCCGAGCGCTCGGCCTCGCGAGGACTGGACGTGGCCATGTAGCGCTGGGCCTGGTTGAGCATGCCGCCGTTGTACTCGAAGAGCTTGATGAAGAGGAAGGCGAGCAGGAACACGGCGCCGTAGTCGGCGACCAGCGGATCGCGATGGCCCTGCAGGGCCGGCTGGTCCCAGGCGTCGAGGAACCCGATGCCCTTGTCGCCGAGTTCGAGCACCGCGGCGACGAACATCGCGACACCGGCGAGGAGTTGGATGACGAACTGGCCCAGCTCCGTCAGCGCGTCCGCCCACAGGCCGCCGATCGTGCAGTAGACCGCCGTGATGGTGCCGGTGATGAGGATGCCCTGGTTGAGCGTGATGCCCGTGAAGACGGACAGCAGGGTCGCGATCGCGGCCCACTTCGCGCCGACGTCCACGATCTTCAGCAGCATGCCGGACCAGGCCAGGGCCTGCTGGGTCTTCAGGTCGTAACGGTTCTTCAGGTATTCGAGCGGCGAGGCGACATGGAGTCGTGAACGCAGTCGGTTGATCCGCGGGGCGAACAGCTTCGAGCCGATGGCGATGCCGAGCGCGATGGGGAAGGACCACGTCACGAAGGACGTCACGCCGTAGGTGTAGGCGATGCCCGCGTACCCGGTGAACATCACCGCG
This sequence comes from Streptomyces sp. NPDC006602, assembly GCF_042870385.1. Taxonomy (NCBI): domain Bacteria; kingdom Bacillati; phylum Actinomycetota; class Actinomycetes; order Kitasatosporales; family Streptomycetaceae; genus Streptomyces; species Streptomyces sp. NPDC006602. The sequence goes on along the minus strand of NZ_JBIAHG010000014.1, from coordinate 58,170 downwards.
CTGTAGCCCGACATGTGGTGGGAGATGCCGGACAGCCACCACGGCATCTTGCCGCCGGCCGTGAAGAAGTCGCTGACGTTGTCCACCCGCTTGTGCGACCAGACGCCGATTGCGACCATCACGCCGAAGTAGCCGATGAGCACGGCCCAGTCCAGACTGTTCATGTGCCCCCTTCCAGAGTCCGTGGCCAGGGTCAGGCATGTGAACTCTGGGTTCGGTGGCATGCTCGCGGCAAGCAAGAGGAAGGTCAAGAGCACGTAAAATTGTTCTGACAGGTGTTCTGAGTTTACGTATATGAACCACAGGTTGGCTGAAAAGATCGGGTTTCAGCGCATCAACTCCCCCGCGTTGACCAGGAGCGACTGCCCCGTGATCGCACGCGCCCGGTCCGAGGCCAGGAACACCGCCGCGTCCGCCACATCCGCGTCCGAGGCCAGCTCGGGCAGCGCCATCCGGCCAGTCAGCCGCTCCAGCACCTCCGCCTCCGGAACGCCCTCCGTCTGCGCCGTGAACTGTACGTACGCCCGTACCGGCGGACCCCACATCCAGCCGGGCAGCACCGTGTTGACGCGGACGCGGTACGGCCCGAGCTCCCGCGCCAGCGAGTACATCGCGCTCGTCAGCGCCCCCTTCGACGCCGCGTACGCCGCCTGCCGCACCTGCGAGGGAGCCGCCACCGCCGACTGCGTGCCGATGAACACCACCGAACCCCCGCCCGCCTTCAGTGCCGGCAGACACGCCCGCGTCATCCGCAGCGTCCCCAGCAGGTTCACGTCGATGACGGACTGCCAGGTCGTGAAGTCGGCGTCCTCCAGGCCGCCGAAGTAGCTGTCCCAGGCGGCCACATGGACCACCGCGTCGACCCGCCCGAACCGCTCCCGCGCCAGCTCGGCCAGCGCCACGCACTGGCCCTCGTCGGTGACGTCGGTCGCCCGGCACGCCGTGTGCGCCCCGTCCGGATCGATCTCGGCCGCGCTCTTCGCGAGGTTCGCCTCCGTCCGCGCACCCAGCACCGCGTTCCCGCCGTCCCGCACGACGGCCGCCGCGACCTGACGGCCGAGCCCGGCCCCGACTCCCGACACGACGACGGTCTTGCCCGCGAGCAGTGACATCGATGGCCTCCCCGGCTATGGCGCAATATCTGACGGAGCGTCAGAGTAGGGGCGACCACAGGAGGACGGAAGGGAAGACGGAGGGGAAGTGCCCATGTCCGAGGACACCCGCAGCGAGACGTACGCCGACCTGGCCGCCGTAGGACCGTACGGAGTCCGCCCCGGCCACGCGCTGATCACCATGGTCGAACCGCACCCGGGCCACGAGTACGCCTACAACCGCTGGTACGAGGACGACCACTACTACGCCGGCGCGATGGCCATGCCCTGGATGTACGCCGGCCGCCGCTGGGTGGCCACCCGCGACCTCCAACTCCTGCGCCGTCCCGACACGTCGGCGATCGCCGAGCCGGTCACCGCCGGCTGCTACCTCTCGACGTACTGGATCACCGACGGCCGCCACGACGACCACATGCGCTGGACCGTCGCCATCAACAAGCGCCTCAACCGCGACGGCCGCGTGTACCGGGACCGTACGCACGTCTTCACGGCGTTCCAGGACCACGAGGCGACCGTCTACCGGGACGGAGCGGCCGGGCCGAGGGACTTCCACGCCCTCGACCACCCCTACGCGGGCCTGGTCCTCCAGGTCGTCGACGCCGAGTCGGCCGAGCAGCGCGCGGAGTTGCTGGAATGGCTGGTCTCCCGGCACCTCCCGAAGCGGGTGGCGGGCTCACCGACGGCCCTGGTGACCGTCTTCCGCCCGACCCCACTGCCCGGCGACCGCATGTCGTACGTCAAGCAGGTCGAGGGCGTCGACACCCGCCTGACCCTCCTGTGGTTCCTGGAAACGGACCCCAGGGAGTGCTGGGAGCCGTACTTCGGCGGGCTGGAGGAGACGGTGGGGGAGTCGGGGCTGGGGAGGGTGGAGCTACTGGCGCCGTTCGTCCCCACGCTGCCGGGCACCGACAAGTACGTGGACCAGCTGCGCTGACCTCAGGGTTCACTTCAACTCGTCGGGACACGGCGTCCCCCGCGGCACCGTGTAAGGCGCGGCAAGCCGATACTCCCCCGCCCGCGGGGCAAGGAGCATCGTCCACCTGTCCCCCTCCGCGTCCTCCTCCGTCTCCATCAGGCACCCGTTGACGTTCTCGTACGTCTTTGGCACCCCGTCGGCCCGATCCTTGGACGCGTCGGTCTCCTGCGGCGGCTTCAGCTTGTTGCCGTCGGCGTCGACGATGCTCAGCCAGGGCGAGTAGGGGATGCGGATGAGGATCCGCCCCGCCTTCCTCACCTGCATGGTCATCTCACCCTGCGCGGCCCGCTCGACAACCGCGTTCGGCTCGGCCAGCGGCGCCGGATCGGTCACCCGGAACAGCTGCCAGTTGGCGTCGCCCCAGATCTGCTTCAGATACGGCATCCCCCGCTGGACCAGCTCCCGCTCCCGCTCGCCCCCGTCGCCGTCCGGCTCGTCCTTCGGCACCACCACGAAGTGCACGGCCCAGCGCCCCAGCCATTCGTGGTAGTTCGCCGAGTTGAGCGTGTCGTCGTAGAAGAGCGGGTTGCGCTCCATGTCGGCCTGGCGGTTCCAGCCGCGGGCCAGGTTGACGTACGGCGCGAGGGCGGACGCCTCGCGGTGGGAGCGGGCCGGTACGACCTCCACGCGGCCCTTCTCGGCCCCGACCTCCTGGAGCTCGTTGACGAGAGGCGCCAGCTCACGCGCCCAGGACGCCGCCGGGGTCGTATGGACGACGTCGTCGACCGACTTGAAGCCGATCCACGTGGTGAAGCCGACGAAGGCCACCACGATCGCGTACCACTTGCGGGTGCGCGGCACCGCGAACGGCAGCGCGGCCACCAGCGCCACCCCCGCGAACAGCATCGCCAGGCGCGAGATGTTGGAGCCGATCTGCGAGCTGACCAGCCACACCAGGACGATCGAGAGGGCGTACACCCCGGCCGTGAGCCGGACCGTCTTCCACTCCCGCGGGACGAGGAAGAGCACGAGGAGGGCGTACGCCAGCGGCAGTATCACCGAGCCGATCTTCATCGGCTGGGTGCCGGCGAAGGGGAACAGCCAGGCGGAGACCGCGACGACCGCCGAGGGCGCGAGGCCCAGCGCCCAGGCGCCGGGCCGGCGCCTCTGCAGGAACAGCGCCGCCGCCACGAGCCCCACGAACAGGCCCGCCACCGGCGAGGCCATGGTCGCGAGCGCGGCCAGCGGGGCCGCGCACAGCGCCTTCACCCACCGTTTGTAGCGCCAGCGGTACGGCCAGCAGAACACGACGGCGACCGCGCCCAGCGCGAACATCGTGCCGAGCCCGAACGTCACCCGCCCCGACGCCGCGTTGCACAGGAAGGCGAAGACGCCCGCGAGCGACGCCCACAGGGGGTTCTTCACCATGAGGGTGCCCCCGCTCGAGTGAAGCCGAGAGTGGGGGCGGCTGCGGATGAGGACCATCGTCAGCAGGCCGGCCGAGAGCGTACCGGCGATCATCATCGTCGTACGGACGCCGAGGACCGACATCAGGTACGGCGACACCACGCTGTACGACACCGGGTGCATCCCGCCGTACCAGGCGAGGTTGTACGCCGAGTCCGGATGCCGACCGACGAACTCCGCCCACGCGTCCTGCGCCGCGAGGTCGCCGCCACTGTTGGCGAACGTGAAGAACCAGACGATGTGCAGCACGCCGGAGAGGGCGGTGAGGGAGAGGACGGGGTGGCGAAGGAGGCGCTCGCGGAGGGCGAGGAAGGCGGTCCTGAACCTGGAACCGAACCTGGACGTGGGACCGAAGCGGGACCTGAATCCGGAGCTGAACCGGGAGCTGAGCCCGGATTCGGCCGAGGAGGGTCTACGGCCGTGCTCGTGCTCCTCCGTGTCCGGTGCGGGCTCGCGTATTCGCGGGCCGGATACCGGGCTCGGATCGGTGTCGTCGGCGCGTGTCGGCTCCGCTGTGGCCACCTGAAGGCACTCCCCGTGGTGTCCCGTCTTCTGTTCTCGGCCGCGTCCCGTGAGCGACCTGCCCCGATTCGTGACGCTAGCACGCACGCCGCCGACCCGAACCCGGGCGGTATCCGGTCGGCGGAGTGCGCGGCGCGCTTATGGGCCCGGATCAGCCGAGACGCGTCAGCTTGTCCGGGTACCCCGGCTCGACGAGATCCTTCTGGAGGCCGACGGGGACCTTGACCGCGCCGCTCGCGCCGTCACCGACGGTGAGCGTGCCGACCTTGGTGCCGGCCTTCGCGGAGTGCGGCAGGTCGTCGGCGTCGAAGGACAGCTTCACCTTGAAGCCGGCCCAGCCGACCGCGGTGACGTCCTTGGTGAGGACCACCGGCGTCCGCCCGCCGAGCCCGTCGTCCACGTACCCGACGACGTCGCCCTTCTTCAGGATCTTCGCCGAGGCCATCTCGTCCTGGGCGGCCAGCATCGCGGTCTTGCTGACGTCATTGACGGTCTGGATGATCGGCGACTTGTGCTGGCCGAGGATCGCGCCCACGAGGGTGACGGTCTCACCGCCGACCTCCTTGCGGGCCGCGAAGAGGAGGTTGCCGCCGGCGGCGGTCGTCGTGCCCGTCTTGATGCCGATGGCACCGTTGTAGGGGACGAGATAGTTGTAGTTGTACCACTTCTGCCCGGACGGATCGATCCACTGGCCCATGGAGGTGATCTCCATCAGGGCGGGCATCTTCACCAGCTCGTTGCCGAGCTTCACCTGGTCCTCGGCGGTCGAGACGGTGGTCTCCTTCAGACCCGACGCGTCGGTGTACGTCGTGTTCTTCATCCCGAGGTCCTTGGCGGCGTCGTTCATCTTCTTGATGAAGGCCGCCTCGCTGTTCGCGTCCCAGCGGGCCAGCAGGCGCGCGATGTTGTTCGCGGACGGGATCATGATGGCCGCGAGGGCCTGCCGCAGGGTGAGCTTGTCGCCCTCCTTGACGGTGTTCAGCGTGGACTCGTTGTCCTTGTCGTAGCCGCCCTCCTTCTCGGCGGTGGCGTCGACGGGGATGTTCGGTCCCTCCGCGCCCGACTTCAGCGGGTGGTCCTTCAGCACGACATACGCGGTCATGGCCTTGGCGACGGATCCGATGGCGACCGGCGTCTGCTTGCCGAAGTCGCCCATCGTGCCGATGTCGTTGACGTCCATCCAGCCCTGGCCCTCGCTCGGCCAGGGCAGGTCGGCCTTGCTGCCCTCGAAGGTGTACGACTCGTCGGCGGTCAGCGTCAGCTCGGGGGCCGGCAGCGGGCGTACGGCCTGCACGATCGCAAACACGACCGCCAGCAGCAGCACCAGCGGGGTCCAGATCTTGACCCGTCGCACGATCGTCCGGACCGGCGTCTCCGGAGGCGGCGGCGTGTTCGTCAGCTCCGCCAGGAGATCCAGCGGCGGCCTCGGCGGCAGCGGCTGCTGAGTCGTCCGCTCCGGGCCGACCTGCGGGACGGGCGAGGTGGCGTCGGCGCGCGGCTTGGCCTGCGGCACCGCGGCGGCGCCGTCGGCCGGCTTCGCCGTCGGCTTACGCGTCGCCGGATCGTCCAACGGCCTGAGCGCGACGAACTTGCTGGTCCGCTCGGCGGGCGACTCGCCCTTGTCGCCGGCCTGCTTCCCGGCCTGCTTCCCGGCCTCGCCGAGCTTCAACATGGTCGTCGGCTGATCCACGGCCGGCGCGGAGGGCCGTACGGCCTTGAAGACGGCGGTCGGCTGGTCCACACGGGGCCTGCCGTCACCGGAGGCCCCGCCGGGCTCGCCGGACCGCTCCGGAGCGGCGGTGCCGTCGGCATCGGCCGCCTCGGCGACGGCGTCGGTGTCAGCGTCGGTGTCGGTGTCGGTGTCGGTACGCCCGGCGTTCGGCTCGGTGCCGGAGGTGGGCTCGTCGTCGGGCTCGCCCCCCGCCGCGCCGTCGGCCTTCGGCGCGGGCTCCGCGCCCGCCTTCGTACCGGCGTCCGTGCCGTGGCCGGCGCGCTCGTCGGCCGCCGGGCCGTCTGCGTCCGCGTCCGGGCCCGCGGCCTGGTCGGTGTCCACGTCGGTCTCGGCGGCTACGGGGCCCTTGGCGTCCCCGGCCTCCGTCTCCTCGTCCGCCGACGCCACCCACGCGGCCACGGCGTCACGCAGCCGGGCGTTGCCCGCCGCACCGGAAGCGGCCGCGTCGGACCCCCCGGCGCCGGCGTCCTCGGCCTGCGCGTCAGCGGCGTCGGCCTCCGGCTCGGTGACGCCTTGCGCGGTGTCTTCCTCCCGGGGCTCCGCGGGATACTGCCCGTCCTCGGCCTCGGCAGCACCGGGCTCCGCCTCCGCGGCGGTCTTCCCGACCTCTCCGGTGCCGGTGTCCCCGGCCTGCGGCTCTACGGCGTCCTCAGCGGCCTCCTCGGCCGTCTCGGCCTCCGTGGCGCCCTGCGCGGCCTCACGGGCCTGCGCGTCAGCGGTGTCGGCCTCCGGCTCGGTGACGCCTTGCGCGGTGTCTTCGTCCCGGGGCTCCGCGGGATACTGCCCGTCCTCGGCCTCGGCAGCACCGGGCTCCGCCTCCGCGGCGTCCGCTTCCGGCGCCGTGCCGCCCTGCGCGGCCTTCCCGGCCGCTGCGCCGCCGGTGTCCCCGGCCTGCGGCTCTACGGCGTCCTCAGCGGCCTCCTCGGCCGTCTCGGCCTCCGTGACGTCCTGCGCGGCCTCATCGGCCTCCGCCTCCTCGGCGTCGGCCTCCGGCTCCCCGGCGGCCTTCCCGGCCGCCGCGCCGTCGGTCTCGCCGGCCTCCGGCTCCGCAGCGTCCTCGGTTGGCCCTTCGGCCGTACCCGCCTCCAGGGCGCCCTGCGCGGTCTCACCGGCCTCCGGCTTCCCGGCGTCAGCCTTCGCCTCTCCGGTGTCCCGAGTGGCTCCCGCGGCGCCCTCCGGCTCTCCGGCGTCCCGCGCGGCCGTCTCAGGCTCCCCGGCGTCCGGTGCGGCCTCCTCGGCCGGCTCCGCCTCCGCGGTGAGTTCCCGTACCGAGAAGACCCGGGTCGCCGTGTCGACGCCGCCGCGGGCCGTCGAGGCGGTCGTGGAGTCGCGGGCCACCGCGAGGCGTGGGTCGCGCTTCTCGGTGGGGTCGGGGGATTCCGTCCTGGCCTCCGGAACCGGGCCCGCGCTCCCCGACGTCGGTTCTGCCGACGACTCGCGCTGCTTCGACCTGTCGGGGGACTCGCCCGCCACCGATGCCTCCTCCATGCGTCGGACACCACTCGTGTCCGTGCGCCTATCGAACCGTGAACCGCCGCCCGGAACACCGCTCCCCCGCCGTGTCCGAACCATGTACCAGTGTCCTGTGTGTGGGCTTGCCCGAGGCGGTAGACGAGAACGACATACCTGCCGGTTCCCTCACAAAGAGGTCACGTGCCCTCGACAGACCAATGTGAGAGGGGTCACCCTGTCATTCATCCACGCGGGGAGGCATGGATGGGCATGAGCCGCAGAACACTTCCGGAGGAGCTTCTGCTACTGGCGCTGGACCCGACCACGGGTACCACCGCACAGCCGCAGTCGCTCGACCTTGGTCTGGCCGGAGCGCAGCTAGTGGAGCTGGCGCTGGCCGGACGGATAGCCCCAGACGGGGATCGTATCGCCGTGGTGTCCCCACGGCCGACTGGAGATCCGACTTTGGACTGCGCGTTGGAGTTGCTGCGAAGGCGTGGCGCTCCGGTACGTGCTATCCACTGGATTGGCGGGCCGCGTCTCGGGCTCCGCCAGACCTACCTCTCGCATCTGGAGCGGTGCGGCATGGTGCATGCCGTGGCGGGACAGATGTGCGGAGTGCTGCCGACGACTCGCTACCAGGCGAGTCAGACCGAGATCAGCCGGGAGATCAGAGCCCGACTGGACTCCGCGATCCGCACCGGCGTACCACCGGACCCGCGGACCGCGGCGCTCGCCGCGCTGGCGCATGCGGTCGGCCTCGGCAAGCACCTGTATCCGGGGAACGAGGGACGTTCGTCCCGATCCCGGCTGCGGGACCTGATCAGGCACGACCCCATGGGCGGCCTCGTGGCGCACGCCGTGATGGACGTCCAGAACGGCGCGGCTGCCCAGCCGCGTCGCAACCCGGCACCGGCCGGCCGCCAGGCCGCACCCGGAGCCAGGCCCGCGCCGGAACCCGCACGCGGCGTTCCGATGCAACCGCGCCGAGGATCGATGGCGCGCGTCGTGGCCCACTGAGCCGCAGTCCCACGACAGGGCACCGCAGCAGTACGACCCGCACTACCACGCGCCGCACCGCAGTCCCCAAGACCGGTACGGGAGCCGCTGGACCGCGCGGGGCGACGGAACCGTACGTCCGGACGACGACGCGGTTCCGCCGCCCCGCGCGGGCGTGTGTGGGGCCTGCGCATATCCACCGTTTCCCAGCGGTACAAAGCACCTTGGTGGCAGTCTGCTCAACAGCAGATACGCAAAGTGGCAAGTCTGAGGCACGCAGCCGGAGGTGCACGTCCCGTGGCGTCCAATGTCAATCCCACCGTCAGGCGGCGCCGGCTGGGCCAGGAGCTGCGCCGGCTCCGCGAGCTCAAGGGCATGACGGCCGAGGAGGTCGCCGAGCGACTGCTGGTGTCGCAGTCGAAGATCAGCCGGCTGGAGAACGGCCGGCGCAGCATCAGCCAGCGCGACGTCCGCGATCTGTGCGGGGTGTACGAGGTCGAGGACCAGCGGATCGTCGAGTCGCTGATGCAGATGGCGAAGGACTCGCGGCAGCAGGGCTGGTGGCACGCGTTCGGGGACATCCCGTACAGCGTGTACATCGGCCTGGAGACCGATGCCGAGTCGCTGCGCGTCTACGAACCCCAGATCATCACCGGACTGTTGCAGACCCGTGCCTATGCCGAGGCCATCATCAGGGGCGGCTCGCCCGAGACCTCGGACACCGAGATCGACAAGCGCGTGCAGGTCCGGATGCGGCGGCAGGATCGTATCGCCGCCGAGGGGGAACCGCTGCGGCTGTGGGTCGTGCTGGACGAGGCGTCGCTGCGCCGGGTCGTCGGGAGCCGGCCCGTGATGCGCGAGCAGCTGGAGCACCTCGCGGAGATGTCCCAGCGCCCGCACATCACCGTGCAGGTCCTGCCGTTCGAGGTCGGCGCGCATCCCGGCATCAACGGCCAGTACTCGATCCTGGAGTTCGCCGACGCGGCCGACTCGAGCGTCGTGTACATCGAGGGCGTCACCAGCGACCTCTACCTCGAGAAGGCTCACGACGTGCAGAAATACACGGTGATGTACGAGCACTTGAGGGCGCAGGCGCTGAACGTCGACCAGTCGACCCGGCTCATCGAGGACGTGGCCAAGGAGTACGCCCGCTGAGCCCCGAGAAGGCTCCGGAATCGGACCCGTGAGGGCGAAGGGCCGGATGTTACACCCCGGTCGGGCTCCCCTGGAAGAGTCCCCTGGAATATGCCATCCGGAAGAGTGAACGACTGCTCCAGAAGGGGATGTGAGCGAGTAGCGTCGATCACGCCAACGATCAGCAAAGGTTGGCGGAAACCGAACTGCGCAACTGGCTTACGGAGCAAAAATGGCAATTCTTCAGGGCGCCCAGGACTCGTGGACGAAGTCCTCGTACTCCAACAACAACGGCGCCTGTGTCGAGGTCAAGTCGCCCACCGTCGCGGCGCTGGACGTCCGCGACTCCAAGGTCACCGACGGGCCGACGCTGGCCTTCCCCACCGAGGCGTGGAACGTGTTCGTGGCCTCGGTCAAGGCGTAGGGAGAGGGTCTTTCTGATCCTCGTCCCCAGCCGAGCGCACCACCGACAACCGCACAAGCAGCACTGAAAGAGCCCTCTCGACCAGCTCGCCGTCCTTGCCGAGGGGGCTCGGCTTGTGCCCGGACGTAGATGTCAGCGCACCGGGAACGCCACGTCGCACACCGGGTCCTCGGCGCCCGCCGCGTCCCAGTCCGCGAAGTACACCTCCCGGCACGGCCCGTCGTACTCCAGGCCCTCCCGCTTCAGCCACGCCTCCACCGCTTCGAACGCGGCCAGGATCTGGGGATGGGCCACCTGTGCCTTGGAGACCCGCGTGTAGGCGAGCCGCCGGGCCGGTTCCACCCGCACCCCGAACTCCCGCCCCCGCCCCTGCCGTGCGACCCATGCCCGCGCCGCCGCCTCGTCGGCGACCGGCACGCACGACTCGGCCGGTCCGTCGCTCTCCATCGACACCTCGGAGTGGTAGACGACGAACGGCGCCGCCGTCACACCCCCGCTCTCCCAGGCCGCCGCCTCGAGGCGTCCCAGCGACGCGCCGATCCAGGCCGGCAGTTCGTCCGCCAGCGTGTGCCGGGTCTCGGTGATGACCAGCTGCGCCGGCACGTCCACCGTCTCGACCTCGAACTTCCCGTACAACTCGGAGCTCCTCCCGGACAGTCGCCCACGGAGGTACTCGACGAGCGTCCGCTGCCCGGCCACCCGCGCCTCGACGTCCGCCCAGTACGCGGCGAGCCGGTCGGCGCCCTCGGTGTCCGCCGCCTCGACCACCTCGGCGATCCGCGCCAGCGGCATGTCGACCTGGCGCAGCATCGCCACGAGCCGGGCGCGTTCCACCTGGCCCGCGTGGTAGTAGCGGTAGCCGCTGACCTCGTCGACGTGCGCCGGGGCCAGCAGCCCGAGTCGGTCGTACAGTCGCAGCGCCTTGGCGGACAGCCGGGCCCGCGCGGCGAACGCACCGATGGTGAGCAGTCCTTCGTTCACCACGTCATCCTCCGTCACCGGGCGGCTCTTCCACCCGGTGACGAAGACGTTCGGCCCTGCCCCAGGGGCAAGGTCAACCGGCCAGCTGGGCCTCGACGGCCGCCACGACCTCGGCCGACTCCGGCTCGGTCTGCGGCGAGAAGCGGGCGACGACCTTGCCGTCCCGGCCGATGAGGAACTTCTCGAAGTTCCAGCGGATGTCGCCGCTGTGCCCCTCGGCGTCGGCGAAGCCGACCAGGCGGTCGTACAGCGGGTGCCTGCCCTCCCCGTTGACCTCGACCTTCTCGGTCATCGGGAAGCTCACGCCGTACGTCGCCGAGCAGAACTCGGCGATCTCCTCGGCGCTGCCGGGCTCCTGTCCGAGGAACTGGTTGCAGGGCACGCCGAGCACGGTGAGGCCGCGCTCCGCGTACTGCTCGTGCAGCCGCTCCAGGCCGGTGTACTGAGGGGTCAGGCCGCACTTGGAAGCCACGTTCACCACGAGCACGGCCCGGCCGGCGTACTGGGCGAGGTTCGCGGAGCCGCCCTTAAGGGCATCGATCTCGGCGTCGAGGGGGGAAACACCATTGCTGTCCACAGTCGTCATGAACGGATGCTAGCTCCGCCGGATGAAGCCCCGGCCACCCGGTATCAGGACAGGCGGGCCCATTCCCTTCCGCCCTCTTCCGTTACGGCCTACTACGACCGACACTCTTGACAGTGTGCGTACTGTTTCGCGACGTTTGAGCCTTGGGGCAGGACGCGGTCGACGCGTCATGGGGGAATACAGGGGGGCGGTCGCCCGTGCGAGCCATGAGCAAGGTCGAGGCGGACATCACGATCCACAGACCCGAGGAGCTGAGCACCGAGCTCCGCGAGGCCTGGCACGGGGCGATGGACGAGTCGCCCGACTACGCGAACCCGTTCCTGGCACCGGAGTTCGCGGCCGGGGTCGGCATACACCGCGCCGGGGCGGCCCGGGTGGCCGTCCTGCACGAACAGGGGGAGCCGGTCGGCTTCCTCCCGTACGAGCGGGGCGCCTTCGGTGTCGGCCGGGCCATCGGCCTCGGCCTCTCCGACTGCCAGGCCCTCGTGCACCGACCCGGCGTCACCTGGGACGCCCAGGAACTGCTGCGGGCCTGCGGGCTGTCCGTCCTCGAGTTCGACCACCTCGTCGAGGAGCAGAAGCCCTTCGGCGACTACGTGACGGGCACGTTCGCCTCACCGGTCGTCGACCTCAAGGACGGCGGCGACACCAGCTACCCGGAATGGCTGCGCGCCGCGTACCCGGGGCTGGCCAAGACGACGTTGAAGAAGGAACGCCGGCTGACCCGCAACGTGGGCGAGATGAGGTTCGTCTACGACGAGCGCGACCCGCGCATGCTGCGCCGGCTCATGGAGTGGAAGTCCGCCCAGTACCGCCGGACGGGCCGGATGGACCGGTTCGCGCGCCCGTGGATCGTAGACCTCGTGGAGCACCTCTTCCGCGTCCGCGAGGAGCACTTCACCGGCATCCTGTCCGTGGTGTACGCCGGGGACCGGCCGGTGGCCGCGCACTTCGGCCCGAGGTCGCGCACCGTGTTCGCGGCCTGGTTCACCGCGTACGACCCCGATTTCCACTACTACTCGCCCGGCCTGATCATGCACCTGCGGATGGCCGAGTCGGCCGGCCGGGACGGCGTGCGGTTCATGGACATGGGGCGCGGCGACAAGGAGTACAAGGACTGGCTCAAGACCCGTGAACTGCGCGTGGGCGAAGGGTTCGTGACCCGGCCCCACCCGGTCGCGGCGGCCCACCGGATGTGGCGCAGACCGGTACGCGGCCTGCGCAACACGGTCCTGGCCCATCCCACGCTGCGGGAACCGGCCGACCGCCTGCTGAAGACGGTCGGCTCACTGCGTACGTCGGCCCGCCCGGCGTCGGGCCGGGCGGCTCGGCGCGCCCACTGAGCCTCTTCTCCCTGCCCCTGTCGGCTTCTTGCTCCTGTCGGCTTGGCGCCCTGCGCGGGCGAGGGGCTGGTCTTCACTGCCGCTTCGGCGGCTCTTCGGCGTTCCTTCTGGTCCTTCACGGACCCTTCGACGGAAGAGGTGACGATGCCGTACGGATCGCGGCTCGCCGCGACGATGACACGGCGACTCGGACGGGAATGCGTCTACACGCCCTCGGCGCGGCTGGCCCTTTACCTGGCGCTCAGGCGCTGGTGCCGGCCGGGCGGCCGGGTGCTGATGTCGCCGGTGAACGACGACGTGATCCTCTTCGTCGTCCTGGCGGCCGGACTGCGCCCGGTCCTGGCCCCGGTGTCGGCCTGGACCGGCAACATCGACCCGGCCGCCGTACCGGAGTCCACGTGGCGGAACGTGGACGCGGTCCTGACCACGAACCTGTACGGGATACCCGACCAGGTAGTCGAACTACGCGCCCGCTGCGACGAGTTGGGCATCCCTCTGATCGAGGACGCGGCCCACGCGATCGGCACGCACGTGGACGGACAGCCGATCGGAACGTTCGGCGAGGCGGCGGCCTTCAGCCTCTCCAAGCACGTGGCGGCGATGGCGGGCGGCTTCCTCGCCGTGGAGGACGCGCGCACCCGGCGCGAGTTGGAGCTCCTGCGCGACGACCTGCTCGAACCGACCCGTCTGAGCGCCGACCTGGCCGCGACACTGCGCCCCTTGGCACGATCGGCCGTCCGCACCCTCCACCTGGTCCGCCCCGTATGGCGGACGATGCAGCGCCTGGGCCTCCTCGAACGCGACGCCTTCCGCATGGCCCTGGACGCCCCACGCCTGACCGCCTCGGGGCTCCGGGCGCCGAGCCTGACCGCGTACGAACGCTGGGTCCGCGTCGACCTGCACGACTTCCGCACCCGTCACGGGGCCGTCGTCCGCGGCCAGTTGGCCCTGCGCATGTCCCGCCTCGACACCGACCTCACCCACCGCCGGGCCGGCGTCACCCTCCTGTCGGGCACGGCCTGGGCCTCCCCGGCCCTCCGCGACCGGGCCGCCCACGACGGCCCGTACCCCCTCTTCCGCGCCCCGCTCCTGGTCGACAACCGCGACGCCCTGGTGGAACGCCTCGTGAACCACGGCATCGTCTGCGGCTACCTCTACGACCCGCCGCTCGACGACTACGCCGGCGCCGAATTCGTGGACCTGTCGCCCGACCCGGGCCCCGCCCGCTGGTTCGCCTCCCACGTCCTGCCGGCGGACCCCCTCCTCGCCCACCGCATCACCAGCGCCCTCACCAAGGAACGAGCCACGAGGGCTCATCCACCGACACCGGCCCCGATCCCCGACACCAGGAGGCCACCGACGCCACTGGGTCAGTGAGACCGGGCTCCTGAAGACAAGCCCCGCCATCACCGAGCCCGGTGATGGCGGGGCCCAATCGGAAGATTACCCACCGGTCACGATATCTGGATGATGATATTCCGGACAACCATCGTCCAATACCGGTTGTCTTGTTGTTCATGAATAGCGAACCTGTTCCCGACGTCACGGTCATTGTCGGCGCGTATGAAGCCATGCCCTATCTCGTCCGCTGTCTGGAATCGGTCGAGACACAGACGCTGGGCGCGGACCGAATCGAGATCGTGGCCGTCGACGACGGGTCGAGCGACGGCACCGGTGAATACCTGGAGAAATTCGCCGCCGAGTCGAAGGTGTCGACCAGAGTGTTACGGCAGGCCAACTCCGGTGGCCCCAGCGGGCCGCGCAACGTCGGTCTGGGGTTGGCCCGCGGCCGTTATGTCTTCTTTCTGGACGCCGACGACTATCTGGGGGACGAGGCCCTGGAGCGGATGGTCGCGATGGCCGACCGCGCCGGTACGGATGTGGTGCTCGGCAAGATGGAGGGGGTCAACCGGGGCGTCCCCGGGTCGATGTTCGGCCGCACGCAGGAGCGCGCCGACGTCTACACCTCCAACGTCATCTTCACCCTGAGCGCCCAGAAGCTGTTCCGGCGGGAACTGCTCGTGCGGCTGGGCCTCAGGTTCGAGGAGGGCCTCATCACCGGCGAGGACGCCCTCTTCACCATGGAGGCCTATCTGAGCGGCAACGGCGTTTCCATCGTCGCCGATTACGTCTGCTACTACCTGGTGCGCCGTGATGACGGGAAGCACGCGACCGCAAGAGGCGGCTACGCGCCGCGCTTCGAGTCGCTCCAGGCGCTGATGGACCTGATCGCGAGACTCGTCCCGCCGGGTGCCGAGCGCGATCAGCTCATGGTCAGGCCCTTCACGGTCGGGCTGCTGCAGCAATTCGGGGCCGGCCTGCTGAAACAACCGGAAAGCGAGCAGCTGCACAAAATGGAACTGGCCGCTCCGATGACGGCGGCGTACTGGAACAAGGGTGTCGCCGACCGGATAAAGGTCGGGGAGCGACTGATACTCACCTGTGTGGCCATGGGTAGGCTGAATGAATTGAAGGACATACTTGAATTCGTCAGGGCCAAGACGGTGCCGCAAGTGGTCCATCACGGCCGCGCCGGCCGTCTGCACCTCGCCTATCCGCATTTCCGCGACCGGCGGACGGGAATCCCCGACGAGGCGTACGTGGTCACCGTGCCGGACTGGTCGGGCAGCCGACGCGTCATGCCGTCGTCGAAGCCCCGGCCGCCCGCCGCCCGGCGGGCGGTGCGAAAGGTCCGCAGGCACCTGCGGAGGCTGCAGGCCCGCCGATGACCGAGTCGCAGGGAGGCCACCGGCGCTGGGCAACACCGTCGCGCCATGGCACGATTTCACGGGTGACCAGCAGACCCGACACAACGCAGCACCTGCGTGACCTCGCGCGCCTGCGCCGCGTCCGCGACCGGATCGACCGGGAGTACGCACAGCCGCTGGACGTGGAGGCACTCGCCCGCGGCGCGCACATGTCGGCCGGGCACCTCAGCCGCGAGTTCCGGCGGGCCTACGGCGAGTCGCCGTACGGCTATCTGATGACGCGGCGCATCGAGCGCGCGATGGCTTTGCTGCGGCGTGGCGACCTCAGCGTCACCGAGGTGTGCTTCGCGGTCGGCTGCGCTTCGCTGGGCACCTTCAGCACCCGCTTCACCGAGCTGGTCGGCATGCCGCCCAGCGTCTACCGGCGCGAGGCGGCGCGCGCGACGGCGGGCATGCCGTCCTGCGTGGCGAAACAGGTGACCAGACCGATCAGGAATCGAGAAGCGCCGACCGCGAGCCGCGCCTAGCGTGACAGCCATGGACATCACCATTCATGCGAGCTCCCTTCCGCACGACGACCCGGAGGCCTCCCTGGCCTTCTACCGCGACACCCTTGGCTTCGAGGTCCGCAGCGACGTCGGACAGGGCACGATGCGCTGGATCACGGTCGGCCCCGTCGGCCAGCCCGACACCTCCATCCTCCTGGCACCGCCGGCCGCCGACCCCGGCATCACCGACGACGAGCGCCGCACCATCGCGGAGATGATGGCCAAGGGCACCTACGGCTGGATCCTGCTGGCCACCACCGACCTCGACGGCACCTTCGAGCGCGTGCAGGCGGCCGACAGCGCCGAGGTCGTCCAGGAACCCACCAAGCAGCCGTACGGCATC
The DNA here is from genome assembly GCF_042870385.1 of Streptomyces sp. NPDC006602. Classification (NCBI taxonomy): domain Bacteria; kingdom Bacillati; phylum Actinomycetota; class Actinomycetes; order Kitasatosporales; family Streptomycetaceae; genus Streptomyces; species Streptomyces sp. NPDC006602. The sequence goes on along the minus strand of NZ_JBIAHG010000014.1, from coordinate 41,903 downwards.
CGCGACTGCGCCTTCCGCGATCCCGCGGGCAACCTGATCCGCATCCAGGAGCTGTCCTGAGCCGTCCGGCGACCGAAGCCATGACCCGCACGCCACGGGCCGAAGCGGCGTGGCTGCCGGGGTTCTGGCGCCGCGCCGCCCCCGCCCGACAGATGGAGACACGATGAGCATGGCCACGAGGACGGACACGCGGTCGCCTGCGCCGCACGCCGCCGACAGCCACGACCTGATCCGCGTGCACGGCGCGCGCGAGAACAACCTCAAGGACGTCAGCATCGAGATCCCGAAGCGCCGGCTGACGGTGTTCACCGGAGTCTCCGGCTCGGGCAAGAGCTCGCTGGTGTTCAACACGATCGCCGCCGAGTCGCAGCGGCTGATCAACGAGACCTACAGCGCCTTCGTACAGGGCTTCATGCCGACGCTGGCGCGGCCCGAGGTCGACGTACTCGACGGGCTGACGACCGTGATCAGCGTCGACCAGCAGCGGATGGGGGGCGACCCCCGCTCCACCGTCGGCACCGCCACCGACGCCAACGCGATGCTGCGCATCCTCTTCAGCCGGCTCGGTGAGCCGCACATCGGCCCGCCCAGCGCGTACTCCTTCAACACCGCCTCGGTCCGGGCGAGCGGCGCCATCACGGTCGAGCGCGGTGCGAAGAAGGCGGTGAAGGCGACGTTCCAGCGCACCGGCGGGATGTGTCCGCGCTGCGAAGGCCGGGGCACGCTCTCCGACATCGACCTCACCCAGCTCTACGACGACTCCAAGTCGCTCAACGAGGGCGCGCTCACGATCCCCGGCTACAGCATGGACGGCTGGTACGGCCGTATCTTCGCCGGCTGCGGCTTCTTCGACCCGGACAAGCCGATCCGCAAGTACACCAAGAGGGAGCTGCACGACCTCCTCCACAAGGAGCCGACCAAGATCAAGGTGGAGGGCATCAACCTGACCTACGAGGGTCTGATCCCGAAGATCCATAAGTCGATGCTGTCCAAGGACATCGACGCGCTGCAGCCGCACGTCCGCGCTTTCGTGGAACGGGCGACGACGTTCGCCGTCTGCCCCGAGTGCGACGGCACCCGGCTCAGCGAGGGGGCCCGCTCGTCGAAGATCAAGGGGATCAGCATCGCCGACGCGTGCGCGATGGAGATCCGCGACCTGGCCGAATGGGTCCGCGGCGTCGACGAGCCGTCGGTGGCGCCGCTGCTCACCGCGCTGCAGCAGAGCCTCGACTCGTTCGTGGAGATCGGCCTCGGCTACCTCTCGTTGGAGAGGCCGGCGGGCACGCTGTCGGGCGGCGAGGCGCAGCGCGTCAAGATGATCCGCCACCTCGGCTCCTCGCTCACCGACATCACCTACGTCTTCGACGAGCCCACCATCGGCCTGCACCCCCATGACATCCAGCGGATGAACAGCCTGCTGCTGCGACTGCGGGACAAGGGCAACACGGTGCTCGTCGTGGAACACAAGCCGGAGACGATCGTGATCGCCGACCACGTCGTCGACCTCGGCCCCGGCGCCGGTACGGGGGGCGGCACCGTCTGCTTCGAGGGGACCGTCGAGGGGCTGCGGACCAGCGGTACCGTCACCGGCCGCCACTTCGACGACCGGGTGTCCGTGAAGGAAACGGTGCGCAAGCCCTCCGGAGCGCTGGAGATCCGCGGCGCGACGACGCACAACCTGCAGGGCGTCGACGTCGACATCCCGCTCGGGGTGCTGTGCGTGGTCACCGGCGTGGCGGGCTCCGGCAAGAGCTCGCTGGTGCACGGGTCGATCCCGGCCGGCGCGGGTGTGGTGTCGGTCGACCAGGCACCGATCAAGGGCTCACGACGCAGCAACCCGGCGACGTACACCGGACTGCTCGACCCGATCCGCAAGGCGTTCGCCAAGGCCAACGGCGTCAAGCCCGCACTGTTCAGCGCCAACTCCGAGGGCGCCTGCCCCACCTGCAACGGCGCCGGAGTCATCTACACCGACCTGGCGATGATGGCCGGCGTCGCCACCACCTGTGAGGACTGCGAGGGGAAGCGGTTCCAGCCGGCGGTCCTCGAGTACCACTTCGGCGGCCGTGACATCAGCGAGGTGCTCGCGATGTCGGTGGCCGAGGCCGAGGAGTTCTTCGGTGCCGGCGAGGCGCGTACGCCCGCCGCGCACGCCATCCTCGACCGGCTCGCCGACGTCGGGCTCGGCTACCTCAGCCTCGGCCAGCCGCTCACCACGCTGTCCGGCGGCGAGCGGCAGCGGCTGAAGCTGGCCACCCACATGGGCGAGAAGGGCGGCGTCTACATCCTCGACGAGCCGACCACCGGCCTCCACCTCGCCGACGTCGAGCACCTGCTCGGCCTGCTCGACCGGATCGTCGACTCCGGCAAGTCGGTCATCGTCGTCGAACACCACCAGGCGGTCATGGCCCACGCCGACTGGATCATCGACCTCGGCCCCGGCGCCGGCCACGACGGCGGCCGGATCGTCTTCGAGGGCACGCCGGCCGAGCTGGTCGCCGACCGCGCGACGCTGACGGGGGAGCACCTGGCGGCGTACGTGGGCGGCTGACTGAGCCGGTCCTGGGCTTTGGCTGGGTGGCGCGGCGGCCATGGGCCGCCGCGCCACAGCTGCGGTGTTGTCAGCTCGTGGCGCAGGAGGCGGTCGGCCAGGTCCAGTTGCCGTTGGGCTGGATGGTGACGCCGAAGTTGTCGCCGCCGCCGTTGGGTTCGGCGGTCAGTGCTTGGGCGCTTGGGCAACTGGCGGTCACCAGTGACGGCGGTACGTACGACATCTACCTCTGATCTTGCGCAGTGCTCCGTCCTTTGGGGCGGAGGTGAAGCGCATCCTTGGCCCGGAGGCGCGAAGCGCCGGAGTTCTCTGCGTCTCCGGGGTGACGGTCAGGTGGGTCGCCTCTGGTTCTCGATGTACTGGCGGACGACGGTCAGCGGTGCTCCGCCGCAGCTTCCGGCGAAGTAGGAGCCGGACCAGAAGTGTCCACCCCACAGGTAGCGGCGGATGTGTGCGTCGTACTCCTTGCGCAGGAGCCGGGCGGAGACGCCCTTGAGGCTGTTGACCAGCTTGGAGAGCTGGACCTTGGGCGGGTAGTGCACGAGCAGGTGCACATGGTCCTGCTCGCCGTTGAACTGCTTCAGCTCGGCTTCGAAGTCCGTGCAGACCTCCCGCATGATCTCTTCGCAGCGCGTCAGTATCTCGTCGGTCATGGCGTTGCGCCGGTACTTAGTGACAAAAACCAAGTGGACATGAAGGTTGTAGACGACGTGACGACCACGCCTGACATCGGGATTTGGATTCCATCGCGGTGACATAAACCTATGCTAAGTTATCGATCAGGAGTAGCGAACTCATGCGGGAGAAGCGGCAGTTCGGGCACCGTGCCCGACTGGCGCTGAGCCCTGCGCAGGTTCGGCTCATGGATGACCAGGCCCATGCCGCTCGCACGACGTGGAACCTGGTACACGATCTGTGGACGATGACGCCGAAGTGCCAGCGGTCCCGTCCCGCCTGGACCAGGCGATACGCCAGGCCCGCAAAGAGATCGAATGGCTCGGCGTCCTGCCCGCGCAGGCCGCGCAAGCGGTCCTCAAGACCTATTTCCAGGCGTGGAAAAACTGCTGGGACCAACGGGCCGAGGAACCCAGCTTCAAGGCCCGCATCCGCACCGTGATGTCCGTGGACATCCCGCAGGGACGGGACTTGCAGATCAATCGGGTGCACCGCCGGTGGGGCGTGGTCAACATCCCCAAGATCGGCCGCGTCCGCTTCCGTTGGACCAAGGATCTCCCGGTCGGCAAGGCCGCGAACAAGGACAACCGGATCACCGGGGCCAGGCTCGTCAAGGACGCGCTCGGCTGGCATATCGCCTTCCGTATCCAGACCCTCGAACTGGCCCCCGAGCCACACACCGGCCTTGAGGTCGGCATCGACGCCGGGGTGAACCTGCCCCTCGCCCTGTCGGACGGCAACCACCAGGACCACGGCCGTCCGCCCCGCCTGCCGGACGGCACAGCCGACCGGGACAAGTGGCTGAACCCGGATGAGAAGGCCAAGCTGCTTCGCCTGGAGCAGCGGGCCGCGCACCGCAAGAGCTTCCGCAAGCCGAAAGAGCGCAGCTCGAACCGGCTGCGGAACACCTACGACCAGATCAAGCAGCTCCGCGCAACAGCCACGCGCCGAGCCGCTGACTGGCAGCACAAGACCACCACGAACCTCGCCCGTACGTATGGCACGGTCGTGGTGGAACAGCTCAACATCACGAACATGGTCAAGTCCGCCAGGGGAACCATCGACGAGCCGGGGAAGAACGTCGCTCAGAAGTCCGGTCTGAACCGCTCCATCAGCCAAGAAGCATGGGGCCGCACCGTGACACTGCTGACGTACAAGGCCGGCCGATACGGCGGCACCCTGGTCAAGGTTCCCGCTGCGAACACCTCCCGCAGGTGTTCCGCGTGCGGCTTCATCACGCCCGGAAGCCGGGAGGACCAGGCCACGTTCGTATGCAAGAACCCGGACTGCGGATGGTCGGGCAACGCCGACCACAACGCGGCCCGGAACATCTTGCACTCGTACCGGATCGGCCACACCGTGGTTGTCCCGGCTGCTGGGAGAGCAGTCGTCAGGCGCACTCGTGGCGTCAAGCCCGCTGCTGCAAAGTAAGCGGGAATCTCCCTCCTGAGCTTGCGAAGGGGGGAGAGCACTTCAAAAGACGACGCGGTACAACGCCCCGTCCTCGAAGGCGTTTTTGTGGAGCCGGAGCCCCAGACGTTGAGGTCGTACCGGTCGCTCCACCGCTGACCGGCGGAGAGCGTCGCGGTACATCCACCGCTTCCAGTGCCGCCACCACCGGTGGTACCGCCCACCGTGATGGAGTTCGCCGGTTGTGATGGTCCCGTCGGCCCTCTTCGACTGCCGGACCAGCGAAGTGCAACAGCGGCCCGGCGGGCGACTGTTCGACGCCTGGAACGACAACCGCGACCCGGTCCCGGGCACCGTCGAAGCGGGTGGGGACGGCGAACGGGGAGGGATCAGGCATGCCCGCGGGCTACTGGCCGGCTGATGACGGGACTGGCGCTCTCTCGGATCGTCCTGCCTGTTAAATGGCTTGGCAGTTTTTTGACCGAGATGTGCATGACAAAGATCGGAGTCCTGGCCTACGCTTCTAGCGATTCGAGCCACTCGAATCGACTGGAACCCCACCGGCACGCCCCCACGGGGGCTTTTGTATGCCGTCCGGCCCGCACGGTCAGTCACCACCGCACCACCGCAAGGTAGTTCGCGAGCGATCTTGGCTGTGCCGTCGATGAAGGGGCGCATCCGGGGTCGCACTGTGGCTTCCCCCCTCCGATCACCGAGGAGATCCCTCATGCGCCTGAAGCTGCTTGCCGCTGCCGCGACCGCGGCCGCCGCCACCCTGACGTTCGCCACATCCGCCCAGGCCAACCACTCCTGGGGCGGCTACCACTGGGCCCGCACCGCCAACCCCTTCACCGTCAAGCTCGGCGACAACCTCGGCTCCGGCTGGAAGAGTTACCTGAGCACGGCGTCGAGCGACTGGTCCACGTCCTCGGTGCTCGACACCACTGTGGTGGCGGGGCAGTCGAACAACAGCTGCCGGGCCACCAGCGGCCGGGTCGAGGTGTGCAACAGAACCTACGGCAGCAACGGCTGGCTGGGCCTCGCCTCGATATCGGTGACCGGCGGCACCCACATCACCTCGGGCACGGTCAAGGTCAACGACACGTACTTCAACACCGCGACGTACAACACCGCGTCCTGGAAATCACTGGTGATGTGCCAGGAGGTCGGGCACACCTTCGGCCTGGACCATCAGGACGAGGACCAGACCAACCCGAACCTGGGCACCTGCATGGACTACACGAACAACCCCGACGGACCGCCCGGCAACCTCCACCCCAACGCGCACGACTACGACGAACTGCAGTCCATCTACGCGCACTTGGACTCGACCAGCACGGTCGACCAGTCCGCGGCCGTGCAGACGGTCGGCAACGGCAGGGCGAGTTGGGGCAAGCGGGTGGCACACAGCGCCCACGGGGACACGTACGTCCGCGACTTCGGCAAGGGCAACGCCGTGATCACGTTCGTGACGTGGGCCGGCTGACGCCCGACCCGCGGAAGGGCGCGTAGGCCTCACCGACTGTTAAATACGTTCGTGTTAAACGGCTTCCCCCGTGGGTCACGGGAGAAGTACGGTCCCGGTGCCCGGCCCGATCGGCCGGGCACCGCCTCGTCATCCGCGTGCGGACACGTCCGCACAGGCAGGGGGATGGAACATGCGCAACAAGGGCAGACAGATAGCCGGCGCCTTCGTCGTGGTCGCATCGCTGCTGGCGGCCGGGACGACCGGCGTGGCCCAGGCCCACGACGGCGTCGGCTCCACGGACGGCGCCATCGACAACGCACAGACCACCCACGACCACGACCAGCACGGGGGGACCGACGGACACCTGCCGGCGAGCAGCGACAACGTTCGCCTCGTCAGCAAGCTCCAACTCGACACCGTGGAGGGCAAGATCGCGGACGTCGGGGTCTTCAAGGGATACGCCTACCTCGCTTCCTGGGGCGGCGTGGGCTGCGACAACACCGGCGTGCACGTGGTCGACATCCGTAACCCCGGCAAGCCGAAGAAGGCCGCCTTCATTCCGCAGACGGGCAGCGCCCCGGGCGAAGGCATCCAGACCATCCACGTCAGCACGCCCGCCTTCAACGGCGACATCCTCGTCACCAACAACGAGATCTGCGGCGACGGCGGCGTGGGCGGCATGAACATCTACGACGTCACGGACCCGACCCACCCCAAGACCCTGGCCAACGGCGTCGGCGACTTCACCCTCGGCGACGAGACGACCGACCTGGCCCGCGAGATCCACAGCGTCTACGCCTGGGACGCGGGCGACAAGGCGTACGCCGTCCTCGTCGACAACGAAGAGGGCGCCGACGTCGACATCATGGACATCACCGACCCGACGAAGGCCACGCTCGTCGCCGAGTACGACCTCGACGAGACCTTCCCGCAGATCGTCCAGGCGGCACCGGCCAACCTCACCGAGATCTTCCTGCACGACATGGTCGTCAAGCGGATCAACGGCCGGCAGATCATGGTCGCCTCCTACTGGGACGCCGGCTACGTCATGCTCGACGTGACCGACCCGAAGAAGATCAAGTACATCGGCGACACCGACTTCGCCGACCCCGACCCCGAGGCGGCCGAGAGCGGTCTCACCGTGGCGCCCGAAGGCAACGGCCACCAGGCCGAGTTCACCCTCGACAACCGCTATGTCATCGGCGCCGACGAGGACTTCGGCCCGTACGCGCTGTCGGCCCGCAACGTCACCGACGCCACCGCCGTGACAGCGGGGCAGGGCATCCCCCTCGAACCGGGCCGCACGATCACCGGCGGCTCGGTGTACGTCGGTACCGCCTGCAACGGCGACACGGCAGTGCCCGCCGGCGACCCGGCCACGGTGGACGTCGCCGTCGTCGAGCGCGGTGTGTGCACCTTCACCGAGAAGGCCGCGAACGTCGAGGCCGCGGGCGGCTACGACGCGATCCTCGTCTTCAACCGCACCGGCACCGACGCCTGCGACGCGCAGTCCGGCATGAGCGTCGAGGGCACCCTGCCCACCTTCGGCGTCGCGCCGCGCGGCCAGGGCTTCGCGATCTTCGACCAGGCCTACAGCGATGCCGACTGCCTCGCGGGTACGGGACCGCAGACCCTGCCGGTCCCCGTGGGCACCACGGGCGACCAGCTCACCTTCGCCTCCCACTTCGACGGCTGGGGTTACGCGCACCTGTACCGCAACGAGCGCGGCAAGATGACCGAACTCGACACGTACGCGGTCCCGGAGGCACACGATCCGGCGTACGCCTCGGGCTTCGGTGACCTGTCGGTTCACGAGGTGGCGACCTCGCAGGTCCGCCCGGACCTCGCGTACTTCGCCTACTACGCGGGTGGCTTCCGGGTCACGAAGGTCAAGAACAACGGTCTCGTCGAGGTGGGCCACTACATCGACAAGGGCGGCAACAACTTCTGGGGAGTGCAGACCTTCGACTTCGCGGGCCAGGAGTACGTCGCCGCGTCCGACCGCGACTACGGGCTCTACATCTTCAAGTACACCGGGCGGCAATGATCGAGCGGGTGAGGGCGGGCCGGCCGCGGCGAACGGCCTGACCCCTTCCACCGGTGCCGAACGGCCCCCACCGGGACCCAAGAACCCGGTGGGGGCCGCTTCGTCATCCGTGGGACGGACGCGGGAGCGCCGCGCACTACGATGAACGTCCACGCGAAGGAGTCGCTGGAGACACCGGAGACGCTGGAGTCGCGTTCCGGGAGCGAAGGGGGCGGTCGTGCGTCAGCTGGGTGAGCTCGAGGCGGAGATCATGTACCGCCTGTGGGCCTGGGGGCGACCGGCCACCGCGCGTGACGTCCTGACCGACATCAACAAGCAGCGGCCCATCGCCTACAGCACGGTCAAGACCGTGGCCGACATCCTGTACCGCAAGGGCCTGCTCAAGCGGCACAAGGAGGGACGGGCCTGGGTGTACACACCCACCTGCACCCGTCAGCAGTACACGGCGTCGCTGATGCAGGAGGCGCTCGGCGGCAACCCGGATCCGGCCGGAACCCTGGTCAGTTTCCTGGAACAGATGACGCCGGAGGAGGCGAACGCCCTGCGCTCGGCGCTCCGAGCGGTGAAGAGGCGGGGCGAGGCATGATCCCAGCCGTGGTGCTGGCCGGATACGCGATCCTGGTGGGTGTCACGGTGCCGTCCCTGCTGTCGCGGGCACGGTGGCCTCATCGGGCACCGGTTCTCGCGGTCTTCGTCTGGCACGGGCTCATGGCGACGTTCGTCGTCACCACCGCGCTCTCCGTACACCACGTGATGCACGCGGCGCCTCATGCGCACGACGGCTTTGTCGGCCTGCTCATCGGATGCGCGCTGACCGACCACGCCCCGGCGGGCGGGACCGCGCCCGTTTCGGTCGATGCCCTGGCGTTCGTCGTTCCCATGGTGATCGTCCTGCTGCCCTTCGGCTGGTTGCTGTACTGCGCATGGCGGGCTCGCCGAGCGCGGCGGCGACACCTCGACGCGCTTGCCCTCGTCGGCGAGCCCGCTCCCGAACTCGGCGCCACCGTCGTGGACTACGGCGTTCCGGCCGTCTATTGCCTGCCCGGCCGCTGCCGTCGTGTCGTCATCACCCGGGGTGCCCTGGACGTCCTGTCCGAGGCGCAGTTGAGGGCCGTCCTGGAACACGAGCGCGCGCACATCGAGGGCCGGCACCATCTGCTCCAGGTACTGGTGGAGGCGTTCTCCCGTGCCTTCCCCGGCCTGCCGCTCGCTCGGTACGCCAAGGAGCAGACGGCTCTGCTGGTGGAGATGATCGCGGACGACCGCGCCCTGCGGCTCCATCCGCGCGAAGTCCTCGCCACCGCGATGTGCGAGGTCGGGTCGGCCCCGGCACCGCAGGCGGCCCTCGGCGCGGGCGGCGCCGGCACCCTCATCCGACTGCGCCGCGTCCTCATCCCGCAGTCCCGGCCGCATCGGGCGGCCTGGCTGGGCGGGGTCGCGGCGACGGTCGTCGGTGCGCTGCTGCCGTTCCTGATGGCATGCGGGCTCTGATCCCGCGCGACCGACCGGACGGTGCGTGCCGAGCGGCCTGACCGAGCCCTACTAGTCTCGGGGTCGTACTCCAGCTCGCGAGGAGCACCAGGGCTCCGGCGTGGCTCCCAGTAGAGGCGACGATCATGGATCCGGCCGAGGTACCTCCGCTCACAGCGGGCATCAGCCTGCGTCAGTTGCTGATGGCCCTGGGGGATTCGCTGGTGGAGGTGCAGGCCGCGCCCGCCGGACTGGATGTCGAGATCCGCGGCGTCGCCCTGCTCGACCCCGAGGATCCGCCGACCGCCCGGCCGGGCGAGCTGGTCCTGGTCATCGGTGCCCGTGGCCGAGCCGCCTGTCCGGCGCTGCGGGCCGCCGGGCGCGACGGAGCAGCCGCCGCCGTGGTCAAGCTGGACGGTCCCGGCCAGGCCGCGGCCGTCAGCGAGACCGCCGCCGAGGCAGGGGTCGCCCTGCTCTCGTTGCGCAGCGAAGCGCGCTGGGAACAGGTGAACGCGCTGGCCCGCGCAGCCCTCGACGACGCGCCGCCGGCTCGGCCCGGCGAAGGAGCCGAGGAGGGTGACCTGTTCTCGCTCGCCCAGACCACCGCCGTCCTGACCAGTGGCATCGTCAGCATCGAGGACGCCGCCAACCGGGTGCTGGCGTACTCCCGTTCCACCGACTCCGACGAGATCGACGACCTTCGGCGGCGCTCCATCCTCGGCTGGCAGGGACCGGAGGCGTATCTGGCGAAGCTGCGCGAGTGGGGCGTGTTCCAGCACCTGCACTCCAGCGACGAGGTGATCAGTATCGACAGCCACCCCGAGCTGGGGATCCGCCGCCGGCTCGCGGTGGCCATCCGGTCCGGGGACCGGCAACTGGGGACCATCTGGGTGCAGGAGGGATCGACGGCGCTGTCCGAACGCTCGGAGCAGGCGCTGCTGGGTGCCGCCCGGGTCGCAGCCCTCCACCTGGTGCGCCGCCGCCGGGAGCTCCCGGAGGACCTGACGTTCACCCGGACCCTGCTGGCCGGACTGCTGGAGGGGAGCACCGGGCCGCAGCCGCTCGCCACCCACCTGGGATTCGACGCGACCCGCCCGGCCGCCGTCCTGGGCTTCTCGTACGGGACCACGGAGGCGTACGAGAGAGCGGAGGTCGTCGCCGCACCGGAGCTGACGCACACCGAGGTCACCAACCTGGTCTCCGTGCACATCGCCGCCCGGCACCGCAGCGCACTGGTCACCCAGGTCGATCCCCGCATCTACGTACTCCTGCCCCAGCTGCCCCGCAGCATCGACACAGACACGCTGCGCGGCTGGGGCAAGGAGATCACCGACGCCGCACGCCGCCACCTGGGTCTGCCGCTGCGCGGCTCGATCGGTTGCGTGGTTCCCGGGCTCGGAGACGTCCCACGGTCACGCCGCGAGGCCGACCGCATCCTCGACGCCATGGTGGGGGCCGACGTGTTCACCCCGGTGGCCGCGCTGCCGGACATCCAGGCGGAAGTACTGGTCAGCGAAGTACTGACGCTGCTTTCCGCCCACTCCGAGATACGGGATCCGCGACTGACCGCCCTCCTCTCGCACGACAGCCGGCACCAGAGCGGTCTGGCCGAGTCCCTCCTGACCTACCTGAACTCCCTCGGTGATGTACGGGCGGCCGCCGCCCAGCTGCATGTGCACCCCAACACGCTGCGGTACCGCCTTCGCCGGGCGGAGGAGCTGACGGGTCTCGACCTGAGCCGTCCCGACCAGCGTCTGCTCGCCATGCTCCAACTGCGGCTGCCGCCCACCACGTGATCCGGCTGCCGCCCACCGCCCGCTCCGGCTGCCGCCCACCATCCGATGCGGCTTCCGCATTGGCCAGTCGCACAGCCATCGAGGGCGAGTCTGTCGACCTCCACAAACACATCACCCGATGACCCCTCATACGCTTGCGCAAATCCATTTCCGCAAGTGATGTGGACCGCCTCTCACGAGGAGACGGAGCGAAGCACGGACGTACAGGTGGCGACCCCGTCACCTGTACGGCATCCGGATACCGCGCCCCGCAACGTGATCGCTTTCGGGAATCTTCAAGGCCATGCCCGGCCCCCCGCTGCTCACACCGCTCCGGCGATCGAACGCTCCGGCGACCCGGCGATCCGGACAGCCACTCCCCGCACGGCTCTCCGTCCCAACCACCCCATGGATGTCGACATGACTACACGTCCCCCTGATTCCCTGGCCTCTGACAGCGCTCCACCCACCCGTGGTCAGCCTCCGGAGCAGCAGGCAGGTCTGCAGGCCGGTCTGAAGAACCGCCATCTGTCCATGATCGCCATCGGCGGCGTGATCGGCGCCGGTCTCTTCGTGGGCTCCGCCTCCGGGATCGCCGCCGCCGGGCCCGGCATCCTGCTCTCGTACGCACTGGTCGGCGCCCTGGTCGTCTTCGTGATGCGCATGCTCGGCGAGATGGCCGCGGCCAACCCGAGCTCCGGCTCCTTCTCCGCCTACGCGGACCGGGCGCTCGGCCGCTGGGCCGGCTTCTCGATCGGCTGGCTGTACTGGTTCTTCTGGGTCGTCGTACTCGCCGTGGAGGCGACCGCCGGCGCCGTGATCCTCGAAGGGTGGGTGCCGGCGGTACCGCAATGGGCCTGGGCACTGATCGTGATGGTGGTCCTCACCGCCACGAACCTGATCTCGGTCGGTTCCTTCGGCGAGTTCGAGTTCTGGTTCGCCGGCATCAAGGTCGTCGCCATCGGGGGCTTCATCATTCTCGGCGGCCTGGCGATCTTCGGTGTGCTGCCCGGCTCCGACCATGCCGCGACGGGTTTCGGCAACCTCACCGAGCACGGCGGCTTCCTGCCGAACGGACCGAGCGCGATCCTCACCGGCATCCTGCTGGTCGTCTTCTCCTTCATGGGCAGCGAGATCGTCACCCTCGCCGCCGGTGAGTCCTCGGATGCGCGGCGGGCGGTCGCCAAGGCCACCCGGAGCGTGATCTGGCGGGTCGGCGTCTTCTACGTCGGCTCGATCCTCGTGGTGGTCACCCTGTTGCCGTGGAACGATCCCTCGATCGCCGAGAAGGGCTCGTACGTCGCGGCCCTGGACTCGATCGGCATCCCGCACGCCGGCCAGATCATGAACTTCATCGTGCTGACCGCCGTGCTGTCCTGTCTCAACTCCGGCCTCTACACCGCCTCCCGGATGGCCTTCTCCCTCGGGCAGCGCAGCGACGCCCCGCGGTCCTTCGTGCGGACGAACGCGCGAGGTGTCCCGCAGAACGCGATCCTGGCCTCCGTGGCCTTCGGCTTCGTGGCCGTCGGCTTCAACTACCTGTGGCCGGACACGGTGTTCCAGTTCCTGCTGAACTCCTCGGGCGCGGTCGCGCTCTTCGTATGGCTGGTCATCTGCTTCTCGCAACTACGGATGCGGGGAATCATCCTGCGCGAGAACCCGGACAAGCTCGTCGTGCGGATGTGGCTGTTCCCGTATCTCACGTGGGCGACGATCGCGATGATCTCGTTCGTACTCCTCTACATGCTCACCGACGACAAGGAGGGCGGCGGGCGGAGCCAGGTGCTGCTCTCCGTGCTCGTGGCCGCTCTGGTGATCGCGGTCTCCCTGGTCCGGGAGCGGATGCGCACGAAGAGCCCCGAGGACGCGGTCGCGCCCCGGTAGCCGCCGCGGACTGCCGTACGGCCTCCCAGGCTCCCCGCTTCTTCGGCGGGGAGCCGTCCGTGCTCCGCACGCGGGTCCGCCGGACGCGGGCGCCGGTGCGCGGGCTTGCGGCGGAGGCGGTGGAGCCCACCCATCCGGCTCCGCCCCTCGGGCTGCGCGCCCTCACGGGCGAGACCCCCGCCCTCCAGGTGCTGCCCTTCGCCGACGGCGATCAACTGCTGCTCTACACCGACGGGGTCACCGAGGCCCGCGACCACGGCCGCGAGTTCTACCCGCTCGCCGAAGGCCTGGCGCGCCACTTGTCCGACGAGCCGGCCCGTACCCTCACCGCGCTCCATGACGAACTGCTGGCGCATGTGGGCGGCCGCCTGCACGACGACGCGGCGTTGCTCCTGCTCCGCAAACCGGCCGTGTCCGAACCGGCCGTGTCCGAACCGGCCGTGTCCGAACCGGCTGTGTCCGAACCGGCTGTGTCCGAACCGGCTGTGTCCGAACCGGCCGTGTCCGAACCGGCCGTGTCCGACGGCTCGCGCTCCCAGTCCTCCGCGGTGTCCACTCCCCGGGATCAGCCTCAGGTGCCGTATCACCAGGCTGACGTGAACGTTTAGGTTTGACCCCAGCCTGGCCCGATGCGGCCTGCGTGGCTTCGTGGGATGAGGTTCCAGGGATACGCCGCCGACTGGACGTCGATCTCGACAATTCAGGAGCCGTGGCGGGAACCCGGACTGTGTTCTTTCCATCTTCTCCCGTCGGACGGGCTGCTCTTCGTGCGGGAGTAAGTGACCCTGGCCGAAAGGTGGCGAGCGAAACTCACTCTGATCTTTAACTAAATTCTATGGAATCGGCCGAAAATTGAGATATACACCCTTTCGGGATTTTTCGCGAATAAAATGCAGAATAACCGCCCCCGAGTGGCCTCAACCACGGGCGAGACTCTGGGCCGTGGCGGGTGTCGCGGCCCTCGGATTCCTCATCGCGTTGGAGGTCGCCGCACGTCGCTACGGCCTGCCGGGGCCGATCACCAGCCAGGTGCGCGAGGTGATATTCCCCCCCAAATCCGGATTCCTGTTGTACGCCGGTATGGCGTTGATGATGGTGGTGCTCACCTGGCGGCAACGGTTCATCGCGGCCGGTGCCGCGATCGGTATCGACGTTGCCTTCCTGGTGGTCAGGTGGGCGGTCCACGCCAAGGTGACCGACGGCCACCCCTTCGGCAACGGTGCGTTGTGGGTGATTCTGGGCTGTGCGGTCATCGCAGTCACTCGCCGCACCGGCCGAGAACGGGTCCTGCTGCTGAAGGGCGTCGGGCTGGGCCTGCTGCTGGTGGCCGGCCGCAAGACCGGCGACACCTGGCTGCTCATCACCTCCAAGACGCGCCCGGCGGTGCTCGACCAGTACGTGGCAACCGCCGATCAAGCGCTGGGCGACCCGTCGTGGCTGGTAGGCCGGATTGTCACGGCCACCGGCTCGATCGGCTTCAATTTTCTCGACATCGTCTACGGTCAGCTCGCGGTGGCCGCGGTCGTCGTCGCGCTGTACCAACTGCGCAACGTGGCGGTCGAGCGCCGCTTCCCGACGCACCATCTGGTGCGCACTTTTCTGGTGATCGGCCTCCTCGGGCCCACCATCTACATGATCTTCCCGGTGGTCGGACCGGTCTTCGCCTACGGCACCGGCGCCGAGCACTGGGCGGCGGTCAGCCTGTGGTCGCCAACGCCGCCCAGCGAGCAATGGGCGGTGGCCGACCTTTGGCCGCAAACGCCGCCGCCGATCAATGCCCCGAACCACATGCCATTCGACGACATCACCCCACGGAACTGCATGCCCAGCCTGCACACGGCGTGGGCTACCGCGATCTTCATCCATTCCCGGAAGGGCCCATGGATGCTGCGATTCGCGGGAACGTTCTGGCTGATGGCCACGCTCACCGCAACGCTGGGATTCGGCTACCACTACGGCGCCGACCTCATCGCCGGCGTGGTGTTCACGCTCACGATCGAGGCAGCTCTGCGCTCGCTCGACCGCGGCTGGGACAGGTCAGGGATCCAGCTGGTCGCCTACGGCGCAACCGTCTTCGCGGCGCTCTTGGTGTCCTACCGCTATCTGCCGTTGGAGATGGCCAGGCATCCGTGGCTGTCCGGCCCACTTCTCATGCTGGCGATGACCTCTGTGATCTACGGATACGTAAGGACCGTCGCCCTGTGGGAAGCAAGAACCGCACCAGCACGGCAACCGGAACCGCAAGCCGAACTGGTCTGATGCGTGTCCACCAGCTTGCGGGCTGAGCGCGGCCGAGTAGTGCGGTCTTCTCTGAACGGCTGTGAACGGGGCTGAACGAGACGGAAACTGAGACGGACTGCGGCCCGAGGTGACCGTGCCGATCACGGAGGGGCCGACTGGCCCTGCCCGCCGACTTCGGGCGACTTCCGTGTTTTGGAGCCGCTGGTGCTGGGCTGTTCAGTGGCTCGGCGTTCTCGCGGAGAGCCTGCCCAAAACCACCGTGGCCGCAAGGGGCCGTTCGCGGAGGGCGGCGTGTCGTAACGCGACGCTTTCTTCAGGTGACACTGCGTGATATTCGTTGCTCTCTGTAGTTTTCCTGAACGACATGGCTGGAGGAGCGCAACGATGGATCAGTCGGGCGAGGGTGCCTCGCGTCGTCACTTCCTGAGCATGGCCGGGGCCGCCGCTGCCTCGGCGACACTGGCGCAGGTCATGACCGGAGCCGTGCCGGCGTCTGCGGCGGCTGCCACCGACGGGCTGACGAAACCGGTCAGGAAGGTGGACAACGGCAAGACGGTGGTCATCCTCGGCGCCGGCCCCGCCGGCCTGGCGTCCGCGATCCGGTTCTCGGAGGCGGGCTACCGGGTGACGGTGCTGGAAGCCCAGAACCGGGTGGGGGGTCGCACGCTGACCGCCCGCCCAGGCGTCGAGGTCAGCGAAGTGGGGGACGACGGTTCGGTTCTGAGCCAGACCTGCCAGTTCGACACGAACCTCTATCTCAACCTCGGCGCCGGCCGCATCCCGTACTGGAACCGGCGGGTTCTCGGTTTTTGCCGCAAGCACAAGGTTCCGCTGGAGCCGTACATCCACACCACCACAGCCAACCTGTACCAGACCGACAAGGCATGGGGTGGCACGCCCAAACCCAATCGCCGGATCGCCAACGACACCCGTGGCTACATCGCCGAGTACCTCACTCAGGCCCTGCAAAAGGGAACGCAGGCCGAAGACGGGCTGACCCCCGCGCAGCGCGAACGGTTCGGTGATCTTCTCGTCGAGTTCGGCGCACTCGACCCCACCGACAGGAGCTACGTGGGCTCCACGCGTTCCGGTCTGGCCAGGACCCCGACGGTCCTGCAGATGGAGGAGCCGGTCGATCCACTGCTCCTCAAGGATCTGCTGGCGAGTGAGTTCTGGGAGGACAATTTCTATCAGGACTCCAAGTTTCACTGGCACACCACGTCGTTCCAGCCGGTCGGCGGCATGGACTCCATCTGGCGCCGCGCGGCCGCCGCACTGCCGGACGGCACGATCACCTACGAGGCGCCCGTCCATGAAATCGCCCTGGACGGCAGCGCGGTGAGCGTCAACTGGACCGAAGGCGGCACGGAGCGTAGTCAGCGATTTGACTACTGCCTGAGCAACATCCCGATGTCGGTGTTGCGCAAACAAGTCACTCTCCGCAACTTCTCCGACGACTTCATGTCCGCCGTCCGGGGCGCGCCCTTCGCGGACGCCTGCAAGGTCGGCTGGCAGGCCAACCAGCGCTTCTGGGAGTCGGACAAGTATCAGATCTACGGAGGCATCAGCAGGATCGATCACGAGATCGAGCAGATCTGGTATCCATCCAACGACTATTTCTCAGCCACGGGCAAAGGCACGCTGACCGGCGCGTACAACCAGTACGAGAACGCAATCGCGCTCGGCAACCGCCCACATCAGGAGCGGCTGAGCGTGGCCCGCACAGCTGCGACGAAGCTGCATGACGAGTTCGCCAGCAACGCCATCGTCCCCGACCGGCTCGGCATGTCGATCGCATGGAAAAGGGTGCCCTACCAACTGGGTGCGTGGGCCGACTGGCGCGGGAACGACCCGGAGCACAAGAAGATGTACGCGACGGTGATCTATCCACAGGGCCAGGACAACTTCTTCGTGATCGGCGACCAGGCGTCCGCACTACCTGGCTGGCAGGAGGGGGCACTGATGTCGGCGGAGTGGGCGAGCGAGTGGATCATCGATGGGAAGCGCACGGTCCGCAGGCCCGTCAAGCAGGCTCCCGATGCGAGAAGCCTGACCACGTAGGCGATCCCCGCCCGTGATGGTACGGCGCAGCCGCGCAGCGCCGTACCTCCTACTCGAATCCGTCGGAGAATCCCACCCGTTCCTGGGCCAAGCAGCCAGTTCAGAGGAAGCAGCGACGAGTCGACGCGGTTCGTGTGATCGGCCTCGGCCTGGCCAGCCGGTTGTGCCGCTTGGACGCACTCGGACTCACGACGACCATCCCGTCCACGATCTCAATGCCGGCGCACTGCTCTTCGGACCAGGACTCGTACTCCTCTGCCGTGATCTGCTCATGCATCCACGCCGGGGCCACCATCTCGGCCGTCATGAAGCACCTCCCCGACACTGTGATGCGGGCCCGATCCCGCTGGATTCAACGTACTGTCTGCCTGCCGTCCGGCACGCTGGTCTCGCTCACGCCTCCGCCCCGGAGCGCGATCAGGTGGCGCTCGTGTCACGCCATCCGCTCACGCCTGCGGGGCGTTCCCACCTGCGGCGGAGAGGGCACGGGCGAGTCCGTAGCCAGTCCCGTTCGGCTCGCGTTCGACCGGCTAGTGGTGTGGGGAGGGCTCGGGGAGCGGGCCGGCTTCCAGCCGCTCCCAGAAGGACCTGTCGTCGGATGTCGGGCGAGCGCGGCCCGGTGACAGGGGCCTCCTTACGACATTCCCGATGCGCTGAGTACCGCCTGCGCAGTGGTGTCGTCGATCTGGTGGCCCAGACGTTCCAGGATGTCCGCTCCCTGGAGGAGGATCCCGTGTTCGAGGGAGCGGCGGACGCCCCTGTCGAGTTCGTGCCACAGCAGGGGGTTGGCGGCGAGGACGCGAGGGTCGAGTTCCAGGCGCCGGCCGTATGCGTCCCGGAGGACGAGGTGAGGGCTGACGTCGCCGTACTGCCATACGGAGGTCAACGCATCGGTTCGTATCACCTGGCGGCGCAGCGGGCCGCGTACGGCAAGCCAGCCGGGGCCGGCGCTGACGTGCTGCGGCAACAGGACGGCGAAGAGCGTGGCGGACAGAGCGGTCCACAGCAGGGCGCGGGATGCGGCCAGGGTGCCCGCGTCCCAGTCGAGGAGGAGGGCCAGGGCGGCGAAGACGAGGGCGCAGACGGTCGCGAACCAGGCGCTGCCGCGCCAGTGGCGGTCGTCGGCCGGGGCGGGGGGACTGCTGCTGCGCATACGGCCGACGGTAGGTCGAGACGGGGACCGGGGCACCTGCCGTTAACGGTGCTCTTACGCCAGGTGGCCGGTTCTTGACGGGATCCTGACGCCCTGCGTCTCGGTCAGCCGACGTGGACCCTGGGCCGCTGTTGCCGTTTCGGCTCTGCCTCGCGGAGAACCTCGCGGGTGACTGGAGCGACCTCGCCCTGGCCGAAGAGGAAGAAGCGCAGGAAGTTGGCGAAGGGCGTGCCCTCGGTCCACTCGAAGTAGATGTGCGGGATGCAGTTGGTTGTGTCGCGGACGTGGAGGAGGAGGGCGGCCAGGCCGTTGGGGATGGAGGAGGACTCAAGCGTCAGGACGCGGTAGCGATTGTGCAGGACCTCGCCGCGTACGGTCAGGCCGGCCTCGAACTCGGACGGGTCGGTGACGGTCACCTCAACGAAGACGAAGTCCTCCTGCTCCGGCAGGTCGTTGTCGTTGCGTATCTGCTCGGTCTTGTCGCGGTACTCGGCCTTGTCGCGCCGGTCGGGCTCGTTGGCGATGAAGCGGATACGGCGGTGGGACATGTCCCGGACGAAGCGCTCCGCCATGTCGTCCATCGTCACGCTGGTCACGCGGAGTTCGAAGGCGCGGGCCAGCCGGGACAGCAGCGAGATCAGGATGATGCCGGCGATGAAGCAGGCGCCGATCTTCACGCCGTCGGGGCGTTCGATGACGTTCGCGACCGTGACGTAGAGCAGGACCACCCCGATGACGGCGAAGGTGATGGTCCAGCCGCGCTGGCCGGCCTTGCGCGCGGCGATGGTCGCCGCGATCGCGGCGGAGGACATCAGCACTAGCACGCCGGTGGCGTAGGCGCCGCCCTGGGCGTTGACGTCGGCGTCGAAGATCCAGGTCACCAGGAAGGCGACCAGGGTGAATGTGATGACCATGGGGCGCACCGCGCGGGCCCACTGCGGGGCCATGCCGTAGCGGGGCAGATAGCGGGGCATCAGGTTGAGCAGCCCGGCCATGGCGGAGGCGCCCGCGAACCACAGGATGGCGATGGTCGATATGTCGTAGAGGGTGCCGAAGCCGTTGCCGAGGTACTGGTGCGCCAGGTATGCCAGCGCGCGTCCGTTGGCCTTGCCGCCGTCCTCGAACTCCTTCTCCGGGATCAGCACGGTGGTGATGAAGCTGGTGGTGATCAGGAAGACACTCATGATCAGCGCGGCGGCCGTGAGCAGCTTCTTGGTGTCCCGGATGCGACCCTTCGGCTCCTCCTCGGTGTCGCCCGGGTCGCCCTTGACGTGCGGCATCACCGCGACGCCGGTCTCGAAGCCGGACAGGCCGAGCGCCAGCTTCGGGAAGACGATCAGGGACACGCCGATCATGACGAAGACGTTGCCGTGCTCGGCGGTCAGGGCGCTGGACCAGTCGGTGACCACGTGGCCCTCGGCGATCACGTGCCAGAAGCCGACGACCACGACGACGGCGTTGAGGCCCAGATAGGTCACCACCAGCGCCACCGCGACGCCGATCGCCTCCAGGAAGCCCTTGAGGAACACCGCGCCGAGCAGCGCCACCAGGATGAGGGTGATCACCATCTGCTGGCCGTGCAGGACATCGGTCAGGTGCGGGTTCTCGATCAGGTGGGTGGAGGCGTCGGCCGCCGACAGGGTGATGGTGATCAGGAAGTCGGTCGCTGCGAAGCCGAGCAGGGTCAGCACGAACAGCTTGCCCTGCCAGAACGAGAGCAGCCGCTCCAGCATCGCGATCGAACCCTCGCCGTGGGGACTCTCCTCGGCGACCCGCCGGTAGACGGGCAGGGCGCCCGCCAACGTGACGATGACGAGCACGATGGTCGCTATCGGTGACAGCAAGCCAGCGGCCAGGGCGGCGATGCCCGGCTGGTAGCCGAGGGTCGAGAAGTAGTCGACACCGGTCAGGCACATCACGCGATACCAGCGCTGACCCTTGTGCGCGGGCTCGGGCTCGGGCTCGGGCTCGGCGTGCGGCCCCGTGCGGCCGCCGCCTTTGCCCATGTCGGACAGTCCTTCCAGGAGCCACGTCCGCAGACGGCTCGCGGGCGGACGTTCGGTGGTGGCCATCGACGTGCTCTCCCAAGGTGCGGCTCAGCGTGGGTCCGGCCATCACGCGGACGGTCTGATCAGCGTAAGCGGAGAGTGACACGTGGGCCTACGCCTCACTCGTCGGAAGGCGTCAAGACCGCGTTAAGGTCGGCGGGCGCACCCGGACGGCGCGGCAAGGTGGCGAGGTCTCCGGCTGTGGGGTGTGGAATCGGCCACACGGGTGTTCAAAGGCATCGGCTGGAGACGTAACCAGCCTCATCCGGAGCGGCGGCGAGCCGACGACCAAGCTTGTCACCCGCCGATGACGGTGCCCCTGTGGCGGAGCAGCGATCGCCGCGTCAGCCCCGGCTGGGCCGGCGGCGCGGTGGGTCTTCTCCTTGCGGCGGCGACGGAGGCAGACGTCCGCCGACTGCGGTTCCGGCTGAGTGCCTGTGTCTCCGTCGTCGTAAGAGTCCCGTCAAGGATTGGCGGGCCGCCGTCAGGGACCCGTCAACGGCGGTGGAATCCGGCCATGGGGGGCGGTTTCCTTTCTAAGCGTCCCTGCCGGATCACCTCATTCCAGGAGCACCCGATGGCCGATGCGGCCTTCGTCCTCACCACGGTCGCGGTATTCGCGCTCGTGGCTCTCGTCGCCAAAGGGGTGACGAAGCTGTGACCGCCGAGAACGTCGTCGGCCTGGTCGTGGCCGTCGCCCTGCTGGGTTATCTCGTCCTGGCCCTGATCTTCCCGGAGAGGTTCTGACGGTGACATCAGCTGCTACCGCAGCGGGAGACATCGGTCCCGTGCTGGCTGGAGTGCTCCAGCTGCTGGCGCTGATCGCCGCGCTGGCGCTCGCCTACATCCCCCTTGGCAACTACATGGCCAAGGTCTACTCCTCCGACCGGCACTGGCGGGTCGAGAGATGGATCTACAAGGGCATAGGTGCCGACCCCGACACCGAGATGCGCTGGCCGGCGTACCTGCGCGGCGTGCTGGCCTTCTCGGTCGTCAGCGTCCTCTTCCTGTACCTGCTCCAGCGGCTCCAGGGCGTCCTGCCCGCTTCGCTCGGCTTCTCCTCGATCACCCCGGCGCAAGCGTTCAACACCGCCGCGTCCTTCGTCACCAACACCAACTGGCAGTCGTACTACGGCGAGCAGGCCATGGGGCACGTCGTGCAGACCGCCGGGCTGGCCGTACAGAACTTCGTGTCGGCCGCGGTCGGCATGGCGGTCGCGGTGGCGCTGGTGCGCGGTTTCGCCCGGTCGCGGGGCGGTGAGCTCGGCAACTTCTGGTCGGACCTGGTGCGTGGTGTCACGCGCATCCTGCTGCCGGGTGCGGCGATCGCCGCCGTGGTGCTGGTGGCGTGCGGTGTCATCCAGAACTTCTCCGGGATCCATGAGGTCGGGCAATTCTTCAATGGGCACAGCATGGGCGGCTCGCAGCAGTGGAACGGCGGTGCGGTCGCCTCGCAGGAGGCCATCAAGGAGTTCGGCACCAACGGCGGCGGCTATTTCAACGCCAACTCGGCGCATCCGTTCGAGAATCCGACGCCGTTCACGAACCTGTTCGAGATCTTCCTGCTGCTGGTGATCCCGTTTTCGCTGACCCGGACGTTCGGCGTGATGGTCGGCAGCGTGAAGCAGGGGTACGCGATCCTCGCCACGATGGCGACCATCTGGGTCGGCTTCGTCGCCCTGATGATGTGGACCGAGTTCGCCCACCACGAGGGCGCGCTGCAGATCGCGGGCGGGGCGATGGAGGGCAAGGAGGTCCGCTTCGGCGTCGGTTCCTCGTCGATCTTCGCGGTGTCGACGACGCTCACCTCGACCGGTGCGGTGGACTCCTTCCACTCCTCCTTCACCGGCCTGGGCGGTGGCATCACCATGCTGGGCATGATGCTGGGCGAGATCGCGCCCGGCGGTGTCGGATCCGGCCTCTACGGCATGCTGGTCATGGCGGTCATCGCGGTGTTCATCGCCGGTCTGATGGTGGGCCGTACGCCGGAGTACCTAGGCAAGAAGATCGGCACCCTCGAGATCAAGCTGGCGGCCTGTTACATCCTCATCACCCCGGCGCTGGTCCTGGTCTTCACCGCGGCCTCCATGGCGCTGCCGACCCCGCCGCACTCCATGCTCAACTCCGGCGCGCACGGCTTCTCCGAGGTGCTGTACGCCTTCACCTCCGCGTCGAACAACAACGGCTCGGCCTTCGCCGGCCTGAACGCGAACACCGACTGGTACAACACCATGACCGGACTCGCCATGCTGCTGGGCCGCTTCCTGCCGATGGTGTTCGTGCTGGCGCTTGCCGGCTCGCTTGCCGAGCAGAAGCCGGTGCCGGTGACTGCGGGCACCCTGCGCACCGAGAAGCCGCTGTTCACCGGCCTGCTGGTGGGCGCGATCCTGATCATCACCGGTCTGACGTACTTCCCGGCCCTGGCGCTGGGCCCGCTCGCCGAGGGGTTGGCGGCATGACCACGGACACCAAGAAGCACGAGGACTCCATGTCCACTCCCACTCTTGCGCCGCACCAGGACGCACCGACCGGACACAAGCCCGCCGAGGGACGTGTCGGGGCGGGCCTCTTCGACCCCAAGCAGCTGGTCAGGTCGTTGCCGGACGCCTTCCGCAAGCTGGACCCGCGGGTGCAGGTCAAGTCGCCCGTGATGTTCGTGGTGTGGATCGGCTCGGTGCTGACCACCGTCTTCTCATTCAAGGACCCGGGCGACTGGTTCGGCTGGGCGATCAGCGCGTGGCTGTGGCTGACCGTGGTCTTCGCCAACCTGGCGGAGGCGGTCGCCGAGGGCCGCGGCAAGGCCCAGGCCGACACCCTGCGCCAGGCCAAGGCCGACACCGTCGCCCGCCGTCTCGTGGGGGACCGCGAGGAACATGTGCCGGGTACGGAGTTGAAGGTCGGCGACCTGGTCGTCTGCGAGGCGGGCGACGTCATCCCCGGTGACGGGGACGTCATCGAGGGGGTCGCCTCGGTGGATGAGTCCGCCATCACCGGCGAGTCGGCTCCGGTCATCCGCGAGTCGGGTGGCGACCGGTCCGCCGTCACCGGCGGCACGAAGGTGCTGTCCGACCGCATCGTCATCAAGATCATGACGAAACCGGGCGAGACCTTCATCGACCGGATGATCAATCTGGTCGAGGGCGCGGCTCGGCAGAAGACGCCGAACGAGATCGCGCTGAACATCCTGCTGGCGTCGCTGACCATCGTGTTCCTGCTGGCGGTGGCGACGCTGCCGCCGTTCGCCGACTACGCGGGCACCCACCTGACGATGGTCGTGCTGGTGGCGCTGCTGGTCTGCCTCATCCCGACCACGATCGGCGCGCTGCTGTCGGCGATCGGCATCGCGGGCATGGACCGGCTGGTGCAACGCAACGTGCTCGCCATGTCCGGCCGGGCGGTCGAGGCCGCCGGTGACGTCTCCACGCTGCTGCTGGACAAGACCGGCACCATCACCCTCGGCAACCGGCAGGCGGCGGAGTTCCTGCCGGTGCGCGGCACGAACGAGGCCGAGGTGGCGGACGCGGCCCAGCTGTCGTCACTGGCCGACGAGACCCCGGAGGGCCGCTCCATCGTCGTACTCGCCAAGGAGAAGTACGGCCTACGCGAGCGGCATCAGGGCGAGCTGGTCGGCGCCGAATGGATCGCCTTCACCGCCCAGACCCGGATGTCGGGCGTCGACGTGGACGGCCGGAAGATCCGCAAGGGCGCCGGCGGTTCGGTCATCGCCTGGGTCGAGGAGCAGGGCGGCACGGTCGCCGAGGACGCGGACGCCATCGCCCACCGCATCTCCGAGGCAGGCGGCACCCCGCTGCTCGTGGCCGTCCAGGACGGCCGGGGCGCCCGCGTCCTGGGGGTCATCCACCTCAAGGACGTCGTCAAGGACGGCATGCGGGAGCGGTTCGAGGAACTGCGCCGCATGGGCATCAAGACCGTCATGATCACGGGCGACAACCCGCTGACGGCCAAGGCGATCGCGGAGGAGGCGGGCGTCGACGACTTCCTCGCCGAGGCCACCCCCGAGGACAAGATGGCCCTCATCAAGCGCGAGCAGGCGGGCGGCAAGCTCGTCGCCATGACCGGCGACGGCACCAACGACGCACCCGCGCTCGCCCAGGCGGACGTCGGCGTGGCCATGAACACCGGTACGTCGGCCGCCAAGGAGGCCGGCAACATGGTCGACCTCGACTCCAACCCGACCAAGCTCATCGAGATCGTCGAGATCGGCAAACAGCTCCTGATCACCCGGGGCGCGCTCACCACGTTCTCCATAGCCAACGACGTCGCGAAGTACTTCGCGATCATCCCGGCGCTGTTCGCGGCGGTCTACCCGGGTCTGGACAAGCTCAACATCATGCAGCTGTCCTCGCCGGACTCCGCGATCCTGTCCGCGGTCGTCTTCAACGCGCTGATCATCATCGCGCTGGTGCCGCTTGCCCTGAAGGGCGTGCAGTACCGGCCGGTGAGCGCCGACAAGATGCTCCGGCGCAACCTCGGGATCTACGGCCTCGGCGGCCTCGTCGCTCCCTTCATCGGCATCAAGCTCCTCGACCTGCTCATCTCCCTTATCCCCGGGATCGGATGAACGACATGAACACCTCCGTTGCGAACACGGCCCGGTTGCTGGGGGCGGGCCTGCGCGCCCTCCTCGTGCTGACCCTGGTGACCGGTGTCATCTACCCACTGGTCGTCACCGGCGTGGCGCAGGCGCTGTTCAACGACAAGGCGAACGGCTCCGAGGTCAAGGCGGGCGGCAAGGTCGTCGGCTCGTCCCTGATCGGGCAGTCGTACACCCTGCCGTTGGAGAAGGGGCAGGAGACCCCGGAGCCGGACCTGAAGTGGTTCCAGGGCCGCCCGGCGAACGGCCTGGGCACGAACAGCGTGAACACCCAGTACAAGCTGCTGCTGTCCGGCGCGACCAACCTATCGGCCGACAACAAGGACCTCATCAAGCAGGTCGAGGCGGCCAAGGCCGCGGTCGTCAAGGACAACTCGGTGCCCGGCTACACGGTCAGGCCCTCGCAGGTGCCCGCCGACGCGGTCACCTCCTCCGCCTCCGGCCTGGACCCGGACATCTCCCCGCAGTACGCCGAGCTCCAGGTGCACCGCGTCGCGGAGAAGAACGGCCTTCCGGTCGCCGAGGTGCAGAAGCTCGTGGACAAGCACACCGAGGGCCGTTCCCTCGGCTTCATCGGCGAACCCCGCGTGAACGTCCTCGAACTCAACATCGCGCTGAAGGGCCTCGTGGCCAGGAGCTGATGGCGATGAGGCGCAGGAGGGAGTCGGCAGCCCGGGAGCGATCCTGGCCTGGCCGGCTCCCGCCGTCATGCAGCCGAGGAAGGCAACGGCAGTGCATCCGACACCCATGGCCCACGTACGACAGGAAAGGCGCACGCCCATGACCTGGGTGCTCCTGGTGGAGGACGACCCGCAGCTCGTTCGGGCCCTCAGGATCAATTTGCAGGCGCGTCACTACGGCGTGGATGCGGCCCCCGACGGGACCACGGCCCTGCGGCTCGCTGCCGCACGTCAGCCCGACGTGGTGTTTGTGGACCTCGGCCTGCCCGACATGGACGGCGTCGAGGTCATCAAGGCCCTGCGCGGCTGGACCCGCGTACCGATCCTGGTGCTCTCTGCCCGGCAGACGTCCGACGAGAAGGTGGCCGCGCTCGACGCCGGCGCTGACGACTACATCACCAAGCCGTTCAGCATGGACGAACTGCTGGCCCGGCTGCGGGCCGCCGTCCGCCGTACCGAGGAAGCCCCGCTCGCCCCGGAGACCGCGCTGGTCGAGACGGAGGACTTCAGCATCGACCTGCTCGCAAAGAAAGTCGTCCGGGGCGGGCAGGACGTGCGGCTCACTCCGACCGAGTGGCACCTTCTGGAGATCCTGGTGACCCATCCGGGCCAGCTGATCACCCAGAAGCACCTCCTCCAGGAAGTCTGGGGCATCTCGCAGCCCAACAAGAGCAATTACCTTCGGGTCTACATGGCCCAGCTGCGGCGGAAACTGGAGAAGGACCCCTCCCACCCCCGCTATCTGATCACCGAGCCCGGCATGGGCTACCGCTTCGAAGCCTGACCGAGGGACGACATGGCACGCGGCAAGCTCCGGATCTACCTCGGCGCGGCACCCGGCGTCGGCAAGACGTACGCGATGCTGTCCGAGGCACACCGTCGCATCGAGCGGGGCACCGACTGCGTGGTGGCCTTCGTGGAGCACCACAACCGCCCACGCACCGAGGTGATGCTGCACGGCCTGGAGCAGGTGCCGCGTCGGGAGATCGAGTACCGGGACACGGCCTTCACCGAGATGGACGTCGACGCGGTCCTGGCCCGGCATCCGAAGGTGGCGCTGGTGGACGAGTTGGCCCACACCAACGTCCCCGGCTCCCGCAACACCAAGCGGTGGCAGGACGTGGAGGAACTGCTGGAAGCGGGGATCAATGTGGTCTCCACCGTCAACATCCAGCACCTGGAGTCCCTGGGTGACGTCGTCGAGTCGATCACGGGCGTACGGCAGCGGGAGACGGTCCCTGACGAAGTCGTGCGGCGGGCGGATCAGATCGAGCTGGTCGACATGTCGCCCGAGGCCCTGCGCCGGCGCATGGCGCACGGCAACATCTACAAGTCGGACAAGATCGACGCGGCCCTCTCCAACTACTTCCGGCCGGGCAACCTCACCGCGCTGCGGGAACTGGCGCTGCTGTGGGTGGCCGACCGGGTCGACGAATACCTCAACGAGTACCGCAGCCAGCACCAGGTGTCGGCGATCTGGGGCTCACGGGAGCGGATCGTGGTCGGCCTGACCGGTGGCCCCGAGGGCAGGACCCTGATACGGCGGGCCGCGCGCCTGGCGGAGAAGGGCGCCGGGGGCGAGGTGCTGGCGGTCTACGTCTCCAGCAGCGACGGCCTGACCTCCGCCTCGCCCAAGGAACTGGCCGTCCAGCGCACCCTGGCGGAGGACCTGGGCGGCACTTTCCACCAGGTCGTCGGGGACGACATACCCGTCGCGCTGCTGGACTTCGCCCGCGGGGTGAACGCCACCCAGATCGTCCTGGGCGTCTCCCGCCGCAAGAGCTGGCAGTACGTCCTCGGACCCGGCGTCGGCGCGACAGTCGCCCGGGACTCGGGCCCCGACCTCGACGTCCACCTGATCACCCACGACGAGGCGGGCAAGGGACGCGGCCTACCCGTCGCCCAGGGCGCACGGCTCGGCCGCTCCCGGCTGATCTGGGGCTGGCTGGTGGGCCTCGGCGGACCCGCCCTGCTGACCTGGCCGCTCAGCAGCGTCTTCCCGGACGTGGGACTCGCCAACGACATGCTGCTCTTCCTGACCATGACAGTGGCGGCGGCCCTGCTCGGCGGGCTCTACCCGGCGCTGGCCTCGGCGGCGGCCGGGTCCCTGCTGCTGAACTGGTTCTTCACCCCGCCCTTCCACACCTTCACCATCGCCGACCCGAAGAACATCGTCGCCATCGTGGTCTTCGTCGGCGTAGCGGTGTCCGTCGCCTCCGTGGTCGACCTGGCCGCCCGACGCACCCAGCAGGCGGCCCGCCTGCGCGCCGAGGCGGAGATACTGTCCTTCCTCGCCGGCAACGTCCTACGCGGTGAGACCAGCCTCGAGGCACTCCTCGAACGGGTCCGCGAGACCTTCGGCATGGAATCGGCCGCCCTGCTGGAACGCGAGAGCGACGTGGCCCCGTGGACCTGCGCGGGCAGTGTGGGCCCGCGCCCCTGCGCCGCCCCCGAGGAGGCGGACGTCGACGTCCCCGTCAGCGACCACATGTCCCTCGCCCTCTCCGGCCGCGTCCTGCCCGCCGAGGACCGTCGGGTCCTGGCCGCCTTCGCCGCCCAGGCCGCCGTGGTCCTGGACCGCCGGCGCCTTCAGCACGAGGCCGACCAGGCCAAGGAACTGGCCGAGGGCAACCGCATTCGCACCGCCCTGCTGGCCGCCGTCAGCCATGATCTGCGCACCCCGCTGGCCGGCATCAAGGCGGCGGTTTCCACCCTGCGTTCGGACGATGTCGAGTGGTCGGAGGAGGATCAGGCGGAGCTGCTGGAGGCGATCGAGGAGGGCGCCGACCGCCTTGATCACCTGGTGGGCAACCTGCTGGACATGTCACGCCTGCAGACCGGCATGGTCACTCCCATCGTCCGCGAGACCGACCTCGACGAGGTGATCCCGATGGCGCTCGGCGGCGTTCCCGACGACAGCGTGGACCTGGACGTCCCCGAGACGCTGCCCATGGTCGCCGTGGACAAGGGCCTGCTGGAACGGTCGGTGGCCAACGTGGTGGAAAACGCCGTCAAGTACAGCCCGCCGGGCGAGAGGGTTCTGGTGTCGGCGAGCGCCATAGCCGACCGCGTGGAAGTCCGGGTCGTGGACCGCGGCCCAGGCGTCCCCGACGAGGCCAAGGACCGCATCTTCGAACCCTTCCAGCGCTACGGCGACGTCCCGCGCGGCAACGGCGTCGGGCTCGGCCTCGCGGTCGCCCGCGGCTTCGCCGAGGCGACCGGCGGCACCCTCACCGCGGAGGACACCCCCGGCGGTGGCCTGACCATGGTGCTGAGCGTGCCGATGGCGCAGGACCGCCCCGAGGTGCACACCGACTTGCCGGAAACGGTCACGTCGGAGGCGGTCCGTACTCGTTGACAGCGAACGCTCGGCCGTTCAGGCGTGGCAGGCGCGGGAGTCCCTCTCCCCGTCAGGCAATCAGGGCTCGCCACGAAGCGCGTCCGGCGGTCAGAGTGGATGGTGTCGCCAGCGGCGAGGTCGGCGAGGTGGGGGTATTTGACCCGCACCTCGA
The DNA here is from genome assembly GCF_042870385.1 of Streptomyces sp. NPDC006602. Classification (NCBI taxonomy): domain Bacteria; kingdom Bacillati; phylum Actinomycetota; class Actinomycetes; order Kitasatosporales; family Streptomycetaceae; genus Streptomyces; species Streptomyces sp. NPDC006602. The sequence continues at coordinate 12,313 of NZ_JBIAHG010000014.1, read as the reverse complement.
TCGTTTTGGTGCCTGTGGCGACGAGTTCAAAGTACTGGCGGTAGAGGTTGAGTACGCGGACGCGTGGGGTGGTGTTGCTCATGGGGGCGGGAGCGCTCCTGGGTGCTGGTGCGGTGATCAGGCGGCCGATCTCGGCTGCGGGGCGCGGGTGAGGCCGACGGCCTGGAGGGCTTCGTCGCTGGATCCGTTCCGGGGGGGGGGGGGGGGGGGGGGGGGGGGGGGGCCGGGGGGGGGGGGGGGGGGCGGCGGCGCGGGGGGGGGGGGGGGGCCCCCCCCCGGGCCCCGCGCCCCCCCCCCCCCCCCCCCCCCCCGTCTCTTCGGTGATCTCCCGCAGCGTGACCTGGGAAACGCCTGCCAGTCGGTGCCCGGCCGGCACCATCAGCACGTTCTCGTCCTGATCGAGAACAACGCTCTCCACGCCGGAAGGCGGTGCCCTCTCCGGCACACCGAGGAAGCCGCCACCTCGCACACCCAAGGGCGACCGGCGCGTACATGAGCCTGCTGCCCGAAGGATCCGGTGATTGCCGAGCCCGCGGCCGGCCTCCGCTCCCACTGACGTGTTCCGTCGTTCGACAGGCTCTGATCAGCAGGTCTTGCGGAGGTAGCCGCTCGCGCCCTCCGCCGCGACATCCTGGTCGCGGCGGACAATGCTCAGTTGGCTGCTCCAGCTGGAGCACGCTTTCGACAAGCCCTTCGCCGTGTACTCGACCACGAACACGTTGTTGTCGAACGCCTCCGCGAACTCGCCGCACTCGTCCCACTGGCCGCACTCCTCCACCACGGCGAAGTCCAGGCCCACCGACGCTCGGTCGCGCACGAGTTCCGCGGTGTTTTTCTGGGCGACGGCCAGACCCTTCTCGTGGGCGTGTGCCACCAGCAGCTTCATGAGCGCCTCGGCCTGGTCGGCTGTGAGGTATTTCGGGAAGCGGGTGAAGGAGTCGTAGTTGTCAGGCTCGACGGCCTTGTACCCGTTGGCCGCGCACTCGTCGATCCACGTGTTCAGCTTGGCGGCGATGCGCTGCCGCTTGGCGTCCGTGCGGATGTCGAGGGCCGCCTCGCCCCAGTCCTTGTCGTAGACGACATCCCCGTTGGCGTCGCGCAGCAGCAGGTCGGAATCCCAGTCACCCTCCGCGTGCTCCTGCGCCTGAAAGGCGTTGATATTGCAGATGTTGTACGCACGCGGTGCGGCCGCATCCTCGTGGCTGCGACTGACCACCCGCACACCGGTCGGCAGGGGGTACGCGCCGCCGATCTGGTAGTCCCACGGCACGTGTGTCGGCGGTAGGGCCACCGCGGTGGCGGGCGCGGCCGTGGATGCGTGGGCAGTGGGCGACTGAGAGCCGCCGTTCTGGTGCGGCCCGATTCTTACGGCCGCGATGCTCAACCCGGTGACGGCCACGGCTACGGCGAGGCCGACGAGGATGTGCCGCCCTCGGCGTCTGTTTCCGGTGCGGGCCCTGTCCATTCCCCTCGTCCCCGCGGCGGTGGCCGGGTCTCGAGGATCGGAGGGCGTACGGGAAACCTGGAGGTGGGTTTCCGCTGCGTCGACCACTCCGGGCGCGACAGCCGCGTTCGGCACGACTGGCACGACCGGCGCGTTCGGGCCGACCGGCGCGGCAGAATCCCGCAACGCCCGAAGCATCCGCTGCAGTTCGGCGAGTTCGGGCCGGGCGGCCGGGTCCTTGGCCAGGCAGCGTTCGGCGATGCTCCGGAGCGGTTCGGCGACTCCGTCCAGGTCCGGTGTCTCGTACATCACCTGATAGCCCGTCAGATAAGGGCTGCTTCCGTCGAACGGACGGTTGCCGGTGGCCGCGTACACCAGCAGCGACCCCAGCGAGAAGACGTCCGAGGCTGTGGTGACGTCCCGCGGTGTGGCGAACTGCTCCGGGGACATGAAGGGCGGGGTGCCGATCAGCCGCCCGGTCACCGTGAGGGCCTCATTGTCGACGGCGTACGAGATGCCGAAGTCGATGACACGGGGTCCGTCCTCGGCCATCAGGACGTTGCTGGGCTTCAGGTCACGATGCACGACACCCGCCCGGTGGATGTCTCGCAGCGCCTCGACAAGGCCCAGCGCGAGCGTGCGCAGCTCGCGTCCGCGCAGTGGGCCGTCCTTGGCCACGATGTCCGACAGCGTGCGGCCCGGCACATACAGCGTCGCCATCCACGGCTGTACGGCGTCGGGATCGGCGTCCACCACCGGGGCCGTGAACGCCCCGCTCACCCGGCGGACCGCCGCGACCTCCTGCCTGAAACGCGTCCGGAACTCCTCGTCCTGCGCGTACTGCGCGTGCACGACCTTGACCGCGACCCGCCGTCCCGATTCCGAGTGGCCCAGATAGACGACACCCATGCCGCCGCTACCGAGCCGGTCGACGACCGCATAGCCGCCTATGGACTCCGGATCGCCGGGGCTCAGCGACATCACCGGTCACCTTTCGCATGTGCCGTGCTCCGAAAAGCCGTTGAGGGTGATCAGACTAGTACGAGGTCTTTTCGTCGAGATGGCCTTTGTGAGTTGTCTTGATCTCCCATTGCGGGATGAATCGGACGGGTTCCCCGGCCTCCGACAGACGCGAAGCCGCTGATGGGAGCAGGTCTCACGACAAGATCAGGCCGGCTCGACCGAAGTCGTCGCAGGAGTCCGGCAGCTGTCCGGGCCGTGGCAACCGGAAGGGCCGGTCGTGGGGCCGAGGGGGTGCAGGGGCTATGGGACGGGCCCTTCCATCTGGCACAGCCTCGAACACGACAAAGGGCCAGACAGGGAGGAAACCCCTCCTGATCTGGCCCTTCTCACTGTGCCCCCGGCAGGATTCGAACCTGCGACACCCGCTTTGGGAGAGAGGCGGGGGAGCGGGGGCGCTGACCTGGAGCTTCGTTACCTGGTCGGGCCACCGAGAACTCGACCGCGAGACACCCCGTTGATCGTGGCTGACCCTTGTATCTGGCACGACTGTGGCACGCGGCGAGCAGACGGCTCGGAACCTGGCCGGCTCCGCCGGTGCCCGGGGCTCAACCGCCGTAGCGGCTGCGCAAATCCTCGGTGATTCGCGACATCAGCCCAATCGAGCCTTCCGGTGGTGTCTCCATCAGCGGACGTTCTGTCTGGGGATCGTAGGCAGTCAGCCCGGTCTCCTTCTCGACGATGGCCGCGAGGGCGGAGACCTGGCCGAGCACGACTGCAGCATCGTCCCCCGCATGCCAGTAGGGCACAGTGATGCTCACCTCGTCACCGAAGACGGACAGGTCGATGCCGGTGTCCGAGTGGCTCAGGTCCCGCGACTCTTGCTCGTACTCCGTGATCTCTACTTCGCCCAGCACGGTCCGAGCCTGCGGCACTATTCGGTCCCAAGCTTCAAGGAAGTGGGTGGGGATCGGCTCGCTGTCCTCGCTTGCGTCCTCCATCGCCTCAAGGACCTCATCCCAGGACTGCCCGTCGCGTCGGTTCAAGAAGTAGATGTCGTAGCTCACTGCGCGATCCTAGGCACGCGAACACTGCGAGGGCAGGGCTGAGGCCGCTTGCCCGTGCTGAATCCGTTGGCGGCATCAGCTTGGGAAGCTGCGATCATTTGCGGCTGGTTCTGGCGCTGACCTGCACGAATGGTTGGGCTGGAGTCGCGTCGCGCTCGGCTGCTTTCGCCGTGGTTCCCCGCTGCTCCCCGCTCGATCTGGTGCGCTTGTGGTGCGGCCTAGCGTCTGCTTCGACCATGGCTCGCAGGCACGGCGTGGTCCCTTCGCCCCATCGACTTCCCATGGCGTCTCGAAGCCGGACGAGGTTACGAACACCCACTGTCAGACCCTTCGACCACAATCACCGTATGAGTGTCAGGTCAGACTTTTCGTTGGAACTTCAGGTGGAGAAGGTCCTTGAGGGAGCAGCCCATCCGGAGGTGAAGGCCGCCCTCGCCGCTGCTCGCAAGCACATGAAGAGTGGGAAAGGGGGCCATCGCAGAGGCGGGCAGGTACTCATCCAACTCCTGGAAACGGCTCGCCAACGGGCGGCGGATGCCGGTGAATGGCCAGTGGTACGACTCGTGCAGGATTCCCTGGATTATGCCGAAGGGCGGATCCTGCAGCCTGACTTCGATGAGCGTTACCGCCTCTTTCAGGACGGTGCGCGCAGCAAGAGGCTACGGAAGCACGTCGGGAACATCCTCTCGATCAACTACAGGTACATCGCTGAGGCTGGCCGCGAGTACATGGACGAGCACCCCGAGGCGAGTGTGGACGACCTGATCGCGTACTTCGGCACACTCAGCGAGGACGCGCGGTTCCTCGATGCACCGGAGGACCGACCCGGGCGTTACCGCCTTCTTCGTGGGCGGGCGGAGAGAGCCGTGTGGCTGGAGCGCGTTCTCCAAGAGCGTCTGGACGTTGAGGATGCGGCCGAAGTCGCCCACCGAATCGTCAGCTCACCGGAGGCCATAGCCCTACTTGCTGCTGATACGGAAGGGCAGATGGTTCTCAGGGCGGCCGAGTTGCACCGGCGGTCGACCGGCCTGGCGGCCTTGCGCAACGTGGTCGAGGACCCCACTGCTTCGGAACTCGAACTGCAACGCGCTCTGGAGGGGCAACACTGGATCTTCGGAGGGCGGTTCGTGGGAGAGGCCGCCCATCGCCGACTGGTGCCGGGTGACGAGGTCGACATACCTCTCATCCGCGGTGACGGGGCACTCCATGTGGTTGAGCTGAAGCGTGCCGCAAGCCTCGCCGGCAATCTGGTGAAGAAGTACCGAGGGTCATGGGTGCCTACCGCCGAGGTACACAATGCAGTCGGTCAGGCTGTGAACTACCTGGTGAACCTGGACGAGAACCGCCACCGGATCCGCAAGGAGCTGGGCATCGAAACCCGCCGAGCGAGCGCAGTGGTGCTGATCGGACACCCGTCAGTCCAACCTTCGGTACCCGAGCAATCGATCAACGAGGCGCTTCGCACCCTCAACGCTCACGTCAACCGTGTAGAGGTGCTCACCTATAAGGAACTGATTGACAACGCCGAGCGCTCGTTGGGGTCTGTGCCGTTGGGGTAGCCGTCACTCGGTGTGGCGCCCCGGCACGGGGACCGATGCTCGAAGCGGGCAACTATGAGTGGGCGTTCACATAGCGTTCCGGAAAACGCCCTGGGAATACGCCTCCTCGACCAGGCGAAGGAGAAGTACCCAACCATCTCCAAGAGTTGGGTCGACACCGGCTTCAAAAATGCCGTCATCGAACACGGCGCCCGCCTCGGAATCGACGTCGAAGTAGTCAACAGAAACCCGGATAAGCGCGGATTTCACGTCGTAAAGAGACGCTGGGTAGTAGAGCGAAGTATTGGTGGATCATGATGCACCGCCGTCTCGCCCGCGACTACGAGACCCTCACCGCCAGTTCCGAAGCCATGATCCACCTCGCCTCGATCGACAACCTCGCCAAACGCATAACGGACGAGACCACACCAACCTGGCGAGGAACCTACTAGGGCATACAGGGCAATACGCCTAGATCAAATGCCCTCTAAAGCCGTGGAGCCGACCGCCCCAGCCACGATGTACCCCTTCTCTGGCATCAGGTGGCTGATTGCTGTGCGCGCGGCGCGGGCGCCGGCCGGGCTGGAGCGGGGCGGAGACAGGAGCGCAGGCCTGGCCGGGGGCCGGGCCTGCGCGCGGTGAGCGGAGCGAGCCGCCTTGATGAACACGGCCGTGGACGACGAACTGATCCGGCGAAACCCGTGCCGTATCAAGGGCGCCGATCGCTACGACGTGCCCGAGCGGCCGGTCCTCTCGGTTGCCGAGGTCTTCGCCGTCGCCGACTCCATCGCGCCGCGCTATCGGCTGCTCGTCCTCCTGGCCGCGTTCACCACTCTGCGCTTCGGCGAACTCGCAGCCTTCCGCCGTCGGGACATCGACTTGGAGGGACTGACCGTCAGCGTTCGCCGGTCTCAAGCCGAGTTGCAGGACGGCCGCCTCTTCGACAAAGCGCCGAAGTCCGCCGCCGGGGTACGTGCCACCTCGTTCCCCACCGAGCTGCTCAACGACGTGACGGGCCACCTGGAACAGTTCGCAGCGCCCGGCCGCGACGGCCACGTTTTCGTCGGCCCGCAGGGAGGCCAACTCCGTCGGAGCAATTTCCGCGACGAGTGGGTGTGGGCCAGGAAGGCGGCGGGCGTCACGTCGGAACTCCACTTCCACGATCTCCGCCACACCGGCAACACGCTGGCCTCGACCGCCGGTGCCAGCACCCGTGAGCTGATGACCCGTATGGGCCACAGCAGCTCGCGCGCCGCGCTGATCTATCAGCACATGACCAGCGACCGCGACCGGGCCATCGCTGATCGGTTCGGGGCCATGATCCGCGAGGGTGGCGGAGAGGCCACCCCCGGCTACGGGATGTGGACTGAAGTGGACTAACTGGCACGCGTGTGGCACGGCCTCGAACAAGACGAAGGGCCAGCCTGGGAGGAAACCCTCCTGAGCTGGCCCTTTTCTGGTGCCCCCGGCAGGATTCGAACCTGCGACACCCGCTTTAGGAGTTTTCCCTGGGCGGGGCTGTGACCTGCGGAAACGCCGACATTGCGGTGCCTGGCCTGGGGAAATGCCCTCCGTAGTTCTCACGTGTTCACGGAGGTTCCCGGCCTCATGTGTGCTGAATCCGTTCTGCCAGGCCCTCGTTCGACGACGAGTCGACGGCAACCTTGTAGCGCCGGGTCCGGTCCCCGACCGCCGACCAGAGCTCGTCGTCGACGGTGACGCCGTCGCCGCCGTACGTCGAACAGCCGTGCCCCTGGATCGATGTGTGTGGTCCGTCACCACATCACGGGCACCCATGGCTGCGGCAGCGCCTCTCTAGGCCGGGACGCGGGGGTGCCTGAGCGGTGCTCCGGCCTGATGGAGGCTGGCGAGGGCCTGCCGGTAGGAGGCGATCAGCCCCGTCTCGACGTAGTCCAGACCCAGTTCCTCGCAGTAGCGGCGGACGATGGGCCGGGCCTTGCGCAGGTTGGGGCTGGGCATGCTGGGGAACAGGTGGTGCTCGATCTGGTGGTTCAGCCCGCCCAGTGCGATGTCGGTGAACCGGCCGCCGCGCACGTTGCGTGAGGTGAGCACCTGGCGGCGGAGGAAGTCCGGGCGGTCATCGCCCGTCAGGATCGGCATGCCCTTGTGGTTCGGAGCGAAGAGGGAGCCGAGGTAGACGCCGAACAGGCCCTGGTGGACGGCGAGGAAGGCGATCGCCATGCCGGGCGGCAGCAGCCAGAGCAGGACGGTCAGGTAGACCGCGAAGTGCGCGAACAGCAGGGCGCCGTCGAGCGTTCGGTGCTTGAGCGAGCGATTGGCCAGCGCCTTCACGCTCGACACGTGCAGGTTGAAGCCCTCCAGCGTGAGGAGCGGAAAGAACAGGAACGCCTGCCAGCGGCCGATCAGGCGGGGGAGACCCTTGGCGGCCCGGGCCTGATCCTGGGCCCAGACCAGCAGGTCGGGGTCGAGGTCAGGGTCGAGTTCCTCATGGTTGGGGTTGGCGTGATGGCGGGTGTGCTTGTCCTGCCACCACCCGTAGCCCATCCCGATACCGGCACCGGCGATCCGTCCGGACACCTCGCTGGCCCGGCGCCGCCGGAACACCTGACGGTGGGCTGCGTCATGGGCGAGCAGGGCGACCTGACCGAAGATGACGGCCAGGAAGCCGGCGACGGTCAGGGTCCACCAGCTGTCGCCGATGAGCGCGACAGCGGCCCACCCACCGACGTAGAGCGCGGCCACCACTGTGATCCGCACTGCGTAATAGCCGGGACGGCGCCCCAGCAGGCCGGCATCAGCGATCTTTCTCGACAATCGGGCGAAGTCACTGCGGGACGTCTCCGAGGGCGGGGGGCGGACCGTGGTGTTTGTGGTCATGCTGCTGAAACTCTCTCCGAAGGAGCAGATGGTCAGGCGCCGCCTCGGAAGTTGCTGAGACCGGCCCACAGGCAGGGACGCGCTTCCGCCGTTGCGGATGCACATCGCGCGACCGCGGAGCAAGGACGACGTCTGCTTCGTCTGTCGGCGGCAGCGCACACCCTTCGTCCGCATGCGGGTTCCCTGCCAGGCAGGTCTCACACCGCGGCAGGACAGGGCTGGCGGAGCGGTCCGCGCACGCGCACTTTAAGGGAAGAACCGGGGACGGCCGATGAAGGGGGGGCCGGCTGATCACTGAGGGGCACTCATCACGGTGACCGGCGAGGTCCGTCGCCAGGCCGCGGTTTCCGTGATGAGGACGGCGACGGTGACCGGGCCCGGGGTGTCAGTGGTGGCTGCCTCGGCTACCGCCTCCCGGACGGCGCGGGCGACTTGCAATGGATGGTGTCCGGGGCCGACCGCGAGCTGAACCTCGATGTGTCGGCCGGGTGGATCATCATGGTCCTCCACCCTGACCGGGCGGCTGCCCAGCACGGCGGTGAGGTGGGCGACGCCCGGCACACCCGCTGCGACGTCCGCCAGCTCCCCGACGAGTCCCCGCATGGACCCTGTTCCGGTCACCGGGGGCGAGCTCCGCGCGGCCGCAGCGTCCGACGTGGGCCTCATGGCCGTCGCCGCGGTCCGAGATGTCACGCCTGCCTCCGGGACCTCATGGAGATCCGTTACGCGCATGTCAGCCGTCACCGTGGCCAGCCCGAGCCGTTCAGTGGCCGCGCCCAGCAGTGTGCTCCTCAATTCGTCGGCGGTCTCCGGTAGCGGCCGCACGAGGGATGCGGTGAAGGCGGCCTCGATGGTGAGCGGGCCAGGCGGTAGCGCGCTGGCCGGCGGACGGACGGCCGACTCGGACACGGGTTGAAGCGGCGCCGACTCGATGCGCAGGGACTCCAGTCGGACACCGGGCACCTCGGCGGCAGTGCGCCCGAGGGCCTGGACGGCCGCTTGCTCGCTGATCCACGTCCCGTCGTGAGGCCCGCCGAGCGGGAGCAGTCGGCCCAGGTCAAGCTGGCTTCGTACTACTGCCTGCGTCCACGCCTCGGTCACTGGCCTCTCACCCTCCTTCTCCACGGCCGCGGTTCTCTTCCCGCAGTGCTCTGCCCGGAGTGTCCGCGAGAGCTCGGACCAGGGGCTCAGGCCACTGGTCGGACCATCCCGTCTCACGCTCTATAATCGGTCAAAAGGTACTAAAAAGACTAGAATGCGATTAATGAGTCTCTGTGGCCTCGCGAGGGAGGAATAGCCCGATGACTGAGAACACCGGCGTCAGGCTCGGCGCTGCACCCGGTTCTCGCGGCCGGACGACCATCGCCGATGTGGTGGTGGAGAAGATCGCCGGAATGGCGGCACGGGACGTACGCGGCGTCTATGCCCTGGGCAGCGGATTCGCCCGCTCGATGGGATCCATGCGGGAGCGGATGCCCGGCGCCGGTAGTGACAAGTCCGTCACACGCGGGGTCAGTGTCGAGGTCGGAGAGCTGCAGGCGGCCATCGATCTGGAGATCGTCGTCGACTACGGCGTCTCGATCACGGACGTGGCCGGTGCGGTGCGGGAGAACGTGATCTCCGCGGTGGAGCGGATGGCGGGTCGGGAAGTCGTGGAAGTCAACATCATGGTCAGCGACGTGAAGCTGCCCGACGAGGAGGACGAAGGGGAGGAGCGGCAGCGGATCCAGTAGCCGGGGCGGCAGCCCGCGTGAGTGAAGGAGCGCGAAATGAGCAGGGCCGTGGTGGGCTTGATTGCCGGGATGGCGCTGGGTTTCGCCGCGTATTTCGGTGACTTCTGGGCTTTCCTGCTGGTGCTGGTGCTGGGCCTCGTCGGTCTCGTCATCGGGCGGTTCATGGAGGGTGATCTCGAACCGGGCGACTTCGTCCGCCGCCGGGACCGGCAGGATCGGATCCGCGACGACCGGCGACAGGCTCGGGGAGACTGGCGGCGGTGAGCGGGGAAGCCGATGAGCGTCCGGGCGTCCCCCGCGGGGAGCGCGGGGCGACCGCCGTCACCGACCGGGTCGTCGCGAAGATCGCGGCTCGGGTGGCGCGCGAGGCGCTGAGCCGGTTCGCCGAGTCGGCCGGCCACGTACCACCCGGCCGCCGGACGCCACACGTGAGCACATCCGTACGGCGGGCGCCGGAACGGACCAGTGCAGGACGGGACGCCGAGTCCGCCGCCGGACGGCAGGCGGTGCTCGGCGAGGCACGGCTGCACGTCACCGTCGAGCTCGGCTATCCGTCCGACATCGGCGAGCAGTGCGCCGCGGTGCGCCGGGAGGTCACCGAGCGGATCAGGGCATGGGCCGGCATGGATGTGTCCGACCTCGCGGTATCGGTCGGGCAACTGCACTCGGCGCATACGCGGCACACGGACCGGGAGAGGGTGAGATGAGCGCGAACACCTCGCGGCAGCCGGCCGGTGGCAGCGACCTCTCCTCCGGTCCGGGACAGGCGGCTCCGTCCGCCGACGGCACCCCGGGGGCGGTTGAGGGCGCTACGAAGGTGACCGACGGATCAGGCCGGTCGGCGCGCCGTTTCTGGTCGTCGCGGCGGATTCCCGCGGCCTTGGCAGCCCTGCTGTGCGCCGCGGTCGTCGGATTTCTCCTGTACGACGTGGTCGCGGTGCGGGCAGGCCGGAACGCGATGCGCTGGCGGCGGCGGCTCGCCGAGGAACTGGCCACACGGCCCCTGGACGACGTCTGGATGATCGTCGGGGCCGCGGTGGCGATGGCCCTCGGCCTGTGGCTTTTCCTGCTGGCGGTGACGCCGGGACTACGCAGGCTGCTGCCCATGGGGCGGCCCACCGGTATCCCTGGCACAGAGGACGTCCGAGCCGGGCTCGACCGCCGCGCGGCCGCCCTGGTTCTGCGCGACCGGGCCATGCAGGTGCCCGGTGTCCAGTCGGCACAGGTCGATGTCGGCCGCCGGAAGGTCAAAGCCCGGGCACAGGCACATTTCCGCGATCTCGAAGAGGTCCGCGCGGACCTGGACGCCGAGCTGGGCGAAGCCGTGAGGTCCCTGGGCCTGGCCCGGCAACCCACACTGGCCGTGCGCGTCCGGCGCCCCAAGAAAGGCTGAGGTGATCCGATGCTCAAGACGGTGAACCGGGTGCTGCTCGCACTGCTCGGCCTCGGACTGTTCGCCCTGGGCGGCGGCGTGCTGCTGGGCGCACTGGACCTGCAGCGCCACTGGGACTTCGACGTGCCGGGCTGGTGGCCCTTCCGTGGGCCGGACGACGTGGTGCTGGGCGCCGAGGGACGCACCCGGTGGCGGGAAGAGGACTGGTGGTGGCCGACCGTGATCGCGGTGCTCGCCGTGCTGCTGGCCCTGCTGCTGTGGTGGCTCCTCGCGCAACGCAGACACCGCCTGGACCGGGTCCTCGTCGACAGCGAAGACGGCGCGGCAGCCCGACTCGGCGGCCGCACACTGGAGAACGCCATCAAGGAAGAGGCGCAAGCCCTGGACGGGGTCTCGCGGGCTCGTGTCCGGCTGACGGGCCGACGTACCGCTCCGACCGCACGCGTGCGGCTGCTGCTGGAGCCTCACGCCGATCCAGCGCGGGCTCTTGGGCGGCTGAGCCGCGAAACACTCGCACACGCACGGGACTCGGCCGGCCTGGACCGCCTCCCCTCGAAGGTCCGACTCCGGGAAGCCCGCCACCGCGCCAAACGCACCGCCTGAGATCCCCAAGGCCGAAGCCCCGTGGGGGTACCGGCTGCGAGGCGCCCAGGATTCCTGGAACCCGAGCGTTCGGGCACGCGGAGGATCAAACGAACAGCACGCTGCCTGGCGCACTCGCTTTCCTGACGGCGTGCTCGAAGACACCGGCCGGTTGTCGTCGGCATCGTCCTGAGAACCCTGGGGTCGGTGGGGCACGCGGTCGGCGGACGCCGCCTCCACCTGATGTCCATCGGCGTACTGCTTCTGATCGTCGATCTGCTCTACCTGGCGGCCCGCTCCATCTGGCGCTCCACCCGGCGCCCGGCCCGCTGACCGGCTCCCGAAAGCCCGGACCAGTCCGGGCCTGACAGCACAACAGTCAGGCGCAACCGTTGGTGCACGGTGCACCCGGCGCGGTTCAGCGGCCTTGAGCGCACGAAGCCCCTGGAGGGACCTTGGGTTCTAGTAGGACTCCGTTAGGTTTGCCTGGCTCTTGGGTTTGGGCTGGTGGCGGCCGTTCTGGGCAGGGGGCGGTGGCAGGTGGTGCAGGTGCCGGTCCAGCAGTTCAGCAGGTCCTGGATGGTGTCGAGGATCTGGTAGAGGGTGAGTCCGCTGTATCGGCTTTTGGGGCCAGGCGCTGTTTGAACCGCCCCGGGTTCGGTAGAGATCTCAGATTGTGGTTGTGACCTGGGGTTTCGTGGATTGCATGTAGTGGTTGGTCTCGTATTCGACGGGCG